>NZ_FMXH01000007.1:0-366055 GCF_900103575.1 Pseudomonas sp. NFACC51 | reverse complement strand
GGCGGCACCCTGGCCAACGACAGCTACAACTCCAGCTACGACAACGCCAAGGAAAAATCCTGGCAACTGCGCCACGACTTCAACTTCGCCGCCGTCGGCGTGCCGGGCCTGACCCTGATGAACCGCTACATCAGCGGCGACAATGTGCACACCGCCACCGTTGACGACGGCAAGGAATGGGGCCGTGAAACCGAACTGGCCTACACCGTACAGAGCGGTGCGCTGAAGAGCCTCAACGTGAAATGGCGTAACGCATCGATTCGTCGGGACTACAGCACCAACGAATTTGACGAGAACCGCATTTTCATCAGCTACCCGCTGTCGCTGTTGTAAGCAGCAAGCGCGCGCCGTGGGGCGAAGCGCTTTGTTGAGGCTAACCGAATCACCTGTGGCGAGGGAGCTTGCTCCCGCTCGGCTGCGCAGCAGACGCCGTGTTTCGCAATCTTATGGGCCTGCTTCGCAGTCCAGCGGGAGCAAGCTCCCTCGCCACAGGGGCGGTGGAATCCTCGTAGCGCGGCAAGGACGTCGGTTTAGAGCGGTTCGTCGATCAAACGTTGACAAGGTAACGGAAGGATAAGGATATTCCTCTAGGTCGTACGACAACTTATAACAACTGTACCTCTCATAGTTTGCTCAGGTAATGCCATGACCACGACACAGATTCGTCATCCCTTCAATCGCCTCCTATTGACCGGCGCCGCTGGCGGCCTTGGCAAAGTCTTGCGCGAACGCCTCAAGCCTTTCGCCCGTCACATTCGCCTGTCGGACATCGCCAACATGGCCCCGGCCATCGACGAAAGCGAAGAAGTGATGCCGTGCGACCTGTCGGACAAGCAGGCCGTGCACCAACTGGTCGAAGGCGTCGATGCCATCCTGCATTTCGGTGGTGTTTCGGTGGAGCGTCCGTTCGAAGAAATCCTCGGCGCCAACATCAGCGGCGTCTTTCACATTTATGAAGCCGCCCGCAAACACGGCGTCAAGCGAGTGATCTTCGCCAGCTCCAACCACGTCATCGGTTTCTACAAACAGGACGAGACCATCGACGCTCTCTCCCCTCGCCGCCCGGATGGCTACTACGGCCTGTCCAAGTCCTACGGTGAAGACGTCGCCAGTTTCTACTTCGATCGCTACGGCATCGAGACCGTCAGCATCCGCATCGGCTCGTCGTTCCCCGAACCGCAGAACCGCCGGATGATGAGCACCTGGCTGAGTTTCGACGACCTCACCCAACTGATCGAATGTTCGCTCTATACGCCGAAGGTTGGCCACACCGTGGTCTACGGCATGTCCGCCAATCGCGACGTCTGGTGGGACAACAGCCACGCCGCGCACCTGGGCTACCAGCCCAAGGACACGTCCGAGATTTTCCGCGACAAGGTCGAAGCGCAGCCGATGCCGGCCGCCGATGACCCGGCCATGGTTTATCAGGGTGGCGCCTTTGTGGCAGCAGGCCCATTCGACGACTGATTCGCTGTTTTTCATGGGATACGCACGCACAAAGGAATCACCATGCAAGCCGAATTGATTGTCGATGCACGCAACGCCGTCGGGGAAAGCCCGGTATGGGTTCCCGACGAAAACGCCCTGTATTGGGTGAACATTCCCAACGGTGGCCTGCAATGCTGGAACGCTAGCAGCGGAAAGCTCCAGGGCTGGGAAGCGCCCGAAATGCTCGCCTGCATTGCCCGTCACCAGGACGGTGGCTGGGTCGCCGGCATGGAAAGCGGTTTCTTTCGCCTGCACCCCAATGATGACGGCAGCCTGGACAGCGAACTGTGCGCAAGCGTCGAACACAGCCGCACCGACATGCGCCTCAACGATGGCCGCTGCGACCGCCAGGGCCGTTTCTGGGCCGGCAGCATGGTGCTGAACATGGGCGCCAACGCTGACGTAGGCCGGATGTATCGTTACGAGGCAGGCCAGCGCAGCCCGGTCGAGGCGCAACTGAGCGGCTTCATTGTGCCCAATGGCCTGGGCTTCAGCCCGGACGGACGCACGATGTACCTCTCCGATTCACACCCGCTGGTGCAGCAGATCTGGGCCTTCGACTACGACATCGACAGCGGCACACCGTCCAACCGGCGGCTGTTCGTCGACATGATGCCGTTGGCCGGTCGCCCGGATGGCGCCGCGGTGGATGCCGACGGTTGCTATTGGATCTGCGCCAACGATGCCGGGCTGATTCACCGTTTCACCCCGGACGGACGTCTGGACCGCTCACTGCAAGTGCCGGTGAAGAAACCGACCATGTGCGCCTTTGGCGGCAGTCGCCTGGACACCCTCTTCGTCACCTCGATCCGTCCCGGTGACGACAACGACCCGCAGTCCCTGGCCGGTGGCGTGTTCGCCCTCAACCCCGGTGTCAAGGGCCTGGCTGAACCTGCTTTCGGAGGACGGGAGCACTCCGCGAACTGATCTGCTTCACCGCTTCACTGGATGAGCCATAAAAAAACAACAAGACTGGAGATTGACCATGAATTTCAAACGTACACTTCTGATCGCAGCCCTTCCCTTGGCCTTTCTGGCCCAGGCGGCGCACGCCCTCGATATCAAGATCGCCGACATCCACCCCAAGGGCTACCCGACCGTGGTCGCCGAGGAATCCATGGGTAAGACCCTGGAAAAAGAGAGCAACGGCGAACTGAAGTTCAAGTATTTCCCGGGCGGCGTACTGGGCTCCGAAAAAGAAGTGATCGAGCAGATGCAAGCCGGCGCGATCCAGATGTCCCGGGTCAGCCTGGGTATCGTCGGCCCCGTCGTGCCGGACGTGAACGTCTTCAACATGCCATTCATCTTCCGCGACCAGGCCCACATGCGCGCCGTCATCGACGGTGAAGTCGGCGATGCGATCCTCGACCGGATCACCAATTCCGAATTCGGCCTGGTGGCTCTGGCCTGGATGGACGGCGGCACCCGCAACCTCTACACCAAGAAGCCGGTGCGCAAGCTCGAAGACATGAAGGGCATGAAGATTCGCGTACAGGGCAACCCGATGTTCATCGAGACCATCAACGCCATGGGCGGCAATGGTATCGCCATGGACACCGGCGAGATCTTCAGCGCGCTGCAGACCGGCGTGATTGACGGCGCGGAAAACAACCCGCCGACCATGCTCGAACACAACCACTACCAGAACGCCAAGTACTACAGCCTGACCGGCCACCTGATCCTGCCTGAGCCGATCGTGATGTCGAAAATCACTTGGAACAAGCTCACCCCAGAGCAGCAAGACATGGTGAAAAAAGCCGCCAAGGCCGCCCAGGCTGAAGAGCGCGTGCTGTGGGACAAGAAGTCCGCCGCCAGTGAAGAAAAACTCAAGGCCGCTGGCGTCGAGTTCATCACCGTCGACAAGAAACCTTTCTACGACGCCACAGCGCCGATCCGGGCCAAATACGGCGCGCCGTATGCCGACCTGATCAAGCGTATCGAAGCCGTCCAGTAAAGCCTCTCAATCTGTACTCATGAAAAGGCTGGGCGCGCCTGCGGTTGAAGGTGCGCCCGGTTACGGTGGAACCCGATGAAGAATTTGCTGCTGCGTATCAACGACACGATTTACATGACTTGCATCTGGGTGGCCGGCCTTTCTGTCCTTGCCGTTGCGCTGATGATTCCGTGGGGGGTGTTTGCCCGCTACGTACTCGGTACCGGCTCAAGCTGGCCGGAACCCACCGCCATCTTGCTGATGATCGTATTTACCTTCATCGGTGCCGCCGCCAGCTACCGCTCCGGCTCGCACATGGCCGTGGACATGGTCACCAGCCGCCTGCCCCCGCATTGGCAAACCCTGGCTTCGGTTTTCACCCAGCTCTTGATGGCGGCGGTGTGCATTTTCATGACCATCTGGGGCACCAAGCTGTGCATGACCACCTGGAATCAATTCATGAGCGCCATCCCCACCCTGCGCGTCGGCATCACCTACATGCCGATACCGATCGGTGGCTTCCTGACGTTGATTTTTGTCCTGGAAAAACTCTTGCTGGGCGATCAAAGCCAGCGTCGGGTCGTGCAGTTCGACCTGGTTGAAGAAAACGAAGGTGCCGCTTAATGGACGCGCTGATTCTGCTGGGCAGTTTTTTGTTGTTGATCCTGATCGGCATGCCGGTCGCCTACGCGTTGGGCGCTGCCGCCCTGATCGGGGCGTGGTGGATCGATATTCCGTTCCAGGCCATGATGATCCAGGTAACGGGCGGGGTGAATAAGTTCTCGTTGTTGGCCATTCCGTTCTTCGTTCTGGCCGGTGCGATCATGGCCGAAGGCGGCATGTCCCGCCGACTGGTGGCATTCGCCAGCGTGTTGGTAGGCTTCGTGCGCGGTGGCCTGTCATTGGTCAACCTCGTGGCCTCGAGTTTTTTTGGCGCAATCTCCGGTTCCTCGGTAGCCGATACCGCCTCGGTCGGTTCGGTGTTGATCCCGGAAATGACACGCCGGGGCTATCCGCGTGATTACGCCACCGCCGTCACCGTCAGTGGTTCGGTACAAGCGCTGCTGACACCGCCCAGCCACAACGCGGTGCTGTATTCGCTCGCCGCGGGCGGCACCGTCTCCATCGGTTCGCTGTTCATGGCCGGCATCGTCCCCGGCATCATGATGAACCTCTGCCTGATGGCGCTGTGCCTGGTCTTCGCGAAAAAGCGCAACTACCCCAAAGGTGAAGTGATTCCGCTCAAGCAAGCGCTGAAGATCTGCAGGGAAGCCATGTGGGGCATGATGACCCTGTTCATCATCCTTGGCGGCATTCTCTCGGGTGTTTTCACCGCCACCGAATCAGCCGCCATCGCCGTGGTGTGGGCGTTCTTCGTGACCATGTGCATCTATCGCGACTACAAGTGGAGCGAGTTGCCGAAGCTGATGCACCGCACGGTGCGCACCATCTCCATCGTGATGATCCTGATCGGCTTCGCCGCCAGCTTCGGCTACATCATGACGCTGATGGAGATCCCTGCGAAGATCACCACCGCGTTCCTGACGCTGTCGGACAACCGCTACGTGATCCTGATGTGCATCAACGTGATGTTGCTGCTGCTGGGCACCGTGATGGACATGGCGCCATTGATCCTGATCCTGACGCCGATCCTGATGCCGGTGATCGTGGGCATCGGCGTGGACCCGGTGCAGTTCGGCATGATCATGCTGGTGAACCTGGGCATCGGCCTGATCACCCCGCCGGTGGGCGCGGTGTTGTTTGTCGGTTCCGCCATCGGCAAGGTCAGCATCGAAAGCACCGTCAAGGCGCTGCTGCCGTTCTACGCCATGCTGTTCCTGGTGCTGATGCTCGTGACTTATGTGCCCGCCATTTCCCTGTGGTTGCCGCATCTGGTGTTGTAATCCCATCAACCAGCAAGCCCCCTTGTGGCGAGGGAGCTTGCTCCCGCTGGGTGGCGAAGCCGCCCCAAAAATTTGTGCTGAAACAAAGAACTTGGGCCTGCTTCGCAGTCCAGCGGAAGCAAGCTCCCTCGCCACAACAGCGTCCACACAAAATCTGCATTCCCCTCACTGCTTTTCAATCCAGCAGACAACCACCATGACGCCACCCCTTCTCCACCTCGAAGACGAACTGACTCGTCTCACCCTGGCCCCGCATCTGGGCGCCAGCCTGGTCGACTGGACGTTGCGCAGTAACGGCGCCCCGCTACTGCGCCCGCCAGCGCCCCACGCGTTGGAAAACGGCCTGCCTGGCAAGCTCGGCGGCTTCCCGTTGATTCCCTGGTCGAACCGGATCGCCCACGGCGGCTTCGACTGTCCCGGCGGCTGGCTGGCCCTGGACGCCAACAGCCCCAACGATCCGTTTCCGATCCATGGCAGTGCGTGGCAACAACCGTGGCAGGTGATCGAGCACAGTGCCCAGGAAGCGTTGCTGCAACTCGACAGCCAACAGCCGTTCGCCTACCGCGCCAGCCTGCGGGTCGGTCTGAGCGGCGGCCAGTTGCAGCTCGCAATGCACGTCACCCACATGGCCGAACAGGCCGCGTGGCACGGGCTGGGCTTGCATCCATACTTTCCACGCACCCCCGCCACGCGCCTGCAAACCCGCGCCAGCGAGGTCTGGATGTGCGATGCCACGAAACTGCCCACGGAACTGACCCACATTCCTGAACACTGGGATTTCCAGGCGCTCCGTTTACTGCCGGACACGCTTGTCGACAACGGTTTCGGCGGTTGGGACGGGCAATGCCTGATCCAGCAGCCGGACCTAGGCTATGAACTGGAGTGCCGGGCCAGCGGCTGCGATTACTTCCTGCTCTACTGCCCCGTGGGCCTGGACTTCTTTTGCATCGAACCGGTCAGCCACCCGGTCAACGCCCATCACCTGCCGGGGCGACCGGGGTTGCGCTTGCTGGAGCAAGGGCAATCGGTGGCGCTGGGATTCTTGATGCAGTGCCGGTTGATATAAAAACCAGGGCGACTCAGCCCTTCAACCGAAATACGAAAGGTATCGCGCTCAGGTCGTCGAAATATCGACCGGCTACGACAACATCATCATTGGAATCCAATGCCAATACGGGGTTGTCTACCTCATCCTTCAACCTGAATTGTGTCCAGCCTTCGTGATCACCGAAGCCAGTATCCAGGCGTCCACTGGGTAGATAGCGCCCAACCAACATCTCTTCAATCTCCGGGCCGGTTTTGCCACAGGTTACGATGCGCCCGTCCGACTGAATTGCACAATCGAACCAGATGGACCCCAGACCTATAGTGGTCACAACGAGTTCGCCATCGTTGAAGTCAGGGTCTTTGCCGCCATCCTTGTCGATACTTTCCAGCGTTGCATGAGCGACAAACCGTTGGTTGGGCGATGAGCCGGCACCGAGGAGTTTCAGGTTGCCATGTAACGCGACCGCATGGAAGTTTCCCGCGCCAACGTGGAAGCCAGGGCCCATATCCGTGATAAATCCTCTCTTGCCAAAATGGGTGTCGAGACGGCCATCCAGTCGCACACGCACCCAAACCTTGTAATTACGAGGGTTACGCTGGATGTACCCCACTAAATATATGTAGTCGTTTGTCACCAGCATGCTTTGCGCATTCAAATGATGCTCGGGATGCTCAATGACCGCGCCGCCTTTGTTTCCGAACGCCTGAACGAGATTGCCGTCCCCGTCCAAGCACATGAGTAACGTAACTGCCTTGCGCGCCCCCACGGTCAGTGCGAGACCCGAGATGTATGTGCGTCCTCCGTAAAGGGACAGATAAGTTTTCCCCGTATAGAGATAGGTTGGCTCGTTGCCGTCGGCATTGAGGTCATTCCTCGAAATGACGACATCGCAGAAATCGAAGACCGGTATCGCGTGGCCATTGACGCCATACGAAAGATCCAGCGTGCCGTTGGGAAGGTAGCGCGCCAGCGCGAATCCAAAATTCGAGCCGCCCAGATCGACGACTCCCAGGATCAGTATTTTACCGTCCGGCAGGACGGCCACCTGCTCCGCCAGGCTATACGCACCCGGCATGAACGTATTTCTGACTGGCTCGCCGCCATTGAAGTCCTCACGGTTCGTCCCGTCATGATTGAGCGCCGAAATAATATATTCGCCATTTACCCATAGCGCCGTTCCACCCACGACGTAGATCCTGTCCTCTGAATCTATCGCAACATCGACGGCATCCGTCCCCGGAAGAAGCAGAATCTGGCCTCCGTTGAATTCCGGATCGAATTCGCCGGCCCGCTTTGGTGTGTCGGTCTTCGAGTCGCTAGCCATTTTCAGATCCTCCATGTGGGTTGTACTGCCCATCTCAATGGAGGACTTATTACCTGGATCCTGTTCACCGTCCACTGTCAGAGTTGACAGGTTTAAGCAGGCCCGGACGTACGGTCAGGACTGGGATGAACACAGGGCCCCGATGAACGACAAGGAATCAGGCATGAGGCGGATCGTGATCCTGGCTACGCCCGCACCCACATGAACACCGCCCCCCCCAGGCAAACCCCGGCGAACCCCACCTGCAGCACCCGGGCCGGGACCCTGGCCGCCAGGCGCCGCCCCAGCACCATCCCGGCGATGCTTGCCGCGATGAACACCGCGCCGACCCGGTCGATGCTCACCCCGGCATGAAACGCACCCACCACGCCAATCAGTGAAATCAGGCTGATGACCATCAAGGACGTCGCGACGATGCCGCGCATCTGCACGTCGGTCAGTTGCTTGAACGCCGGTACGATCAGGAAACCACCGCCCACGCCCAGCGAGCCCGATACCAGGCCCGTCACCGCCCCCAGTGCCGACAGCGTGGCGGTGCAGCGAGGCGGCCTGGATCATGCTCCAGCCCAACCCGAGCACCAGTGCCGGCACCGCCAGGATGCCACCACCGGCCCCCGTCAGCCCGAGGATCACCCCCATGATCACGCCAAAAAAACCTGCCGGAACCATAAAACTCTCTCAAGCCGCGCACACCTGTTGTCAGGTGCGATCGCATTTGCAGGACACCTCGGCCCTCACTAAGCTGCGGACCCTATGTTGTAAACCTCAAGCGTTGCAACCGCTTCTTCCCGTACAGGTTCGCTGTCATGCCCGCGCAGATCCAAAGCTTTCTCGACCCCGCCTCGAAGACCTATACCTACGTCGTCTATGAAGACGATGGAGGGCAGTGCGCGGTGGTGGACCCGGTGCTGGACTATGACCCGGCCTCGGGCCGCAGCGGCACCGCTCAGGCCGAGCGGGTGATCGCCTTCGTGCGCGAACACCGGTTGACGGTGCAATGGCTGCTGGAGACCCATGCCCACGCCGATCACTTATCCGCCGCGCCTTACTTGCGCAAGGCGCTGGGAGGGAAGATCGCCATCGGCCAAGCCATCGGCGAGGTCCAACAAGTCTTCAAGAAGCTGTTCAACCTTGAACCGCAGTTTGCCGTCGACGGCTCCCAGTTCGATCATCTGTTCGCCGCCGACGAAGGGTTTTTCATAGGCAACCTCAAGGCCACCGCATTGCATGTGCCCGGCCACACTCCGGCGGACATGGCCTACCTGATCGATGGCGACGTGATCCTGGTAGGCGATACGCTGTTCATGCCGGACGTGGGCACCGCCCGCTGCGACTTTCCCGGCGGCAACGCCCATCAACTCTACGCCTCGATTTGCAAACTGCTGGCCTTCCCCGCCAACGTGCGGCTCTACGTGTGCCACGACTATCCACCGGATGAGCGCGAGCCCCAGTGCGTGAGCACCGTGGGTGAACAACGCCAGCACAACATTCATGTGCGCGATGGGATCGATGAAGCCACGTTCGTGGCCATGCGTACCCAGCGCGACAAGACGCTGGGCATGCCGACGCTGCTGTTGCCGGCGATCCAGGTCAATGTGCGGGCCGGCCACCTGCCGCCGGCCGAGGACAATGGCGTGACCTATCTGAAAATTCCGATCAATCAGCTTTAGAAGCTTGGGGCTGCTGCGCAGCCCAGCGGGAGCAAGCTCCCTCGCCACAGGACGGTGCTTGATGGCTACCGGCTCGCCAGCCACCCATCCCCGTGGCGAGGGAGCTTGCTCCCGCTGGGCCGCGAAGCGGCCCTCAAAAACCATTTGATCTTCAGGTCCCCAAGGTCAACCCATTGGCCGGCAACGGTAGCGCAGTCTTGTAGCGCACTTGCTTGAGGGCAAAGCTGGAGCGGATGTTCGCCACGCCCGGGACCTTGGTCAGGAAGTCCATCATGAAGCGCTCCAGCGACTGGATGGTCGGCACCAGCACACGGATCAGGTAATCCGGATCGCCTGCCATCAGGTAGCACTCCATCACTTCCGGGCGGTCGGAGATCGCCTCTTCAAAATGCTGT
Organism: Pseudomonas sp. NFACC51; assembly: GCF_900103575.1. Lineage (NCBI taxonomy): Bacteria > Pseudomonadati > Pseudomonadota > Gammaproteobacteria > Pseudomonadales > Pseudomonadaceae > Pseudomonas > Pseudomonas sp. NFACC51. Next base: position 356,293 of record NZ_FMXH01000007.1, on the reverse strand, counting down.
AGCGCCTCTTCCACCTGCTTCTCCAAACTCACATGGATGAACACGTTGACGTGCAGCCCCAGCAGGTCGGCGTCGAGCAAAGTGACCTGCTCGCGGATCACGCCCAACTCCTCCATGGCCCGGACACGGTTGAAGCACGGGGTCGGCGACAGATTGACCGAACGGGCGAGATCGGCGTTGGTGATACGGGCGTTTTCCTGAAGGCTGTTCAGAATGCCGATGTCGGTGCGATCCAATTTACGCATGAGACAAATAATCCTGTTTTTTTATCGTTGTGCAGATTTTTTATCTGCAAATGATCTGAACAGCAAGCCAACAGAGAAAAATATTCTTCTGCGTCGAGCCTATGATTGTTGTAGGACAATTTCCCGTACCCGGGGAAATTCGTCAGCTAGCGCGCCCACTACAAGAAATTCACAAGATCGAGCGTAGAAAGCCATGAACCCAGCGTACGAACCGCTACGCCTGCACGTTCCCGAACCCTCGGGCCGTCCCGGCTGCAAGACCGACTTTTCCTACCTGCATCTGTCCGATGCCGGCACGGTGCGTAAACCTTCCATCGACGTCGAACCCGCCGACACCGCCGACCTGGCCCGCAGCCTGATTCGCGTGCTCGACGACCAAGGCAATGCCCACGGCCCATGGGCCGAAGACGTGCCACTCGACATCCTGCGCAAAGGCATGCGCGCCATGCTCAAGACGCGCATCTACGACAACCGCATGGTGGTCGCCCAACGCCAGAAAAAAATGTCGTTCTACATGCAGAGCCTCGGCGAGGAAGCCATCGGCAGCGGCCAGGCCCTGGCGCTGAACATCGATGACATGTGCTTCCCCACCTATCGCCAGCAAAGCATCCTGATGGCTCGCGAAGTGCCGTTGGTGGGCATGATCTGCCAACTGCTGTCCAACGAGCGCGATCCGCTCAAGGGCCGGCAGTTACCGATCATGTACTCGGTCAAGGACGCCGGTTTCTTCACCATCTCCGGCAACCTCGCCACGCAATTCATCCAAGGCGTGGGCTGGGGCATGGCCTCGGCGATCAAGGGCGATACCAAGATCGCTTCGGCCTGGATCGGTGACGGTGCCACCGCCGAATCGGACTTCCACACGGCCCTCACCTTTGCCCACGTCTATCGGGCGCCGGTGATCCTCAACGTGGTCAACAACCAGTGGGCGATCTCCACCTTCCAGGCCATTGCCGGCGGTGAAGCCACGACCTTCGCCGGACGCGGCGTCGGTTGCGGCATCGCTTCGCTGCGGGTCGATGGCAACGACTTCATGGCGGTCTACGCCGCCTCGCGCTGGGCCGCCGAACGTGCCCGCCGCAACCTCGGCCCGGCGCTGATCGAATGGGTCACCTACCGCGCCGGCCCGCACTCCACCTCGGACGATCCTTCGAAATACCGTCCCGCCGACGACTGGAGCCACTTCCCGCTGGGCGATCCGATTGCCCGTCTCAAGCAGCACATGGTGAAGATCGGCCAATGGTCCGAAGAGGAACATGCCGCCGTTACCGCTGAACTCGAAGCCGAGGTGATGGCCGCGCAGAAGGAAGCCGAGCAATACGGCACCCTCGCTGGCGGGCAGATTCCAAGCGCCGCGACCATGTTCGAAGACGTCTACAAAGAGATGCCGGAGCACTTGAAGCGCCAGCGTCAGCAGTTGGGGATCTGAGATGAACGATCACAACACCAATATTGCGCTGGATACCGCCATGACCACTACCACCATGACCATGATCCAGGCCCTGCGCTCGGCCATGGACGTGATGCTCGAACGCGACGACAACGTCGTGGTGTTCGGCCAGGACGTGGGTTACTTCGGCGGCGTGTTCCGCTGCACCGAAGGCCTGCAGAACAAGTACGGCACCTCGCGGGTGTTCGACGCACCGATTTCCGAAAGCGGCATCGTCGGCGTGGCGGTGGGCATGGGCGCCTACGGCCTGCGGCCCGTCGCCGAGATCCAGTTCGCCGACTACGTCTACCCGGCGTCGGACCAGATCATTTCCGAGGCGGCGCGCTTGCGCTATCGCTCGGCCGGCGAGTTCACCGCACCGATGACCCTGCGCATGCCCTGCGGCGGCGGCATCTATGGCGGCCAGACCCACAGCCAGAGCATCGAAGCGATGTTCACCCAGGTCTGCGGCCTGCGCACCGTCATGCCTTCGAACCCCTACGACGCCAAGGGCCTGTTGATTGCCTCCATCGAAAACGATGACCCGGTGATCTTCCTCGAACCCAAGCGCCTGTATAACGGCCCATTCGACGGCCACCACGACCGCCCGGTAACGCCGTGGTCGAAACACCCCTCGGCCCAAGTGCCAGACGGTTACTACACCGTGCCGCTGGACGTCGCCGCCATCACCCGTCCGGGCAAGGACGTGACGGTTCTCACCTACGGCACCACGGTCTATGTCTCCCAAGTGGCTGCCGAAGAGACCGGCATCGACGCCGAAGTCATCGATCTGCGCAGCCTCTGGCCGCTGGACCTGGAGACCATCGTCAAATCCGTGAAGAAGACCGGCCGCTGTGTGGTCGTCCACGAAGCCACCCGCACCTGCGGTTTCGGCGCCGAGCTGGTGGCGTTGGTGCAAGAACACTGCTTCCACCACCTGGAAGCGCCTATCGAGCGTGTCACCGGTTGGGACACCCCCTACCCGCACGCGCAGGAATGGGCGTATTTCCCAGGGCCGTCCCGTGTGGGCGCGGCGTTGAAACGGGTCATGGAGGTCTGAATGGGCACGCACGTTATCAAGATGCCGGACATCGGCGAAGGCATCGCGGAAGTTGAACTGTCGGTGTGGCACGTCAAGGTCGGCGACATGGTGGTCGAAGACCAGGTACTGGCCGATGTCATGACCGACAAGGCCATGGTCGACATCCCCTCACCGGTGCATGGCCGGGTCATCGCTCTGGGTGGCGAGCCCGGTGAAGTCATGGCAGTGGGCAGCGAACTGATCCGCATTGAAGTCGAAGGTGCGGGTAACCTGAAAGAATCGGCCCAACAGGCGCCAACGCCAGCGCCGGCTGCGCAGGCACCGAAGCCGGCACCCGTGGCGACACCTGAACCGGTACTGGAAAAAACCGCCGCGCCGCGCTGCGCCCCGCAAGCGCCTGTGGCCCGCGATCCCGACGAGCGTCCACTGGCGTCGCCGGCCGTGCGCAAACACGCGCTGGACCTGGGCATTCAATTGCGCCTGGTCCAGGGCAGCGGCCCGGCCGGGCGGGTCCTGCACGAAGACCTCGAGGCCTATCTGGCCCAAGGTCCGTCGGTCCAGGCCAAGGGCGGTTCGGGCTATGCCGAGCGCCACGATGAGCAACAGATCCCGGTGATCGGCATGCGCCGCAAGATCGCCCAGCGCATGCAGGAGGCGACTCAACGCGCCGCGCATTTCAGCTACGTCGAGGAAATCGACATCACGGCCCTGGAAGAGCTGCGGGTGCATCTGAATGAAAAACACGGCGCCAGTCGCGGCAAGCTGACCTTGCTGCCGTTCCTGGTTCGTGCGTTGGTCGTGGCCCTGCGCGATTTTCCGCAAATGAACGCCCGCTACGACGACGAAGCCCAGGTCATCCACCGCTCAGGCGCGGTGCACGTGGGCGTCGCAACCCAGAGCGACGTTGGCCTGATGGTGCCAGTGGTGCGCCACGCCGAAGCCCGCAGCCTGTGGGACAACGCGGCGGAAATTTCGCGCCTGGCAACGGCGGCCCGCACGGGCAAGGCCAGTCGCGATGAGCTGTCCGGTTCGACCATCACCCTGACCAGCCTTGGGGCATTGGGCGGCATCGTCAGCACGCCGGTGCTGAACCTGCCGGAAGTAGCCATTGTCGGGGTGAACAAAATCGTCGAACGGCCGGTGGTGATCAAGGGGCAGATCGTGATCCGCAAGATGATGAACCTCTCCAGTTCCTTCGATCACCGGGTGGTCGACGGCATGGACGCGGCGCAATTCATCCAGGCCCTGCGCGGCCTGCTCGAACAACCCGCAACGCTGTTTGTGGAGTAAGGCATGCAACAGACTTTGAACACCACGCTGCTGATCATCGGCGGCGGCCCCGGCGGCTATGTGGCGGCGATCCGCGCCGGTCAACTGGGCATCCCGACCCTCCTGGTGGAAGGCCAGGCGTTGGGTGGGACCTGCCTGAACATCGGCTGCATTCCGTCCAAGGCCTTGATTCACGTGGCCGAACAGTTCCACCAGACGCGGCACCACAGCCAGGGCTCGGCCCTGGGCATCACGGTGTCGGCGCCGAGCCTGGACATCGGCAAGAGTGTGGAATGGAAGGACGGCATCGTCGATCGCCTGACCACCGGCGTCGCGGCGCTGTTGAAGAAGCACAAGGTCCAGGTCATTCACGGCTGGGCCAAGGTGATCGATGGCAAGACGGTCGAGGTCGGTGACACCCGCATCCAGTGCGAACACCTGCTGCTGGCCACTGGTTCGAAAAGCGTCGACCTGCCGATGCTGCCAGTGGGCGGGCCAATCATTTCCTCCACCGAAGCCCTCGCCCCCACCTCGGTGCCCAAGCACCTGGTGGTGGTCGGCGGTGGCTACATCGGCCTGGAACTGGGCATCGCCTACCGCAAGCTCGGCGCCGAGGTCAGTGTGGTCGAGGCCCAGGAACGGATCCTGCCGGCCTACGACGGCGAACTGACCCAACCGGTGCACGAAGCACTCAAGCAATTGGGCATCAAGCTCTACCTCAAGCACAGCGTCGAAGGGTTCGATGCCCAGGCCAGCACTTTGCAAGTGCGTGACCCCGCTGGCGACACGCTGAACCTGGACACTGACCGGGTACTGGTGGCCGTGGGTCGCAAACCCAACACCCAGGGCTGGAATCTCGAAGCGTTGAACCTGGCGATGAACGGTGCGGCGGTGAAAATCGACCAGCGCTGCCAGACCAGCATGCGCAACGTCTGGGCCATCGGCGACCTGAGCGGTGAACCGATGCTCGCCCACCGAGCCATGGCCCAGGGTGAAATGGTCGCCGAGCTGATCGCCGGCCAGCACAGGGAATTCAACCCAACGGCCATCGCCGCGGTGTGCTTCACCGATCCGGAACTGGTGGTGGTCGGCAAGACGCCGGACGAAGCCAAGGCGGCCGGGCTCGATTGCATTGTGTCGAGCTTCCCGTTCGCCGCCAACGGTCGGGCCATGACCCTGGAATCGAAAAGCGGTTTCGTCCGGGTCGTGGCGCGACGTGACAATCACCTGGTCGTTGGCTGGCAAGCGGTCGGCGTCGGCGTGTCGGAGCTGTCCACCGCCTTCGGCCAATCCCTGGAGATGGGCGCGCGCCTGGAGGACATCGCCGGCACCATCCACGCCCATCCGACGCTGGGCGAGGCCGTGCAGGAAGCGGCGTTGCGGGCGTTGGGGCATGCGTTGCATCTGTAGGCATGCGTTTCACCTGTGGCGAGGGAGCTTGCTCCCGCTGGGCTGCGCAGCAGCCCCTATCCGAGCACTGGGATCGGTCAGTCACACCGCGTTGGCCGGGTGACGACTGCTTCGCAGCCGAGCGGGAGCAAGCTCCCTCGCCACGGGGGAGTCGGCAGAAAATCTGCCTGTCACCTATCGAGCGGGCTGCGAAACAGCCCCGGAATGAAGTATTGTTGTCCCCATCCAAAAAACGTCAGAAGCCTTGAACCGTTTCGACGGTTGTTAAGCAATAGAGGGTGTCATGGGTAACGAGAGCATCAATTGGGACAAACTGGGCTTTGACTACATCAAGACCGACAAGCGCTACCTGTCGCACTGGCGCGATGGTGCCTGGGACGCGGGCACCCTGACCGAAGACAACGTGCTGCACATCAGCGAGGGCTCCACCGCCCTGCACTACGGCCAGCAGTGCTTCGAAGGCCTGAAGGCCTATCGCTGCAAGGACGGCTCCATCAACCTGTTCCGCCCGGACCAGAACGCCGCCCGCATGCAGCGCAGTTGCGCCCGCCTGCTGATGCCGCACGTCGACACCGAGCAGTTCGTCGAGGCCTGCAAGCAAGTGGTCCGCGCCAACGAGCGCTTCATCCCGCCTTACGGCACCGGCGGCGCGCTGTACCTGCGCCCGTTCGTGATCGGCGTGGGTGACAACATCGGCGTGCGCACCGCACCCGAGTTCATCTTCTCGATTTTCTGCATCCCGGTCGGCGCCTACTTCAAGGGCGGCCTGACCCCGCACAACTTCCTGATCTCCAGCTTCGACCGCGCCGCCCCACAAGGCACCGGCGCGGCCAAGGTCGGTGGCAACTACGCCGCCAGCCTGATGCCCGGTTCCCAGGCCAAAAAGGCCAATTTCGCCGACTGCATCTACCTGGACCCAATGACCCACTCGAAAATCGAGGAAGTCGGCTCGGCCAACTTCTTCGGTATCACCCACGACAACAAATTCGTCACGCCCAACTCCCCTTCGGTCCTGCCGGGCATCACTCGCCTGTCGTTGATCGAACTGGCCAAATCGCGCCTGGGCCTGGAAGTGATCGAAGGCGACGTGTTCATCGACAAGCTGTCGGACTTCAAGGAAGCCGGCGCCTGCGGTACCGCTGCGGTGATCACCCCGATTGGCGGCATCAGCTACAAGGACAAGCTGCACGTGTTCCACAGCGAAACCGAAGTCGGCCCGATCACCCAGAAGCTCTACAAAGAGCTGACCGGCGTGCAGACCGGTGACGTGGAAGCGCCAGCGGGTTGGATCGTCAAGGTTTGATCCAAGCCCACCTGTAGCACTCGGGAGCTTTTGTGGCGAGGGAGCTTGCTCCCGCTCGGCTGCGCAGCAGTCGCAACCCGGTAAACGCGATCTGTCTGAATGGCCGGGTTGCCTGGTTTGGGGCTGCTGCGCAGCCCAGCGGGAGCAAGCTCCCTCGCCACATGGATCTGCCCCCACTACTCTCGACGCAAAACCGGCCATCGCCCCCAACGCTGGCGAAACCATCCATAACCGCTGACCAGCAAGATCCCGCCCAGCACCAGAACCGCGCCCACGATAAAGTTCGGCTCCAGCGGCTCATCCAGCAACCAGACGCCAAAACCGATGCCAAACAGCGGCGTCATGAACGACAGCACACCCAGTTGCGAAGCGAGGTAGTGGCGCAGCAGGGAGAACCAGATCAGGAAGCTGGCGAAGGATACCAGCAACACCTGGAACGCCATGCTGGCAATGAGTTGTGGCGTGGGGTTGATCGTCGTTTGCCCCAGGGCTACCGACATTCCGATCAGCAGCATCCCGGCGCCAACCAGTTGGTAAAGCAGCGTCTGGCTGGCCGGCAGATTCGTCAACCGCGAACAGCGTACCGTCACCGTGGTTGCGCCCCACAGCGCACCGGCCAGCAAGCCCATGCCGTCACCGAGCAACGAACTGCCGTTCGCCGCGCCCGAGCCCCCGCTGAAAGCCACCACGATCCCGCCGAAGGCAACGGCGATGCCCAGCCATTGCGCCGGCTTGAGGCGTTCGCTAGGCAGTTTCCAGTGCAAGCCGAGGGCGGCGAACATCGGTGCGGTGTAGAGGAAAATCACCATGTGCGAAGCCGTCGTATGCCGCAGACCTTCGCCCACCATCACGAACTCCAGGGCAAACAACAATCCCACCAGCATGCCCGGACGCCAACTGCCATCGGCCAGGGACAGGCGTTCACCGCGCACCAGCACCAACAACCAGACCAGTACCGCAGCGATGGCCGAGCGCACGCCCAACTGCAGCATCGGCGCCATGTCGGCGGCGCCGGCCTTGATCGCGACTTGCTGGAAACCCCAAATGGCACAGAGGCCGGTCATCAGGGCGCAGACCTGGCCATCCAGGGCGCGGCGGGTGGTCATGGGAACGGTCCTTGGACAGAAAGAGATGGAAAGGATTGTCTACCTGGCACCTTTGCTGGATATAGTGATTACCCGACAAGCCATCCCGGTAATCCGCCATTGCGGTCGATATGCAGCCTCCAGCCCAACATCTGAAGATTCCTCCGTTCGAAGCGGTCCTGCCCTCGCCGATTTTCTTTCGCAGCGCCTGCATGCCGGCCCATGCCACTTACCCCCGGCACCGACATGCCTGGGGTGAGTTCGTCTACTCCTACAGTGGCGTGATGGAAATCGAGATCGCCCAACACCATTACCTGGCGCCACCGCAGTACGGCATCTGGTTGCCACCGGACATGGAACACGTTGGCTTCAATCGGCATGAGGCCTGCCATTGTTCGTTGTACCTGGCCGCCGAACTGTGCGACGCGTTGCCGGCCGTACCCTGCGCGCTGACCTTGAGCCCGCTGATCCGTGCCCTGCTGGAAGAGCTGCGCAGCGATCCACCGAGCCAACCGCAGACGCCCGAGCAGCAGCGCTTGCTGCAGGTGTTGGTGGACAAGCTGGCGCAAGCGCCCCACGCCGGCAGCTACCTGCCCTCCTCGGACGATCCACTGCTGGGCCCCGTGCTGCGGGCCTTGGAAGCGAACCCCAGCGACCCGCGCTCCTTGCCGCAACTGGCCCGCGCCGCCAACACCACCGAGCGCACGCTGATGCGCCGGGCCCAGCGGGACCTGGGCATGTCACTGGTGGAATGGCGCCAACGTCTCAAAGTCATCGAGGCCCTGGCCCTGCTCGAACGTGGCCAGAGCGTGGAAACCATCGGCCTGGACCTGGGCTACAGCAGCGCCTCGGCGTTCATCAGCATGTTCCGCAAAATGATGGGCACCACGCCGGAGGAGTATCGGCGCCGGCATATGGCTGGATGATGTGGGTGGTGCTGAAACGGCTATCGCGAGCAAGCTCGCTGCCACCGGGGATCTTGGGTGTTCATGGGTCTTGTGTTCAGCGCAGGCCCACTGTGGGGGCGAGCTTGCTCGCGATGACGGAGGCGGGCTTGACATCGATTTCGGCACTGACCCCAAACCGCCCCGCCATCTCCCGGCGACCACTGGCCGTCACTCCCAGCGCCCGGCTGTCCAGGTCCTGGATCACCCATTTGCGCTTGATCGCCACTTGCAGCAACGCCGCGCCCAAGGCACCGCCCAGGTGGGGGCGGCGCATGCTCCAATCCAGGCAGGGGCAGGCGAATCGACGGCGTTGCGTGGCAAGGTGCAGGACATCGATGCCCAAGCCCTCGAGCACCGCCTCGCCGGAATCACTCAGCCGATAGCCATCGCCTTCCACCTCTATCAGCCATCCAGCCTCAATCATCCGGTCATGCAGGCGCACCGCCAGAGTGCCGGCCATGTGGTCGTAACAGGTGCGGGCAAATTGCAGGCGATCCGGTGTGCGCGGGGTGAAAGTCGGTGCGGCGCTTTGGCCGATCACCATCAGTGCCTCCAGTGCCTGGGCGACGCGCGGGTCGGCCAGGCTGTAATAACGATGACGGCCCTGGACATGCAAGCGCACCAAGGCCATTTGCTTGAGTTTCGCCAGATGGGCGCTGGCGGTCGAGGCGCTGACCTCGGCGATGCTCGCCAATTCGGTGCTGGTGCGGGCATGGCCATCCATCAACGCGCACAGCATCCGGGTGCGCGCCGGTTCGGCAATGGCCGCCGCCACTTGGGACACGCCCAGGTCATGGTGCTCTGCGTTCATATTTCGCTCCCCGACGAATCAAGCCATGCATCGACTGGAGATAGTAGCAACACTTTCTCCATCACGAACAAGGCCGCGCTTCATGGACCCGATCACCGCCGCGACACATTCCGACCCTTACCCTTTTTACGCCGCCCTGCGCGCTGCCGGCGGGCTGGCCTTCGATCCCGAACTGAATCAGTGGGTCGCCAGCAGCGCCGAGGCCGTGTGCGCGGTGCTGCACCATCCCGATTGCCATGTGCGTCCGGCCCACGAGCCGGTGCCAAAGGCCATCGCCGAGGGGCCGGCCGGGCGGGTGTTCGGGCATCTGATGCGCATGAACGAAGGAGAGCAGCAACGTTGCCCGAGGGCAGCGATTGCGCCGCGGTTGCAGGACATCGCCCCCCGGCAGGTCGAGGCACTGGTCAGGGCCCGCGTTCTCCAAGGGGGCGCCGAAGGCCTGCACCAGGCCCAGTTCATCGGGCCGGCCAGCGTGGTCGCGGCGTTGCTGGGCTTCAGCCCGACGGACTGTCACCGGGTCAGCGAATTGACCGCAGACTTCGTCGCCGGCCTGTCGCCTTTGAGCCAAGCACAGCAACTGGACGCAGCGCACCAGGCCAGCGAGCAACTGGCCAGTTTATTCCAGGCGCGGATAGAGGCGCAGGACAACGCTGTGTTGCGGGGCATTGACCAAGGCTTCGAAGGCGCTGATCCGGACAGTAAAATCGCCAACCTGATGGGGCTGCTCTCGCAAACCTATGAAGCCACCGCTGGCCTGATTGGCAACGCGTTGCTGGCGCTGATCGGCGATCCAGCGTTGCGCCGGACGCTACGGGAGGCCCCCACACAGGTCGACTCATTGCTGGCCGAAGTCCAACGTTTCGACCCGCCGGTGCAAAACACTCGCCGCTTCATCGCCGCGCCCTGCGAAATCCTCGGCACTGCGCTGAACCCTGGGGAGGTGGTCCTGGTGCTGCTGGCCTCAGCCAACCGCGACCCGCAACTCAACCCCCGACCAGACACCCTGCTGCTCGACCGCCCGAACCGCCGCAGTTTCAGCTTCGGCAGCGGACGCCATGAATGCCCAGGCCAAACCCTGGCGATGGACATCGCCCGCGCCACACTGGCGGCGATTATCGAGCAGAAACCGCCACTGGATCAGCTGACCTGGCGCTATCGCCCCTCCGTCAACGGCCGCATCCCGCTATTCAGCGAGCAATCACGTACCGACAGGCCATGACCCGCTCAGCCCATCAGTCGTCGCGGGTCAGGACTTCCAGCAACTCGATTTCAAAGATCAGATTGGCGTTGGGCTTGATGTGGGCACCCATGGACCGCTCACCGTAGGCCAGGTGCGCCGGCACCCACAACTTGCGCTTGCCACCGACTTGCATGCCCATCAGGCCCAGATCCCAGCCCTTGATGACGCGGCCGGTGCCGATCACGCATTGGAAGGGCTTGCCGCGACTGTAGGACGAATCGAATTCGGTGCCATCTTCGAGGGTGCCGCGGTATTGGGTGGTGATCAGCGCACCTTTGACTACGCTTTTGCCATCGCCCTGTTCCAGGTCGATGATTTGCAGTTCTTCATTCATGGGATCTGTCCGTGTCATTCAAGCGCCGGGTTTTCGCAGAATTCCAGGCATCTGGCAATCTTTTGTGGCGAGGGAGCTTGCTCCCGCTGGGTTGCGCCGCGACCCGACAGGTTGCATGCGGTCTGCCTGACACATTCAGGGGCAAGGTTTTGGGGCTGCTTCGCAGCCCAGCGGGAGCAAGCTCCCTCGCCACAGGGGTCGATCACACAAACCCGCCCCCTAGGGAACCGCAGCGGCCTCTTCGGTTCACATGGGTATCGACCCTGCATTTCAGATAAGGATTTTCTGATGTTCGACTCTCGTCCGCTCCACGGTTTCATTCCGCCATACATCCTCAATCGCATCATCGCCCACGGCTCCGAACAGCAACGCTCCAGCGCTCTCGGCACCTTGACCCACGTGCGCAGCCTACGGCACAACCCCGGCCCGCCCGGCAATCTTCCCGCCGCCGCGAAGCTGCCCAAGCCCGGCAAGGCCGGACAGCCGCAACGCAGCGTGCATGACGCCCAGAACAGCATGGAACTGCCCGGCCAGCCGGTCCGCCTGGAAGGCCAGCGGGCCAGTGGCGACCCGGCCGTGGACGAAGCCTACGACGCCCTCGGCGCCACTTATGATTTTTTCTGGAACGTGCTGGGGCGCGACTCCATCGACAACAAAGGCTTCGCCCTGGTGGGCAGCGTGCATTATGGCCAGGGCTATGAAAACGCCTTCTGGAACGGCGCGCAGATGGTGTTCGGCGACGGCGATGGTGAAATCTTCCAGCGCTTCACCCGTTCCCTGGACGTGGTGGCCCACGAGCTGGCCCATGGCGTCACCGAAAGCGAAGCCGGGTTGATCTACGCCAACCAGTCCGGTGCGCTGAACGAATCCATCTCCGACGTGTTCGGTGTGCTGGTCAAGCAGTTCGTACTTGAACAGACCGCCGACCAGGCCGACTGGCTGATCGGCGCCGACCTGCTCACCAACAAGATCAACGGCGACGGCCTGCGCAGCATGTCCAACCCCGGCAGCGCCTACGATGACCCGTTGCTGGGCAAGGACCCGCAACCGGCGCACATGCGCGAATTCGTGATTACCCGTGAAGACAACGGCGGCGTGCACATCAACTCGGGCATTCCCAACCGGGCCTTTTATCTGGTGGCGACCACGCTGGGCGGATTTGCCTGGGAAAAGGCCGGCCGGATCTGGTATGAAACCTTGTGCGACCGAAGATTGGCCAATGACGCGTCCTTCAGCGCCTTTGCCCGCCTGACCGTCGAGCACGCCCGCCAGCGCTTCGGCACGCGGGAAGTGCAAGCGGTGCAGAACGGCTGGGCCCAGGTCGGCGTCGACCTGACACAGGAGAGCTGATGAAAACCCTTCCAGACCTCGACGACAAAGCCGTGGTACGGCTGTCGCGCCAGGGTGGCGTGGCCGCCATCCATGCGCTGACCCGGCCACGGGAAATCGAATTCGCCCAGTGCGACCTCGACCAGCGCACGCGCATCTGTTCGGTCCTGGAGGGTTGCCTGCCACTGACGTCCTCCACGCCTGGGCGCGGCGACCAGCGTTTTTTCCAGATCGAGGTGCGCTATCGCGCCAACGACCAGGATGACGAGATGGTACTGCAGGTGCCTGAGGACCAGGCACCCGGCGAGCTGGTTCACCTGTGGGACAAGGGCGAAGTGCTCTAGCGTGTGGCCGGCACGATCTTGACGATGGCGCCGGATACGGTTTCGATCAGCAAGTACTTGTCGTCGATCTGCACCCATTGCTGCTCGTTTGTCGGTTGCTCGAGTTCCTTCTGCTTCCAGTCTTTCATGGCCCTGTCCGCGCGCTGGTAGTCCGCCGGGACCCGGTCGTTCTCCACCAGCCTGCGGCCATTGCTCGGCGAATGCTCCAGGGCGTCTCCGGTTTTCTCGACCGCTTGCGCAACAGGCCCAAGGGCTCCAAGGCCGGCGATCAGGACCAGGCTGGCGATCAGGGATGGTTTGCGCATAGAAAAAACTCCAGTTATTCGAGGGACTGAATCTGGGACTTCGCGGGCGGCGAATCATTCCTTAATTCCTGGAAACTGTACCCCGTGGCGAGGGAGCTTGCTCCCGCCGGGCTGCACAGCAGCCCCAATCCAGGCGACGCGGTCATTCAGTGATGCGGCATTCACGGGGGTTACGACTGCTACGCAGCCGAGCGGGAGCAAGCTCCCTCGCCACGGGATATAGTGACAAGCCCTGCACGACGGCCCCTGCCATGACGACTTCGACCACTGCCTCCCCTGCCCTCAAGGAAATCTTCAACAGCGCCCGCCTGGAACACATCGCCAGCGAAATGCGCGCGGTGTATCCGGCATTCGACGCCAAGGCATTCTTGCGCATGGCTAACGACGGGCTGGCCGAGTTGTCGGTGATGCAGCGCATGGCCCGGGTCAGTGAGTGCCTGCATGCCGTACTGCCCCTCGGTTATGAAGCTTCGCTGGAAGTGCTGCGCGCCCTGGCCCCGCGCCTGAACAGCATGTTCGTCAGCATGTTCCTGCCCCACTACGTGGCGTCTTATGGCCGGCATCGCTTCGACGTGTCGCTGGACGCGCTCAAGTATTTCACCCGGTTCGGCTCGTCGGAGTTCGCCGTGCGGCACTTCCTGCGCGATGACCTGGAACGCACCCTCAAGGTCATGCACGACTGGGCGTTGGACGCCAACGAGCACGTACGTCGCCTGGCCAGCGAAGGCAGCCGGCCACGCTTGCCGTGGTCGTTTCACCTGGAGCCGATCCAGGCCAACCCTGACCTCGCCGCCGCGATCCTCGACACGCTCAAGGCCGACGATAGCCTTTATGTGCGCAAATCCGTGGCCAACCACCTCAACGACGTCACCAAGCAGCATCCCGACTGGGTGCTGGACCAGATCGAAGGTTGGCCGCTGCAAGACCGCCACACGGCATGGATCGCCCGGCACGCGCTGCGCAGCCTGATCAAACAAGGCAACCCCAGGGCGTTGGGCGTCATCGGGGTCGGCGGCAAGGCACAGGTCCAAGTGCTGGATTTGCAGGTGACGCCTGCGGTGATTCGCCTGGGGGAACAGGTCACGCTGTCCTTCACGGTGCAATCAACCCTCGGGCAGAGCCAACGCCTGGTGATCGACTATGCCGTCGACTACGTGAAAGCCTCGGGCGGCACCTCGGCCAAAGTCTTCAAGCTCAAGACCTTCGACCTGCCCGCCCAGGGTTGCGTCAACCTCAGCCGCTCCCAGCACATTCGCGAGTTGACCACCCGCAAACACTACGCGGGCCGGCATGCCGTGCACCTGCTGGTCAACGGCGAGCGACTTGGCAGCACGGCGTTCGACATCGTGCCTTGAAGTGGCTCAGCCCACCGCCACCCGTTGTGCCTGGCGAATGTCGTGGATGAACCGCTCAGCCGGCAGTGGATGCCCCAGCAGATAGCCCTGCAGCGAATCGCAGCCCAACTGGGTCAGGAAGTCTTGTTGCACATCGGTCTCCACACCTTCGGCGACGATCCGCAGGCCCAGGGCCTGGCCGAGGGCGACGATGGCCGAGACGATCGCCGCGTCATCGCTGTCGTGCTCCAGGTCACGCACAAAGCCGCGATCGATCTTCAGCTCGTTGGCCGGCAGGCGCTTGAGGTACATCAGGCTCGAATAGCCGGTGCCGAAGTCGTCGATGGACAGGTCCACGCCCATGTCCGAGAGCTGTTGCAGCACCGTCATGCTCGCGTCCGCATCGCTCATGGCGGTGGTTTCGGTGATTTCCAAGGTCAGGCTGTTGGCCGGCAGCTGATGCGTTTCCAAGGCCTTGGCCACGCTCTGCACCAAACCGGTATGGCAGAACTGCAACGCCGACAGGTTCACCGCAATGCGCCAATCGGTATAACCGAGCACGTACCATTCACGCATCTGCCGACAGGCTTCGTTCAACACCCATTCGCCGATGG
The DNA here is from genome assembly GCF_900103575.1 of Pseudomonas sp. NFACC51. Lineage (NCBI taxonomy): Bacteria > Pseudomonadati > Pseudomonadota > Gammaproteobacteria > Pseudomonadales > Pseudomonadaceae > Pseudomonas > Pseudomonas sp. NFACC51. Next base: position 341,252 of record NZ_FMXH01000007.1, on the reverse strand, counting down.
GGATGATCAACCCGGTCTTTTCCGCCAGGTCGATGAAGGTGTCGGGCATCAACAGGCCCTGGGTCGGATGGCTCCAGCGCAACAAGGCCTCGGCGCCGACCGGCTGGCCGTTGGCGGCATCGAACTTGGGCTGGTAGTACAGGCTGAATTGCCGCTGTTCGACGGCGATACGCAAGTCTTGCAGCAACTGCAATTGCTTGCGGGCGTTGCTGTTCATCGACGCGTCGAAAAAGCTGTAGCCGTTCTTGCCGGCGCCCTTGGCGTGGTACATCGCCGCGTCGGCGTTCATCAACAGTTCGTCGGCGCTCTGGCCGTTGCCAGGGTAAAGGGCGATACCGACGCTGGCGGAGATCTGCAAGTCATGCTCAGCCACCCGGAACGTGCGTGCGATCAGGCCGACCTGACGTGCCGCCAATCGCAAGGCGTCGTCGGGTTCAGCCAGTTGCACCAGCAGCACGAACTCATCACCGCCGATCCGCGCCAGGGTGTCCTGGCTGCGTAGGTCCTCACGCAGGCGCAGGGCCACGTCCCGCAGCAACAAATCGCCCATGTGGTGACCGAAGGCGTCGTTGACCGGCTTGAAACCATCCAGGTCGATGAACATCAGGGCGAAGCAGCCACCCTGCTCTTGCACCCGGTGCATGGCCTGGTCGATACGATCAGCCAGCAATACCCGGTTGGGCAGTCCGGTGAGGGGGTCGTGCAGGGCCAACTGGGTCAGTTCCCGGTTGGCCAGGGTCAGCGATTGGGCCAACTCCGCAGTACGGGCTTCCAGGCGCGCATCGAGAATCGACGTCAACAAGGCGATGGCCAGCACCGCCAGGGTGGTGATCAACACCAGATTGTCCAGGCCCTTGCCGCTCAAGCCGTCCAGGGAGCCACAAAAGCTGCCGTCGCTGAACCGCGCCCCGGCCATGCCGGTGTAGTGCATGCCGACGATGGCGACCCCCATGACCACCGCAGCGCCTGCACGAGCCAGACGCACGTGGGGCGTGTTCTGGCGCAGGCGAAAGGCAATCCACAACGCCGCCGCCGAAGCGCCGACAGCAATCACCAACGAAGCCCCGAACAGTGTCGGATCATAGTCGATGCCTGGCTGCATTCGCAGAGCGGCCATGCCGGTGTAGTGCATGGTGCTGATCCCGGCGCCCATGATCAGCGCGCCGAACGCCAGTTGCCACGCCGGCAATCGCGGCTGGCTGACCAGCCATAAGGCAAAACCGCTGGAAAGAATCGCGACCAGCAGCGACAGCGCGGTGATGGATACGTCGTAGCCAAGCTCCACCGGCAAGCTGAACGCAAGCATGCCGATGAAGTGCATGGACCAGATCCCCACCCCCATCGCCAGCGCGCCCCCGGCCATCCACAAATGCGCGGCGCGCCCCTGGGCGGTCGCGATCCGCCCGGCCAGGTCCAGGGCGGTATAGGAAGCCAGCACAGCAACAAACAAGGAAATCGAAACAAGGGCGGGGGAATAACTGCCGATGAGCATGTTTTTTTCTCGTAACTGGAGACCGGACTGCTTCCATGCCCGGTTGAAGGCCGGCGATTGTACTTAATCGTGACAGGGACGCACGAACCAAATATCAAAAAGCCATCAACGCTGGAATATTTTCGACGAAAGACACCACCCCTCGCAGAAGGACTATTTTTGTAAACCATCAATCCTGCGTTCACCGCAGATTCGTTGTGGGAGCGAGGCTGCTCGCGATGGCGGTGCGTCAGTCTACGCACCAGGCCCAAGCCGTTCAGCTACTATCGAAGAACCACTCCAAGGAGGATTCATTCATGGGCGTTCCCGCCAACCGGGCTTTGACCACTGCGCTGGTAGTCATCGATGTACAGAACGACTTCATCCCCGGCGGCCAACTGGCCGTGCCGGGTGGCGATGAGATCGTGCCGCTGATCAACCAGTTGGGGCATTCATTCAGGCACGTCGTCCTTGCCCAGGACTGGCACCCGGCCGGGCACGCCTCGTTTGCGTCCAGCCATCCGGGCAAGCAACCGTTCGACATCGTCCAATTGCCCTACGGCGAGCAGAAGCTCTGGCCCGACCACTGCATACAGGGCAGCAATGGCGCCGCGCTGCACCCGGCACTCGACCTCCCCCATGCCAAGCTGATCATTCGCAAGGGCTGCAACCCGGACATCGACAGCTATTCAGCCTTCATGGAAGCGGATCACCTGACCCCTACCGGCTTGACCGGCTATCTCAAGGAACGCGGCATCGACACCGTGTACCTGGTAGGGCTGGCCCTGGATTTCTGCGTGATGTTCTCGGCGCTGGATGCCCGGTTGGCGGGGTTCAATGCGCTGGTGATACTGGATGCCTGCCGGGGCATCGATATCGACGGCTCGATGGAGGCGGCAATCCGACGGATGCAGGAAGCGGGCGTGCAATTGATCGACTCCAGCGCGATAGATGGCCGTCCCTTCGCTTGACGGCTCATACTAGGTGCCTCCTTTGCGGACAGTGAGTCTCCATGCCCTTCCTCGCCCGTACCCACCCGCGTCTGTCCAGCGCCACGGTCCTTGGCCTGGCGGTGGGTATCCTGGTTCCCGTGGACTCGATCATCAGCAAAATCCTGATCGGCTGGAATGTCGGCGTCTGGACCTACCTGGTGCTGATGTCCTGGCTGACCGTGCGGGCCAAGGCGCCCGACGTCCGGCGCATCGCCGAAATCGAAGATGAAAATGCCGGGCTGGTCCTGCTGGTGGTCTGCATCGCGGCATTGGCCAGCCTGGCAACCATCACCTTCGAACTGGCCGGCAGCCGCGACCTGGACGCCGCCGGCAAACTGCTGCATTACGGTTTCACGGCAATGACCGTGATCGGTTCGTGGTTGCTGATCGGGGTGATCTTCAGCGTGCACTACGCGCGGTTGTATTACACCTGGGAAGGCAAGGAGCCGGCGCTACGGTTTGCCGAAGGGCTGACCACGCCCAACTATTGGGACTTCCTGTATTTCTCTTTCACCATCGGGGTCGCGGTGCAGACGTCCGACGTGGGGGTCGCCACCCGGCAGTTGCGCAAGATCGTCCTGGCTCAATCGTTGATCGGGTTTGTGTTCAACACGGCGATCCTGGGGTTTTCGATCAATATTGCGGCGGGGTTGTTTGGGTAAGGGGCCATTGGGACCGCTTCGCGGTCCAGCGGGAGCAAGCTCCCTCGCCACAGAGATCGGACCGAGGCTCAAGCGGGTGTTGGCAGCCACAGCCTGAAGCGCGCCCCGCCCAGCGGCGAGGCTTCGACGGTCAGCGTGCCGCCCTGGGCTTCCAGGGCTCGGCGGCTGATGGCCAGGCCAAGGCCGAAGCCGCCGGTGGCGCGGTCGCGGCTGCGATCCAAACGGTAGAACGGCTCGAACACGCGCTCGCGTTCGCTATCGGGAATGCCAATGCCATCGTCGTCGACCCAGATCTCACAGCCTTGATCACTGACCAACACGCCCACCTGGATGCGCTTTTCGCAATAACGCATGGCATTGCGCAACAGGTTCTGCAAGGCCCGAGCGGTCAGGCGTGGGTCCAGTACGAAACGCTCCAGCGCGCCGTGCAGCAGCACGTCGATCACCACATCCGGCGCCGCCAGGTCCTCGTCGACGCTGCCCAGGATGCTGTCGATGAACTCGTCCAATGCCACCTCGACCCGTTCGGGCAGGCGTTGCGGGTTCTGCAGACGGCTGTAGGACAGCAGTTCCAGCACCAGTTCATCCAGCTCACGAATGTGCGCGACCAACCCTTGCAGGCGCTCGCGACTGGCCGGCGGCAGGTCATCGGACAGCGCCAGGGCCAGGCCGAAGTCGAGCCGTGTCAGTGGCGTGCGCAGTTCGTGGGACACGGCGTTGAGCAGGTCCCGCTGTTGGTTGAGCAGGTTCTCGATGTCACCCGCCATTGTGTCGAACACATGGGCCAGGCTGCCGATGTTCGAACTGGAGGCAATGTGCGTACGCTCACCCAGATGACCTTTGCCGAAGCGTTCGGCGGTGCGCCTGAGGCGTTCCAGGTCGCGCCAGTGAGGCCGCAACCAGAGCAACAGGCAGGCCAGCATGGTCGCGCCGATCAACACGTTGATGCTCCAGTACAACCAGCTGACGTCGGCCGGGTCCGGCGGCACGACCATTTTCACCGCGGTGCGCCCGTCCAGCGGTGCCGCCGCCAAGGTGCGCCAGGCCCAGTCACCGATGCGCACCACGTTCTCGCCGCGCTTGAGACGCGCCTGCTCATCGGCACTGAAGCCGCCGTCATCGATCGCCGCCAGCTCGATGCGCAGCGGCTCGAACTCCTTGTCCATCTGCGCCGCCAGCGCCGGCCACTGCTCGCTGGGCACGGCGCGGAACTGCTTGACCATCAAGGTTTGCAGGCCACGGGAGTAATCGAGGTTGTAGGTCATGAAACGGTCTTGGAACAGGCGGATCACCAGTTCGGGCATCAGGTAGATCGCCGCGCTGTAGGACACGATGGTGACCAGGTAAAGGCGAATCAGCAGCTTCCACATCGGCTCAACATTCCCACTCGGAACGACTGAACAGATAACCCTTGCCCCACACGGTCTTGATCTTGCGGGCTTCGTCGGCGTTGTCGTCGAACTTGCGCCGCAACTTGGAAATCGCCACGTCCACCGAACGGTCGGTGCCGTTGAACTCGATGCCGCGCAGGCGCTGCAGGATCTGGTCTCGGCTCAGTACTTCGCCGGAATGCCGGGCCAGCACCACCAGCAGGTTGTATTCGCCGCTGGACAGCTCCACCGCTTGTCCGCGCCAGGTTACGGTGCGCTCGGATAGGTCGATGCAGAGGTTGCCCATGAGGATGCGGTCGTTGACCGTCTGCGGCTCGGTCAGGCTGCTGCGGCGCAACAAGGTACGCACTCGCGCCAGCAGCACCCGGGGCTCGCAAGGCTTGGTCACGTAGTCATCGGCGCCCATCTCCAGGCCCAGGACCTGGTCGTGGCTGTCGTCCCGGGCAGTGAGCATCAAGATCGGCAAGGTCGCCGAGTCGGCCCGCAGCAGGCGGCAGACTTGCAAACCGTCCAGCCCCGGCAGCATCAGGTCGAGAATCACCAGGTCCGGCGGATCGACGCGTGCCCGCTCACGCACATGATCGCCACGGCTGAGCACGCTGACCTGATAGCCGTTGCGCTCCAGGTAACTGGCGATCAGTTCGGAGAGTGCGCAGTCGTCTTCGACCAGGAGGATGTTGGGCATGGGTGTTTCCAGAAAGTGCTGTGGCGCCGGAAATGACGCTATCGCGAGCAGGCTCGCTCCCACAGGGGCCTGAGTTGCACTAAAGACTCAATGTGGGAGCGAGCCTGCTCGCGATGAGGGCCTGCCAGGCGCAGAAGATCTCAAGCTGCCAAGGATATACGCCCCCGCTCATCCACGAGCAAAACCCTTACACAATTTCACACAGCCACTACAAAACGTTACCGCTGGGCCCGCAGCAGATCCGCCGCACACGAGGTGATCCGCTGGCACGCATCCGCCAGCTTCACCTGATCGACCACCAGCCCGAGGCGGATATGCCCTGCCGCACTGGGCCCGAACGCCTCGCCGGCCAGCACCGACACGCCATAGTCGTCCAACAACCGTTCGGCAAATGCCTGGGCGTCGAGACCGGTCCGGCGCACATCGACCATCACGAACATGCCGCCATCGGGCCGCACCGGCTTGAGGCCTGGGCAGTCGTCGAGCATGGCGCACACCAGGTCCCGGCGCTGGCGATACTCGTCGTGCATCTGCGCCACTTCCGGCAACTCCTGCTCCAGGGCGACCTGGGCTGCGCGTTGCACGAAATCCGGCAGGCCAAACAACATACACAAGGACAGGTTTGCCAAATGGTCGGCGAGGGATTCAGGGCCGATGACCCAGCCGATGCGCCAGCCGGTCATGGCGTGGGATTTGGACAGGCTGTTGATCGTCGCGGTGCGCTCGGCCATGCCCGGCAGGCTGGCGGGGCTGATGTGCTCGCCGTCATAGAGCAAGTCGCTGTAGACCTCGTCACTGATCAGCCACAGGTCATGTTCGATGCACAACCGGGCCAATGCCTGCCAGGTGGGCATCGGCAGGCTGGCGCCGGACGGGTTGTTCGGGCTGTTGAGCAGCATCGCCCGGGTACGCGGGGTCACAAGGGGGGCAACGTCCGCAGGTTCGACCCGAAAACCGTTCTCCGGGCGGACCGCCACCGGCACCACTGTCGCCCCGCAGGCACCGAACACCGCTTCATAGGTGACATACATCGGCTCGGCGACGATGACTTCGTCGCCAGGGTTGAGCAGGCATTGCGCGACCGCATACACCGCGCACTGCGCCCCCGGCAGTACGACGACCTGTTCGGCCCCCGCAGGCTGGCCGCAACGCAGGCGATGACGCCGGGCAATACTGGTGCGCAAGGTGTGCAAGCCGCGGATGTCCGAATAATGGGTCTCACCGGCCCGCAGGCTGCCCACGGCAGCATCGACAATGGCGCGCGGGGTGTCGAAGTCCGGATCGCCCACTGACAGCAACAACACATCCATGCCCTGTTCGCGCATGGCCAGCGCCCGGTCGTGAATCTGCCAGGCGGCGGCACCATCGCCGGTGATGCGTTGGGTCAAGACTGAAAAGCGCATGTATCTCTCCTGATTGCGCAATATCCAGCCTCAACCCTATCTCAAATCACAAACCGCGCCACCATCGCATTCAACCCCACCGCCAGGCGCGACAGTTCGTGGGTCGCGTCGCTGGTCTGTTTGGCGCCGCTGGCCGACTGGGTGGCCAGGTCGCGAATGTTCACCAGGTTGCGGTCCACTTCACGGGAAACCTGGGCCTGTTCCTCCGATGCACTGGCGATGACCAGGTTGCGTTCGTTGATCTGGTGGATCGACTGAGTGATCTGCTCCAGGGCCACGCCGGCGGCGCGGGCCATTTCCAGAGTGCTTTGGGTACGCTGGTTGCTTTGTTGCATCGACTGCACGGCCTGGCCGGTGCCGTTCTGGATACCGGCGACCATTTTTTCGATTTCCTGGGTCGATTGCGCAGTGCGATGGGCCAGGGCCCGGACTTCGTCGGCCACCACCGCAAAACCGCGTCCGGCCTCCCCGGCGCGAGCGGCTTCGATGGCGGCGTTGAGGGCCAGCAGGTTGGTCTGTTCGGCGATGGCGCGGATCACGTCCAGCACCTTGCCGATGTCGCGGCCCTGGACCGCCAGGCCTTCGATCATCGAGGCGGTGGCCTGCACGTCGTGGGTCATGGTCTGGATCGCGTCGACGGTTTCGACCACACGTGTGCGGCCTTCCTGGGCGGCCTGGGTCGATTGGTTCGACGCCTCGGAGGTGGACACCGCGTTACGGGCTACCTCTTCGACCGCGGCGGTCATTTCGTTGACCGCCGTGGCCGCCTGTTCGATTTCGTTGTGCTGCTGTTGCAGGCCGCGGGAGGATTCCTGGGTCACGGCGCTCAGCTCTTGCGCCGCAGCGCCCAGTTGAGTGGCCGAACCGGCAATCTGCTCGATGGTCTGGCGCAGGCTGACTTGCATGGCGGCCAAGGCCTGGAGCAAGCGCCCAGGCTCATCCTTGCCATCGTCCGCGATGACCTGGACCAGGTTGCCACTGGCAATGGTCCGCGCAGCCTCCAATGCCCGGTTGAGCGGCGCGACGATGCTGCGGGTCAGCAGCAAGGCCAGCACCACGGTGGCCAGGGCGGCGGAGATCGAGACAATAATGATGCCGGTGATCGCGCTGTCGTAGTGCTCACCGGCCTTGGCCGAGGCTTCGCCGACTCCGGCCACGTTGATCGCGATGAGCTTGTTGAGCTGCTCGCCCATCAGGTCGGTGCCTTCCTTGATTCGCGTATTGATGTGGGTGCGCAGCTCATCGGCCTTGTTCTGCCGCGACAGGTCGAGCATTTCCTTCTGGGCTTGCAGGTATTTTTCCAGGGTCGCGGAAAAGACCTTGTACAGTTCGGCCTCCTGCGGCGTGCTCGGCAGCGCGGCGTAGCTGCTATTGGCCTTGTTCAGTTTTTCCACCAGCACGCCGATGCGGCTCTCGGCCTCGGTCAGGCTGGCCGGATCCCGGTTGACCAGAATGCGGAACGAGAGGATGCGCATGCGCAGCACGTTCTCCAGCACATTGGCCAGATAACCGACGCTGGGCACCTGGGTCTGTTCCATCTCCAGCGAGGCCTGGCGAATGACAGACATGCGGTTGGCGGCGAATACGCCGAGGATAACGACGAGCAACGCGATGACGGCGAAGCCGAGAAAGGCTCGTGGCGCGATATTCAGGCTGCGTAGGGACATGGAAAGACCTCGAAATGTTGGGTCGAGCGTCCATGCTGGCAAGCGCACTGATTGGAGTTATGGGGATACACGCTTAATCCGTTATCGGCTGGGCTTTAGGATTTGTGCAGGGTGTGTAAAAAAATATTTCCCAATGCTTTTTTGTGGCGAGGGAGCTTGCTCCCGCTGGGTTGCGCAGCAGCCCAAATCGAACGTGGTCAACCTTGCACATTGCGGTGGATGGTTTCGGCGCCGCTTCGCGGCCCAACGGGAGCAAGCTCCCTCGCCACGGGTACAGTGTTCGACCACTTTATCGATGCGCCACCCGCCAAAGCCGTGCAATGTCCCGGGCACGCTCGCTCAGCAGGCGCGGGGCGTCGGTGCAGGCTTGCTGCAAGGTCATCGGTCCGCTGGCCAGGGCGAAGGCGGCGTCGATGCCGTGTTCATACAGCGCCTGGTAACCCTCCCCCAACGTGCCGGCAATGACCACCACCGGTACACCGTGCTGGCGGGCGATGCGGGCCACGCCGAAGGGGGTTTTGCCGCGCAGGGTCTGGGCATCGAAACGGCCTTCGCCGGTCATCACCAGATCGGCGCCGTTGACCGCCTCGGCCAGCCCGGTCAACTGGGCGACAACGTCCACGCCGGTACGAAACTGCGCACCCAGGAACGCCTTGGCCGCGAACCCCAGGCCACCGGCGGCGCCGCTGCCCGGCTCGTCGCGCACATCCTTGTTCAGCGCCCGCGCGCAGTGTTCGGCGAAATGCCCCAGGGCCCGGTCCAGTGCCTGCACTTGAGACGCCGAGGCGCCCTTCTGCGGACCGAAAACCACGGACGCGCCATGGGGGCCGCACAGCGGGTTATCGACATCGGCAGCGATCTCGAAGCTGACCCGGGCCAGGCGTGGGTCGAGTTCACTCAGGTCGATGTGCGACAGGTTCACCAAGGCCAGGCCACCGGGAGGAAGGGGTTGGCCCTGGTCATCCAGCAACACCACGCCCAGGGCCTGCATCGCACCCGCCCCGGCGTCGTTGGTGGCACTGCCGCCGATCGCCAGGATGACCCGGCCAGCGCCCTCATCGAGGGCCGCGCGAATCAGCTCGCCGGTGCCGTAGGTGCTGCTGGAGCAGGCGTCGCGTTGCCCCGGCGGCACCAGTTGCAAGCCACTGGCTTCGGCCATTTCGATGATCGCGGTGCGGCTCTCGGCCAACCAGCCCCAGCGCGCCTCGACAGCGACACCCAACGGACCGCGGACCCGGGTGTGGCGCCACTCACCATGACAGGCCGCCAACACCGACTCCACCGTGCCCTCCCCGCCGTCCGCCATCGGACATTTGATCAACTGCGCATCCGGCCAGACCTCGGCCAGCCCCTGGGCGATGGCATCGGCGACGCCCTGGGCACTGAGGCTGTCCTTGAACGAGTCGGGGGCGATGACTATTTTCATATTATTCTCCGGTTCCGATGCACAGCATGCTGCCAGTTGACCGCCGCCATGATGCCGGTCCGCTGCACAAAAGGCAGCGGGCATTATTGTTCAAATTCACAAATACCGGTTTTCCAGGAAGATTCAGGTTGAAGCTGCCGGCCTCATCGCCAGCAGGCTCGCTCCCACAGAGGTAGTTCCGCAGCTCCCACAGCTGATTTGGAGGGTGTTTGAGAATTCTGTTTGATCCGTGCGGTGGTTCTGGGGTTTGATTGGGCCTTTCCCCATGGATGAAAGGATCTTGTCATGAGCTACCGCACGCTAGGCCATTCCGGGTTGCAAGTCTCGACGCTGACCCTGGGCACGATGATGTTCGGCGAACAGACCAGCACCGAGGATTCGCTGCGGATCATCGACAAGGCCTGGGACCAGGGCATCAATTTCATCGACACCGCGGACGTCTACACCAATGGTCGCTCCGAGGAAATCGTCGGCGAGGCGATCGCCCGTCATCGCCAGGAATGGGTGCTGGCCACCAAGGTCGGCTTCGGCCCGCCGGACGGCATGCCCAACCGCAGCGGCCTGAGCCGCAAGCACCTGTTCAATGGCATCGAGGCCAGCCTGACGCGCCTGGGCACCGATTACCTGGACATCTATTACCTGCACCGCGAAGACCACAACACGCCGCTGCACGTCACCGTGTCGGCCATCGGCGACTTGATTCGCCAAGGCAAGATTCGCTACTGGGGCCTGTCGAACTACCGTGGCTGGCGCATCGCCGAAGTGATCCGGATCGCCGACAGCCTGGGCATCGACCGGCCGGTGATCAGCCAACCGCTGTACAACATCGTCAACCGCCAGGCCGAAACCGAACAGATCACTGCGGCGCAGCACTACGGCCTCGGCGTGGTGCCGTTCAGCCCCCTGGCCCGAGGCGTGCTCAGCGGCAAGTACGCGCCGGACGTGGCGCCGGACGCCAACAGCCGTGCGGGCCGTCAAGACAAACGCATCCTGGAAACCGAGTGGCGGGTCGAGTCCCTGCGTATTGCCCAGCAGATCCTGCAATACACCCAAGGCCGCGGCGTGGGCATCGTCGAGTTCGCCATCGCCTGGGTGCTGAACAACAACGCCGTGACCTCGGCCATCGTCGGGCCGCGCACCGAGGAGCAGTGGGATTCGTACACCAAGGCGCAATCGGTGAAGATCAGCGCGGAAGATGAAGCGTTCATCGATTCGCTGGTGACGCCGGGGCATGCGTCGACGCCGGGGTTCAATGATGTGAGTCATTTCGTGCCGGGGCGAGTACCGCGTACGTCATAATCGTTCATCGAACAAGAACGTGGCGAGGGAGCTTGCTCCCGCTGGGCCGCGCAGCGGACCCTTCAGTTGCGGCCGCTTCGCAGCCGAGCGGGAGCAAGCTCCCTCGCCACAACTACTCTCGTCACCACAACAGTGTTCCCATCAAAATAAGAGGCCTCAGTGTCCAAAGGCATCGCTCTATCGGTCTCGGCCTCCGCGCTGTTCGCCGTCATGTACTACTACACCTCGTTGCTCTCACCGCTGACCGGCGTGGAGATCTTCGGCTGGCGCATGCTGCTGACGATGCCGTGCATGACCGCGTTCATGCTGGTGACGCGGGAATGGAAACTGGTCACGGCGCTGATCCAACGCCTGATCGCCACGCCACGGCTGTTGATCGCAGCAATAGCCTCGTCGGCACTGATGGGCGCGCAACTGTGGCTGTTCATGTGGGCGCCGCTCAATGGCTACAGCCTGGACGTGTCGCTGGGGTACTTCCTGTTGCCGCTGTCGATGGTCCTGACCGGACGCATCGTCTATGGCGAACGCCTTTCCTACCTGCAGAAAGTCGCCGTGTTCTTCGCCACCCTGGGCGTGTTCAACGAGTTGTACCAGGTGGGTGGTTTTTCCTGGGCAACCTTGCTGGTGGTGATTGGCTACCCGATCTATTTCATCCTGCGCAAACGCATCAAGACCGACAACCTGGGTGGACTCTGGCTGGACATGACCCTGATGCTCCCCGTTGCACTGTGGTTCGTGCAAAGCGGTGAACAGGGCCTCGACGTTTTCGATCAATACCCATGGCTGTCGCTTCTGATCCCGGTGCTCGGGGTGATCAGCGCCAGCGCGCTGGTGTCCTACATCGTCGCCAGTCGATTGCTGCCGTTCAGCCTGTTCGGGCTGTTGAGTTATGTTGAGCCGGTGTTGCTGCTGGGCGTTGCGCTGCTGTTGGGTGAAAGCATCAAGGCCGGTGAATGGCTGACCTATATCCCGATCTGGATGGCGGTGGCGGTGCTGGTGTTCGAAGGGTTCAAGCACTTGGTGCGGCAGCAGCGCCGGACTTAAGGTCACCGCCTGCCCTGTGGGAGCGAGCAAGCTCGCTCCCACAGTTTGGATTTGTATCGGCAATAAAAAGCCCGCCTGGCATCACTGCCGGGCGGGCTTTTTTGCACTCAGGCCTTACTCGGTCGCCAGCACTCCACGGCGCACCTGGTCGCGCTCGATGGATTCGAACAGCGCCTTGAAGTTGCCTTCGCCGAAACCATCATCGCCCTTGCGCTGGATGAACTCGAAGAACACCGGCCCCATCAGGGTTTCCGAGAAGATCTGCAACAACAGGCGCTTGTCGCCCTGCTCGGAAGCACCGTCCAGCAGAATGCCTCGCGATTGCAGTTCATCCACCGGTTCGCCGTGGTTCGGCAGGCGGCCTTCGAGCATTTCGTAGTAAGTGTCCGGCGGCGCGGTCATGAAGCGCATGCCAATGCTTTTCAGGTGATCCCAGGTCTTGACCAGGTCATCGGTGAGGAAAGCCACGTGCTGGATGCCTTCGCCATTGAACTGCATCAGGAACTCTTCGATCTGTCCGGCGCCCTTGGACGATTCTTCGTTCAACGGGATACGGATCATGCCATCCGGGGCGGTCATGGCCTTGGAGGTCAGGCCGGTGTATTCGCCCTTGATGTCGAAGTAACGGATCTCGCGGAAGTTGAACAGCTTCTCGTAGAAGCCGGCCCAGTAGGCCATGCGCCCGCGATACACGTTGTGGGTCAGGTGGTCGATGATTTTCAAGCCCGCGCCCACTGGGTTGCGGTCAACGCCCTCGATGAACACAAAGTCGATGTCATAGATCGAGCTGCCTTCGCCAAAACGGTCGATCAGGTACAGCGGCGCACCGCCGATGCCTTTGATCGCCGGCAGGTTCAGCTCCATCGGGCCGGTCTCGATGTGGATCGGCTGGGCGCCGAGTTCCAGGGCACGTTTGTAGGCCTTTTGCGAATCCTTGACCCGGAACGCCATGCCGCACACCGACGGACCATGCTCGGCGGCAAAGTATGACGCCACGCTGTGGGGTTCGTTGTTGAGGATCAGGTTGATCGCGCCCTGGCGATACAGGTGCACGTCCTTGGAGCGGTGGGTGGCCACTTTGGTGAAGCCCATGATCTCGAAGATCGGCTCCAGGGTATTGGGGGTCGGGGATGCGAATTCGATAAATTCGAAGCCCATCAGGCCCATGGGGTTTTCGTATAGATCTGCCATGTCGGCGCCTCATCAGTCGGGTCAATTAACAAAAAACGTTAGTTGCTGGCGATGCTGAGGACACGGGGCGGCGCGCAGGAAATGCCACGAACGCTGCGGGCGAGGAAATCGCCATAGATCAGTTGAAACCCAAGTATCTTCATTGTCGACCCAAGGCTCTTGCGGGCGAGGCTTCTGCTGCCAGAAGACGTTATTCTTATATGCGTAACTCGATTCTACACAGCGTAACCTGGTTTGTCCGCCTTCTGTATCAAATCGCCTTTTCCTTCGCCCGCGCAAGGGGTTTGTTGCACAGGAAAATGCCCACCAGAATCACGCCCCCGCCGACACACATCAAGGCCGTGAGCCGTTCGTCCAGCAGCAGCGCCCCCAACAGCACCGCCGTCAACGGGTTGAGCGCGATGAACACCCCGGAACGGGTCGCACCGATCCGGCGAATGCCGTCATACCAGGCGATATAGGCCAAGGCCGAGCCCAGCACGCCGAGGTACAACAGGCTCAGCCATTGCTCCAAATCCAGCGCGCGCAGGGCTTCGACACGAATCTCGCCCGCCGCCGCGCAGGCCAGCCACAACATCAGCGTGCCCAGCAGAATCGACCAGGTCACGGTCTGCAAGGGGCCGAGGCTGTCATTCAAGCGCCTGGAAAACAGCGAATAGATGCCCCAGCCCAGCACGCAACCAAAAATCAGCAGGTCGCCGATCCAACCCTGCGCGGCGCCTTGCAACAAGGACGGATCACGACTGACGATTACCAGCCCCGCCCCACCGATGCAGAGCACGATGCCCGCCACTTTCAAGCGGCTCAGCCGCTCCTTGAACAACCACCAGGACGCCAGCCCGATCACCGCTGGGTTCAAGGCCACGATCAGCGAAGCCCGCGACGCGTTGATGTACTGCAAGCCATAGAAGAAGCACAGGTTGTAGAAAAAGATGCCGAAGAACCCCAGCGCGGCCAAGTGCAGCCCCTGCTTCACACTGGGCCTGGCCAGCGGGATCCCGGCCAGGGCGAGAAATGCCAGCAGCGCGATACTTGCCAACAGGAAACGCAGGCTGGCGGCAAACATCGGCGCCAAGGCATCGGAAAGGATCCGGCCGGCGACGAAGGTCCCGCCCCAGATCATGGTGACCATGGCGAGCTTCAGGTAGACCGGCAGGTCTGACGGGGTTGGGAGGGTTTGTTCGAGGGTTTTCATGGTTTCACCACATTGAGATCAATCGGACATCCGTGGCGAGGGAGCTTGCTCCCGCTGGACCGCGCAGCGGGCCCCTGCTGATTTGGCCCGGAGGGCTGCTTCGCAGCCCAGCGGGAGCAAGCTCCCTCGCCACAGAAAAGCCTGGACCGCGGTTCCGTGCACGGTTGAGATGTCGCATTGTTTGCCTCATGCTTAATCATCGTAAAATGAGCAAACCCTCATGACCCTCACCCAACTCGAAATCTTCTCCCTGGTCGCCGAGCTGCGGGGGTTCACGGCGGCGGCAACGCGTCTGGGCATCGGCCAGTCAGCGGTGTCCCACGCCATCAAGTCCCTGGAACAAGAATTGGGCGTGGAATTGCTCAGGCGTCATCAATCCCAGGTGGAACTCAGCGACATTGGTCAGCAATTGCTGCTGCGGGCCCGGGCCATGCTCGGGCTGGCCAACACCTTGCGCCAGGAAGCCGCCGATGCCCGAGGCATGCGCCGAGGCACCTTGCGCATCGGCTCGTTCGGGCCGACGTCATCGATGAAACTGTTGCCCGGTATCCTGCGGCGCTATCGAGACTTGCACCCGGGCATCGAAGTGCACATCGATGAAGGGCCCGACAGGCAGGTCCTCCAATGGCTGGACGAACGGCGGATCGACGTCGGCTTCGTGGTGCTGCCCGAGGAGCGTTTCGATACGTTCATGCTGATGGAAGATCAGATGGTCGCCCTGCTGCCCACAAACCATCCCCTCACCGCCCAGGCCAGCCTGAGCCTCAAGGACCTGTGCAACGACCCCTTCGTGCACACCGAGGCCGGATCGTCGGAACTGGTTTCGCGCCTGTTCAATGCCGCCCGGCTGACCCCGAATGTGCGTTTTCGTTGTTCGCAACTGCTCAGCACCCTGGATATAGTCAGGCGCGGTGAGGCGGTGAGCGTGGTGTCCGAGGGGTCGTTGCCGGACGATGGAAATCCCGGTTACGTTGCCCGCCCCTTGTCCCCACGAGTGCCGCGTCAGATTGGCCTGGCAGTCCTGGACAGCCGCCAGGCCTCGCCCGCCACCCTGGCGTTCATCGAGCTGGCCCGACAGTCATGAGCCCGCTCCCACAGTCACGCTGCGGTCAGCAAGCGCTCGGCAAGCCATCTATCATGGACGGCATCCGACGATTCCCCCTCATCCCTTTTCTTCTCAGGTTGTGCCGATGCCCTTGACCGCCACACGCTCGCACACCCGGCCCCGTCGCGCGCTCGTCACCCTGCTTTGCGGCCTGGTACCGATGCTGTCAGGGCTGGCCATTTTGTACATGCAGGCCGAACGGACGCTGGCGCAACACACCCGGCAGACTGCCGAGGAACTGGTCAGGCAGATCGAACTGATGCTCGACAACACGGCCCTGGCGGCCCATGAACTATTACCCCTGGCCGGCCAGCCCTGCGAAGCGGTGAAGCTGGCATTACGCGAACAAGTGACGCGCCGGCCCTTTGTCCGTTCGACCAACCTTATCTGGGACAACAACCTGTATTGCAGCTCGCTGTTCGGTGCCTTCGAGGAACGCGTCAACCCGAGCGACTACCATCAAGGCAGCTTGTGGCTCATGGACGGCAACCCGGTCACGCCGAACACCGCGCTGCTGATTTACCGGCTCAACGAGGGCCATCAAGGCGCCTTGGCCACGCTTGACGGGTACCACCTGACGAACGTCTTGCGCTTGATCGGCCGCCAGACCCGGCTACGGCTGCAAGTCGGGCCGAACTGGCTGGCGGCGGACGGCAAGGTCCGGCCAGCGCCCATGCCCGGGCTGCCGGTCGCCCAGCATGAGCTGGGGTCATCGCGCTACGCCTTCAATGTAGAAGCCGGCTTCGACGAGGGTGAAACCTGGCGCTACATGGCCAGGGAATATCCGCCGCTGTTCAGCTTGCTGATCTTCTTCGGCGTCGTGGCCGGGACCCTCGGACACTGGCTGCAAAAACGCGCCTCCTCGCCCAGTCGTGAACTGCAACGGGCCCTGGAAGCCGGCGAGTTCGTGCCCTATCTGCAACCGGTCGTACACAGCGACAGCAAACGCTGGGCCGGCGTCGAAGTGCTGATGCGCTGGAACCACCCCAAGGAAGGCCTGGTTCGCCCGGACCTGTTCATTCCCTTCGCCGAACACAGCGGCCTGATCGTACCGATGACCCGGGCGCTGATGCAGCAGACCATGCGCCTGCTGGAACCGCTGGCGCCTCAACTGGAAGCGCCGTTTCATGTTGGCATCAACATCACCGCCCGCCACTGCCAGGATCTGGCGCTGGTGGACGATTGTCGCGAATTTCTCGCCGCCTTCGCGCCGGGTACGATTGCCCTGGTGCTGGAGTTGACCGAGCGCGAGTTGATCGAACCTACGCCCGTTACCCGGCAACTGTTCGACCAACTGCGGGAGCTGGGCGTCAAGATCGCCCTCGACGATTTCGGTACGGGTCATTCCAGCCTGGCGTACTTGCGTCAATTCAATGTGGACTTCTTGAAGATCGACCAGAGTTTTGTCGCGATGATCGGTGCCGATACTCTGTCACGGCACCTGCTCGACAGCATCATCGAACTGTCGGGCAAGCTGGGCCTGGACATGGTGGCCGAGGGGGTCGAAACCGTCGAGCAAAGCGACTACCTGAGCGCCCATGGGGTGAACTTTCTACAGGGTTATCTATTTGGTCGACCGATTAGCGGACAGGCGTTCATTGAGACCTTGACCGGGCTTAATGGCAGTTAACCGCCGCCGATCTATTGACGACGATGCCCAACTGATAAAAGCTTTTGCTGTTGTTACATAACGAAAAAGTTACGATTTACACTTTACGGATTAACTACTACAATTTTTCTACCTGTGCCAGATAGCAGGAGAGTCATTAACACCAAGGCGCTCGGCTTATAGCTTTGTTTGCGGTTGGTATCAGCCAAATATTTTGATTGGAGTAACGATTTTGTCCAGACTCGCTGAATTTCGTGCAGCCGAAAAGGCCCTTCAAGAACAGCTCAAGCAGTTGGAATCGCTGAAGAACGATGCCGGGCTCAAGAAGGAAATCGAATTCGAGGAAAAGCTCCAGGGACTGATGAAAACCTACGGCAAGAGCCTGCGCGACATCGTCGCGATCCTCGACCCGAACCCGTCCAAGGCAAGCCTGCAATCGACCAAACCCATCAAGACCCGCCGTGCGCGAGTGGTAAAGGTTTACCAGAACCCGCACACCGGTGAGTTGATCGAGACCAAGGGCGGCAATCACCGCGGCCTGAAAGCCTGGAAAGAACAGTACGGTGCAGCTACCGTCGACTCTTGGTTGCGTGGTTGACACGGGCGCGGTTGACAGCGTCCATGATGCAAAAAAGCCCTGAATACACTCAGGGCTTTTTTATGGGCTAAACTTTTGGATTAAATTCCGAGCGTACTACGCTGACGGCGTTATAGTTTCAAACTGTTTCGCACCGACTGTATTTCATCCTGGCTTTCAACAAACACCTGCGCCTGCCCTGCATAGGACAGCACATAAGCCTTGCCCTCATTTAGTGCCGCGACGAGTGCCTGAGACAATACATGTCGTCCGTTTTGCGTGATCGTACAAGTGGTTTCCAACGCAGTTACGCCGCCCAACATGGAAGCATGGATTTTATTGCACACACTTTGGTAACCGCCCTGGAAGAAATCCTTCTGGATCGATTTGCGCATTTCCAGCAACACGCCTTGCAAGTTGACCTGGTGATCGGGTTCGATGGTAGTCGTGGTCAATTCCATGACCATCACGGCATTGCCTGCCGAATCGCTCTTGGTTGCACGTTGTCGCAAGGGGCCCGGTGCCGCGGCGTCGGCGGGCAGAGGCTCGACAACCCAGCCTTGGGGCCAGGCGATCTGCGGTTCGTCCGCCTGGACGCCGCCGACACTCGCAATGCAGGCAAACAGCAGGACAAACAGCGAAAGGAACGGTCGAATCATTGCGTTGGCACTCAAGGGCGAATCGTAAAGTCTGAAGCCCGAGACAGAAGCAGGCAATAGCCACACACGGTTTGGCGACACCGCATCCCTTGCGTATCATGCTCGCACCTGCAAGGAAGCCGTCTGACGCAAGCCCAGGAACCGTCGCAACCAAGCGTGCGACGCCGTTTGCCCCACTTATATCCGGAGGGCCCATGAGCCTGCACGAACTCAACACTTTCCCTGGCGTCACCGCCCAACCCGACGCTGCCACGGCCAAGTTCGTCTTCAACCACACCATGTTGCGCGTCAAGGACATCACCAAGTCCCTGGATTTCTACACCCGCGTGCTGGGTTTCTCGCTGGTGGAAAAACGCGACTTCCCGGAAGCCGAATTCAGCCTGTATTTCCTGGCGCTGGTGGACAAGAACCAGATCCCGGCGGACGCAGCGGCGCGGACCGAATGGATGAAGTCGATCCCTGGCATCCTGGAACTGACCCACAACCATGGCACCGAAAGCGACCCGGCTTTCGCCTACCATAACGGCAACACCGACCCACGCGGCTTCGGCCACATCTGCATCTCGGTACCCGACGTCGCCGCCGCCTGCGAGCGCTTCGAAGCATTGGGCTGCGATTTCCAGAAACGCCTGAACGACGGTCGCATGAAAAGCCTGGCGTTCATCAAGGACCCGGATGGCTACTGGGTGGAAATCATCCAGCCTGCACCGCTGTAAACCTCACCACCGCTCCCGCAAAATAAGGGCCGATAAAAAACCCCATGAGCCAGGCCCATGGGGTTTTGTCTTGCCGCTTTCGGCTGCTTATGCCGGCGCGGAGGTGCGGATCAGGTGGTCGAAGGCACTCAGCGAAGCCTTGGCGCCCTCGCCTACGGCAATCACGATCTGCTTGTACGGCACGGTGGTCACGTCACCGGCGGCGAACACGCCAGGGATCGAGGTTTCACCCCGGGCATCGACGATAATCTCACCCCGCGGCGACAGCTCGACGGTGCCTTTGAGCCAATCGGTGTTGGGCAACAAGCCGATCTGCACGAAGATCCCCTCCAGCTCCACATCCCGCACGTCACCGCTCGGACGGTCCTTGTAGCGCAAGCCATTGACCTTCTGACCGTCTCCAGTCACTTCGGTGGTTTGGGCATTGGTAATCACCGTCACGTTCGGCAGGCTGTGCAGCTTGCGCTGCAATACCGCGTCGGCACGCAATTGCACATCGAACTCCAGCAAGGTGACGTGGGCGACGATACCGGCCAGGTCGATGGCCGCCTCGACACCGGAGTTACCACCGCCGATCACCGCCACGCGCTTGCCTTTGAACAGCGGACCGTCGCAGTGCGGGCAGTACGCCACGCCCTTGTTGCGATACTGCTGCTCGCCCGGCACGTTCATTTCACGCCAGCGGGCACCAGTCGCCAGGATCACGGTCTTGGCCTTGAGGCTCGCACCGCTGGCGAACTTGATTTCATGCAACATGCCGGCCTTGCCTGGCACCAAGGCGTCGGCACGTTGCAGGTTCATGATGTCCACGTCGTACTGCTTGACGTGTTCTTCCAGGGCGACGGCCAGTTTCGGCCCTTCGGTTTCCTGGACCGAGATGAAGTTCTCGATGGCCATGGTGTCGAGCACCTGCCCGCCGAAACGCTCGGCCGCCACACCGGTGCGAATGCCTTTACGGGCCGCATAGATCGCCGCCGAAGCACCGGCCGGGCCACCGCCCACCACCAGCACATCGAACGCATCCTTGGCGCTGATCTTCTCGGCCTGGCGCTCGATACCGCTGGTGTCGATCTTGGCAAGAATCTCTTCCAGGCCCATGCGGCCCTGGCCAAAGTTCACGCCGTTCAGGTAGATGCTCGGCACGGCCATGATCTGCCGTTCATCGACCTCGGCCTGGAACAGCGCGCCGTCGATGGCGACGTGGCGAATGTTCGGGTTCAGCACCGCCATCAGGTTCAGTGCCTGGACCACGTCCGGGCAGTTCTGGCACGACAGCGAGAAATAGGTCTCGAAGTTGAACTCGCCCTTGAGGGAGCGGATCTGTTCGATGACGTCGACACTGGCCTTCGATGGGTGACCGCCGACTTGCAGCAAGGCCAGCACCAGCGAAGTGAATTCGTGGCCCATGGGGATGCCGGCAAAACGCAGGCTGATATCGGCACCCGGGCGATTCAACGAAAACGAAGGCTTGCGCGCATCGGTGCCGTTGTCGAGCAAAGTAATCTGGTCGCAAAGACTGGCAACGTCTTTGAGTAACGCAAGCATTTCCTGGGATTTCGCACCGTCATCGAGGGAAGCGACGATCTCGATCGGCTGGGTGACCCGTTCCAGGTATGACTTCAACTGAGCTTTAAGATTGGCGTCCAACATACGGGCGATTTCCATTTTTTGAATTTCAGAAAAAACAACGCCCGAGCGAATCTCGCCCGGGCGTTTTTTTGTGGGCGGTGCAGCTTGCTTAGGTGCGGATGACCGCCCTCAAGGGACTCACGGTCTTAGATCTTGCCGACCAGGTCCAGGGACGGCGCCAGGGTGGCCTCGCCTTCTTTCCACTTGGCTGGGCAGACTTCGCCCGGGTGAGCGGCGACGTACTGGGCGGCCTTGACCTTGCGCAACAGCTCGGAAGCGTCACGGCCGACACCACCGTCGTTGATCTCGACGATCTTGATCTGGCCTTCTGGGTTGATCACGAAAGTACCGCGGTCAGCCAGGCCGACTTCTTCGATCAGCACGTCGAAGTTGCGGGAGATGACGTGGGTCGGGTCGCCGATCATGGTGTACTGGATCTTGCCGATGGCTGGCGAAGTGTTGTGCCAGGCGGCGTGGGCGAAGTGAGTGTCGGTGGAAACGCTGTAGATTTCGACGCCCAGCTTCTTGAATTCGGCGTAGTTGTCGGCCAGGTCTTCCAGCTCGGTTGGGCAAACGAAGGTGAAGTCGGCTGGGTAGAAGAACACGACAGACCACTTGCCTTTCAGGTTGGCGTCCGATACTTCGACGAATTCGCCATTTTTGAAGGCGGTAGCGTTGAACGGTTTAACTTGGCTGTTGATGATAGGCATCGATGTTTCTCCGTCAGGGTTGAAAGTTGATGGAGAGGATCTTAACCACTCATCGCCAGGCTGGCTCATTGGCAAACCTGATGTGAATGATTGGTTTTGGCTATCAGCAGCTAAATAGATAGAAGAAAACTTAATATGGCGAGCCGGCTCGCCCGCCATATGTTCGTCCGGTGATCAGGAGGCGACGGGCGTACGCATCGTCACGAATTCTTCGGCAGCTGTCGGATGCACGCCGATGGTTTCGTCGAAGTCACGCTTGGTGGCGCCAGCCTTGAGCGCAATGGCCAGGCCCTGGACGATTTCCCCGGCATCCGGCCCGACCATGTGGCAACCCAGCACCTTGTCAGTCCGGGCATCCACCACCAGTTTCATCAGCGTGCGCTCCTGGCATTCGGTCAAGCTCAGTTTCATCGGCCGGAAGCGGCTTTCGAAAATCTGCACCTCATGGCCTTCTTCCCGGGCCTGCTCTTCCGTCAGGCCAACCGTGCCGATATTCGGCAGGCTGAACACGGCGGTGGGGATCATCCGGTAATCCACCAGGCGATATTGCTCGGGCTTGAACAGACGTCGCGCAACCGCCATGCCCTCGGCCAGGGCCACGGGCGTGAGCTGGACACGACCGATCACATCGCCAATGGCCAGGATCGATGGCTCGGTGGTCTCGTATTTTTCGTTGACCTGGACAAACCCTTTCTCGTCCACCGTGACAGCGGTGTTCTCCAAGCCAAGATTATCGAGCATCGGCCGCCGGCCGGTGGCGTAGAACACGCAATCGGTGAGCAGCGTTTGGCCATTCTTGAGCTCGACCCTCAGGCTGCCATCGTCCAGTTTTTCGATGCATTTGATGTCAGCGTCGAATTGCAGATCCAGGCCACGGCGGGTCAGTTCTTCTGCCAGGTGCTTGCGCACCGCACCGTCAAAGCCGCGCAGGAACAGTCCGCCGCGATATAGCAACGATGTCTGCGCGCCCATGCCGTGGAAAACCCCGGCGAACTCCACCGCGATGTAGCCGCCGCCCACGACGATGACGCGCTTGGGCAGTTCCTTGAGAAAGAACGCTTCGTTGGAGCTGATGGCATGCTCGCGCCCCGGAATGTCCGGGATCACCGGCCACCCACCCGTGGCGACCAGGATGTGTTTGGCGGTGTAGCGCTGGCCGTTGATCTCGACCTCATGGGGCCCGGTGATCCTGGCGTGGCCTTCGTGCAGTACGACGCCGCTGTTGACCAGCAGGTTGCGATAAATCCCGTTGAGGCGATTGATTTCCCGGTCCTTGTTGGCGATCAGCGTGGCCCAGTCGAAACTTGCCTCGCCCGCCGTCCAGCCATAGGCCGACGCCTGCTCGAAGTCCTCGGCGTAGTGCGCGCCGTAGACCAGCAGTTTTTTCGGCACGCAGCCCACGTTCACGCAGGTCCCGCCCAGGTAGCGGCTCTCCGCCACAGCCACCTTGGCGCCGAAACCGGCGGCAAACCGTGCAGCCCGCACACCGCCGGAACCGGCGCCAATCACATACAAGTCAAAATCGTAGGCCATTTCTATCTCCTTCGGCAGGTCATCAGCATACCTGCTGTTTTCGCCTGAGGCAGCGTTGCGATGGTTATGGGGGCGGAAAGTGAAAAAGCCAGCCGGACTTCGCGACCACCTTCTTGTGGCTGAGCGACGAACCAAGGCCTGCCTCACCCACTTGTGGCGAGGGGATTTATCCCCGTTGGGCTGCGCAGCAGTCCTAAAGCCTGCAACGGCGGTGTATCAGGCTGATCGCATCCGGATGTTGGGGCTGCTGCGCAGCCCAACGGGGATAAATCCCCTCGCCACAGGGTTCTGTGTGCCTATCGGGCTTGAACTGCCTGGTGATTTTCCAAAAAAAAACGCCCCGAACCAGTCGGGGCGTTTTTCAAGGCGCGGCGCAGGCTATCAGTAAGCCTTGCCGGTCTTGTAGAAGTTCTCGAAGCAGAAGTTGGTCGCGTCGATGTAGCCTTCGGCGCCACCGCAGTCGAAACGCTTGCCTTTGAACTTGTAGGCCATGACACAGCCGTTCTGGGCCTGTTTCATCAGGGCGTCGGTGATCTGGATTTCGCCGCCCTTGCCTGGCTCGGTCTGTTCGATCAGGTCGAAGATGTCCGGGGTCAGGATGTAGCGACCGATGATCGCCAGGTTCGACGGTGCGTCTTCAGGTTTTGGTTTTTCAACCATGCTGTGAACGCGGTAGATGTCGTCACGGATCATTTCGCCAGCAATCACGCCGTACTTGTTGGTTTCCTGCGGATCGACTTCCTGGATCGCCACGATGGAACAGCGGAACTGCTTGTACAGCTTGACCATCTGCGTCAGTACGCCGTCGCCTTCGAGGTTGACGCACAGGTCGTCCGCCAGGACCACGGCAAACGGTTCGTCACCGATCAGTGGGCGGCCGGTCAGGATCGCGTGACCCAGGCCTTTCATTTCAGTCTGGCGGGTGTAGGAGAACGAGCACTCATCCAGCAGTTTGCGGATACCGACCAGGTATTTTTCCTTGTCGGTGCCCTTGATCTGATTCTCCAGCTCGTAGCTGATGTCGAAATGGTCTTCCAGGGCGCGTTTGCCGCGGCCGGTGACGATGGAAATTTCCGTCAGGCCCGCATCGAGGGCTTCTTCGACGCCGTACTGGATCAGTGGCTTGTTCACCACCGGCAGCATTTCTTTGGGCATGGCTTTAGTCGCTGGCAGGAAGCGAGTACCGTAACCGGCTGCTGGGAACAAGCATTTCTTGATCATATAAGTCCTTGAAAAGGCGGTGTGTACGAGTTTCGGCGCAGTCTAATCAGGCGACGGGCACCTTACAATGCCCGCACTGGCCAACCGGTGCCATCATAGAGAAATAAAAAACGGCGGATAGTTCAATCGCCTTTCGTTTCGATGGCTGCAGCGGACCCACTGTACGCCAGTAGGCGCTGTTTGCGAGCATTTGACGTATCATGGCGCCCTTGATCACGCCAATGAGGCAGCTAGATGTCGGTAACAAGAAACGCAAACGGCTATTCGGTCAGCCAGGGCAAGGACGGCCAGTGGTGGATTATCAACTACCACGGCGAGCAGGTCGCCGGTCCCTTGCCCAGCAAGGCCATGGCGGTGGAAGTGGCCGCGGTATTCCAGGATGAGCGCGCTGCCCCGGCGGCGAAAGAACGCGACACCGCTCCCGCACGCAGCCCCCGCCGCAAGAAATAACCAGACGAGCCTCTAGTAGATGCCACCCGGGCATTGAACGAGGCTGGTTCAGCTGTACTTTAGCTGTACCGCAATGGCCATTCGCTATAATCTCGCCGTTGCCCTTCCCTTCTCGATGACGATCCCATGAAGACACTTCTGGCACTGTTTACAGTCCTGGCCCTGGCGGGCTGTGCCTCGGCCGAAAAAACCTATCTCGATAACGGCGAGCAAGGCTTGGCCATCGACTGCTCGGGCGAGGCCAACTCCTGGGCGACGTGCTACGAAAAGGCTGACGCGTCCTGTGCCGGCACCGGCTACCGCATCGTCGGCACCGACGGCACACCCCAGGCCAAGGAAAGCGAGAAGACCCTGGGCGTCGACGTCGGTAACTTCACCAGCCGCAGTGTCGTGGTGGTCTGCAAGTAATCAAATGTGGATCTCGGCAAACTTGATGCCCAGCCCGCGCAAGGTTTCGATCAGTTCATCAAGACGGCTGAAGGACTCCACTTCGTCCTGGTCATCCACCAGGAAAAAACTGCGCCCGGCGCTTTTCTTGAAGAACACGATCCATTCGCCCGGGCTCGCCGGGTTCTGGATCACGTGGGTGGCACAGATAAGACCTTCTGCATGGCGCTCGCGCACCTGCTCGCGTTTCATCGACTGGCTCCATAAATGACAATGCCGCCAACGTGAACCGTGGCGGCATCTTTTGTCGAGGGCAGTAGTTTATCCGATGCCCGGTCCGCTCGTCAGGCGCGGAATGTGATCAGCCGGAAATGCAGGCGTTGGCCGCATCCTGCACGTCGCCCGGACGCACCGGTACATTGGACATGCTTTCGTGCAGCTTGATGCTGCTGCCGCTGGAGCGCTCGTCAATATCAAACACCGCCGCCGGCAGGGTCGACAGTTTGCCCGGGACGATCAGTCGAACACCATTCTTGTGTGGCTCCACTTGCAGCGGACCACGGCTTTTGGCCAGTTTGTCGGAAACACACTTGGCATATTCGTGAGGTTTCTTTCCGGAGATGACGCTCATGGTGGGGGGCGTCTGGTTGATGTCCGATACCGATGCACATCCACTCATGGCCAATGCCAACACCCACACGCTGCGCTTCATATGATTCCTCCGATAAAGATCCTCCGACAGTGCAGGCCCCGTTTTTCTCCGGTGCCACACAGCTTTATTTTTCCCGCAACCTGCAATAAATGAACAAAGCCTGGAGCGCGGGCCGGATATTAACACTCGGGGCTGATAAACTGCGCATCATTGCCCCTTGCTATCGTTTTGATTTTGTAGAAAAAGCCCTTCTGGAGGCGCCCATGAAATTCATCCACCAGCGCGAGCACCTGAACGAAGACGACATTGTCGTCATCGAATGCTCCCAAATGTGCAACATCCGTTTGATGAACGACGCCAACTTCCGTAGTTTCAAGAACGGCGGTCGGCACACGTATCACGGCGGCGCGTTCGACACTTTCCCGGCCCGGATCACTGCCCCTAGCACCGGTTTCTGGAACATCACCATCGACACCGTCAACCGCCGTGCAATCAGCGTCACGCGCAAGCCGACCCTGACCCACAAGATCAAAATCATCCGGCGTTCCAGCTCGAAGCTGAGCTGAGCCTCGCCCACTTTCAAGACAGGCAAAACCGTGGCCCAGACGACCAAATACGTCATCAAGTACAAGCTCAACGACGAACGCCGCTTCGAATTCGCGCAACTGGAAACCGGCACCGAGGAAGAAGCCCGAGCCGCGTTGCAAAAGCTGCATGGCGAAACCGACGATGTGATCAGCGACGTCAGTGTCAGCAAGGCGCTGTAAAGACTCACCCTGATAAATGTTTGTGGCACCAGGGCGGGCACGATG
Organism: Pseudomonas sp. NFACC51; assembly: GCF_900103575.1. NCBI lineage: Bacteria > Pseudomonadati > Pseudomonadota > Gammaproteobacteria > Pseudomonadales > Pseudomonadaceae > Pseudomonas > Pseudomonas sp. NFACC51. Next base: position 314,766 of record NZ_FMXH01000007.1, on the reverse strand, counting down.
CTTTTGTGGCGAGGGAGCTTGCTCCCGCTGGGCGGCGAAGCCGCCCCAATTGCCTGGTGCATTCTTGCAGGCAGACCGCGCTGGCAGGTTTTACGACTGCTGCGCAGTCGAGCGGGAGCAAGCTCCCTCGCCACAGGGGATCTGTCGTGCCTGCTGACGGGAGTGACTCAGGACATTGATGCATCGCAAGAACCGGAGTGCTGACCAACGAAACACCCTCCAGACTGACCAATCCTTTGCACCAAGGATTGTCATCATGCCCACTCCCCCGCATCTGCCCTCACTGACCCAACGAATAAATCAACTGGATTGGTCGGCCCTGGAACACGGTCTCGAGCAGGACGGCAGCGCGCTCATCCACAACCTGCTGCCCGCCACGCAATGTCGAATGCTCAGTGGTCTGTACGCAGAGAGCGGGCTTTTTCGTTCGCGGGTGATCATGGCCCGCCATGGATTCGGGCGCGGCGAGTATCAGTATTTTCGTTACCCGCTGCCTGACCTCGTCCAGCAACTGCGTCAGTCGTTGTATCCGCTGCTGGTACCGCTGGCCAACCGCTGGAACGCGTGCATGGGCCTAGAGGTGCGCTATCCCGACCGGCATGCCGATTTCATCCAGCGCTGCCATGCCGCCGGGCAGCAACGCCCGACGCCATTGTTGCTGCAATACGGCCCCCAGGACTACAACTGCCTGCACCAGGATCTGTACGGCGAGCAGGTGTTCCCGCTGCAGGTCGCGATCCTGCTGTCGGCACCGGGCCAGGACTTTACCGGGGGCGAGTTCGTGCTGACCGAACAACGTCCGCGCATGCAGTCGCGGCCGCAGGTCATCGATCTGAAACAGGGTGACGCAGTGGTGTTCGCGGTGCATCAGCGGCCCGTCAAAGGCGTTCGCGGTTATTATCGAGTGAACATGCGCCATGGCGTCAGCCGCGTGCACGACGGTAGGCGGCACACCTTGGGAATCATTTTTCATGATGCGCAATGACGACAACCCGATCACCCTCGACCTGTTCGCCGACGAGACGCCGACAACGCCCGGCCAGGTCGAACAGATTGGCCCGCAATCGTTCGTGTTGCGTGGCTTTGCCCTGCCCTGGCTCGACCGTTTGCTGCCGGCCCTGGAAACCGTGTTGCAGGCCGCGCCGTTCCGGCAGATGGTCACACCTGGCGGCTTTACCATGTCGGTGGCCTTGAGCAGTTGTGGCACGCTGGGCTGGACCACCGACCGCAGCGGCTATCGCTATAGCGCCGTTGATCCTCAGACCGGCCACCCCTGGCCCGCCATGCCGGCGGTGTTTCGTGAACTGGCCCAGGCCGCCGCCCGGCAGGCACGGTTCGAGCATTTCGAGCCGGACTCCTGCCTGATCAACCGCTACGTGCCCGGCGCACGGATGTCGTTGCATCAAGATAAAAACGAACGCCAACTCAGCGCCCCTATCGTCTCGATGTCCCTGGGCCTGCCGGCAATGTTTCAGTTCGGCGGGTTCGAGCGCAGCGACAAAAGCCTGCGTGTGCCACTGTTCCATGGTGACATCGTGGTTTGGGGTGGCACGGACCGGTTGCGTTACCACGGCGTGCTGCCGCTCAAGGCGGGAGAGCATCCGCGCCTGGGCGCCCAGCGCATCAACCTGACGTTTCGCACCGCCGGATGAAGGTGCAGAATTCAACCGCAAGACCCGGAGTGTCGCCGCTCCCCAGGCTCGCTACTGTAGCCAAAACGGGCCAATGGACATAACGACCATGAACAGCACTTCGAATCATCTCGCCCCTGAACTGGATCCGCGCTGGGCCGCCGTGCTCGCCCGGGATCCACGCGCCGACGGCACCTTCGTCTATGGCGTAAAAACCACTGGCATCTATTGCCACCCCAGCAGCCTGTCGCGCCTGCCCAACCCGCGCAACGTCGAGTTCTTCGACACGCCGGAACAGGCCCAGGCCGCCGGTTATCGGCCCAGCAAGCGCGTAGCCCGGGACCAGACCCAGATCGCCGCCCAACAAGCGGCACGGGTTGCCGCCGCTTGCCGGCAAATCGAGGCGGCCGAGCAACTGCCTGGCCTGAATCAGCTGGCAGAAAGCGCAGGCTTGAGCCCCTTCCATTTTCATCGGGTCTTCAAGGCTGTCACCGGCCTGACCCCCAAGGGTTATGCCGCCGCCCACCGCTCACGCAAGGTGCGCGAACGCCTGGCCGATGGCGGCACAATCACCGAGGCGCTGTACGACGCCGGTTTCAATTCCAACAGCCGCTTCTATGAAGCAGCCGACAAAGTGTTGGGCATGAAACCCGCCGACTACCGCGCCGCCGGGCAGAACACCGACATTCGTTTCGCCGTCGGCCAATGCTCCCTCGGGGCAATCCTGGTGGCGCAAAGCGCGCGTGGCGTGTGCGCGATCCTGCTGGGGGACGACCCGGACGCGTTGGTGCGCGACCTGCAAGACAAGTTCCGCCGGGCCAACCTGATCGGCGCCGACCGCGAGTTCGAGCAGTTGATCGCCCAGGTGGTTGGCTTCATCGAAGCACCGGCCCTAGGCTTGGACCTGCCCTTGGACCTGCGCGGCACTGCCTTCCAGGAGCGGGTCTGGCAAGCCTTGCGGGACATTCCCGCAGGCAGCACCGCCAGCTATGCCGAGATCGCCCAGCGCATCGGCATGCCCAAGGCCGTGCGCGCCGTGGCCCAGGCCTGCGGCGCCAACAGCCTGGCGGTGGCGATCCCTTGCCATCGGGTGGTACGCAGCGACGGCAACCTGTCGGGCTATCGCTGGGGCGTGGAACGCAAGCGTCAGTTGCTGGCGCTGGAGCGCTCATCCGGGGATTGAATGCCGATGTAGATCGCCACCGAGTCGGGGCCGCTGTAGACCTCGAAATCGGTGGTGAAACGGCGCAATGTCTGCGGGTTATCCGCGAAGTACGCCCAGATCAGGCCCCAGGTCTGGATCACGCAATCGGGCATCGGCCCCTTGGCCGAAAACACCAGGTAGTCGCCGCCCTCGATGTCCACGGCGGGATAGCCTGCGCTGGTCGCATCCACCTGCACCCCGGCCGTCACATCGAAGTGGCCGGTGGCGTCGGATTCGTAATTGGAATACACCCCGTAGACGAACGACTCCGACTGCCGGGCCGGAATCGTGTCGAACAGCCCTTCGTTGAAGAACTGCTGCCACATCGGGCCGATTCGGGCGGTGCCGGGCTGCTGCTCGTCGGTGTTGCGGGTGCGCACCTGCAGGCCGGCCACGGTGAAGGGTTCGACGGTCTTGAGTTTCACGTCCATGGATCGGGCTCCTTGATGTATGAAGCCCGCATGGTAACCCTCCCACCGTCGGGATCAAGTTGCAGCGCTCGATTGAAAAACTCGACTGGCCCTCGCCGGTCCACACCTGCTAAAACCGCTGTTTCCTTCTGCCGTCGGAGACCCCGCCCATGAGCCAGTGGCCAGACACTCGCATTCTTGACCTGCTCGGTATCGAGCTGCCCATCATTCAGGGGCCGCTGGCCGGGGTGACCGGGCCGGCCATGGTGGTCGCGACGTGCAATGCCGGCGGGCTGGGTTCGATGCCGGCGGCGATGCTCGATGTCGAACAACTGCGCCAGGCGCTGACGACCATCGGCGAGCAAACCGACAAGCCGTTCAACGTGAATTTTTTCTGTCACCAGCCCCCGGCCTTCGACGAACAGCGGGCCGCGGCCTGGAAGCAACGGCTCAAGCCGTACTACCAGGAACTGAGCGTCGACTTCGACGCGCCGACCCCGGTGTCCAACCGCACCCCCTTCGATGATGCCGCCTGCCAGGTGTTGGAAGAGATGCGTCCCAAAGTGGTCAGTTTTCATTTCGGCCTGCCGGAAAAATCCTTGCTGGATCGGGTGAAGGCCACTGGCGCGAAAATCCTTTCCTCGGCCACTACCGTCGAGGAGGCCATCTGGCTGGAACAGCATGGTTGCGATGCGATCATTGCCATGGGTTACGAAGCCGGTGGTCATCGCGGAATGTTCCTCAGCGACGACCTCAACACCCAAGTCGGGCTGTTTGCCTTGCTGCCGCAGGTAGTGGATGCGGTGAAGGTGCCGGTGATCGCCACCGGCGGCATTGGCGATGCACGGGGGATCGTCGCGGCGTTCGCCCTGGGCGCCTCGGCGGTGCAACTGGGCAGCGCCTATCTGTTCACCCCCGAGGCGAAGATCAGCGCTTCCCATCACCGCGCGTTGCGCACGGCCAAGGAAAGCCAGACCGCTGTTACCAACCTGTTCACTGGGCGCCCGGCCCGAGGCATCGTCAACCGGGTGATGCGCGAAGTGGGCCCGATGAGCCCGCTCGCACCGGCCTTTCCCCTGGCGGGCGGCGCGTTGATGCCGCTGCGCGCCAAGGATGAAGCGGACTTCAGCAACCTGTGGGCCGGCCAGGCGTTTCCCCTGGGCCGCGAACTGTCGAGCGCCGAGTTGACCCGGCGGTTGGCTGAAGAGGCATTGGCCCGATTCAACAATCGTGGGCGGTCCTGACAGCCGTCATCGCTTGCTCCCTCGCTCCCCAGGCAAAATGCCACGTTCCGTTTGTCGGCCATTCGCTATATATTCCGGTATATAGCGAACCTGCCCTCGGAGCCTCACCTATGCGCCTCACCCGCTTCGCGCCGTTGCTGTTGATCCCGTTCCTGACTATTGGCGCCGTCCAGGCCGCAGAGGTGCAGGTGGCGGTCGCCGCCAATTTCACCGCACCGATCCAGGCCATCGCCGCCGACTTCGAAAAAGACACCGGGCATAAATTGGTGGCGGCTTACGGCGCCACCGGGCAGTTCTACACGCAGATCAAGAACGGCGCGCCATTCGAAGTTTTCCTCGCCGCCGACGACACCACCCCGGCCAGACTCGAGAGCGAGGGCGACACCGTCAAGGGCTCGCGCTTCACCTACGCCGTCGGCACCCTGGCGCTGTGGTCAGCCAAAGAGGGTTATGTCGATGGCACGGGGCAGGTCCTCAAGCACAACGACTTCCAGCACCTGTCCATTGCCAACCCGAAAGCAGCACCCTACGGCCTCGCCGCGACCCAGGTGCTGGACAAGCTCGGCTTGACCGCGCAGGTGAAAGGCAAGCTCGTCGAAGGCCAGAACATCACCCAGGCCTATCAGTTCGTCTCCACCGGTAACGCCGAACTCGGTTTCGTCGCCTTGTCCCAGGTGTACAAGGACGGCAGAGTGACAGGCGGCTCGGCATGGATCGTCCCGGCCGAACTGCACGACCCGATCAAACAGGACGCAGTGATCCTCACCAAAGGCCGGGACAACCCCGCCGCCGCGGCCCTGGTGGATTACCTCAAGGGCCCGAAAGCCGCCGCCATCGTCCAAGCCTACGGTTACCATCGCTAAAATGCCCCTGACCAGCGCCGACTATGCCGCCATCTGGCTGACCCTCAAACTGGCGTCCTTGACCACGGTGATCCTGCTGCTCATCGGCACGCCCATCGCTTTATGGCTGTCGCGCACCCGCTCGTGGCTGCGCGGGCCGGTGGGCGCGGTGGTGGCATTGCCATTGGTGTTGCCACCCACGGTGATCGGCTTCTACCTGTTGCTGGCGTTGGGGCCGCACGGCTGGATCGGCCAATTCACCCAGGCCCTCGGGCTGGGCACCCTCACCTTCAGCTTCACCGGGCTGGTGATCGGCTCGGTGATCTACTCCATGCCGTTTGTGGTGCAGCCGTTGCAGAACGCCTTTGCCGCCATCGGCAGTCGCCCCTTGGAAGTCGCCGCTACCCTGCGGGCCGGGCCTTGGGATACGTTTTTCAGCGTCATCCTGCCCCTGGCCCGCCCCGGCTTCATCACCGCGGCGATTCTCGGCTTTGCCCACACCGTCGGCGAATTCGGCGTGGTGCTGATGATCGGCGGCAACATTCCGGAGAAAACCCGGGTGGTGTCGGTGCAGATCTACGACCATGTCGAAGCCTTGGAATACGCCCAGGCCCACTGGCTGGCAGCGGCGATGCTGGTGTTTTCATTCCTGGTGCTGCTGGCGCTGTATTCCAGCCGCCGAACCCGTGCCGGTTGGAGTTGATCGATGATTCAGGCGCGTTTTCAGCTCGACCACGGGGCTTTTTCCCTGGACCTGGATGTGCAACTGCCCGGCCGTGGCGTGACCGCACTGTACGGGCCTTCCGGTTCCGGTAAAACCACCTGCCTGCGCTGCATTGGCGGGTTGGAGCGACCGGCCCGGGGTTTTATCGAGGTCAACGGCCAAGTCTGGCAAGACAGTGAGCACGCGGTGTTCATGCCGCCCCATAAACGGCCGGTGGGGTATGTGTTCCAGGAGGCGAGCCTGTTCGCCCATCTGTCGGTGCAGGCCAACCTGGCGTTCGGCCTCAAGCGCATCGCGCCGGCACAACGGCGGGTGGACATGCAACAGGCGACCGAACTGCTGGGCATCGGCCACTTGCTCGATCGGCAGCCGCACAACCTGTCCGGCGGCGAGCGCCAGCGGGTGGGCATCGCCCGCGCCTTGCTCACCAGCCCGCAACTGCTGCTGATGGATGAGCCGCTGGCGGCCCTCGATACCCGGCGCAAAAACGAAATCCTGCCGTACCTGCAACGGCTCCACGATGAGCTGGACATTCCAGTGCTGTATGTCAGCCATTCCCAGGACGAAGTGGCGCGCCTGGCCGATCACATCGTGTTGCTCGACGGCGGCCGCGCGCTGGCCAGTGGGCCGATCGGCGAAACCCTGGCCCGGCTCGACCTGCCATTGGCCCTGGGGGATGACGCTGGCGTGGTGATCGAGGGCAAGGTCAGCGGTTATGACCCGGCTTATCAACTGCTGACCCTGAATCTGCCCGATAGCCAACTGAACGTACGCGTGGCCCACACGTCCCTGGCCCTCGGCCAGCCGCTGCGTTTCAAGGTCCAGGCCCGGGACGTCAGCCTCAGCCTGGCGAACGATGCCCAGACCAGCATCCTCAATCGCCTGCCGGTCACCGTGGTCAGCGAACAGGCCGCCGACAACACCGCCCATGTGCTGGTCCGCCTGGAAGCCGCCGGCACCCCGCTGCTGGCGCGCATCACCCGCTATTCGCGCGATCAGCTCAAGCTGCATCCGGGGCAGTTGCTGTGGGCGCAGATCAAGGCGGTGGCGGTGTTGGCGTAGTCCACCTTGTGTGCGAGCTTGCTCGCGATGACGACGCATCCAACCTTGATGCAAGCTGATTCACCGCTATCGCGAGCAAGCTCGCTCCCACAGGGGTTGCGGGTAACCGCAGAATCTTGGCACGACCGCAACGGGCTGCGGTCAATCGATGACAGGCCACCGGATTCGCTGCCAAGGACTTTCTTCATGCCCGACACCCTGCCGCCGGATGCATTGCCGGCCGACCTGCATTACGTCGACGACACGGCCCCCGGCATCACCCGCAAGAAATTGCGTGGCAAGTTCTGTTATTTCGACCCGCAAGGCCAGCGCATCACCGACGCAGCCGAGATCCAGCGCATCAATGCCCTGGCGGTGCCACCGGCCTATACCGATGTCTGGATCTGCACCGACCCGCGCGGCCATCTCCAGGCCACCGGGCGCGATGCCCGTGGACGCAAGCAGTACCGTTACCATGCGCGCTGGCGTGAGGTCCGTGATGCGGACAAGTATTCGCGGATGCTGGAATTCGGACGGGCCCTGCCGCGCTTGCGCAAACGCCTGGAGGAAATCCTCGCCACGCCCGGGTTCAGCCGCGACAAAGTCATGGCCACGGTCATCACCCTGCTGGACACGACCCTGATCCGCGTCGGCAACAGCCAATATGCCCGGGACAATCGCTCCTATGGCCTGACGACCCTGCGCAACAAGCATGTCGAGGTCAACGGCAGCGCCATCGCCTTCCAGTTCCGTGGCAAGAGCGGCATCGAGCACCAGATCACCGTGAAGGACCGGCGCCTGGCGCGGATCATCAAGCGCTGCCAGGAGATCCCCGGGCAGAACCTGTTCCAGTACCTGGACGAACACGGCGAACGCCACGCCATCAGTTCTTCGGACATCAACGCCTACCTCAAGACCCTCACTGGCGCTGACTTCACCGCCAAGGACTACCGCACCTGGGCCGGCAGCGCAGCCGCTCTGGCCGGGTTGCGGACGCTGCGCTGGGAAACCGAAAGCGAGGCCAAAAGGCATGTCGCCGAGATGGTCAGGCAAGTCGCCCGACAACTGGGCAACACGCCGACCGTCTGTCGCAAGTGCTACATTCATCCTGCGGTGGTGGAGAGTTTCCTGCTCGGTGCCCTGACCCAGCTGCCCAAACCCCGGGCACGTAAAGGCCTCAGCGAAGAAGAAGCCGGGCTGACGTTATTCCTGCAGCGCATGACGCAAGCTGCCCAGAAATGCGAACAGCAGCAACCGGCTTGATGCGCTCACCGGCAGCCAGCCACGGATGAGGAACATCCGCAGACCGCTGGACTCCCAACTGTACGGCACAGCCGATCCGCAGGCACTTGCAAAGGGTGAAGTCGACAGGAGTTTCAGATGTCCGAACACATTGTCCATTTTCATTGCCAGATCGATCAGGGAACCACGGAACGCTTTCGCGATAACTGCCTGGAGGCCATTGAGAAAGGCGCCGACTCGCTGATGCTCAATCTCTCCACAGTCGGTGGCAGCACCAACTTCGGCTTCACCCTCTACACCTTCATCAAGTCCCTGCCGGTACCGGTACGTGCGGTGAACGCCGGCAACATCGAGTCGATGGGCATCGTCATGTACCTGGCCGCCAGCGACCGCACCACTACCCCACATTCGCGTTTCCTGATTCATCCGATGAACTGGTACTTCGGCCAGAAGTCGGTGGACCACTCACGCTTGCGCGAGTACCTGTCCAGCCTGGACAACGACGTGGCGCGCTACGTGGAAATCTACGTCAAGGAAACCGCTGGCGCGGCGACGCAGCTGGATATCTTCAAATGCCTGTGTGCCGAGGAACGGGTGATTCCAGCGGAGAACTCCCTGGCTTTCGGCATTGCCCATCGGGTCGAGCAAGTGGTGTTCCCGGCAGATGCCAAGCATTGGAAAGTCAGCGGTGGGGAGGATTAGAAGTGAAGGCTGGTGGCAGACCATTCGTCGCCAGCAAGCGGTTTTTTTTAAACTTCCCCCGGCCATTTTCTTTCCCAACTAATGCGAGGCACGTTGCTCGCTCAACCAAAATGAGGATTCTCGAAATGGCCAGTAGCGGAAACAAAAACCCAGGCAACTTCGCCAATGATCGTGAAAAAGCATCGGAAGCCGGCAAGAAAGGCGGACAAGCGTCGGGCGGCAACGTTGCTAACGACCGGCAAAAAGGCACTGGAGCCGGTAACAAAGGTAGCGAACGCAGCCAAGGCGGCGGCAGAAAATCGTAACCACGCAAATCGTTGGGGCGCAGACGTATTGCGCCCCGGCGCTATCCGCTCTCGCTCTCGCTCTCGCTACAAATACGAAATTCCATATATTCGATTGTCCGCATATACTCCGGCGCAGCCCAACCTTGCGCTTATCGGAGCCGATCGATGAAAGTCCTCTTCATGTGCACAGCCAACAGTTGCCGCAGCATTCTCAGCGAAGCGATGTTCAACCATCTGGCCCCGGCCGGATTCCAGGCCGTCAGCGCCGGCAGTTTCCCCAAGGGCCACGTGCTCCCGCGCAGCCTGAGCACCTTGCAAGAAGCCGGTATCAGCGTAAAAGGCTTGCGCAGCAAGGGTAACGACGCATTCGAGGGCAGCCCGCCGGACATCGTCATCACCGTGTGCGACAGCGCCGCTCGCGATGCTTGCCCGGTGTACTTCGGTCCGGCCATCAAGGCCCACTGGGGCCTGGTCGATCCATCGACCGTCAGAGGCAGCGATGATCAGATCGGCCAGGCCTTCCATGCCACCCTGGATCGTATCGAAACCCGCTGCCGGGCCTTTTTTGCCCTGCCCTTCGACCAGCTCGATGCCCAGGCCTTGAAAGCCGAGCTCGACCGCATCGGCACCCTCTGACCGCTCAACCTGCGCGATAGGCCTGCTTCACCGTCTCGATCCAACTCGCCTCCAGGCGCGACTGTTCGGTGCCCAGGCCCAGCGCCTGCATCTTCGCCAGGTGCGCGTCGGCCTCTCGCGCCAGGGAGCCCTGGGCGCTGGAGTTGGCGTCCAGCTGATGCATCTGGGCCAGCCCCAGGTGATAGAAACGCAGCAGCTTCATAGCGGTGGGATCCTGGGCTTGCACGCCAGCGGTCACCTGGTGCATCACGTTGGTGATTTTCATCAGGCTGCGCTTGAGCTGCCAGCCGTACACGGCGGCGGCCATCCATGGCTGCGACCAGAAATACAGGCGCATCAGCGCGGCCATTGCCAGCACCGCGACAAGCACCCCGCCGAGATTGAAACGAAAGTTATCGCCTCCGGGCGTGCCCAGCAGCAGCACGGCCAGGCTGGACAGCAACATCGCCAGGGCCAGGAACACCACCGCGATGATCAGGGTGCTGCGGCGAGTCTGCTTGCGATAGGTGTCGCTATCCCACGGTTTGATCTCGAACATCGCGGTGCAATTTCCTTGTACGGCATCAAAAGAGTCACGCATTATCGCCTGCCCGGTCGATTTAGCTATGCTGGAGCTCATTTTGTATCGCAACCGACTCGCCGGGTCCGGATCGAAGTCCATGGCGATAGCGCAAGGATCGTGCGATCTTTCTGCGTGGACGTTTTTTTCAAGATGCCGTCGTTGTGTGCATGGCATCGTTTTCAAGGAAAGCTGAATGAATCAAAGACATGTAATCAACGCCTCGGTAAGCCCCAAAGGCAGCCTGGAGACCTTGTCCCAGCGCGAAGTCCAGCAACTGAGCGAAGCCGGTTCCGGCAGTATCTATACCCTCTTCCGCCAGTGCGCCCTGGCCATCCTCAACACCGGCGCCCATGTTGATAACGCCAAGACCATCCTGGAAGCCTACAAGGACTTCGAGATCCGTATTCACCAGCAGGACCGGGGCGTGCGCCTGGAGCTGCTGAACGCACCGGCCGACGCGTTCGTCGACGGCGAAATGATCGCCAGCACCCGGGAAATGCTGTTCAGCGCCCTGCGCGACATCGTCTACACCGAGAACGAGCTGGACAGCCAGCGCATCGACCTCAGCTCGTCCCAGGGCATCAGCGACTACGTCTTCCACCTGCTGCGCAACGCCCGCACCTTGCGTCCTGGCGTGGAGCCGAAAATCGTCGTGTGCTGGGGCGGTCACTCGATCAACACCGAAGAATACAAATACACCAAGAAGGTCGGCCACGAGCTGGGCCTGCGCAGCCTGGATATCTGCACCGGCTGCGGCCCTGGCGTGATGAAAGGCCCGATGAAAGGCGCCACCATTGCCCATGCCAAGCAGCGTATCCATGGCGGTCGCTACCTGGGCCTGACGGAACCAGGCATCATCGCCGCCGAGGCGCCGAACCCGATCGTCAATGAGCTGGTGATCCTGCCGGACATCGAGAAACGCCTCGAGGCTTTCGTACGTGTCGGTCACGGCATCATCATCTTCCCGGGTGGCGCTGGTACGGCGGAAGAGTTCCTCTACCTGCTGGGTATCCTGATGCACCCGGCCAACCAGGACCTGCCATTCCCGGTGGTGCTCACCGGACCGAAAAGCGCCGCGCCGTACCTCGATCAGTTGCATGCATTTGTCGGTGCAACCCTGGGTGAGGCCGCGCAGAAGCACTATCAGATCATCATCGACGACCCGGCCGAAGTGGCGCGGCAGATGACCCAGGGGCTCAAGGAGGTCAAGCAGTTCCGCCGCGAGCGCAACGACGCCTTCCACTTCAACTGGCTGCTGAAGATCGACGAAGGCTTCCAGCGCCCGTTCGACCCGACCCACGCCAACATGGCCAGCCTGGGCCTGAGCCGCGACCTGCCCGCCCACGAACTGGCGGCCAACCTGCGCCGGGCGTTCTCGGGCATCGTGGCCGGTAACGTCAAGGACAAGGGCATCCGCCTGATCGAAGAACACGGCCCTTACGAGATCCACGGTGACGCCGCCATCATGGAACCCCTCGACCGCCTGCTCCAGGCCTTCGTCGCCCAGCACCGCATGAAACTGCCAGGCGGCGCGGCGTATGTGCCGTGCTATCGCGTGGTGACCTGACCTACCCGAAGACCACAGATCCAATGTGGGAGCGAGCCTGCTCGCGATGGCGCCGGTACATTCAGCACTGATGCAAGCTGAACCACCGCTATCGCGAGCAAGCTCGCTTCCACAGGCGTTCTGCGGCGGTCATAGAATCGAAGGCAGTCGCATCAGGCCGGCCTCATCCACCTCAATGCCTAGCCCAAGGTAATCCTTGATCTGCGGATGAAGGGTGACCACCGGGTGCGTATGCGTCGCCGTCACCACCAGCACATCCGCCCCCGCCGCCTCGCCGGCCCGAATGCCCGCCTCGGCGTCTTCAAACACCAGGCATTCCTGCGGTGCCACCTGCAAGCGTTCGGCAGCCAAGCGGTAGCAGGCGGGGTTGGGCTTGCCGTCGCTCACGTCCTCGGCAGTGACCATCACTGCAGGGCGTGGGATCCCGGCCGCTTCCATACGCCGCAAGGCCAGTGCCATCGGTGCCGAAGTGACGATCGCCCAGCGCTCTGGCGGCAGGCTGTTCACAAAGGCCTGCGCACCGGGCACCTGCACCACGCCTTCGACGTCTTCGATTTCCTCGCGGGTAATCTGCTCGGCCTCGGCCTGGGCATCCACCCCCGGCAGGTGCTGGCGGGTGATGGTGTCGATGGCGCGCACGCCATGGATCGTCGGCAGGAATGTCGCCACGTCCACGCCGTGGCGCAGGGCCCAGCGCGTCCAGATCCGCTCGGCGGCGGCAATGGAATTGAGCAGTGTGCCGTCCATGTCGAACAGGAAGGCGCGGTAGGCAATGTGGGTGGGGGGACTGGCAGGCATCGGATCCTCGGTGGCGGCGTGGCGGGTGATGGCCACAGGATTAAATGGTGGGTTGGTTACACCAACCGCTCGATCGGCTGATGCTGCCACACCTGCTTGTAGTACAGCGTCTGCAACAGCAGCATGCTCAAGTAGGCCACCGGGAACGCCATCCACACCCCTTGCAGGCCGAAGTGAGCGTCCAGCAGATACGCCGTCGGCACCTGCACGGCGACGATGCAGAAGATCGAGATAGCGACTGGCACCAGCACCGTGCCGCTGGCGCGCATGATGCCGCCGACAATCGCCTGGAAGCCGAACACCAGCAGGCTCCAGAGCATGATGTGCAGCAGGTGTTCGGCCTGGACCCGTGCCGCCGGGTCGGTGATGAACAGCCCCAGCAGCCAGTGGGACAACAGATACCCCAGGACCACCAACCCGCCCGTAAGCCAGAGGTTGATCAACAACCCCGTGCGCAGGATCGGCCCCAGGCGCTCCAGGCGTCCGGCACCGATGGCCTGGGCGCCGAGGATCGAAGCGGTGATGGCGATCGACAGCGCCGGAAACTGCACGTAGTTGACGATCTGCGTCACCGCGCCGTAGGCCGCCGTGGCCTGGGAGCCATGGCTATTGACCAGCGTCAGGATGACCAACTCGGACAACGAGATCACCACCATCTGCAACCCTGTGGGCAAGCCTATGCGCAGCACTTTGCCAAGGATCTCCATGTCCAGGCGCATCGCCGCGAACAACGCCCGGTCCGGCGCCAGGGCATGCTCGCGACGGTTCAGGCGCCACGCCAGCATGGCCATGGCCGAGGCCGTCCCCACCAACCCCGCCAGCGCCGCGCTCTGGATGCCCATCTGCGGCAACCCCAACCAGCCACGAATCAACGCTGGCGTGAGCAGCAGCCCGACACTGGTGGAGGTCAGCAGCGCCAACATCGGTGACACCGTATCGCTCACCCCGCGCAGCAACTGGGTAAACAGCACAAATACCAGCAACATCGGCAGGATCCACAGCATGACCCGGGCATAGGAAACGGCATCCTCCAGCACATCGGCCGGCGTGCCGAGCCCCTGCAACGCCTGACGCGCAAAGACACTGCCAAGCACCGCCGCCGCCAGGCCGATGATCGCCCCCAGCAACAAGGTCGAACCAGCAATCGCCTTCACCGTCCCGGTTTCGCCGGCGCCGTAGGCCTGCCCGATCAACACCCCCGCCCCCGCGCCGAGGCCGATGACCAATGCGATAAAGAAAAACACGATGGGAAACATGCCCGACACCGCCGCCAAGGCCTGGGTACCGAGCATCTGGCCGATGTAGATGCTGTTGAACGTGCCAGACATGGACTGCAGGAAATTGGACAAGACCATAGGGGCCAAGAACAGGAGATAGGTTTTCCAGAGGGGCTGGGTGGGCATGGGGGCTCTGATGGCAGGTTCGAAATCCAATGCGGGGTAATTTAGCGCAATCCATGGATTCTGTTTCGGAAGATGTCCGTTTTTCGTGGCGAGGGAGCTTGCTCCCGCCGGGCTGCGCAGCAGTCCAAAAACCTAAACACGCAATCTATCAGGCCAACCGCACCCGCCAAGTTTGGGACCGCTTCGCGCTCCAGCGGGAGCAAGCTCCCTCGCCACAAAAGCCCATGCGCCATCTCCCTTGCCAGGTGGCTCATACCTTCGTCGGGTGCATTCGACATTTCCCAGACAGCGTCTAACCTGAAATAGCACAGTGCCACGTACTGTGTAGGCCAATGCCTATGCAATACCGGTATCGGACAGCCGGTCTTAAAGTCCGAGTAGAGGTCGCAGATAACCAGTTATTCGCAAATAACCTGTTAGAAACTCTGTTCAAGGACCGAACCATGACGTCGTACCCACACGGTCATTCCTTCGCCCAACAACCTCGCATCCTCTGGAACACAGTGCTCGTCGCTTTCGTTGCTGCCGTTGGCGTCTTACTGCTCAATGGTCCAAGTGTACAAAACATCATCCTGGCTGTTGCCCTCCTGGCCGTTGGTGTCGGTGCTGGCGTATGGGGTGCGCGTTCGCAACGTCAGCAGTTCGACAGCGCCATCGCCGCCGCCATGGCCCGCCACGACCTGCAAGCCAGCGAGCATCTGGCCCATAAAGCCAGCGAGCAACTCAACGAAGTCATTCTCGGCGCCATGCCGATCTGGGCCAAGCAGGTCGAAAGCTCCCGGCAGCAGACCGAAACCGCAATCGTCTCGCTGACCAGCCGCTTCACCGGCATTTCTTCGCGCCTGGAAGAGACCGTGCAAGCTTCGCAACTGGCCGCCGGTGAGTTGGCCGGCAGCAGCAGTGGCGGTGCCGTGCAGGTGCTGGCCCAGAGCGAAAGTGAACTGGTCAAGGTCATCGATTCGCTGAAGGCCACCCAGGCCAGCCGCGATGAAACCCTGGCCCAGGTACGCAACCTGACGGCCTATACCGGGGAACTGCGGACCATGGCCGCCGATGTCGCGGCGATTGCCGCGCAGACCAACCTGCTGGCCCTCAACGCCGCCATCGAAGCCGCCCGTGCCGGCGAGGCCGGGCGTGGGTTTGCGGTGGTGGCCGACGCCGTGCGCAGCCTCTCGAGCAAGTCCAGCGAGACCGGCCAGCAGATGTCGGCCAAGGTCGACATCATCAACACCGCCATCACCCAACTGGTGCATGCCGCGTCCAGCGGCGCGGACCAGGACAGCCATTCGGTCAGTGCCTCCGAGCAAAGCATCCAGCAGGTGCTGGAGCGCTTCAAGAGTGTCACCGGCAGCTTGGCCGACTCGGCCGACATGCTGCAGCGGGAGAGCTTCGGCATCCGCGATGAACTCACCGAGGTGCTGGTCAGCCTGCAATTCCAGGATCGGGTCAGCCAGATCCTCAGCCACGTGCGCGACAACATCGAGGACCTGCATGTGCACATGCAGCAGGCCAGCCAGTCGCCCGAACAGGCCGTTTCCATCGACGCTCGCCAATGGCTGGCGCGCATGGAAACCACTTACGCCACCGACGAGCAACGCCGCAATCACCACGGCGACTCAGCCGCGCAACAGACTTCACAGGAAATCACCTTCTTTTAGGAGCGCCGTTCATGGCTAAAAGTGTATTGGTTGTCGACGACTCCGCGAGCGTTCGGCAGGTGGTCGGCATCGCGTTGAAAAGTGCCGGCTATGACGTGATCGAAGCCAGCGATGGCAAGGATGCCCTGGGCAAACTCAATGGCCAGAAAGTGCACCTGATCATCAGTGACGTGAACATGCCCAACATGGACGGCATCACCTTCGTCAAGGAGGTCAAGAAGCTGGCCAGCTACAAGTTCACGCCGATCATCATGCTCACCACCGAATCCCAGGAATCGAAGAAACAGGAAGGCCAGGCCGCCGGAGCCAAGGCCTGGGTGGTCAAGCCGTTCCAGCCGGCGCAGATGCTGGCGGCGGTATCCAAGCTGATTCTTCCTTGATGAGCGGAGGCGCCCATGTCGTTGCACTACGAAACACAGGATGACACCGCCCAGGTGCACATCGACGGCGAGCTGACGATCTACACCGCCGCCGACCTGGCCGCGCAATGGTTACCGCAGTTGGGCGCAACACCGCGGATGGCCCTTGATCTGTCGCAGATTACCGAAATGGACGGCGCCGGCCTGCAACTGCTGCTGATGGTACAACGCGAGGCCGCCAAGGCCGGCACCCAACTGACATTGACCGGCCAGAGCAAGGCCGTCATGGAAACACTTGCCCTGTGCAACCTGGTTGCCTAGGGCTGCTGCAATACGTCGGACACGACAAAGGATATGAGCGTGAGCATCAATCTCGATCAGGCACAACAGACGTTCATCGTCGAGGCACGGGAACAGTTGCAAGCGATGGAAGAATCGCTGCTGCAACTGGAAACCGACCCCGGCGACGATGACGCCATCGGCGCGATCTTCCGGGCGGCGCACACGATCAAGGGCTCGGCCGGGCTGTTCGGCCTGGAACCGATCGTCAGCTTCACCCACATCGTCGAAGACGTGCTCGATCGCCTGCGCAACGGCAGCGTCGAAGTGGACGCCGGCCTGATCGCGGTACTGCTCAAGTCCAGCGATCACATGCTGGAGCTGATCAACGTGGCCGCCAACCAGGGCGGAGCGCTACCGCCACCGGCCCTGCAACGGGAAGTGGAACTGTGCCAGATCCTGCAGGAGTACCAGGCGCCCTCGCCGGCCACGGCCCCAACGCCTGCCCAGGACACCGAAACCCGTGAACCCGGCGAAACGCGCCTCTGGCACATCTCCCTGCGTTTCGGCCAGGACGTGTTCCGCAACGGCATGGACCCTCTGTCGTTCCTGCGCTACCTGCAAACCCTGGGTGAAATCGTCGACATCACCGCCTTGACCGACGCCCTGCCCGCCGCCGATGCCTGGGACGCCGAGTCCTGCTACCTGGGCTTCGACATCGAGTTTCGCTCGACCGCCAGCCACGGCGCGATCAATGAAGTGTTCGATTTCGTCCGGGAAGACTGCGAGATCGAGATCGTTGCCCAGGACGACGACATCGCGCCCCAGGCCAACACCGGCCTGGTCACGACGTCGCCGGAACCGGCCGAGGAAACCACCGCATTGGTCGCCACCGGCGAGTTGTTGTCCGACCAGCGCAAGACGCCACGCATGCCCGCCCAGATCGCCACCGACAAACAAGCGGTGAGCAGCGACAGCAAGGCCAAGGACGGCACCTATGTGCGGGTCAATGCCGACAAGCTCGATGAACTGATCAACCTGGTGGGCGAACTGGTCATCGCCAGCGCCGGTGCCAGCCTGTTGGCCCGCACCTGCCAGAACGATCCGTTGCAGGAGGCCACCTCGTCAGTCTCCGGACTGGTGGAAGAAATCCTCGATGGCGCCCTGCGCCTGCGCATGATCCCCATCGGCGAAACCTTCAACCGGTTCCGTCGGGTGGTGCGCGATGTCAGCCAGGAACTGGGCAAGGACATCGACCTGATCATCAGCGGCGCGGAGACCGAACTGGACAAGACCGTGGTGGAAAAAATCGGCGACCCGCTCATGCACCTGCTGCGCAACGCCATGGACCACGGCATTGAAACCGCCGAGGCCCGGCTGGCGGCGGGCAAACCGGCCAAGGGGCACCTGCACCTCAACGCCTATCACGACTCGGGCAGCATCGTGCTGGAAATCGCCGACGATGGCGCCGGCCTGAACCGCGACCGGATCCTGGAAAAAGCCCAGGAGCGCGGCCTGGTCGCCCCCGGCGCGAGCCCGACCGACCAGGAGATCTACAACCTGATCTTCGAGCCCGGTTTTTCCACCGCCCAGGCCGTGACCAACCTTTCGGGGCGTGGCGTGGGCATGGACGTGGTCAAGCGCAACATCACCCTGCTGCGCGGCACCGTCGACCTCGACAGCCAGCCCGGCAAGGGTACCGTGGTGCGTATCCGCCTGCCGCTGACCCTGGCGATCATCAATGGATTTCTGGTGGGCATCGGTCAGTCAACCTATGTCATTCCGCTGGACATGGTCCAGGAATGCATCGAGCTGAGCGAGAACGATGGGGTCGCCAGCCGCGAACAAGGCTATCTCGACCTGCGCGGCGAGGTGCTGCCCCTGGTCTACCTGCGCGATCACTTCAGCCACGAAGGCCCGCCCGCTCGCCGGCAGAACGTGGTGGTGGTGCGCTACGCCGAACTCAAGGCCGGGTTGGTGGTGGATGACTTGCTGGGTGAATTCCAGACCGTGATCAAGCCGCTGGGCAAGCTGTTTGGTGCCCTTCGCGGTATCAGTGGCTCGACCATCCTGGGCAGTGGCGCGGTGGCGTTGATTCTCGACGTACCGGCGTTGCTCACCCAGATCGCCCAAGTGGAAAACCGCTACACCCCGACTCAATTACAACAAGCCAACGCTCGCTGACGCTTAAGCAATTCCATGGAGAGGTACTTCCCAATGAAATGGTTCTACGATCTTAGAATCGCCACCAAACTGATCACTTCATTTCTTGTGGTGCTGGCCCTGACCGCCGTCATGGGAGTGTTCGCGATCATCCAACTGGGCGAGGTGAACAGCACCACCGTCGATATTAGGGAAAACTGGATGCCGTCCATGCGTGCGGCCTCGGGCATGCGTTTCTACGCGGCAAACTATCGCCTCAAGGAAAACCGCCACATTACCGCCGATTCCGAACAGGAACGCCTCACTGTCGAACAAGAAGCGGAAGACGCCAGGAAGGGGTTTGAAACCCGCATGGCGACCTATGAAAAACTGCTCTCCAGCGCGGAAGATCGCCAGCTGTTCGAAACCACCCGCAATGACTGGGTCGCTTACCTCGCAGTCAGCAAAGACCTGCTTGCACTGTCTCGGCAAAACCTGACCGAGCAAGCCCATGCACTGCTCAAGGGCCAATCCAAGCGTCAATTCGATCTGGTGGTCAACGACCTGCAAAAACTGGTGGAACTCAATGACGCGGGCGCTGGCGCCGCCAGCGAGCATGGCGCAGCGCTGTTTGAAAAATCGCGCCTGTCGATCATCGTCGTGCTGATTGCCGCCCTGCTGGTGGGCCTGGGCCTGGCGCTGTTCATCTCGCGCATCATCTCGCGCCCCTTGAAACAGGCCGCGACCGTCGCCGAGCAATTGGCCGAAGGCAACCTGAACGCAAAAATCGACGGCGGCTCCAAAGACGAAACCGGCATGGTGCTCAACGCCATGCAGAATATGATCGGCAAGCTCTCGCACATCATTGGCGAAGTGCGTAACGCTGCGGACAACCTGGCCAGTGCTTCCGAAGAAGTCAGCGCCACCGCGCAATCGATGAGCCAGGCCACCAGTGAACAGGCAGCCAGCGTCGAGGAAACCAGCGCCTCCATCGAGCAGATGAGCGCCAGCATCAACCAGAACACCGAGAACGCCAAGGTCACCGACGGCATGGCCAGCAAGGCCGCCAAGGAAGCCACCGACGGCGGCGAGTCGGTGCAGCAGACCGTGGTGGCGATGAAGAAAATCGCCCAGCGGATCAGCATCATCGACGACATCGCCTACCAGACCAACCTGCTGGCGCTCAACGCTGCCATCGAAGCCGCCCGCGCCGGTGAACACGGCAAAGGCTTTGCGGTGGTCGCCGCCGAAGTGCGCAAGCTGGCCGAACGCAGCCAGGTGGCCGCCCAGGAAATCGGCGAGCTGTCCTCCAGCAGCGTCGATATGGCCGAGAAGGCCGGGAACCTGCTCAACGAGATGGTCCCCTCGATCAACAAGACCTCGGACCTGGTGCAGGAAATCAGCGCCGCCTCCGAAGAACAGGCCGCCGGTGTGGCGCAGATCAACACCGCCATGACCCAGCTCAACCAGGTGACCCAGCAAAACGCCTCCAGCAGCGAAGAACTGGCCGCCACCGCCGAGGAAATGAGCAGCCAGGCCGAACAGCTGCAACAGGCCATGAGCTTCTTCACCCTGGACACGCCGCCCAAGTCTGCCGTGCAAGTTGCCAGGGTCGACAACACCCCAGGTTCCTCCGGCCGCAAACCGACGCGGACACCGGCACCGATCATGCCCAAGGCGTTTGCCTACAACATGGCCAGTGCCCCGGACGAATCGGAATTCACCCGGTTCTGATGGCCCGGTTCCACAGGCTTGCTTAAAGGAGAAAAAGCAATGGGCGCCATCGCGACCACACGTCAAACCGCCATCGCGGTCGAGGAAGAAGCGCAATACCTGACGTTCATGCTCGGCACGGAGATGTTTGCCATCGGCATCCTGTGCATCAAGGAAATCATCGAATACGGCAACCTGACCGTGGTGCCGATGATGCCGACGTTCGTGCGCGGGGTGATCAACCTGCGCGGTGCCGTCGTGCCGGTGGTGGACTTGTCGGCCCGTTTCGGCCGGCCGAATTCGGCGATCAGCCGGCGCTCGTGCGTGGTGATCATCGAGGCGTCCAGCGCCGACGGCCAGGCCCAGGACATTGGCCTGCTGGTGGACACGGTGTCGGCGGTGCTGGAAATCCCGGCCTCGCAGATCGAGCCGCCACCGAGCTTCGGCGCGAAGATCCGGGCCGATTTCATCAGTGGCATGGCCAAGGTCGATGGCAAGTTTGTCATCGTACTGGAGGTGGACCGCGTGTTGTCCATCGACGAAATGTCCCAACTCGCCGAAGCCAGCCCGAACGTGCTGGAAGTGGATGCCCCGTGAACGCCGATACCTGCAAGGAACGCACGGCGAACGCGCTGGCGCTCAGTGACCGAGAGTTCGGCCAGTTCCAGTCCTGGCTGTACCAGGCCGCCGGCATCAGCCTGTCCGAGGCCAAGAAAGCCTTGGTGGCCGGGCGTTTGTTCAAGCGCCTCAAGCACTATGGGCTGGACAGTTATGGCGAGTATTTCAAGCTGATCATGAACGGCCAGCGCACCGATGAGTTACAAGTGGCGCTGGACCTGCTGACGACCAACGAGACCTACTTTTTCCGCGAGCCCAAACATTTCGATTTCCTGCGCCAACACGTACTGCCCCACGCAACGCCGGGCAAGACCTTCCGCCTGTGGAGCGCGGCCAGCTCTTCCGGGGAAGAGCCCTACAGCCTGGCCATGACCCTGGCCGAAGGGCTGGGCACCACGCCTTGGGAAGTGATCGGTTCGGACATCAGCAGCCAGGTACTGGCCAAGGCGCGCTCCGGGCATTACCCGATGGAACGCGCCCGCACCCTGCCTCAGCCGCTGCTGGTGAAATATTGCCTCAAGGGCACCGGTAGCCAGCAAGGCACGTTCCTCATCGACCGGGCGTTGCGCAACCGGGTCAACTTCATCCAGGTCAACCTCAACGACACCTTGCCGGAGCTGGGGGAGTTCGATGTGATCTTCCTGCGCAACGTCATGATCTATTTCGACCAACCCACCAAAAGCAAAGTGGTCGCCCGCTTGATCCCCCGACTCAAGCCCGGCGGGTATTTCATCGTCAGCCACTCGGAGAGTCTCAACGGTGTGTCCGATGCGTTGAAACTGGTGGCCCCTTCGATTTATCGCAAGCCATGAACACCGCAATGAGGGCAGTGGCCGAGGTGTACCTGGCGCCGGGGGAGTTTCGCTTTGCCACTTGCCCGACCCGCCTGCGCACGATTCTCGGCTCTTGCGTGGCGATCACGCTGTGGCACCCCGAACGCAAGATCGGCGGCATGTGCCACTTCATGCTGCCCAGTCGGGTGCGTTGCTCCAAGGCCTTGAACGGCCTGTACGCCGATGAAGCCATTGAGCTGTTCATCCGCCAGGCCAGGGCCCATCACACCGAACCCGAGGACTATCAACTCAAGCTGTTCGGCGGCGGCGAGATGTTCCCCGAACTGCAACGCCATGTGCCCTACGGCGATGTGGCGCGGTTGAACGTCAATGCGGCGCTGGAAATCGCTGCCCTCTACCGCCTGGACCTGATCGCCCAGGACATGGGTAGCACCGGCCACCGAAGCATCATCTTCGACCTTTGCAGCGGCGATGTATGGGTCAGGCACCAACCTATAAGGACCCGGCACTGACTATGTCAAAAAAGATCAATGTACTGCTGGTGGATGACTCTGCGGTGGTTCGCCAGGTGTTGCTGGCGATCCTCAGCGACACACCGGACATCCACGTCATGGGCGCGGCGTCCGACCCGATTTTCGCCATGGACAAACTGGCCAAGGAATGGCCCGACGTGATCGTGCTGGACGTGGAAATGCCGCGCATGGACGGCATCACGTTCCTGAAAAAAATCATGAGCGAGCGCCCCACTCCGGTGGTGATCTGCTCGTCCCTGACGCCCCGGGGCGCGGAAACCACCTTGCAGGCGATGGCCGCTGGCGCGGTGGAAATCATCACCAAGCCCACCACCGGCCTGAAGAACTTTCTGTTGGAGTCGGCGCCGGAACTGGTGTCGGCGATCCGTGCCGCCGCCCAGGTCAACGTGCGCAACCTGGGCAAGCGTCCCGCCCCGATCGCGCTGACGCCCGCGACCAAACTCACCGCCGACGCCATGCTGCCCGCCGCCAACGGCCACGCCATGGCACAGACCACCGAACGCATCGTCGCCCTGGGCACCTCCACCGGTGGTACCCAGGCCCTGGAAGCGGTGCTCACCGCCCTGCCGCGAGTGTGCCCGGGCATCGTCATCGTCCAGCACATGCCGGAAAAATTCACCGCCTCGTTCGCCGCCCGGCTGAACAGCCTGTGCCAGATCGAAGTGCGCGAGGCCCGCAACAACGACCGCATCCACCCGGGCCTGGCACTCATCGCACCAGGCGGCAAACACATGATGGTGACCCGCAGCGGCGCGTTCTATCACGTGCAGGTGGTGGATGGCCCACTGGTCAACCGCCACCGCCCTTCGGTGGATGTGCTGTTCCGCTCCGTGGCCAAATTCGCCGGCCGCAACGCCACCGGCATCATCATGACCGGCATGGGCGACGATGGCGCCCGCGGCCTGAAGGAAATGCTCGACGCCGGCAGCACCACCGTGGCCCAGGACGAAGCCAGTTGCGTGGTCTTCGGCATGCCCAAGGAAGCGATCAAACTCAATGCGGCGCAACGGGTGATGGGGTTGCAGGAGATTGCGCAGGTGATCTTGCATCGGTAACAACGACCGTCCCTACAGTGGAGCTTGATCAGGTGAATGATCGCTCCCCACGCTCCGCTTTCTGGAAAGTGACGCAGAGCATCACGGGATGCATTGCCCACGCAGAGCGTGGGAATGATCGACCGCAGTGGGCTTGTCGCCACAGGCGCTCCAGCAGCCTGTGCCTACACGGGCGAAATCGTCGCCAGCACGCCGATCAAAAGAGTCAGTGCCAAAAACCCACCTAGAAAAATCGCCATCTTCGCCATGAGCACTCCTGGACCAAAAAATTGCAGTACACGGGTAGCCCGATAGGCCAGCCGCGTGATTATTCTGGAGCTGGGCCCGGGGTCATTACAGAGGCACCTGGCGCAGAAAAATACGGATCAGACGAACGCCTTCCCTCGTCGCACAACTTTCAATAGGCGAAAAAAGTTAAAGCCATACCGCGAAGTTCTCTCTCCGACTGACGGCGAGCGCGAGGTGATGGAACTGGTCGTGTCAGGGCTGTTGAACAAGCAGGTGGCCGCCCGACTGGGCTTGAGCGAGGTGACCGTGAAAGTGCGGCGCGGGTCGTTGATGCGCAAGATGAATGCGGACTCGTTGGCAACGCTGGTGAAGATGTCGGAAAAACTCAAGGAAGCCGATCGCTAGCGGCCCATGATCACGGCTATCATTGCCGTTCGCCCTGTTGCCAGGCGATGTCGCTGCCCCCCCTCAAGGACTCAGGTATGAACCTTCTGCCGTCACGCTCCACCCTCTTCGTCTCCAGCCTTTTGCTCAGCTCGCTGTGCTTCGCCGAAGGCGAGCCAACCGACGGCAGCCTCATCAAGGACTCGACCAAGGCAGCCGTCTCAAGCTTCATTACCGCTGGCAAGAACTTGCTGGGTGGCGTCAGCGAAGGCGTGCTCGATGGCCGCGAATCGGCCCAGGGCGCCGACGGCGCGGCGATCATTTCCTCCAACGAGCAACTGAAAGACCGTGTCTCCATCGAAGTCCTGAAGCTGGAGCCCGTCGACGACACCTTCAGCGTCACCCTCGGCTTCAAGAACAGCACCGACACGCAACTGCGCCTGATCAACCTCGGCCAAACGGGCGCCTTGCTCGCCATCGACCAGGCCGGTTACGCCAACAGGCTGGCAGGGTTTGAAAACCCGGATGAAGTCACCATTCCGCCGAAGACGGCCGTGCGGCAGAAGTTTGTGTTTGAAGGGTTGAACGAGAAAATCAACACCGTGCGCGTGTGGGGCCAGGATTATCAGGTTAAAAAATAAGGTGGCGCTGCGTTGATCGTTCCCACGCTCCGCGTGGGAATGCATCCCGTGACGCTCTGCGTCACATGCCAAGGGCGGAACGCAGAGCGTCCCTGGTGGCATTCCCACGCGGGAGCATGGGAACGATCGATCCGCGTCAGCCGGCCTGGCACATCACCATCCGGTCAGGTAATCCTCAGTCAGCGGCGGCTTTTGCCACCTTCGCCGGCTCAAAATTCAACGCAAGCACACTCGCCAACACGATAACCGCCCCAACAATCACCATCGCCGCTGGGCGTTCGGCCAGGACTAGACAAGCCATCAACATCGCGCTGGGCGGTATCAGGTAAAGCGCCATGGAGGCTCGGCTCACGTCGCTGTGAGCCAGCACGTAAGCCCAGGCGAGGTACGCCAGCGCGCTGGGGAAAATACCGAGAACCAACACCGCCAGGTTCACCGAAGCCGAAGCCTGTCGCGCCGCGCTCAACATCCCCGGTGCGAAAATGAACAACAGGAGTGTGCCCGACCAGACGGTGTAGCAAACCAGGGTCAAGCCGTCGTAGCGATGGGCATGGTGCTTCTGCAAAGCGAAATACACACTCCAGGACAGCGCCGCCAGCAGGATCAACAGTCCATGGGCGTCCATGTCACCCAAGCCTCGATCCCCCGTGACGACCACGGCTGCGCCAAGCAAGCCGCACAGGACACAGCCCCATTGCCAAGCGCCGACTCTTTCCTTGAAGACAAAATGCGCAAGCAATGTGCTGAACAACGGCGTGGACTGGGCCAACACACTCGCCGCCGCGGCACTGACGCCCCGTTGGCCGTAGTTGAGGGCGATGTGGTGCAGACTCACGGCAAAGAAACCCAATACCGCCAGCAACGGTAAATCCCCGAGACGCGGCCAGGCAATACCCTTCGCCATCGCGACGACGACCATGAACACCGAAGCGATGAGAAACCGCATCAACGCCAGTTGACCCGGTTCGTAGGCCTGCAAGCCGATGCGAATACCAATGGGCGAATAGGCCCAACAAAGAATCACGAACGTGGTCGCCAGGATCACTTTTACGCGGGGTCTGGGGTTCTTCAAGCCCTCAAACGGCACACAACGGGTTTCCATTCAGAGTTCCTGCGCACTGGGCGTCTTGTCGATTTACCCTGAAGTATCAAAACCACCCACTCTCAATACAAGTGACTTAAACTCAGCCAACCATTCACTTTGGGTGAGTTATGGAACTGTCCCAACTGCGCATGTTCAAGACCGTCTGCGACACCGGCAGCATCGCCCGCGCCGCCGAAGTCCTGCACTGCGTACCGTCCAACATCACGGCACGACTCAAATCCCTGGAGCGGGAGTTGGGTACACCGTTGTTTTTCCGCGAAGGCCGCGGCTTGCAGGTCAGCCCGGCGGGCGAGGTGTTCCTGGGTTATGCGACAAAAATCCTCGGCCTGACGGAAGAAGCCCGCCGCGCGGTAAACCCCAGCCACACGCCAAGCGGACCGTTGCGCATTGGCGCCATCGAATCCAGCGCCACGGGGCGCCTACCGCAGTTATTGGCCAAATATCACGCGCAGTATCCTCAGGTGTCGCTGGAACTGAGCACGGGGACTTGGGCGCAGTTACTGGACGATACCCAGCACCACCGGCTCGACGGTGTGATCGTGGCGGTCGACGTGGAACGGCCGGGGCTCAAGCGCGCCGTAATGTACCGCGAAGACCTGATGCTCATCGCCTCCGAATCCCACGGCCCCTTGCGCAATGCCGCAGACCTGCAAGGCAAGGCGATCTTCATGTGGCCCCCAGGCTGCCCGTATCGCTTTGCCCTGGAGCAGTGGTTGCTACGCCATGACCAAGTACAACCGATCATCAGCATCGCCAGCTATGGCGCCATCGTCGGCTGCGTCAGTGCCGGTGCCGGCATCTCGCTGGTGCCGCGTGGGATCTATGAGCAATACCGCCAGGGCGCTGGCTGGACAGGGTATGAGTTCCCTGGATTGACGGGCATCGACAACCTGTTCTACTGGCATGAAAACGCTGGCCGGCATCCTGCCAGGGAAGCGTTTCTAGCGATGTTGCAGGCGGAGTTCGAAGGTTAGTTACAACCTCGCCACAAAAGCCATTGAACTGCATTGAACGGCATCCCGCTGACCATCCTTGTGCATTCTTATGCATCCCTGTGGCGAGGGGATTTATCCCCGCTGGGCCGCGAAGCGGCCCTAAAGCTTTCACCTCGGTGCCCGGACAACACAAAACCCCGTGGCGAGGGAGCTTGCTCCCGCTGGGTTGCGAAGCGACCCCAACCAAGCTGAACGCGTTCTGCCTGATGCACCGCGGGGTAGTTTTTAGGGCTGCTGCGCAGCCCAGCGGGAGCAAGCTCCCTCGCCACGGGTCCTCATCAGCCTCGCCTGTCAGCGCACGGCTGAAAAAATGTTACATAGTTGAAGGATCGGTCCTAACCGCACTACGACAGGGAGTCAGCTTTGGAACTAGCACCACCGTTTATCCTCCATGAAACGAACCATTGGACAGTCAACCATCACCTGGCGTCCGCCCTACCCGGCTACCTCATGCTCGGCGCCAAGGCTCATGTGAACTCATTGACCCAATTACCCGCCCCGGCGTTAGCGGAACTGGGTGGCCCGGGCGGTCGGGCAGATACAGCGTCTTGCTGTCATGGACATGAACGAACCCCGGCGCGTCGCCCCTCGGAGACGCATCCAGCCCTCCGGGGCCTGAGGAAGCGAGGATCACAAAGGATGCCGCCTCGATGAAGGGCTGGTAAACCGGATGGATATGGTCGACTTCCTTGAGGATCGAGGGTGTCGCGACGGGGCCGTAGAGGCTTTCCAGCGCCTGGGTGGTGGTGATGTAGGCGCTGCTGTCGTTCTGGCGTTCCATGCTCATCTCCTCTGTAGCTGTTTAAAAATCGCATTCAGTTGCGCCGCGCCCTCTCAACCTTCCGACCCAACGACGACCGAATCGACCGCTTTCAGGTCTTGGAGCTCATGCGCCCCTGGATCGCCACGCGCAGGCAACCCCAGGCAATAAAGCCGACGATCACGCCCTCGGCGACACCCACCAGCAAGTTGAAGGAAAAGCTCAGCGGCTGTTCGGCCCAATAGAACGTCGTCGAGCCCGTTCGAAAACCACTGACGCGCAGCCGTCCGGTAAAAATGGCCGGCACCAAGGTCATGATGTTGGTCAGTTCCAACACCGCAAAGAAGGCGCCCAATAGCATGAGCAAGGCTCGTGCGGGCATGCCCAGTTTCTCGGTCGGCTCAGGCGAAGGAGCGTCGCCGTTTTCCCGGCGCTGACGGGCTGCCCTTACCGCCTTGCCGCTGGTAGGGGCCGGAGTTGGCCTATAGGGCACCTTCACAACCGGCGCCGCCCCTTCGACCACCTCGGTGGGCAGCGCCACGCCCAGGTAGTCGGCCAGCTCCCGCAGCCACAAGTCCGTGCGTTGAGTGCCCGGCACCACCGGAACGTTGTCGGTGGTCAGGCGGTGCGCGGTGCCATCGCGCAGTATCAGCCACAGCTGGGTGCGAGCTCGCCCAGCCTGCGGGAGGCGGCGTAGTTCGAGGAATTTGGCAGCCTCGATCTGGAAGGCCGATTGCACACGCTCGCGGCGCCCGAAAAAGTTTCGGGTCAGGTGCTTGCCTTCGCCGTCGGCCCGCGACAACACCAACGTCTCGTGGACGCCGGTGTACACCACCAGCAGCAGGCCAAGGGCAGGAATCAGCAGCCACAGCAGCACCATCAATAGAGCGGACAGTGGATCCACCTCAGCCATCAACGAGGCCCCGTCAACCATCACGAACACGGCGAACGCCATTGGCAAGATAAAGGCCAACGCCCCTATCACCAACACGACCAAGCTCTGCACCACGTTGCGCGAATGGATGTGCAGGTCACCCTGCGCCGTGCGCTCGAACCGATGTCCTATCAACATGCATGACTCCTGTTGCGTTGCTTTGCAGACTGTTCGAGGGGTTGGGATGACGATTGAACGCCTCGGGCCAGGGTGGGGTTTCAGGGGGCGGAGAATACCTGATGCCCGGGAGACTCAGGAATCGGGTGGGTTTTCTGCGGTGTGAGCAATTGGTCCTACGGAAATGGATCACGTCGATTCGTTTCCTTGGAGAATTCTCATGATTCCTACGAAGGCGTCGGAATCTCTCACCTTGTTCGTCTTGGGGGCGCAAATCTATAGTTCTTTCCGTCGCCAACCATGGTGATCAGGTTTGGCGACCTGCGTATCGGATAAGCCCTCTAACCAAATGGAGCAATCCCATGCAGAGATACATCCCCATCACCGGCATCGACTGCACCCCAGCCGCCCTGCTTATCGACACCCAAGCCCCCCTTGACGTCCTGCACGCAACTGCCGATTACCGTATCCGTACCGTGACCCAGGTATTGGAAAACATCGCGTTTCGCTCCGAGATTGCCAGCGATACGGTGGTGCTTTCGGATTTCGCGCAGCTTTTGGTGATTCCGCTGCGGGATGGGTGTGATTTGCTGGAGGTGATTGGTAGGCGACTTCAGGCGCAGGTCGAAAACTAATGGAACGACGGGCGCCTGAGAGCGCCCGTTTTCACGCAACTGCAGCATACAAATAGCGCCTACTGCCAGCCAGAGCGACACCATCGGCTCTATGTTCGATGAAAAGAACCATGATCTGCAGTCAATCCTCCCATCTATCAGGAGTAGCCATATGGCTACAAATGAGACTATGATCGATAAGAAAATGTACGAGATCCACCAGACGCCCGATTTTGAGGATTGGCTTGACAGTGTGAAGGATGCTCAAGGAAAAGCGGCCATCTTGGCCCGCCTGGATCGCGCCCGAAATGGCAATTTTGGTGATTGCGAACCGGTTGGCGATGGGGTGAGCGAAATGCGTGTTTTTATCGGACCGGGGTACAGAATCTACTTTGTACGCTCGGGGACCGCAGAGTACTTGATGCTCAGCGGAAGCGATAAAACAGATCAAAAACGAGGCATTAAGAGAGCCAAAGTGATTCTTGATGCCCTGAGAGGTCAATGACATGAGCGACAAATTCAATCCTGAGGATATGCCGGTCCTTAGCCTCGGCACTACCGGTACGACTCGTTACGAGGCTTCGCGTTTTCTCGATACCCCAGAAGCTATAGCGGCTTATCTGGCTGAAAGTATGAAAGCCGATGACACAGAGAGTCTTATTCATGCGTTGGCCGAGGTCGCAAAAGCTAAAGGTGTCAATAAAGTCGCCAAAGATGCCGGAGTTAATCGTGAAAGCCTTTATAAGGTGCTGAAATCTGGAGCAAAAACGCGGTTTGAAACCATCAGGAAATTGATGACCGCGATGGGTGTGGAACTCACGGTACAACCGATTAAAACATTAGCGGTGGCTTCCAAAGCTGCGGCTCCAAAAGCTGGAAAACCACCGGTCGCTGCATCAAAACCTACAGCAAAATCCGCTGCGAAAAAACCAGCCGTACCGGCGGCTAAAACAGACGCGAAACCTGCTGCGAGAAAATCAGCTGAGGAAGCTGGGTGGGAAGCTGGGGACAGACCACGATTTTGAATCCATCTGCGAAACCTCGCACAGCTTCACGGGGCTCCCCTTTTAAGAACAAATCTGCGTTATCGCGAATCGCTGCATGAAGCTTCGGATATAGCACCCTGAGTCCTTCAATAAGCATGAACATCTGCGATGTTGACTTCCCCCTTGACCAGTGGAAGTGCAAACATGAGTGTCAGCGTCCGGGGAAGGCACATTGCGATGCGCTAAGCTGTAATCCTTTAGGATTGAGGTCCCAGCATGGAATGTCACGTTCGTCCCGCCACGAGCAGAGATGCAGCAGCGATAAGCCGCGTAGTTATTGCCGCCCTGCGTGAGTCAAATTCACAGGACTATCCGCCTGATGTGATCGCTCAGGTTGAGCAGAGCTTTTCTCCTGAAGCCATCACCACACAGCTTACGAAGCGTAGGGTCTTCGTAGCCTTATTGGGCGAAAACATTATTGGCACTGCCGGTCTCGACGGTGATGTGGTCAGAAGTGTTTTCGTTGACCCGGCTCACCAGAAAGGCGGTATCGGGCGGCATTTGATGGATGTCATTCATACAACTGCTGCCAGCGCAGGAGTTGGAGCTGTACGTGTGCCCTCGTCGATTACAGCTGAAAGGTTTTATACAGCGTTGGGTTATCAGAAAATCCGAGAGGAGTTTCATGGGGCGGAGCGCACCATCGTTATGGAGAAGCGGCTGTAGGGTAAGCGTCCAGTTAAGTCATCTACCGATCCAGCTATCAGCATGAGGATGACTGCTTGCCGCCCATGCCGTAAGGTTCGCTACCAAAATCACCACAGCCTTCCAGTGGTGGCAATACAGCAAAGAGAGCGAACAATGAACACCTTCAGATCATCAATCCAAAACGTAGCTGCGGCCATAGGCCTCATCGCAGCAGTGACAGTCGGGGGATGCGTGATGATCCCTTATGACACGCCGGAATCAAAAGCCCAAATCCAGCGCGATCTGAAAATTGCACCATCGGATATTCAAGCCGTGTCGGAAACGAACTGGTGCTTGTTCCCATATGGAAGCGAAGGCAGCTGCAAAGCCACTCAAGGCCTGGGAGTGTTGACCAGCAAAGGCCTGATCCTCAGTCTCTACAACAACCACACCTACACTGAAACCGCACGCATCCTCCCAGAACAAGTGCAGTGCGTGAAGACAGTTGGTGGTCGCACTGGAGTCGAACCGTTCGTTGTATTCACCAAAGACCGAGCGATCATGCTCGCCGTCATTACGCCTGGTGGACAAATGAATGTGCCTGTGAAAGTCAGTTTCTTTGATTACCTGACGAAGCCAGGGCAGCAAGTCTTCACTGGAGCGGATGGCGGATATGTGCGCAAGTCGGGTCGACAGCAAACCGTAGGCGGAATGGTGTCAGGCACTGCCATTCCGTGGCATACAACACTCGACGTAACCGAGGTTTTTAACCCTTGCCAGCAGGTTACAGATTAACAAGGAGTGGTGCGTTCCCTCGCAAGCGGTGCGCGCAGGCCGAAGCCCGTAGGTATGAAGGATGAAGCCGGAAGGGCCGAGACGCCCCGGTGGCTCGGCTCGCGACAGCCGCCCTCGTGAAGCTGGTGAGGCTGGGGACAGGCCACGATTTTGAATTCACCTGCAAAAAAGGAAACAGATTTTTTATCAGAAAAACAAATCTGTTCCTTTCTCCAGAATACCGTACGAGTAGAAGCAGCAAGCGTGGCGCGAGGCGCAAGTAGCGAAGGGTATTGCCCTCAAAAAGCACAGGGGTCGGCGGATGTTTGCCGCCCTCCCCCGGCGCCGAGTGATCAAGCGCCAGGTGAGTCAACGGCAGAGGAGTCAATTGGTACACCCAGTACCTATAACCTGGTACTCCATGATGTGCCGATCGCCCTTGGAGTCGTCGTAAGTCATCCGCACCGGCACTACGTCGCAGACATTGGGTATTGGAGTCATCGCCACAATGTGCGCGATATCCAGGTTCTGAGAATAACGATAGGGCTCGACCCTAACTTGCGCTGCCTGAGTATCCTGTTCATCGGCCATGGCGACAGAGCCAAGGCAGCCCAGGAATAAAACGAGTAACAGTCTCATAGCAATCACCTGTAATGAGGGCGTGAGAAGGCCAAAGCACTCAATTTGTGCTCAGTCGTAATAAAGGTTTGGGTGTAGCCCGGTCGCCGCCAGACGCCGGGCTGCCTTACATCAGAAAGGCTTGGTAGGCAGGTACTTGCCGTCCAGGGTGATCACGGCGCGATGGCCGCCCTCCGGATCTTCGATTTTCTTGATGTCCAGCTTGAAGTTGATGGCACTGATGATGCCGTCGCCGAACTTTTCGTGAACCAGAGCTTTGAGGGTGGTGCCGTATACCGAGATCATCTCGTAGAAACGGTAGATGGTCGGGTCGGACGGTACGCCGTCAAAAAAGCTGCCGCGAATTGGCATCGATTGCAGCAAGGCGATCTGATCAGCATCGAGGTCGAGTTTCCTGCCCACGACATTGGCGGCGCTGGCAGGCAGCGGATGCTGGCCGAGCAAGGCAGCAGTGACGAAGGCTTCGGACAAGCCGGTGCCGTCAACGATTTCGGCGAAGGACAGGTCTTTGCGAGCCTTAGCCAGAATGATGGTTTCAGTCAGCTCCTGGCGAGCGGTGCGGGTGGCTTGAGTCTGGATCATGGCGTATCTCCTGGGTTAGCAACGGTGCAGGTACAGGCTTCAGGCAACGTGCCTGGCGTGTTGGGAAACGGCGTGAACTTCGGGGTTCTCGGCGAGGGACACGAAGATCCCGGTATCGCCATCGAAGGCGTCGATATGCCCGCTCTCGATGTCATAGACCCAACCATGCAGGGTCAGGCGGCCTTCTTCGAGAGCCAGGCGAACGGATGGGTGTGTCTGGACGTTGGCCAACTGTGCGATGACGTTTTCGCGCACCATGGACGCTACTTTGCTCGGCAGATCCGGGTGTTTGCGGGCTTCGTTAACGACCTTGGCCGAGTCGGCGTAACGGAGCCATCCGGCGACGGCAGGCATGTGATCCAGGCACTTGCAAGTTGCCACGGCGGTCATCGCACCGCAGTCGGAGTGGCCGCATACCACGATGTCTGCGACCTGAAGTGCGGCGACTGCGTATTCAACCGAGGCAGAAACGCCGCCCGGCTCTGGCCCATACGACGGCACGATGTTGCCGGCATTTCGAATGACAAACAGATCGCCTGGCTCGCGCTGGGTGACTAGTTCCGGCACCAAGCGGCTATCAGAACAGGAGATGAACAGCGCTCTCGGGCTCTGCTGATTGGCCAGGTCCTTGAACAATTTGGCTCGCTTAGGGAAGGCGTTTCTTTGGAATTTCAGAAAACCATCGATGATCGCTTTCATGGTTGCTGTCTCAATGTCGCGGGTGTGAAACAAAGACTAAGCAACGCGTTACATAAGGTAAAAGTCTCATTTATTATGAGATGGATCAGATTACCTTATGGCAAAAACCATGCTTGCTCGGCACGTCCAATATTTCCTCGCGGTTGCGGAACATCTCAGTTTTACGAAGGCCGCAGCGGCGCTGCACGTCTCTCAGCCAGCCCTTTCGCAGCAGGTGAGGCAGTTGGAAGAAAGCCTTGGAGCCCAGTTGTTCGACCGCTCAGGACGCACAACCCGTTTGACTGACGCGGGAGATGTCTATCTTCTGTATGCGCGCCGTGCTTATCAGCAATTGCGGGAAGCCAAAAGCGCCATCCATGATGTGAGCGACCTCACCCGCGGCTCATTACGCCTGGCCGTGACGCCGACGTTCACGACCTATCTGGTGGGGCCGGTGATCGAAGCATTTCACTCCCGGCATCCTAAAATCACTCTCAACCTGAAGGAGATTTCCCAAGAGCGCATTGAGGAGCAGCTTTTGGCAGGAGATTTGGACGCGGGGATCGCGTTCGATGAAATAAATACACCGAACATTGATGCCGTCCCTTTGCTGAACGAAACCCTCGCTTTGGTGGTGAGTCGCAAACACCGCTTGGCCGAGGAGCGGTCCATTGGATTGCAGGACCTGAATGCTGAATCCCTGATTCTGCTCAGTCCAGAGTTTGCAACCCGCGAACAAATCGACCGCTACTTCCGCAAACACGCGATTCACCCTCAGGTGCAGATGGAGGCTAATGCCCTCGGCGCCGTGATCGAAATTGTTCGCAGGACAAATCTATCGACTTTGTTGCCTGCCAAAATAGCGTTGGCCCATGATGATCTGGTGGCTATCGCACTGGAGCCCGAGCGCTTGCAACGCACCGCCGTCCTTATGCGGCGCAAGGATGCCTTTCAGAGCGCAGCGATGCGAGTTTTCATCGAGGTGGCTAAAGAGGTATCCATTCAACTGAACGTGTAATACCTGTGCTCGTCGAGCTTGACGGGGCTGAGCCGAGCCTGTGCCGTGTTGATAGCAGGCTTGTTGGAAAACAACAGACTGCCCCTTTTTTCGGAACGCTGCTGTCCGCACGAAGATATGCTCGGACGCTGCGATTGCAGTGGCGGTTTCTGGCTGGCTCCAGCCGGTCTAGGGAAAGGGGGCAGATTTATTATCAGAAAAAATAAGCCTGTCCCATTTTTTTGTCCCGTTTTTTTCCATTACAACATTAGCGGTGACTTCCAAAGCTGCGGCTCCAAAAGCTGGAAAAACACCGGTCGCCGCATCAAAACCTATAGCAAAATCCTCTGCGAGAAAATCAGCTGCGGTCAAGCTTGGCGCATCGGAAGACCTCCAAACCTGCCCGGTGCTGGCAATACAAATAACAAAAGGGGGCCCGATAAGGGAACGAAACTATTTTCAAGCAAATAAATCAGTCCCCTTTTTTACTTGGACATCACCGCGGCGTACGCAGGGCTATCGCGTGGTGCGCGCAGCGCTCTCTACAAAGGCACCTGAGCACTTGGCGCCGCGCAATGAGGCGAAGCATGGACTTCGCGTACGCTAACGTTATGCCTGAACCAATGCATTAACGAACCACTCGTAGAGTGCCTGTGGGTGGTATTGGGGAAAATACGCAGCTAGCACGGTTGAAGTTACAAGCACCAGAACCACCAACAGCGCGGTAAGTAGCTTTACCAACGTCGAGAGAGGTGGATTGGGCGGGCCGTATTTATTAATCGCTTTACGCCCCGGAAGCATGATGAGCGGAAGCGTTATCACAAAGCCGATAACAGGGAACACCCAGAGAATTCCCCATATCGGACTCCAGCCTAGATCACGTGCCCTGCGTACCAATAGAGACACGTCGAGCAGGATGGCAGGAACGACAACGGTGACACCGACTATCAGCAAAACCACCAGTTGATGGCGCAACCCCACCATAAAGAACGACAGCAAAATGCACGGAAGAACCAGCACCAAGGGCACACGAATCAGCCAGAAGCGCGCCAGAGAAATACGCCCGGAAAAATCAAAAATCTGGGGTTTTGAAAACGTGACAACCTCGTCGTCAATCAGTTGGGCGTCGCCCGGTTGGTATGGGTTTTCGATTTCGCTGCTGATGCTGCCGAAAACGGGTTCTATCCTTGCCATTTAGTGCTATTTCCTTGTGTTTGATGGTGCTATTCACGTCACAACGTTTACGCTTGGTATCTAATCGAAGGCCGGCATCAAACTCAAGAGGAAACGCTATCGTGTAAGGGGGGCTGTGCGCACCACAGCATGTGGGGGTCTGTCGCATGGTGCGCGCAGTACACCTTATGAAGTGTTTTGCCGCTAGTAAGAAGGCGGGTCATGTCCCTACTCTGAACGACGGCTTCTGGCCGATTCTGTTGAAAAAGTGGACCACCGTTTCCACGGCAGAAAAGTACGCGCCTGAGATTGAAATCTTTATTTTGAGCAGAGGGCTTCGGGCTCATATTTCACGTAGCAGCGCGCAAGAAAGGCGTTTTCAGCACTCAGTACACGGGCAGCCTGGAAAAACCGACTTTTTCAACACAATCGGCCGATAGCTGTCTGTTGCGGAGGACTGTAATCGACCCTTTGCAGACATTCATAACGTCAGGTTAAGGGGGGCGGCTTTAACCGGTCCCGAGTGAGCGAAGCGAACAAACTTTGAACCGTTTGTTAAGCATTTTCAGGTAGTCTCGGTGGGATTTCACCAGTCAATGCTATTGTTTCGAAGCATGCTAGGTATGAGAGAGTGCTTGCAATCGCTGAGTAAAGAGCAGCATTGGACTCTTGCTTTGATTTATTTCCTTTGTTGGATTTAGGTGCGAAGGAAAGAAACCTTTGAATTTTCGCTTCTAATTTTTTAGGTTCAAGCGCATGAGCAAGCTCATTTCTCAAGGAGTTTAAAGCATCAAGCATTCCCCACACGCTCTCGGGAAGAATTAGACCGTTTGGATGAGAGTTCCCGATTAGGGCGCGCGCAAGTTTTGTTTTCAAGAAGAATCCTATTTCAATGCCATCAAGAGCTTCAGGAAGACGGCATTTGGCTCTAATTAGATTCTCTAGAATTTCCTCCGCCAAAAGATGCCCCTTAAGCACTATTAGTGTTGGATCGCCTAACGATGGCAGGTGAGCATCAAAACGCTTGAAGCGTTCTTTGACTTCTTCCGGGAGATCTTTAGTCATCTTTAGTGCCTAACTTGGAGTTAAGGCCGCGCGCGGAGCGCGTCGGCCTTGAACGAGTTGTTAGGGGGCGGATCAATTGCGCTTTTCTTCGCATACCAGCAACCCTCCAAGATTTTCTCTGTGGCTGCATTTATAACCATACATGTAATCACCACTTTTCCCGTTTTGTGAATCATTGCTTCGCAAGCGATTAATGGCTGCGACCTGACATTCCTCAAAAGAGCTGTAATTTCCTATGGTGTAATTCTGGGCTTGTTCAGGGCCAGGAATGTTTTCTATATCGGGGTATACGAAGGCGGTCCAGTCCGAGTACGAGCCTGAGCACCCACAAAGCACGATTGCGAAAACACCAGCAGCTTTCTCATGACATCCCCTAACGTCTTTGATAACCGCCGGCCGGAGCGTTTTGCGCACGAAGTGCACAGCGTAGGCCGTCCGGCGCACGTATTTTGCGCGCGCAGCTGAACGAATTGTTATGCATTTACTTGTATTAACCATTGACTTGATCCGATGGGCACAATATTTCCACCCCATCAAGGCAGCCTATTTCTAATGTATCAATAGATGCTTTACCGTTATCTTCGTACACAAATCTGAATTCACTCTGGCGGCCAAAATTATCATATTTTCTGAATGGCCCCATTTCACCGTGATGTTCTTTGTAAGATACATACTCGACTAATTGTGCCTTTATTGTTCCGTTGCCTACCTGTTTGAAGGCATTGCCAATCATCTGATAAAACTTGGTTATATCGGTGATTACAACAGCATAATCACCGAATTCACAACAACGAGCGTCGATATGGTTGTTGTTTTTGTCGATGCAATCATCGGTAAAGCCATACAAGCAGAAAATTAACGGATTGTATGCATTGGACTCCACAATACGAATTGGGCCAGCGTTCCCTTCAATTTCCAAATCATTCACTTTTAAACTACTTGATCAGGCTGGAGCGCATGACTTAATCCTTCATTTTTGTCGCCAATCTGATCATGTTCGATATCTTGAAGCGCACGTAGCCTTTGCATATAGATGAAGCCAGTATCAAAGAGTTGTTTCATAAACTTGTACTGAGCAAATTTTACGAGGAAGTATAACTTGCGATCTTTTATGCTAGCTCCGTGATACATAACGATTAAGCTAAGGGGCCGGCTTTAGCCGGTCCCAGTGAGCGCATTGTTAGAAGATAAGTTATATCCATTTCGTATCG
The DNA here is from genome assembly GCF_900103575.1 of Pseudomonas sp. NFACC51. NCBI lineage: Bacteria > Pseudomonadati > Pseudomonadota > Gammaproteobacteria > Pseudomonadales > Pseudomonadaceae > Pseudomonas > Pseudomonas sp. NFACC51. Next base: position 276,752 of record NZ_FMXH01000007.1, on the reverse strand, counting down.
CCATCTAGCCTATATTCGCTGTTTGATTTATTGGGTGTCGTTTGGAGATCGAGAATGACCTCTGTTCTCATGATTTTTTTATGGGCAAATATCGGTTGGTTTGGCTCTGGTGAACGAGGTTTTAATTTTACCTTTCCTGCCTTTAACTCATTGATAAATTTTCTTTTCTGGCGTTCCCTGTTCTCAACTTCTAGCTTGCGTCGTTTTGCGGCCGAATCTTCGGACTTTTTTATTCTGTTCTCTCGCTCTTTAAGCGCCCGGTCTCGCGCTTTTTTTATGGCTTTAGCTTTCATGGGCGCATAGTCTCAGTCTTCTAACTTGAAATAGACCTCAACTGGGGAAAAACACCCCAGTGGGGCTTGGTAGATAACACTCTGAAGAGGCAGCACAAAAAGCAGCTCTGCCATACGGCATTCGAGACGTTGGGGGGTAAGGCAGTTATGCACCATGACGGCAAGTCCCTCTGCGCGTGGAGTGGAGAAGGGATGAGGTTAGCTCTGAAGACGCGGGTAGGCAATCGGGGATACGTCCGCTCCTGGCCGTTCTCTGCCGGTCGGAAAAGGTAGAAAACGACCACAGTAGCAGTCATGAAGCACTAAAAAGGCGAATTGATCGATCCGTGCGCCAGACATGCTGAGGCCGGTGTCGAGATCCTCTCACTTTTCGGTGCCGGGCATCACTGTTATCCCATTGAGATGTGTTGGTCGGTCTGATTGACCGTGGCCAGATGGGTCAATTACCGATTCTACAAACCTCAACCTGATAGCCCATTGCACCAAGCCGCTGGGCAAACTGCCGGAAATTAACCTTCGAGAAAAACGGCATGTGCAACGTATCGTTGGGTTGCATGATAGCGAACACGATTTTGTTGCGCGGTTGCGTGACAGGGTTGAAGGTGAACTGAAAATTACCCAACTCCGCCAGATAGCCGTTCACCTGAGTAACGACATCGGAGGTGTTGATCAAAGCTTCAGCGGAAACATAGGCCTGAGAAAAGAGATGACTCAGCACGCTCGACGATGAGTACTTCTTGACGTGGATGATGTGGTGATCCGGCGTGAGCAGGTCACAAAATTCGAATGGGCCACCAGCCCCCGGCAACCTCACTAACTTCTGGTCGAGCAGATAGAAATTTATGTTGTCTGCAATACGTCTGAGGTAAGCGCCCTCGTGGTCGGTTCCATACGGAGGAAACACCAAGTTGCATGGAACTGCAGCGTCAAAGAAGCGGTTCACTTGTTCGGTGTAATCGCGGTCAATCTGGTACCAATCACCCTCGCTGAGCAAATAGATTTTTCCTTCGTGTTCGATCTCCGCCTCAAGGCACGTATACATAGGCCACGCAGCAAGCCGTTGCTCATCTGCACCGTAAAGGTAGATGCGTTCGGATGCCAGCGCCTGGCGGGTGATACCTCGCAGAAGGTGCTTAGCGAGCAATGCCTGCCGCAGATCGAGGTCGAATGCGATCGTTGGGCCGTTGCGAGATCGGGCGCTGTGTTTCACATATCCGAAGCCGCTGATGTCATTGCTAAGTAGCTCAGGTGGCGCCGCGCGGACTCGGTCGAACTGTTCTATATTTATCGCAGCCACTAGAAGCCCGTCCAGCTGGACCATCAGTGTGGAGTCACGTACCGGGACGATGAAGTCCATCCAGGGATATTTTTCCTTGCAGTGCTCGTCTTCATACGCCGTCAACAGTCGAAGCGCGATCTCCGGGAAGTCTTCGAGTTTTACATCGGAATGCAACGCCAATGAGTCCGAACCGCTAACGTACTCGCCCTCATTCTGATCGTTTTCCACGATGCCGGTTAGCGATTTCAGGATCTCCGAATCGAACTTAAAATCGAACTCCGAAATCGACAGCAGCCTTGATGACTGCGCCTTTGAGCGCAGCGGTGTGCGATCAATATTGGACTTTTCCACGGACTTGATCAGTAGTGGATCAGTCAAGCTAAGCGCCGTGCGCAGCCCGAAATAACGCTCAATGGCTAGCTGATCGATCAAGTGCCTGGCGTGGCCAAAAGTGAAGCAAAAAACCCTGTCGTTGACTGCCAGAACAAGAAGGGCTTTGAGCGATCTGCCTGTAAGGTCGAGGCCAGCCACTTCTGGGATGGCACCAAATAGTTGCGTCCACTTCGGATGGGAAGGGTTTTTCTGATGGTAAAAAAGGCACTCAACATCGCCCAATGAAAAAGCAATAGGTCGCAAGTTGACCTCATCGGAAAGTGCGTCCTGAGCGGTTCGCCCTTCCTTGAGCAGGAACACGTTAATAGTGATCTTCACGCGTCACTCCTTGACCTCTCGCTTTGATGTTAAATTGGCATCCGCCTCTCTTTCCGTCAAGGCACACACTGACCGCTTCTGGCCGATATCTGCCAGAGTCAGAGGTTTCTTAGCTGCACGACATGCGTCGCATGAGCATCTTGAGTTCGTCTGAAGCCGCAGCGTAGGTGAAAAGTGCTTCACTCAGAAGGGTCGGTGTAAAGACGCACACTTTCAAAGTGCAAAGCGGCGTGGGCAAGCAAAGCGCTAACCAGCCGCCTGCCAAACTGTTGCCTCCGTGACGCAGGAGTCGCATAAACACGCCGCAGCCTTCCTGTGCGGGTATGCGTGAACGGATCAGCAGACAGGCCTCCGACGCCCACCAGTTGGCGATCAGCCCGCTCTAAGTTGCATCTAATCCTATATCGCAGGCCCAACAAGGCACTGCAGCAGACGCTTCGACGCCGCTGAGTTTTGGCGTTGGACTGCTCTGGGTTTTATGGAATTAAGAAGTGATACCGCTCGATAGGTTTTGGCTTCTCATCACCTGCAATGCTTGAAAACCACGATAAGCCTTCCAATGCTCCAAAACGGCCAAACCTCATCTCATCCTGAAAGAGCTGATGCACCAGTGATTTGACTCACGCTCAGATAGTGGCATTTTGCCGAATCTGTGCTGTACTGCTATCCAGTCTTCGGTATGAATCGTATGGGAGAGAGCGATGAAAAGAGCCGCACTGCTGGTAATAATTGGCACAACCGTGCTTTCCGGATGCACTTTTTATCAAGAAAAATTCAACGAACTGGAGTCCAACTCCTTCGTTGCTTACGTACCTGTGGACTCGAACTCACTGAGCCCGCCTATACCAAAGGGAGGAAAATCGAATTTTTTGCCGTCATATGATCCAAATGTTGCTAAAGCTAATCTTCAGGGCGATGAATTCCATGCCGGGGACTGTATCATGGTCGTCATGAATACCGGCAACCTGAATCAAAACTTCGAGACTTGGTTCGAGAGAAATTTGATAGGTGAGGATAAAACTAGAAACGAGATTTCCTTTACCTCTCAGGTTTACGAGACGCCAACTGAATTACCAGCAGGAACAACCGCCCCCGGTAAACAGCTTTCTATCCATGAATCGAAAGGCCAACTCAAGAGTCGCCCTCTGACTGTGGATAATCTGATTTTGTACGGCCCACGAAAGTATTATGGCGGCCCTATCACTTTCAGCCTGTATGTATCGGAAAAAGATCATGACGAGCTTACGAAGGTCAAAAAGGACATTACAGATTCTACGAAGATTATCAACGCTCAGCTGCCAGAGGGTAGCAAAACAACCTTCAAGGATTTTGTTGCTGCAGGCGTTAATGGGGCCACGCTAGATGCTTTTGGCTATGTTGCGATTGGGACACAGGCGATCGATTTATTCGCGGATGTGTTTTATCAGCTAAATGAACAAGACGACGTTGTAATGAAGGCCAACTTTACGCTGCTTCAAACCGGCACGAAATCAAAAACATATCAGTCATTTTTGAGAGAGGGCTATTTCCCAGTAGTTCGGCTTTCAACAAATGAATCATATCCAGCAGGTCTTAGCGACTTGGTTCTTGACCCACAAAGTGGTGAGATAAAGATGTCTGGTCATCATCAAACCTCTCTAACCCTTCAGATAACAAAACCTAGTTCCTGTCCAATATGACATGAAAAAGTGGGACAGACTTGTTATCAGAAAAATATGGCTACCCTATTGTTCCACAGCTAAAACTCTGTAGCTCCCGCCGGAGAGTGGCTAGATCTTTAAAGTCCATATTCTTCCTAGTAGTATTTCTATTACACCAAATAGTAGGCAATTGAGGGCGCCGTAGAAGGTTGCCGAAGTCGGAGCTCAAGGTCAATTAGGCACGAAGTCTTTTCCAAGCTCACGCAAACGCGATAGCATTCGAGCGTCTGGATGTCCGCTTGGGGTCGACTGATGCCCTTTTTTACAGACAGAAATCGGCCAAAAGCTACCTCTGCCGTGCGATTACTTTCCGCTCTTGACGACACTAAACTTTGGAAGCGGAGCAATTATAACCTGTTGCAGCATTGGTTTAATCGGAGTAAAAGGCCATCGCTACTGAAGGTTTTCGCTTCGGTGACTATGCCCCCCTTATCTGACAAGGAATGTTTTATGGCTAAATCTGAAACGTTGAAAGCGGCCGTGGACGCAGACGATGCTCCAGACTCAATTTGGGCTCTTGAGGACGTTTATCCGAAGGTCGATGATCTCCTGAACGCGTCTGTTCTGTCTGCTGCGAATGCCGACGTTCTCATTGTTTTGGATACAAATGTCTTGCTGCTCCCTTTCACCATCGGCGGTCGGGAATTCAAAGAAATTAAATCACTGATAGGCAGGCTTGCTGGCGAAGGGCGATTAAGGGTGCCAGCCCGTGTTGTTCGGGAATATCTCAAAAACCGAGATGGTAAGCTCGCAAGTATACTCAAGAACGTTCACGACAAGACGAGCGGCGTTGGGAGTGTCGTTGCGACACTGCCTCATTTTTTTAAGGACTTGGAGGAAGCTGGTCCTGCTCAAGCAGCCGGTGCAAAACTAAGTGAAGCAGGAAGCGAGTATGCAAAAGTTCTCCAAAAATTGATCAGTCGTATGAAGGGCTGGCGTGGAGACGACCCTGTTACGTTGGCATACCAAGAAATATTCAAACAAGGTGTTGTAGTTGATTTTGAGTATGTCCGTGCAGATATAGAAAAAGAATGGGAGGTCCGCAGAGCTTCGAAGATACCTCCTGGATATAAGGATCAGAGCAAATCTGATAAAGGTTTGGGCGATTTTCTCATCTGGAAAACGATCCTGGATATCGGCAAGACAATGCAACAAGATCTTATTTTCGTGACCGGCGATGAAAAAGCTGACTGGCGAGTAGGATCCAATCATCAAGGTGTTTACCCGCGACCTGAACTAATTGATGAATACCGTAGAGCTTCCGGGGGGAAGAACCTAGAATTATTGAAGTTGGCGGAGCTCCTTGCTCAAGTCGGTGTAGAAGCGGCTGTCGTCGAGGATGTAAGAGAAGCTGAGGCGTCGAGCCCTGCGAGCGCGGAGTACGAAAATTCGTATTCTGAGAATGTAATTGGATTCGACTACTCAACTCAAAATGGGGAGGTCGTAGTATTGGTATCGAATGTAGGCGCATTCAAACTCCACTTCAGCAAGGCAAGCAACGAGTCAATTCACGTTTACTCTACTGGTGGTACAAGAGTGGCTCGTGTAAAAGGTGCTGAAAAACATTCACCCCTTTTATTTGAGGGCTACGATAGCAGTTCTCGTGTGTACACCGTTCGTACGGGCGAAGTCTTCCTAGCTAGAAATGAAGATGGAAGTACTCTGGCGGCCCGGATATTGAAAATTGAGGATGACTCACGAGGTTCTGATCAGGATGAGGTAGTCTTCAGTTATCGGGCTTCTGGTCCGGGTCAGACCGTGCGAGCACCGTAGGCTTAGAGTTGAAATTTCGGCTTTCGGGGAGCAACGTGCTTTGGCCCCGATGCTCACCTTGTATGGAACGCTTCATGGGCGATCCTTTCGATGAAATCTTCAGAAATCATAGCAAGGGTTTGCGAAGGCGTTTTTACACACTCTGGGCCGATTCCTGTCTAGCGCGCAAGACTCCAATCAAATCAATAACAACAGAGGCCGCAAATGCAGCCTCTCAGAGCGTCTGGCAAAACCGCCTTTAGCATAATCACACAACTTGCAACGGCGCCTCTTTAACGCCAGCAACCTCAAAAATCAACAGTAGCCGACACCTTCAACGTACGCGGCGCCCCTTGGGTCAGATAACCACCATTAGCCGAGGCCCAGTAATTCTCATCGGCAACATTCTCCAGCATCGCGTTGAAGGTCACCCCGCGGCCCTCCATTTTCGTCCGATAGCGCGCGCCCAAGTCGACGCGGGTCCAGGCGGGGATGCTGTATTCGTTGGCGCTGTCTACGAACTGGCCGCCGGTGCGCAGTAGCAGGCCGTTCAGGCTCACCCCGGGCAAGCCGGGCACATCCCAGTCGGCGCCCAGATTGAACTGGAATTTCGGCACCCCCACCGCCTGGTTGCCATCGTCGCGCCCACCAGCGGTGCCGCTAAGTTCGGCTTTGGTCCAGGTGGCGCCGCTCAGGAGGCGCAGGCCGTCCAGCGGTTCGCCGAACAGGCTCAGTTCCACGCCGCGGTTGCGCTGCTCGGCATCCACCCGGTAGTAGCCGTCGCCGCCGAGCACGCCTTGCGGCTGCTCGATGCGGAACAGGCTGAGGCTGCCGCCGAAGGTGCCCCAATCGAGCTTGGCGCCCACCTCGGTCTGCTTGGAGCGATAGGGCGCGAACATCTCGCCGTTGTTGAGCGCGGCGGCCGGCGCGGTCGGGCCCTGTTGCAGCGACTCGACGCGGTTGGCATAGAGCGACAGGAACTCGGTGGGCTTGATCACCAGGCCATAGGCCGGCGTGGTGATGCTTTCCTGATAGCTGGAGGTGCGGGCACCGCTGGCCGCGTTCCAGGCGTCGGCGCCGATGGATTGGCGGCGCACACCCAGGGTCAGGAGCACGCGGTCGTCGAGCAAGCCCAGGGTGTCGGACACCGCCAGGCTACGGTTCTGTACCTTGGCGGTGGTGTCCGGGTCGTGAATGTCGCCGGAGACGCTGGTGGCCGGCGGCTCGGCGACGGGCTGGCCCTCATACAGATTGCCGAAGCCGCGACTGCCCGCCGCGGTGGACTCGAACGCGTTGCGCTTCTCCTGCCAGATACCGTTGGCGGCCAGGTTGATGCGGTGGCTGACCGGCCCGGTGGCGAGTTCGCCGCGCAGCCCGGTGACGGCGCTGAGGGTTTCCTGGTCCAGCGGCGAATAGAGGCGGCCGATACGGGCGTCGCCATTCGCGCCATAGACGTAGTTGGAGGCGTAGACGCCGTTCTCCCGCGTGTATTTGCCGCCGGCGCTCAGGTAGGCGGTCCATGTGGGCGACAGGTCGTACTCGGCGCTGAACATGCCATAGGTGTCTTCGAGCTGCGACCAGCTCCAGGGTTGCGCGTAGTTGTGGTCGGCGTCGGGTGCCGACGGCGTCTTGCCGTTGAGTGTGCTGGTGGGCCCCGTCGTGGTCAGGTAGACCACCGAGCGTCCCTCATTGACCCGTTGCTTCTGGTAACCGAGGTCCGCGGACAGGCGCAGACGGTCACCGCGGTAATCCAGACCGAGGGTGGCCAGGCTGAAGCGCGAGTGCTCATCGTCCACCGCGGTCTCGCCCTCGCGCTGGGCCAGGTTCACCCGCACGCCGAAGCGGTTGTCCTCGCCGAAGCGCTGGCCCAGGTCGAGGTGCCCGCCTACCCGACTGTCGCTGGCATAGTCCAGGGTGGCGCTGCGCGTGGGGGTGTCCTCGGCACGCTTGGAGACCACGTTGATCGCCCCGCCGACACCGCTGCCCGACGGCGATACGCCATTGACAAAGGCGTTGGCCCCCTTGAACACCTCGACCCGCTCGACCGACTCGGTGGAGATGATCTGGCGCGGCAGAATGCCGTACAGGCCGTTGAAGGCAATGTCGTCGCTGAACAGCTGGAACCCGCGCACGACGAACACTTGGGAGAAGTTGCCGAAGCCAAACGACTGACGCACACCCGGATCGCTGGCCAGCACATCGGCCAGGGTCTGCGCCTGGCGCTTCTCGATCAGCTCGGAGGTGTAGCTGGAGAAGGCGAAGGGCACATCTTGCATGTCCTGGTTGCCCAGCACGCCGATGCGGGCACCGCGCGCCGCCTCCCCGCCGGCGTACTCGGCCGGCAGGTCGACACGGTCTTCGGCGAGCCCACTGATGGTGGTCGGGCCCAGCTCCAGCACGCCCTGCTCGGGCAGCGGCACCAGGGTGATGGTGCCGTCGTTGCCGGCCTGGAAGGTCAGGCCGCTGCCCTCCAGCAACCGCTGCAGGCCGTCGACCACCGAATAGTCGCCCTTGAGCGCCGGCACCATGGCGCTGCCACGAGTCAGGCCGGCGTCATAGAGCAACCGCACGTTGGCCTGCTCGGCGAAATCGATGAGCGCCGCGTCGAGCCGCTGGGCAGGCACGTCGAGCTCGACGGCTCGCGCCTGTGCGGCGGCCATGGCCAGGGGAAGAACGGCTAGCGCCGCGAGGAAGGAAGTCGACCGCATGCTGATGTCCTTGGCTTTCAATACGAAGAAGTCGCATTTGCAGGAACGGAAGACGAAGGCGGCGATGATTTCTGAACCATCGCCGCCTAAATATTTTCTTTTTTTGAAGGTACAGGCGCGGCGCGGGGCTCAGCGGGACGTGACCAGGATCAACCCCGGCAGGCGCACCAGACGCACAGGCAAGGTGGTTTCCACAGCGCTCAACACCGCCTGTGGGTCGTCAAGGGCGAACACACCGGTCACCTGTAGCCGGCGAGCGGCTTCGTCGACAAACAGCACTCGCGCAGACTGGCTGCGCTCAAGCTCGGCGAACACTTGCTCCAGCGGCTGGTCGCGGAACACCAGCTTGCCGCGCTGCCAGCTCAAGCGCTGGCGTGCATCCAGTGCCTGCGGCGCCTGCAGCGCCCCGCCGCGCCACTGCACCTGCTGCCCGCCGACCACGGGCAGCGGCTCGCGTCCCTCGCTGGAGGCCAACACGCGGCCCTCGCTTACCGCGAGGTCGACACCGCCCTCCTCCAGACGCACATCGAAGCGCGTGCCAGTGACGCGGATGCGCGCCTCGCCGGCCCTGACAGTGAACGGTCGAGCCGGGTCATGGGCGACCTGGAAATCCGCCTCGCCGCGGTACAGCCTGACCTCGCGGCGACCGTCGACAAACTGCCAGTCCAGCGCCGAATCGCCGTTGAGGGTCAGCAGCGAACCATCGGCCAGCCGCACCTCGCGCACCTCCCCCGGTTGGGTGCTGATGTCGGCATACAGGCCAATCCAGGTGCCACGCGGTAACCACAGGGCGAGCAACAGCATCGCAGCGCAGGCAAGCGGGGCCGCCCACAGTCGATGGCGACGTATCACGCGTACCTGGGGCTGCTCGGCCGGACGTTCTATCTGGCCGAGCAACGACCACAGCCCTTCCACCTCACGCAACGCCTGCTCGTGCTCGGGCGCCGCCTGGCGCCAGGCCTGCGCGGCATCGCGATCGGCAGCGGTGGCGCGGCCAGAATGCAGCAGCACCTGCCATTGTCGGGCCTGGTCGAGAAGCGAAGGATGATTCACGGCTGCGGGTCCATCTGCTGCTGGCAGTGTTCGAGGGCCTTCAGGATATAGCGTCCGGCCATGCTTTCCGAGACACCCAGGCGCTCGCCGATCTCACGCTGGGTCAGCCCGTCCAGGCGATTCCACAACAACGCCTGGCGCAGGTGCGGGGGCAAACCCTCGACCACGCGCTGCAGTCGCTCCAGGCGCTGGGCGTCGCTTGCCGCTCGCTCCGGACCCGGCTGGGCACTGACCAATTCGATGGATAGCTCCTCCTCGACCGGACGGGATTTTTGCTGACGGCGGTAGTCGATGATCAGGTTGCGCGCGATGCGATAGAGGAACGCACGAAGGTTGCCGATCTCCTGCCCGGATTCGCGCCGGCGAAAGCGCAGCCAAGTCTCCTGGCGCAGGTCGGCCGCCAGTTCTGCGCACTTCACCTGCCGTGTGAGGAAGTGCAGCAGCTCGCTCGAATGGCTCTCGAACTGGCCGTCGGTGGAATGAGGATCGGATGGCCTGGACACGCAAGCGACTCAAGCGAGGAGGAGTCGCGAGAATATATCAGATGATAATGACTTTCAATTACTAACAGGCCTGCGGCATTTCGTCCTCCTTTTCCAGTATGGCCATCCCTGGAACGACCCTATCGTCGCCGCTGCTGGCAACCAGACTGAACCCTGTCTATTGTTTTTGGCGACGGAATAGCTATCGGAGGCATGGACATGAATCAGAGCATTTCGCCCGCCGCTTCAGCCGTGGGGAAAACAGGCATGGTCGCCACGTCCTTGTGGGGCTCGGACAAAATCGGCGGTATCACGGTCGATCCGGACGGTGCTATCTGGCTTGGCGCCTATAGTCGCCTGGGACTCGGCGGCGAAGAGGATTCAGGCTTCACCGGCAGCCTGGTCCGGTTCAATGCCAACGGTAGCCTGGACCGCCACTTCAGTGGCGACGGTAAATCCCTCCTGCCTGTGGCGCTCGATATCGAGGACGGCGGTAATGCCGCGGTGCAGCCGGGAGGGGGTTACCTGGTGGCGCAATACGTGAAAGTAGGCGACACCTGGGTGTCGGGCGTAAGCCGTACCTTGGCTGACGGCAGCCTCGATACGAGTTTCGGGAATGGCGGCACCGCGACAGTGCCTTTCTACTGGAATGACTCTCTAGGCCAGCAAGCGTCGTTCTCCGTGCAACGCGACGGCAGTTTTTTCGCCAGCGCCGCGTATCCCTCTGGGGATATCTATATCGCCCGCTTCGACGCGACGGGGGCCTTGGTCTCGTCTTTCGCAGAGGCCGGGATCCTGCACCTGCCAGCGTCCGTCGGCATTCAACCCAGCCGCACGATCGACGTTTCGCTGCAGGGAGACGGGAAGGTATTGGTCACGGGGCAAGATACCCTGACCCGCCTCAACCAGGACGGTACCCTGGACAGCAGCTTTGCCAACGGCGGCAGCCTGGCCCTGGATGTTCACGCAGACGCCCTCGTCCTCCAGGATGACGGCAAAATCCTCCTGGCGGGCGCCTCGGGCGGCGTGGCGACCGTCATCCGGCTCAACGCCGATGGCTCGCTCGACACCGATTTCGGTAATCAGGGTCGGGTAAGTTGGGGCTCGCAAAGCGCGCCTTTCGCCGTAGCCGACATGGTCGTACTGGCCGACGGCAAGCTGTTGATTGGCGCAAGCCAAGGTACCAGCGCGGACGGCTATCTGGCCGCCCTGGTCCAGTTGAACCCCGACGGCAGCCTGGACCACAGCTTTGGCAATCCCGACGACGGCTATTACCACCTTGACGGTGGCCGCGATGATGACTTCTTGCTCGGCACCGCCTCGTTCGACGATGCGATCTTCGGCGGGGCCGGCAACGATCTGCTCGATGGCCAGCAAGGTCGCGACCTGCTGACGGGCGGTGCCGGGGCCGATACGTTCCGCTACCAGTCAGTCACAGACAGTTACCGAACCGCAACCGCGGCCCATAGCGACCGCATCACCGACTTCGACCCCAGCACCGATACGATCGACCTCGCCTCCCTGGGCTTCCTCGGGCTGGGCAATGGACATGACGGAACGCTGGCGATTCGAGTCAATGAAAGCGGGACGCGGACCTACCTCAAGAGTTTCGATGCCAACGCGGATGGGGAACGCTTCGAAGTGGTCTTCGACGGTGACTTGAGCCAAGCGCTGAATGAAACCAACCTCCTGTTCCAGCCAGCCAGGCTGATGGGCACCGAAGAGGCCGATCGTTTACAAGGCAACGCTCGCGGCGAAATCATCGAAGGATTCGCGGGCGATGATCGCCTTCATGGAGCGCTAGGCAATGATGTATTGGTTGGCGCAGAGGGCCGGGACCTATTGACGGGTGGCGGCAACAACGATGTGTTCCGCTTCGACGTACTGAGCGACAGCTACCGTACCGCCACCGAAAACCACACTGATCGCCTGGTTGACTATACCGCGGGTGAAGACACGATCGATTTGTCCGCCTTGGGCTTTACCCGGCTGGGAAACGGTTACAACGGCACGCTGGACGTGGTTTTCAATGAAACCAAGAACCTGACTTACTTGAAGAGCTACGAAGCCGACGCCGATGGGGCTCGATTCGAGTTGAGCTTGGTCGGGGACCACTCCGGTTACCGTGACTTGGACATCACTTTCGCCGAGCCCCCGGCAGAGGAGGTCTTTCAGTTGATCGGAGTGACTGACTTATGGGTGTAGAACGCAAGCCTGGTCATTCCTTGCCTTGGGCCGCATCCCGAGCGGTCTAAGGCGCCATCAGGGTCTTCGCTTCTTGTGATGATGGTGGGCTTGGCGAGGGCGGCCCTGAAGCCGTGGCGAACCTCTTCGCTCAAAGAGGGGATCCGTTCGGTACATTCCGCTCTAAGCTACGTTTTCATCGTAGAAGGCGATGCGAAGTCCGGGCCTGTCCTTGGAGACAAGGATATTGATGCGATAGCTTCGCCAACGGCCCTGTGCATCACGCAGCGTAATGTCCGTATCGCCGATGGGGAGGATTTCGGGGTCATCCCACCATTGCATCGTTTGTGGGACGGCTTGAAGAACCTCGTTGAGGATGGACTTTAGAATCGGGCTCTTCCCTCCCGTCAGATAGTCATGGCGCGCCTTGAGCAGGACAAGCCTCGCGGCGAACTGCCAGTCTTGAATCTTCTGCCGGTAGTGGTCGGAAAAGAAAACGATGAGGATCATATTCGGTCGCGGCAATGCGAAGTCTTCAAACAGGATCCTTGCCGCTTCGTTATGGGCCAGCACATTCCAAGAGCTGTCCATTATGTAGGCGGCTTGATCGAGAGCATTGATCATCCTTACGAGCGACTGAGGAAGCTCGGCACTTTCAGCTCCATCCGCAAATGTCTCACGGCCGGCCAGGGCAAAAAGGTGCTCCCGTTCGGCTCGGTCGAGCCGAAGCCCTCGCGCCAATCGCTGGAGGAAGTCGTCCGATACCGCGATGTCGCGTCCCTGCTCAAACCAGGTGTACCAGGTCAAGCCGACACCCGCCAACGCGGCGACTTCTTCACGACGCAGGCCCTTTGTTCGACGGCGGCGCCCCTGCGGCAGGCCAAGCGATTCTGGAGACGTGCGCTCGCGACATTGGCGGATGAAGTCTGCAAGCGCCTGTCTGGCCGGCACACGCGTTAATCGATCAGACGTCACTTCACACCTCCTAAAGCATCACTTTAGTAACAGCATAAATGCCCCATTGTAACAGGATGTATTGCGGGTAATCTCTGGGGCACGAAGTGATCGGATGCCAAACTCGGGAGGTTGGATCGTATGCTCCTCTACCAATTTCAAAAGGGCACGAATCCGCGGCGCGTTATCATCTACCTGAGCGAAAAGGGGATTGACGTTCCGCGATATGAACTTGATTACGCCGGCGGAGAGCACAAGTCGCGCGAATACCTCGCAATCAATCCCAGCGGACGAGCCCCGACACTCCTCACCGATGAAGGTGTGCCCATCACCGACTCCGCCGCCATCGTCGAATATCTGGAGGAGCTGTATCCCGACACGCCGATGATTGGGACGGACGCCATTTCTCGATCAAAGATACGGTCGCTTGAACGCCTGGGCACTGATCTGGTAGTCCGGGCTCAGCTTTGGCTGTGGAACGTGACCCCATCCTTTCCTGCCAAGGAGCCGTCCCCGTCACCGGAGGTTGCTGAAAAGCTCTTTGGGTACGTCACCGAAATACTGGATGTCCTGGAGACGACGATCGGAGATAACGAGTTCCTGGCAGGAGACAAGCCTTCGATCGTGGATTGCACGGTATTTTCAATTTTTCAAACATGCCGGGAGAGATTCGACCACCCTTTCGGCTCCGCTCATCCGCGCCTTGACGCCTGGTACAAGAAGTTTCGCCAGCGGCCGAGCGCCGACTACTGAGAGGCCAGTGATTTGAACACGCCCAAGGCCATGAACTGCAACTCAAAGAGACTGAAGGCAAGCGACGGCCCCGTCTTCGTTCCGATCAGACCCTCCAGAATCAGAATGGCAATCGTCATGACTGTATTCGTTTACCCCATCGTGACGCTCCTGCTCTACGCATTGAGTCCGCTGGCCGACAATTGGGCTGTGTGGCATCGAACACTGGTTCTAACGCCGATCACCGTAAGCCTCATTGTCTTTATCGTGAGCCCGTTGATCACAAAACACTTTGACTGGTTCCTGCGTCCTCGCTCAGCGCCGGGATGCATCGTAATGTCTCGGCCGAAACACCGCCTAGGCCGTCGGCACCGTTCCGCCGTCGATCACAAACTCACTTCCCGTGATAGATGAAGCTCGCGGCGAAGCCAGAAAGCCAATCAGGTCGGCCACCTCTGACGGGGACGAGGGGCGCCCGAGCGGGATGCCTCCCAGGGCTTGCATGATGATCTGCTTGCCGCCTTGATAGTCAGTACCGGCTTCCTGCGCGAGTCGCTCGGCCAAGGCGACCGAGGCTTCGGTTTCCACCCAGCCCGGCGAAACCCGGACAACACGGACGCCCTTGGGCGAAACCTCTTTCGATAGGCTCTTGCTGTAAGTCGAAAGCGCAGCCTTGGCCGCTGCGTAGGCTGTCGTAGCTTCCGGCAGCGGCAGCCGACTCTGGATGGAGGTCACGTGGAGGATGACCCCTTCCTTTCGCTCCAGCATATCCGGTAGCAAGGCGCGATCCAGACGCACGGCCGGAAACAGATTCAGATTGAGCTCACGTTGCCACTGCTCTTCGTCCAGTGCCGCGAAGCCGCCGCCGGGTGCCGAGGAACCACCCAGGACGTGGACAATGATGTCCACACTGCCCAATCGCTGCCTGGTCGCGGCGACGACCGCATCACAGCCTTCCCGGGTCGAAAGATCGGCCTGGACCAAGAGGTTATCCGGCAGCGTACCGCTTGCCTTCCGAGCGGAGGTAAGCACCTGCGCGCCCTCCGCCAGGAACAGCTCGACTACAGCCTTCCCGATGCCTTTGGTGCCTCCGGTGACGAGGACTCGCTTACCACTCAAGCCAAGGTTCAGCATGGGGTGATCTCCAGAGCACCTATTCGATCGCCCTCCAGAGTGAAGACGTGACTCAGATGAACCGGGCTACCAGGAAAATCGCCAGTAAGCCGTGCGATGACAGTCAACTTGCCCTCCCCCAGCAGCGCCTGCAAAGGTTGAACGTCAAAGGAGAACGTCCGCCGGACCTCCTGTTGCCAAGCTTCGATGGCCTGAATGCCCTCATGCGTCTGGTTTTCATCGAACACCGTGGCCTGTGGGCAGAAGCAGCTCGCAAGCTGTGATACGTCGCCGCCATTGCTGATATTGAAGTACGTCTCAACGACGTCGGGAAGCTGAAGGCTCATTGGCCGGTCTCCTGGATGGATTGCTGGGAGCGATCTTGCTACCTGACCGATAGTTTGCTCAACTGGGATAAACTTTATGGCCTATCCCAAAATTCAGGATAATTCATGTCAGATACTCGTCTAGGCCTGAGCGAGCTGGACGCTGTCCTAGCGGTTGCCCGCAGGGCTTCGTTCCGACAAGCCGCCATCGATCTCAATGTCTCGACCACCGCGCTAAGCAGCACCATCGCCAAGCTGGAAGCGAGCCTCGAAACGCGGTTGTTCAATCGTACGACGCGTAGCGTGGCCGTTACCGAAGCGGGCAGGATCTTTCTGGAGCAGGTGGGGCCGGCCCTGCAGGATTTGCGTACTGCGCTCGACGCGGTGCGATCTCACAATGCCGGTCCTTCGGGCACGCTGCGCATCAATGCGTTCGCCAGCGCAGCTCGAGCGGCACTGCTGCCGTTGATGATGGAATTCCTGCGGCATCATCCGAAGGTACACATCGACCTTGTCACCGAAGGCCGCCTGGTGGATATCGTCGCTGACGGCTTCGATTTCGGCGTCCGTTCCGCGAGCCTCGTACCGAGCGATATGATCGTGATCCCCCTCGGCCTGCCGCAGCGGTATGCCGTGGTCGGTACACCGGCGTACTTCGAGCAATACGGTAGGCCACGGACGCCGCCTGATCTGCTCAACCATCGGTGCCTGCGTGTTCGTTTGCCGAATGGGGCGATTTTTCCTTGGCATTTCGAGCGCGATGGGGAAGTGACCAGGCTCGATGTGAGCGGCCCGCTCACGCTCGATGAACCGAGCGTCGTCAAGGCAGTGGTGCAGGAAAGCATGGGGCTCGGCTTTTTCATGGAGCAGGACGTTCAGGATGAAATCCAGGCCGGACAGTTCGAGCGAGTGTTGGAAGATTGGACACCGCCCAGGGACAAGCTTTGCCTGTACTACCCGAACCGTCGCAACCCCTCTGCCGCGGTCAAGGCATTCATCTCCCTGGCTCGCGCCAATCCGTCCGCCCAAGAATGATCGATCTGCCGCGCCTTGGCATCAGGAGATCAAGCCCAGCGTCAATGCTTTCAGAGTCGCGGCAGCTCGGGTCGAGCATTCCAGTTTGCGAAATATGCTTTCCATGTGTGTGCGAACGGTGCTCGGACTGATGTCCAGCAGTCGCGCCACCTGCTTGTTACTGGCGCCACGGCTGATTTCCAGGAGCACATGACACTCCCGTGCGGTGAGTAACGAACTCTTCGGCTGATGAGTCCGACGCTCGCCACGTGCAGCGGCGATAACCGCTTCGCATACAGCCTTGTCGAACAAACCACTGGCGGCATCCTGCTCCAGCAGTCTGGCCGCCTCCGATTCGCCGTAGGCCGCCCTCCAGGGCCTGGCTTCCCTGAGTGCGACCCAGGCTACGGAAGTGGCGAACAGTCGATGCTCGGCACACAGTGCATCCCCCATCACACCTCGAAAGTAGCCACTGCCGTTGAGCCGTTCGTAGGCATGGGCGGCAATCTCGGCAGGCACGGCCAGTTCACTGATAGGCCTCAGCGCCTGTTGCGTCCAGTAGGGAACCAGGTGCACCCGCTCCGCGGCGCTATAAGGCAGCGCCCCGGCGGTGTTCCAGAGTTGGTTGGAAACGGCTGCCCGACCCAGACCGTAGACAAGCGCCGCCTTTCCGAGCGCTATCAGGGTGGGTTCACCTAGCCCCCACAAGCGCGCAGTCTCCATGGCGACATGCGCCACCCGCCGCGAATGCCCCGCCAGCCAGGGTAGCTTCAAGTCAATCACGTCCCCCACCAAGGTCAGCGAGACGGAGCGTTCGGCCTCCCCATGGACCGGGTTTTGAGAGCGGCCATCCAGGTCTGCCAGCCACGCCCTGGCGTTATCCATGAGCAACGACGCGAGGGCAGCGGGATAGCGCCGATCCGACTGGTCGCGGATCCAGCGCAGCGCCGCGTCCAAGCCATGTGCTCGACTGAGAATATCCAGATCACCGGCAAGCACCACCTGATAGGCGACCTCCGGAATGTGCTCATGGGTCAAGCCCAGCGGCCGGCCAGTCCCATCGTAGGTTTCGAATACGCGGCACAAGCCTGCCTCGACAGCGGCCCCCAGTTCGAGGGTTTTCGCGACTTCGCCAGAGACCTCGCAGTGCACAACGGCCAGCGGGGTCGCCTGATGCACCGCGTTCATGGCCTCTTTGCCCAGGGTCAGGTCGAGCATCGCGCGGCGGCCATCGACGTCATCACCGAGCAGATCCGCAAACCCTTCGGCGTTGGCGGTGCAGCCGGACCAGCGCAGCAAGGCGACCTGCTCCGCCACCCTCAGGTGCTCGCCATCGCCGTGTGAGGCCTGCGCCAGACTGCGCGCCAGTGCGGCAACGCGTCGGGAATGCCCGAGTGGCTGGCCCATGCTGAGGTCCCCGACCTGGCCGATCGCCTGCAGCGCCGCGCTCAATGAAATGTCCAGTTGCAACGCACTATCCATGAAAAATGCCTTGGGGTCGGATAAATGACCGATGCCCACGAAGCAGGCCAGTCAGCAGAATTGAGCCCCCACACAGGAGTTCATGCCATGAAAACATTCAGATCAAAAGCCGTCACCGTCGCCTTCGCCCTTGCAAGCACATTGGCCGCCGGTATCAGCCAGGCCCAAGATACAACGCCTTCGGTGGTCATCGTACACGGCGCATTCGCCGACGGCTCCGATTGGGCCAAGGTCGTGCCGCTTCTGCTGGCCAAGGGGGTCGCCGTTTCGGTCGTGCAAAACCCGCTCACCTCGCTTGCCGACGATGTCGCTGCCACGCAAAGAACGCTGGACAATCAGCCGGGCCCGGTCGTGCTGGTCGGTCATTCCTGGGGCGGCACCGTGATTACCCAGGCCGGCAGCGACAAGAAAGTCCGTGCCCTGGTGTACGTCGCCGCCTTCGCTCCCGATGCCGGTCAAACCAGCGGCGAACAAGGCAAAGGCGCGCCCACTCCCCCGGGTATCAGTCAGATCAAGGCTGACGGCAACGGTTTCCTCTACTTGACCCCGGAAGGCATGGCCAAGGACTTCGCCCAGGATCTTCCAGCGGCGCAGACCGCCGTGATGACCGCGACGCAAGGCCCCATCAAGGCATCCGCGTTCGAGGACAAAACGACCGTCTCTGCCTGGAAGACCAAACCGTCCTGGTATCTGCTCGCCACCGAGGACCGGATGATCCATCCCGATGTCCAGCGCTCCGCCGCCAAGCGTATCGGCGCCACCCTGGCGCAGGTGCACACCAGCCACGTGCCCCAGCAGTCGCAGCCAGCCGAAGTGGCCAAGGTGATTCTCGATGCCGTGAAAAGCGTTGGCGAACAGTGATCGCCGCGGCCCCCCCGGATAACCCTGAACCCAGCCGCTGCATCGATATGGACGGACGCATGAATCATCGGCGTGATCGGAACTACGACTTCATCGTGTGTGGTGCGGGTACGGCCGGCTGCGTGGTTGCGGCCCGCCTTGCCCAACAGGACAACGCACGCGTGTTGTTGATTGAAGCAGGCAACGAATACGCCGGCCCTGAAGTTGCAGAGCCGGCGCAGTGGCCGCTGAACCTCGGTTCAGAGCGCGACTGGGCATTCGCAGGACAATCCAACCCGCACCTCAACGGGCGTCGTCTTTCCTTGAACATGGGCAAGGGGCTTGGAGGTGGCTCCAGCATCAACGTGATGGTCTGGGCACGCGGGCATCGATCGGACTGGGATCACTTCGCCGCCGAGTCCGGCGACTACGCCTGGGGATACGATTCGGTGCTGGATTACTACCGCAGGATCGAGAACTGGCACGGCAGCCCGGATGCCGCACGGCGTGGTTCAGGTGGCCCCGTGCATGTCGAGCAGCCGGCCTCGCCTCAACCCCTCGCCTGGGCAACCCTGGAAGCGGCCAGCCGCCTGGGTATCCCCCGATATGACAGTCCCAACGGAGCGATGATGGAAGGCCCCGGCGGGGCTGCGATCACCGATCTACGCATCAACCAGGGCAGGCGCGAATCCGTTTACGATTCCTATGTCCGACCACGGCTGCACCAACCGAACCTGACCGTCCTCACCGGCGCGCTGGTGGCCCGTGTCCTGCTTAGGGGCACAAGAGCTGTCGGTGTCGAAGTGATCATCGAAGGGCAACGGCACTGCTTCTATGCCGAAGCCGAAGTCGTCTTGTCCATGGGCGCGGTGAACACGCCCAAGGTGCTCATGCAGTCAGGCATCGGCCCGGAGAGTGAACTGCGCACCCATGGCATCGTCCCGGCCAGTCACCTTCCCGGTGTGGGTCAGAATCTTCAGGATCATGTTGCCTTTGGCTGTACCTGGGAGTACCTGCAACCCCAGGCGGTTGGTGGCGGCGGTTGTGAAACCACGTTGTACTGGAAAAGCGACAGTCGCCTGGACGCGCCAGACCTGCTGCACTGCCAGCTTGAATTTGCGGTGCCCTCTCCTGCTGAAGTGGGTATCCAGCCACCGCAACAGGGTTGGACGATGTTCGCAGGGCTGGCCAGGCCTGTCAGTCGAGGGCGCCTGCGCCTATCGGGCGCCGGGCCGTCGGATGCTCCACTCATCGAGCCGAACTCGCTGAGCGCGCCCGAGGACATGGCGGCGGCGTTTGCATCGATCGACCTCTGCAGGGCACTCGGGAACAGCGAAACCTTCAACGACCTGGTAAAACGCGAGGTGGTGCCCGGGCCGAAAGCGCACCGCGCCATGGAGCAGTTCATCCGCAATTCCGCCGTGTCCTATTGGCACCCGTCCTGCACCGCGAAAATGGGCCGAGATGAAATGTCTGTGGTCGACCATCAGTTGCGCGTGTATGGCATCGAGAAATTGCGGATCGCGGATGCCTCGGTCATGCCCCGAATCACCGTCGGCAACACCATGGCGCCTTGCGTGGTCATTGGCGAGCGGGCAGCAGACCTCGTCCTCGCTGCCCAGGGTGTGATCACTCTGGCCAGTTAAAACCACGAACCTCTCGAGACACCGGATTCCTATGCCACCGGTGCTGATCGAATCATCATATTCGCCAGGAGGGTATGGGTCAGACCACGATTCATGAACGTGGTCTGACCCGCTTACTGATAAATGTGGTCTGCACCCGCTTATGCCTGGAGGGCGTTACGCTTGCCGAGTCGAACAAGCGTGCGGCACATGTGGACAAGCCGCACGCGGGGGTCATTACTCGTCAGTGATATTGATCGTTCTGGTTTCGGCTGACAGGTAGACGCACAAGGCAGAGATTGCCGCGAGCACTACCGTGTAGACCGAGATGGCATAGGGCGAGCCATAATGGCTGAGCAGATAGGCGCCGACGATGGGTGCCGTGCCGCCACCGATGATGCCACCGACATTGGTGGCCATGGCGAACCCGGTGAATCGTGCGCTGGGTCCGAATGCCTCGCCGGTGAATGAAGGCACAGCACCGTATACCAGGCCGTAGCCGGCCATGAACAGGCATGAGCCCAAGACCATGGGTAGGAACTGGCCTGTGGAAAATAGGTGCCAGAAGGGAAACGCGGCCAGCGCAGTCACCGCGAAGCCGATCAACATCATGGTGCGTCGACCCAGTCGATCGGCCATTGCGCCGGCGAAGGGAACGATTACCAGGTGCGTGCAGATAGCGACCATCGCTACCGAGAGCACAAAGGCATTGGAAAGGCCCAGTTCCTTCTGACCGTAACTCAATGCGAATACGGTAAAAAGATAAAATGTCGAAAAGTGACAAATGTTGGCACCTGCGACCAAAAGTAACTGTTTAGGGTACTTGGTGAACAGGCGCATGGCCGGTGATAGGTCCGGCCCCTTGGCTACCGCGCGTTTTTCGGCGGTCTTTTCGAACACCGGAGATTCGGCAACTTTAGACCGTACGAAGACGCCAACGACCAACAGGGCGAGACTGGCAATGAATGGAATGCGCCATCCCCACTTATAGAAATCCTCCACCGACAATAAACTGCTGACGATCAGCAGCAACCCCGCCGAGGCGATGAATCCGAATACCGGACCAATATTGTTGATGGCTGCATAAAAACCACGTTTTCGCCGGGGCGCATGCTCAAGTAGCATGAGCACTGCACCGCTGTATTCTCCGGCAAAAGCGAAGCCCTGGATGAAGCGCAGCACACACAGCATGATGGGTGCCCAGATTCCTACGCTCGCGTAGGTAGGCAGCAAGCCAATGCCTACGGTGCTCAAGCCCATGATGATCAACGTGAGGTAGAGCAGTTTCTTGCGGCCTATCCGGTCGCCGAAATGTCCAAGCACCAGCGAACCCAGCGGCCGTGCGACAAATGATATGGCGAAGGACGCTAGCGAGGCGAGTCTTGAGACAGCTTCATCGGTGCCAGGAAAGAACAGAGGAGCGAAGATCAGCGCCGCCGCGGTACCGTACAAATAGAGGTCATAGGTTTCCAACGCTGTGCCGAAGAGACTTCCGGCAACAACATTTTTCATGGATTTTTTCTTCTCATCATCAACATGTTCATGATGAGTCTCGCTGTTACTTAAGAGTGAGGTTTGCATAGTTTCACCTGTTGTTATTGTAAATATGCAAGCGTGTTCCTGTCCTGGAACGGAAGTTAGCGCCTACCTGTGAGCGCTTTTACGAAGTAGTCCTGGTCACCCATCTGCCCGCCTTTCAAGGCGATTTCCAAGTTATCCAAGTACGGTTTGTTTGAGCGCACCTGGCAGAGGGGCGCACCGGGAGAAAGATCGGATTTGATGACCAATGCATCAGGGGCGAGAATCTTGGTGATCTGACTTGACGTATCACCGCCGGATATAACCAGTCTTTCGAGCGGATACGCCTTAAGAATGTCCAGGACGATGTAGCCCATTTCGACAGCCAATTGCTTACCGCCGCGGATTTTTGCCTCGTCACGAAGCAGTCCTTTGGCGGTCATCGCTTCGATCATCTGTTCGATTCTCGGGTCGTCCGGGCCTTTTGCCGTGTGGATCAGCACGGAGCGTCCGCTTTTTAGGTGCGCGACTGCCGTCGCCACCACATCCTGGACCCTCCCGCCTTTATGTGACTCTGCGAGGATCGCTGCCGCATCCACCGCCAGTTCGACAAATCCACTCGCGATAGCGGTATCGATTTGAGCGCGACTTAACGGGGATGCACTTCCAGAAATGACCAACACTTGTCTGGCGGGCTGCAGCGCAATGACCTGAGTTTGGTAGGCATCTATCAGCCCCACCGAATGCCAGTGCTGCGTTAATCCATACTCGACACCTGAAGAGCCAACCACGAATAACGGCGCCGAGCTGCTGGAGATCTCCGTAAGTGCTTTTCCTGCAAGGGTCATATGAGCAGTGGTAGTGCCGTCGATCAGAACCGAGTCATGGCTCAGAGCGGCTTGGCGGACCAAGGACGCCAGGTCGGCAGTTTGGTCAAGCTGAAGGATATCGATTTTGGCAATCGATAAATGCTTTTGCTGGCCGATATGGACACTCAGATCGGCTTCTCCCATAGGCGTGATGGGGTGCGCCCGCATGACGGGATGGCGGTCGATCCGGTGTACACAGTGGTCGGTCTTGGACAGCGCAAACAAATTGCCAAACACGCAGTAACGACCCAGGGCCGGGTTACCCGCGACGATTGGCACTCCTTTTACTCCAAAGGCGCGTGATGCGAGTTCAATGACATGGCCAATGTTGCCCACGTCGGGAGCGCTGTCGAACGTGGAGCAAACTTTGTAATGCACAAGATCGGGGGACAGGCGCTTGAGTGCTTCAAAGATGTCTGGAAGTACTTCATCCATTTCAGCATTGGATAACGCGCGGCTATCGCCAGCGATGCCAATAGCGTCAAAACCACCCAGCTCTTCTAACAACTCGGGCGACGGTGGCGCCAAAAACAGTGCGCATCTCAGGCCGGCTGCGGTAAGGACTTCCAGAGCATCGGTCGAGCCGGTGAAATCATCACCGTAAAACACCAGACGAAGCCTGGGCGTATTGGCTGAACGCATGATTTATACGCCTCCGAATTTTGCCAAGGCGGCGGTTAGTGCGGGTCTGCCCTCTGCATACTGTTGCAGGGGGATGCCCTGAGTTGCCGCTTCCCATCCTTCGCGCATACTCTGAATGCCGGCACCGATACCTAGGGGATGGCCGATAATTCCACCACCCGCCAGATGCATGAGGTCCACCGACTGCAGCTTTTCGAACAGCGTTGGCGCTTGCGCAGCCCATTGGCCGGAAGAGAAGACCGGCAGGATCGGTTGGACGCCCGAAAACGGGGTCAGGCAGCTCAGTGCCGAGGCAATGACTGAGTCATCCGGCTCCCAGAATTTGCTCTGAATGCCATTGACGTGCAGATGATCGATGCCAGCCAGGCGCCAGATTTTCTGATAGACCTCAAACGAAAAGCCCAGCTGTGGATTGCGGGTAAAGGCACCCCAACCGTTACGATGGCCGTGAATAGGTAGTTGGGAATGCTTGCGGATATGCTCGACCCCCGAATGCCCAACCCAGTTCAGGCAGAGCATGACGCAGGTCCCCCCCGACTCCAGTACGGCGTCGTGGCGGCGAAGCATTTCATCAATGCTCCCAGAAATATTGATCGCGTACATTGGCATCCTGCCGAGGCGATCTGCATGCTTGTGAAGTACAGGCATGACAGCATTTAACCTCGCATCGAAGGATGCATAGGTCGGGTCGATCAAGAGTTCATCATCTTTGAGGAACTCAATACCACCCGCGCACAGCTCATCGGCCACGGTAGCGGTCTGCTCAGGTGTCAGGCCGATGCTGGGTTTAATGATGGTGCCAATGATTGGACGGTCATGAACGCCGCACAGTTTACGAGTCCCTTCAATACCGAACTGTGGGCCCAAGAAGCCAGCGGCAAATGTTGCCGGAAGATCGACATCGAGCACTCTTAAACCGCTGACTTCACCTATCTCGAATAGATTGCCGGCAATGGTGGTCAGCAATGCAGGAAGATTCGGACCAATATTGGCCGTTGGAAAAGCGATTTCAACTTCGCCGCGATAGTACGTCGCCGAAGGATTGTGCCTAGCCAGGTATTCGCTATGTAACGAAGCGCTGGTGACCGCTGGAAGAGACTTGACCGACACCACACGGGCCCGTGAACGCTCTTTCAACTCAGCTGATTCGCCGGGCAAGGCAATGAATGTACCGCTGGATTGCTCGCCAGCGATGACCTCGCCGACCCGTTCAATCGGGTAACTGCTCTCTACGAAGAAACGGGCCGTAAACTCTTCGCGCCCGGCTGTTTGATCGACCATCGATAATCACCTTGGCTCTACTTTTTTTATATTCATTGGCCGCTTTTGCAGGGGCGGCCTTCACCTCGAATATACATTGACCCTGCTGACGGGCTAACGATATGATTTCCCGCTAAGTTGAGAAAAACTCACATTAGGCTTCTGGTTCGACCGGCGCTCTGGTCGCCATGGCCTGCTCACGAGGTGCGCACATGTCATCCCCTCCGCGACCGTCTCTCAATGCACTCAGAGCTTTCGAAATGGTTGCGAGGAAAGGCACCTTCGGCGAAGCCGCTGATGCCCTTTCCGTGACTCACGGTGCTATCAGCCGACACATTCGGACGCTTGAGGATGTGCTGGGGGTCGTCTTGCTCACGCGCAATGCGCATGGCACTAAACTGACTCCAGAAGGCGCGCGCCTTGCCGCTGGCTTGAGCCGCGCATTCAACTTGATCCAGCAAAGTATTGACGAAGTGCGCCCTCAACCGCTGGAGCTGTCATGTTCGGCGTCGATCATGATGCATTGGTTGCTACCCAGGCTTGCCGGGTTGCATAGCAACTTTCCGACGATGGAGCTGGGCTTGAGAACCGGACACGGTCCAATCGACTTTGTCCAAGATGGCGTCAGCGTGGCAATACGCTTGGAAAGCATTGACCCACCTCCCGGCATCGCGCCGATCCCGTTGGCCAATGAATGGATTGGGGCTATATGCTCGCCTGATTACCTTAAGGCTTCAGGTGTGCAGCAAGTGAGCGACTTGAGCGGCAAAAAGCTGCTGGCTACCAAGACTCGCCCGCATGCTTGGAAAGAATGGTATTCAGCGTTGCAGATGACCATGCCCGCCCCCCCTGAATTGGAATACTTCGAGCATTTCTATCTGCTGATTCAGGCGGCTAAGGTCGGCTTGGGATTTGCCTGTGTGCCGCGGATGCTGGTGCAAGCGGAACTGGAGAGCGGCGCGCTGGTAGCCCCGTTTGGCTGTGTTGAAGGCCCGGAAAAATTGGTGCTGTGGATCTCGCCCAACGCCAGAGCGCGGGCCGACACAGCAGACCTGGTGAAGTGGATCGTAGAAGAAATGGCGGCCGAATGATCAGCCGCACAGGGAGTGCCTAGTCATTACGCACCCCGTTTATTCGTATCAGCGCAACTCAGATATCGCCAGCGCCCCACGCAAGGAAACCACCATCCACGGGTAGGACAATTCCGTTGACGTAAGCTGAGACGTCAGACGCCAGATAGCTGACTGCTCCGGCGATTTCACGCGTGGTGCCATAACGTTTCGCTGGGATGGCGTTGCTGTAAGCCTTACGGAACTCATCGCTGTGCAGCTCTTTGGTCATCGGCGTATCGACCGGTCCAGGGGCGATGGCATTTGCGGTGATTCCGTATTCGCTCAGTTCGACGGCCATCTGCCTTGTCAGCGCGATCACAGCACCTTTTGATGTGCCGTAGGCCGTCCGGCCTTTGCCCACTGCGCGCATCCCGGCAACGGAGGCAATGTTGATGATCCGGCCGAACTCGTGCTTACGCATGATGCGTGCCGCCAGCTGGCAGCACAAGAACGTGCCCGTGACATTGATCAGCATTGTCCGGTTGAAGACATCGGCATCAAATTCCAGGAAAGGCATGGTCTTGGCGATGCCTGCAGAATTGACCAACACATCGCAGCGCCCAAACTTGGCCTCAACCCATTCGAACGCAGCAGACACAGAGGCAGGTGTACCGACATCGATCTGGAAGGCATCGGCGCAGAAACCTTGGTCACGCAGCTGTTGCGCGAAACGTTCGGCCTCGGTGGTATTGATGTCGCAAATGATTACATGGTGGCCATCACTCGCCAGCGCACTTGCCGCTTCCGCTCCGATACCCATAGCGCCGCCGGTAATTACGGCGACTTTCTTGTTTGCAAGCGTC
Source organism: Pseudomonas sp. NFACC51 (assembly GCF_900103575.1). Taxonomy (NCBI): domain Bacteria; kingdom Pseudomonadati; phylum Pseudomonadota; class Gammaproteobacteria; order Pseudomonadales; family Pseudomonadaceae; genus Pseudomonas; species Pseudomonas sp. NFACC51. Next base: position 250,300 of record NZ_FMXH01000007.1, on the reverse strand, counting down.
ATCGAGAATTCCTCTTTTATTATCGTTGCCAAGCCCAGTTGGTCAGTGGAAATCCTAAGAAGGCGCTGTCAATCCAGCAATCGATAAAAATTCGCTCGGCTGTCACAAAAACTCACTGATCACCGTGCCTGGTCTCAGTACCTCAGCCCAGATGCAACGCATCTGGATTAATTAGCCGCAGAGACTTGCTCCCCTGGGCATTCATGCTCCGCACTTCAGGTTTTTCTGCATCAACGCATTCTCAATGCGTTACACCCCGACGGACCGGAAACCCTCGCTCCACGACATGAAAACCGATGACCGACATCAACGACGTGGTCAAGGCGACGCCCGGTTTGTTCCTGGACTTTTCCTCTGGTCCTGGTCGGCAGATCTACAAGGCGCGTGGTTTTGAAATCGACAACTCTGGCCCCGGCGGCGAACATTGGTGCCTTTAATCTCGGCAACGCGATGGGGGCGGCGCTGGGCGGAGCGGTGATCAATGCCGGGCAGGGTTATCCGGCGATTTCCCTGGCCAGAGCGGCGATGGCGGGTCTGGAAACGCGGAAGATGTCATGGTGGTGATCACCACTACGGCCAGCGATGAGTGGTCGTTTGGTGATGGCCGGGGCAACTAGCCTTGTCAGGGTACGACGGCCATTATTCGCTGACCTATCAACGTACGAGCGCTGCCGATATCTTGGATAACCTTGGTCAGGCTCACGCCGTTACCCCGCCCAATTCACGAAGTATTCGGCTGGCCTTGCAAGGCCAGCCGAATACTTCTTTATTTCATCGGAGCACAAAGAAAAGTATCAGCACTTGAGCCGTATTCCAAAATACCTGCACGACTAAGTTTGCTCCAACCAGCAAGTGGATAGCTCTCTATATTCAAGTCGCGCAACCTGATAATGATGCCGCCTTGATAGTTTCTTCTGTCAAGAATGGTAGGGAAAGCAAAGCTGGATATTTTAGAATGGAGCCACTCCATAGCTGCATTAGACATTGACTCATCGGAAAGCGCTTCTAGATAGTCCTTATTACAGATATCGTCGCGGCTACCGCCATGAAGCCAAACTCTTGTCCGATCAAACGCATCTGCGCGGAATGGATCAAATGGGCCGTTATCGGGCTTAAAAGGAACAAAGAAAAATTGCTCAGAAAGGGCTTCCTGGTAAGAACTTTCCACGACATCAGCCATCACTTCACACTTATCTTTAGTATATCCAAGCTCCATAAGTCTAGACATTGTGCGCGACTTGGAAAACAACGCGACCTTGGCTATGCCATGTTCACCTTTTGATAAAGCGTCAAAATGAGCAGCGTGCGCAGCCAAGGTTTTAAAACCAAGCCCGTATGCTAATGATTCCTTGAGATGGTTCAAATTTACAGAATTCGCCTTTCGTGCATCCTGAACGGATGTATAAAAAGGGATGTCAGAAACGATGACAGAGTTAAACATATTCATCTCCACGCCGACTTAAAATGTGAGCAATTACAAAGTCAGCATTAATGAATATGCTGTTTTTTCTAAGACCGGATGCAAGCGCTCACGTACTTGATGGTTGGCTGCCGTGCATTGAAAATATTACCTGCCGGCGTAAAAATCAAGCAGCGCTTCGTTCAAACGACTCCGGGGGTCAGTCCTAGGAAACTCTCGACAAAGAAGAGCCCTCGGCCCCACTGGGCATTGAAGCCCTACCCTCCACGCATCAGCGCGCCCAACCCCAACAAGCTTTATCCCACAAACAAACCCTGCAATACTTAATGCGAATCACTCTCACAAGCATTAGTAAATCAGGACCAACTCATGTCGACTCGCACCACCCCGCCGCGTCACTTCACTCCTGCCCGCAATCTTCTGGCCATGGCTGTCTGCATGATCTCCATGGCCCCCGCCTACGCCGATGACAACACCCCACCCGCCACCCTGGAACTAGACGCAACCGAGGTCTCCGGCAGTGGCCAACTGGGGAATACCACGGAAGGCACCGAGTCCTACACCACCGGCGCGATGTCGACCGCGACCAAACTCCCGCTGACGATGCGTGAAACCCCACAGGCCGTCACCGTCATTACGCGCCAGCGCATGGATGACCAGGTGATGACCGACATCAACGACGTGGTCAAGGCGACGCCCGGTTTGTTCCTGGACTTTTCCTCTGGTCCTGGTCGGCAGACCTACAAGGCGCGCGGTTTTGAAATCGACAACTTGATGTATGACGGCATCCCGAGTGGCTACAACGGCGTTAACGTTGGCGCCCAGCCTAACCTGGCCATGTTCGATCGGGTCGAGGTGGTGCGCGGTGCCACCGGCCTGGTGACGGGTGCAGGCAACCCTTCGGCCGCCATCAACCTGATTCGCAAGCGGCCATTGGCCGAGCAAAAAGTCACCCTGACCGGTGCCGCCGGCAGTTGGGACGACTACCGTGGCGAGGTCGATGCCTCCAGCCCGCTCAACGACAGCGGCACGCTGCGCGGCCGGGTCGTGACCTCTTATCAGGACGCCAACAGCTTCATCGACAATGTCGAAGAAGATCATGGCCTGTTCTATGCGGTCACCGAAGCGGACTTGAGCGAAGACACCACCCTGACCCTGGGTTTTTCCCACCAGAAGGACAAGACCAATTACTTCTGGGGCTCTTCGATGATCGGCCAGGACGGCCATCATCTGGATCTGCCACGCTCCTACAATCCGGGCACGGATTGGGAGAACAAGGATCAGGAGATCAACACCGTATTCGCCGAAGTCCGTCATCGCCTGGCCAACGACTGGAACCTTCAGGTCAACGCCAACTACGCCGAACAGAACGCGCTATTCTCCGGCTCTTACCAATCGCGCTGGGTCAACAACACACTGGCCCGCACGGTTTACCAGGCCGACTTCGATGAAAACCAGACCGGCATAGACGCCTTTGCCAGTGGGCCCTTCGCAGCGTTCGGGCGTACCCATGAACTGGTGGTGGGCGCCAGCAAGCGCATCTACGACATGACCACCCACAACTACAGCCCGTACGACACCAACTGGCCGCTCAATGCGGGTAAACCGGACTTCGTCCACACCAGCAACCAGCGCGAAGTGACCACTCAGGACGGCGTCTACCTCACCACACGCCTGAGCCTGGCGGACCCGTTGAAGCTGATTCTCGGCGGGCGCCTGGACTGGTACGACTACGATAACCGGGATGGCGACGGCGACTACAAGGTCACCCGTAACCTCACCCGTTACGCCGGCTTGATCTACGACCTGGACGAACATCATTCGGTCTACGTCAGCTACAGCGATATCTTCACGCCGCAGAGTTCCAAGGATACTTCCGGTAGCCCGGTCAAGCCGATCGTCGGCAAAAACTACGAGGTCGGCATCAAGGGCGAATATTTTGATGGCGCGCTGAATGCGAGCGTGGCGCTGTTCCGCGTCGACCAGGAAAACCGCGCCGTGCAGCTGTTTACCGCAAACTGCCCACAGGCAACCTGCTACGACGCCTCCGGCGAGATTCGCAGCCAGGGTATCGACTTCGAACTGCAAGGCGCCTTGACCGAAAACTGGCAAGTCGGCGGTGGCTACACCTACGCGCGCACTCACACCATCAAGGATGCCGCGAACCCGCAGAACGTAAACAAGCAGTTCGACACCGACACGCCGGAGCACCTGTTCAAGCTGACCACCAGCTACCACTTCCAGGGCCCGCTGGAAAAACTGCGCGTGGGCGGCAACGTCTCCTGGCAGAGCCGTATGTACAACGACATCTCGCTGGCTGATGGCAGCACATACCGCCTCGAACAGGGCAGCTACGCGATCACCGATCTGATGGCCGGCTACCGGGTCAGCCAGAACCTGGACTTGCAGGTCAACGCCAACAACATCTTCGACCGCAAGTACTACTCGACCATCGCCAACTCCGTGAGCTACGGCGGTGATGCCTACGGCAACCCTCGCAACATGATGTTGACCGCCAAGTACAGTTTCTAGAAAGCAGAAAAAGGGGACGTAACTTGGAGCGCCCCCTTTCAACCCAAAGCAGTGCACTTGCGACCATCCTTATGGTCTACCGGAAGCCGCAAATGGCCCCCCTACCTACCTCTGCGCTAGAGAGACAATCACATGAAAATGGCTGCCATTTTTGTACTCACCTGGATTGGCTTCACCTCAGCGGGCGCATTTGCCGGTGATCGGAACCAGGACTATCGAGAGGCAAACAGGCGCCACTGGGAACACCAGCGCGAAATGGATAGAGCAGCAGACAGGAAACACCGCGAGCGCCATCAAGCGAGGGAGCGGGAAGAACGCAAGCATTATGAAGAAATGGAGCGGGAAGAAGCCAGGCGTAGAGCGCAGTACTATCAAGCGCGGTAGAAAGACTGCCGCGAGTGATTTCATCATGCGCCTGCCTCACGCCCCCCCGAAATCAGTCGATACGCCGTTTCCCCGCGCAGCCATCACAACGCCTGCGAAACCGTGGGAATCCCTTACCTTGTGCGCCAAAGCCGACGAAACTGCCCGCGTCGGCTTGCGGGCAACGTTCGTTTGAGTGCCGCCATACAACCAAGCACAGTACTATTTGCAATCAGCTAATGAAAACGGACCTTTCCTTGAACAAGAAACAACGCGACGACATCAGCAAGCTCCTCAGCTACGTACTACGCCACGCCCCCGAATCCATGGGGCTAGTCCTGGACCGCGACGGTTGGGCCGACATTGATAATCTGATTTCGAACGCCCACCAACATGGCCATACCTTCGACTACCAGATGCTGCACGAGGTGGTCGAGACCAACGAAAAGAAGCGTTTCACGCTCTCTGAAGATGGCCAACGCATTCGAGCCGCACAAGGTCACAGCACCGGGCAGGTCCAGGTGCAACACGTCGAAAAAACACCACCTGCCCAGCTCTATCATGGAACCGCCAGCCGCTTCATGGCCTCCATCGAGGTGCAGGGCTTGATCCCAGGCAGTCGGCACCATGTCCATCTGACTGAAAGTCCCGAAACGGCAATGGCCGTTGGCAAGCGCTATGGACAACCTGTTCTACTCGCTGTTGATGTACAGGGTATGAAACAGGCAGGGGTTCGGTTCTTTCAGGCGGACAATGGCGTTTGGCTTGTGGAGTCGGTACCTGCGGCCTACTTGAAGACGGTAGAGGATAAAACTCATACATGAATGGGTCCGTGTTATACCTTTGGCCTGGAGCCCGTAGGTAAACCAGTTACCCATTGGACGTTCCGTCAAGCCCCAACCCGTGTTGTGGCTCGATGCAGTGCCACAGGCCGGTAGTCGTCGTTTCACCGACGCTGGCCGGCCTGATTGCTGGCCAGGGCTCGCATCAGCTAATCACTCCCTCTATCCTAAGCCCCCAGCCCCAAGACATCGCCCCACCCCGCCTCCCTCAATGGACTTACCGGAGACATCTGTGCAACGCCCTACCCTTCTCATCGCCTCAGTGCTGCTAACCGCCTGCGCCAGCCAACAGCCACCAGCCGATAAGCAAGCCACCCTGCTCGCTCAGCCGTTGACGCCCAATAGCCTGATGCGCGAAGGCGACGTCATCAACTTCCAGGTGTTCGCCCCCCGCGAACCGAACATACCCTTCTGGCAAACGGTTCAGTTTTCGGCGGCCTGCTCCAGACCTCAGGTCAACCAGGTTTACTCGTTCATGCTCCGCCGCTCCTACGCCAACAATAGCGGCCACTATGCCCCGCCAACAGCGTTGCCCGAGCGTTATCACGCCACGCTGATGAACAACCGGGAGTTCACCCAGGCGTGTAAAAACCTCCCCGCTCCGGATTGGCGCCAGGTGATGAAGGGGGACGCTGAACGGTGGCTGTTGCTGGATAACAGCAGCGTGCGCAAAAACGGTAAACAGGTGCAGTTCTGGATGGCGTACGACGAGCCGCAGACCCGCCTGAACCCGCTGAGTAGGTCTCCTTTCACGCAGACCCGCGAGCAGTACACGCTGGACTGCGCAGCGCGAAAGGTCACGCTGTTGGCCCGTTATTACCTCAATGCCAGTAACGAGGTCACTGACGGAAAAATCGAAATGTTTCCCGAGGCCAAGGCGATGACAGCGGCCGATCAGGATCAGTTGAAGGTTTTTGAACTCGTGTGCAACGCGCCTACGACCATTGCCACTCTGCCGACGTTCAAGTCTCGTACCAAAGCACCGATCGCGGCGGATGCTCTGCCCGACATCAACCCAGGTGTATTGAGGAGCATTGAGCAACTTCACATGCCTGCCCCGGTCAAGACGCTGACTTATATTGAGTTGGCAGGCACCGCCAGTCATGCCCAAGAAAGTTGGCCGGAGCGTACTGAGTACTTCCTGTCCACTGACCCTGTGACCCGGCAGCTCAGCATTGTTCACAAAAGCGAAAACCTCAATGGCCGCCAGATCAACTGGCGCGGCCTGATCAGGCTATCGGGCACAGAGCAGGCCACGCGTTCCGAGAACACCGAGGTGGTCAACAGCCTGAGTTTCCGTGGCGATTGGCAGCGTATGCCTGTGGGCAGTCAGCTGGGCTTTACCCGCCAGGGCAGCCTCACCAGCAATCTGATCGGCACCGTGGGCAAGGAACCGAAAACCTTCGACTGTACCGTCGACAGTGAAGGGCCAGCCAAACGACTGAACCCAGCCTTGAGCGGTAACGCCAAGGCGTTGAGCTGCCGTGAACAGCGCCCAAGCTCAACAGTCGTGCCGCTGACGCACTATTACTACTTGGTTGACTATGGGTTCTTCTATCACGCCAGTACTGACAAAAATGACTCGATATCCATCGACATGCATGTGCAGAGCGTGAAGTGAGTGCAGGTCTGCGGGGCCGGCTTTCGCCGGTTCCGCGCGCTCATTGCCCCACCGCCCCCTCATACCGCCGCTGAATCCGCTCCAACTCCCCGGAACGCCGCAACTTCTCCAACGCACTGGCCCACGCCGCCACCACTTCATCCTCACTGTCAGGGCTGAAGGCGATGTACAGCGATGAGCGATACAGTTCGATAGGGATCCGTCGCAAGGTGCCCGGCGCGATGTTCAACTGACGGCTGTAATAAGCCACGCCCGCATCGGTGTCACCGATGATGATGCCGGTGCGCCCGGCAAGCAGCATGCGGTAAAGCAACTTGCTCTCGGTGGCGCTTTTATCCAGGTTGTTGAAGCCCAGCGACTGCAACATCTGCGGCACCAGGCCGGCGTGACGGGTGGTGATCTGCGGGGCATGCAGCAGTTGTTCCAGGGAGTTCACCGGCGGCGTACTGGCCAGTTGATAGGGGTGGATGGACTCCTCCACGATCGGTCCGACCCATTTGTACAACGGCTCGCGCTCCGGTGTGCGGAACAGGGAGTACATGATGGTCTTGGGTCGCGTCTTCAGTACCTGGGTGGCTCGCATACTCGGCTGCAACAGCACCTCGAAGTCATTCCCGGTGAGCGCCATGATGGCCCGGACGATCTCGGTGGTCATGCCGGTGAGCTGATTGTTTTCCTGATAGTTGTACGGTGCCCACTCTTCGGTGATGACTTGATACTCCTCGGCCCTGGCATCAACCGTGCCGAGCAATAGGCAGATCAGCGCTGCAACCGGTGTCGAATGTCTCACATGTTCTCCCGGCGGATTGTTCGGTGTTTGTGCATGGACGGGCTTGGTTCAAGGGGGCAAGGTAAGCATAGACCCAAACACGCGCCCGCCAGTTGACGTCGCCCACATTCCGCCCCTTAGCAATCTCCAGGCCTTGGTGTACGATCAGCGCGATCCGGATATCGGACAGCGTACGCCGCGCTTCCGTTTCGCCCTTCTCCCTGTGACCCGCCCACATGAATCCGATCGACCCACTGTCGTTTCAACGCATCATCACCGCCCATGGCAACTGCGAAGGCGCGGCGTATTTCGACGCTGAGGAAAGCCTCGCCCATGAGGTGTTTGCTGACCGCATCGTTTTCCAGACCAACTACCTGGATTACCGCAGCTATGAGGTCGATCTCACCGAGGGCAGCGTACGCGTGCGCAAGACACGGCTGGATAACTACCTGCGCGGCCATAAGGCCCAGGTGATCGATGACGACATGGACGACGAGGACTGGGCCGAACTGAGCAGTCTATGGCAGCGCTTGAGCCACGACCTGGACACCCAGGGACACGGGCCGCAGCCCGATTTGGCCGATACCCTGGCCGATCTGTTTGGTTGCCTGTTCGACGAGGCGCGCGCGCAGGCGCTCATTCAGAACATCCCGGCGCCTACCGGGCAGTGGGATTGGGCTTGGACGCAGGTCGAGTCAGCACTCACCGAGACCAATCAGTTGGCCGGGTTCGAATGGAAGGAGTGGTCGTCCTGCGGGATCGATGCCGTCAATGCCCTCGCCCCGCTGCGACAGTTGGGCATTGAAATCCCTGTGCCCGAGCGTAACGCCATCGATGCCATCAACCGCGCCAACGATTGGGAGCGTGCGCTCCTGCAGTACTTCAACGCCCAGCTGGAGGCCCATGACTTGAAGTTGTTGGCCATCGGCACGCACTTCGATGAATACCAGGCCTTCGCCTGCCTGCCCATGAACGGCCTGGGCCTGATCAATGCCTTGGAGATCATGGGCAGGCTGGGCATCGTCTACAAATATTAAGTGACTGACGCCACACATGTTCGGTCCGCTTTTACGAGCCCATAAAGGGCACCCCCTCCTTTGAGCCTCGAAGTGACGACATGACAAACTGTGATCAATGCGGGTCCCTCCTCCCTTACGACACCGCTGTTTGCCCGCGATGCGCCGGAGAAATTCGGCACATGGTCGAGGCACACGGGCCAAGGTCCCAGCCGTCGAAAGGGCAGAAAATCCTGAAATGGGTGCTGATCGGCATTGTGGTCGCCGCGCTGGCAGCAGTGGCGGCGGTCATGTGGATCTTGCACTCGCTGGGGCCGATGCCTTCTTTTGGTTGATGGCGACAGACACTTCCCAACCCACGGATGGATGAACACATGAAAACCACCCTTGATCACCTCGTCATCGTGGCAACGGACCTCGATACCGGCTGCGCGTTCGTGACTGACGCGCTGGGCGTCGACCTTCAGCCGGGTGGCGTCCACTCACGCATGGGCACCCATAACAGGCTGCTGCACCTTGGCCCCGGGGTCTACCTCGAAGTGATTGCCGTGGACCCGTCCGCCCTACGTCCGCACCGGGCACGCTGGTTCGGCCTCGATCAATTGGCCCCCGATTCGCCGGCACGCCTGGCGACCTGGGTAGCACGCACCGATGATATCCATACGGCTCGTGATGCCTGCCCTGGCCTTGTCGGAGATGTCGAACCCATGACGAGAGGAGCACTGAATTGGCAAATCACCATACCGGCTGATGGAAGCCTTCCCATGGCTGGATCAGTCCCCACCCTCATTCAATGGGCGCCTGGGCCTCATCCTGCGGACATGCTCCAGGACAAGGGGTGCGCGCTATTGGCGCTGGAGATCTTCCATACGGATCCGGAAAAAGTCAGCGCGATCCTGACGGCCATGAACTTTTCTGGCCCCGTTCATCTTCATGCACGGCAAGCGTCTTCGGCTCCCTCCCTGGTTGCGCATATTCAAACGCCAAATGGCCTGAAGACACTGCCGCTTTTACACGTGTGACCGTTTGGGGCGGCTTCGCCACCCAGCGGGAGCAAGCTCCCTCGCCACGAATATTCACTTCTCAACCGAAGCGAAACGCAGCTATCCGATTTTCCCATAGTTGCTATCGATACCGGCGCCGTTCTCGTCCTCGGCCTCTCTCTCTAATCTGCCCACCAACGCGATCGACGACGATCGCCGCAGATCAAACTGACCTTATGGAGAGAGAAACGATGAACACATTCAACCGCACCCTCGCTGTCGCCACCCTGGCATTGGCCACCCTCAGCGCCGAAGCCGCGTCACCTGTCCAGTCCGCTGCCAGCGCGTCTGCTGTCGGCAGCGTGGTTCAGTCCGCCAGTTACATCACCACCAAGGATGGCGTCCAGCTGTATTACAAGGACTGGGGCCCGCGCGATGGTCAGGTCGTGACCTTCAGCCACGGCTGGCCACTGGACTCCGACAGCTGGGAAGGCCAGATGATGTTCCTCGCCTCGAAGGGTTATCGCGTGGTGGCTCATGACCGTCGCGGCCACGGTCGCTCCAGCCAGCCTTGGGAAGGCAACGACATGGATCACTATGCCGATGACCTGGCGGCGGTGATTGAAGCGCTGGACCTGAAGGACGTCACCTTGGTGGGCTTCTCGACAGGGGGCGGTGAAGTGGCTCGCTACATCGGCCGTCACGGCACCGCTCGAGTGAAGAAGGCCGTGCTGGTGTCCTCTGTCCCGCCGTTGATGCTCAAGACAGACACCAACCCCGGTGGCTTGCCTATCGAGGTGTTCGATGGCCTGCGCAAGGCATCCCTGGAGAACCGCTCGCAGCTGTACCTGGACATTGCCTCGGGCCCGTTCTACGGCTACAACCGCAAGGGCGCCAAGCCATCCCAGGGGTTGATCCAGTCGTTCTGGGTGCAAGGCATGCAGGGTGGCAGCAAGAATACCTATGACTCGATCGCGGCATTCTCGGCTACCGACTTCCGCGGCGATTTGAAGAAATTCGATGTGCCGACGCTGGTGATCCATGGCGATGACGACCAGATCGTGCCTATCGACGCTTCAGGCCGGGCCTCGGCGGCGCTGATCAAGGGCGCTCGACTGATCGTCTACCCTGGCGCGCCGCACGGCTTGACCGAGACGCACAAGGATCGTCTCAATCAGGATCTGCTGACCTTCCTCAAGGAATAAAAGCCCAGATCCCTTGTGGGAGCGAGCTTGCTCGCGATGGCGGTGGATCAGCTTGCCTCAATGCCGAATCTGCCGAAGCCTTCGCGAGCAAGCTCGCTCCCGCAGTTGTTTTAGGATGGTTCCCGAACTCAATGCCGCAACAACTTGCGCAATGGAATCTCATCCTTGCGCACCGGTGACTTGATGACGATGTAGCTGAAGTACTTGGAGATGCCGATGTTCTTGTCCAGCAGGCTTTCCATCACGTCCTGATAGTCCTGGATGCTGCGGGTCATGAAGCGCACCAGGTAGTCGTAGCCGCCGCTGATGAGGTGGCATTCGAGTACTTCATCCACCAGGCGGATGTTGGATTCGAACTTGGCGAAGTCCTCACGCTTGTGGTCGCTCAGGGTGACTTCGGTGAAGACCGTCACCGAGTCGGTAATCTTGGCCAGGTTCAGATGGGCCTTGTAGCTGGAAATGTACCCCAACGACTCCAGTCGCTTGACCCGCTGCAGGCACGGGCTGGCGGACAAGCCCACGGCATCGGCCAGGCTGACGTTGGTCATGCGGCCATCTTTTTGAAGCTCTACCAAAATGCTGATGTCGATCCGGTCCAGTTTCGCTAAACCTTCCATCGCATACCTCTTGCCTGCCGTTTGTAAGACAATCTTCTAACAAAATCAGCGTCGTAAGGACAGCTGATGCTGAGCGACCAGATCAGCCATGCTGTTGATGCAGTAGTCCGCCGCACAGGGCGCGGGCGACCTATCGGCGTTGCGGCAGATCAGGCAAACAGCCCCAACCGACCGTGGACGGGCGCCAGGACGGGTCACCTGAAGAATCGTCTCGGCGCTCAGGCCATTGGCCGCCAGCCAATCGTGATCCTGCAACGGGTCGCTCGCCAGCGAAATAAAATCATCAGGCTCGATGCCCAGGCGCTCGCACAACACGCCCCGGTCCTCGGCATCGCGATCCCCTTGCACCAACAACCGATAGAACTTGCGCAGGTAGAGCATCGCACCCGGCGCATCCTCGAACAGCGTCCAACCGGCAGCCGAGCGGGCGAAGCTCATGCCCTCCTCCCAACTGATTTTGAGCTTCCAGCGCTCGGCCAATTGACGGTGGGCGAAACACAGCAAGCCGCTGAAACCCAATTCGCCGAAACGCGGGTACAAGGCTTGCAGTACTTCGTCAAAATCGGCGAGCACCTGTGCTTTGTCCAACGGCTCGCCATGGTTTTCCAGCAACGGTTGCAACGCCGTCCAGACGCCGGAGTCCCGATCCACCAAGACCTCATCGCAGTCGATCAACAACGCCCGATATTCAGTCAGCCTCATCTGTAAAGCCTCCGATGATGTCCCATCGATCAACGCTCCATTAACCGCCACTGACGCTTGCCCCGGCAAACGTCATGAACGCGGGCATCAGCCCAGGACGCGTGCCAAGGCACCGTCGAGAATCTGCAACGCTTCGTCGATCTGCGCTTCGCTGGTCACCAGCGGCGCCAGGAAGCGCAAGACGTTGCGGTACACCCCGCACTTGATCACCAGCAAACCACCGGCCCGGGCTTCGTCGATCAGGCGTTGGTTCAGGTCGGCATCCGGGGTCCGCGCCTCATCATGCTTGATCAGTTCGATCGCCAGCATGAAGCCGCTGCCGCGCACGTCGCCGATCTGCGGATAACGCGTTTGCAGATGCAGCAGGCCCTGGCGCAAGCGCTCACCCAGGACTTCGCCACGGGCCAGCAGCTGTTCTTGCTCGTACGCCTCGATCACCGCCAGCGCCGCCGCGCACGACAGCGCATTACCGCCGTACGTACCGCCCAGGCCACCCGGCAGTGGAGCGTCCATGATCTCGGCCTTGCCGACCACACCCGACAACGGCAAGCCACCGGCGAGGCTCTTGGCGACCGTGACCAGGTCCGGCTGGATGCCGGCGTGCTGGAAACCGAACCATTTACCGGTACGACCGAAACCGGTCTGGATTTCATCGAGAATCAACACAATGCCATGCTTTTGCGTCAATGCGCGCAGGCCCTGCAAAAACTCGGCGGGGGCCGACAGGAAACCGCCATCGCCCTGCACCGGCTCGATGATGATGGCCGCGACCCGCTCAGGTGCCACTTGCGTGGCCAACAGCTCGTCCAGCGCCTGCAGCGCCATGGCGCTGGTGACGCCGCGATAGGCATTTGGATAGGGCGTGTGGAAGACCTCCGGGGCGAACGGGCCGAAGTTCTGTTTGTACGGCTGGCTCATGCCGGTCAGCGTGGTGCCGAGCAAGGTCCGGCCATGGAATCCGCCACGAAAGGCAATCACGGCCGAGCGGTTGGTGTGGGCCCGGGCGATCTTCACCGCGTTTTCCACCGCTTCGGCACCCGAGGTGAAAAATGCCGCTTTATAGGCGTGCTGGCCGCCGATCATTTCGCACAGGCGCTGGGCCAGGTCCAGGTAAGGCTTGTAGGCCACGACCTGGAAGCAGGCATGGGAGATCTTCTGCAACTGGGCCTGCACGGCCGCGACGACCTTGGGGTGATTGTGGCCAATGTTCAACACACCGATGCCGCCGACGAAGTCCAGGTAGCGCTTGCCATCCACGTCCCATAATTCCGAACCCTGGGCCCGATCGATCACCAACGGGTGCGCGGTGACCAGGCCACGTGGCACGAATTGATCACGCTGACGGAGCAAACTTGGGGTTTCTTCGACTTTACTGTTCATTGGCATTTCCCATCGTGAGCCTCGCACCCAGGAAGCGGCTGCGGTGTGTTCACAGGTTAAGCGTTCGACGCGATTGTCTAAGCCGAACTTGGTCGTTGAGAAATTCGGATCGACTGTTTACACCCCGGCAAACAGCAGAATCCTCCAGAGGCATTCCAGCCCCATGGAATCTGCCGCAAGAGGCACCTTGCAACGCAGTGCGATGCTGCTACGCCGGCCCTTTCGACAGATCCTGCTCTGGCGTTGAGGCATGCTAGGGGCTCCTTGATTTCAGGCGAGAAGTGACCCATGGCCCTGCTCTATAAAGCTGACCCGGTACGCGGCGAACACTGGCGGCGCCTATTCGCCGAACACGCGCCGGACATTGAATGGCGTGCCTGGCCAGACATCGGCGACCCGCGGGATATCCGGTACCTGGCGGCCTGGCAGGCACCGGACGACGTCGAAACGCTGTTGCCGAATCTGCAGGTGCTGTTTGCCTTGTCGGCCGGCGTGGATCAACTTGACCTGAGCCGGTTGCCTACGACGCTGCCGGTGGTGCGCTTGCTCGACCCGGGCATCAGCCAGGGCATGTGCGAATACGCCAGTTTCGCCGTGCTCAGCCTGCACCGGGACATGTTGCGCTATCGCCAGCAACAGGCCGAACGGGGCTGGCAAGCGCACCGGCTGGTGCCCGCCGGGCAACGCCGGGTGGGCCTCATGGGCCTGGGTTTGCAGGCACGGCAGATACTCGCCACCTTGAAGACCTTTGGTTTTGCCTTATCGGGCTGGGCCCGCAGCGAGCATGACATCGAGGGCGTCGCGTGCTTTGCTGGCGACAAGCAATTGCCGGCCTTTCTCGGTCAATGCGACATTGTGCTGTGTGTCCTGCCGTTGACCGAGCAGACCCGGGGGATCCTCAACCGCCAGCTGTTCCAACACCTGCCCAAGGGCGCAGCGTTGGTCAACATGGGCCGAGGTGGGCACCTGGTGGAAGCGGACCTGCTTGAAGCCCTTGCCGACGGCCAACTCAGCGCCGCGGTGCTGGACGTGCTGGAGCAGGAGCCGGCACCGATGGATCACCCCTTCTGGCACCATCCACAGATACTGTTGACGCCGCACATCGCGGCGATGACTCAGCCTGAAAGTGCCTTTGGCGTGTTGTTGGAGAACATCCGCCGGCATCAACGGGGAAAATCGATGCTGGGCCTGGTTGATCGTGAGCGTAACTATTGAGCCCTCGATGACCTCTGGTTTCGATCTGAACAGCGAAAAAACGACCCGGTATTTACTGCTGGCCAAGCGTCTGATTTGAGCAAGAAATGTGGCCGGCAGAGCCGTTGCTTACGGAAGATACCGAATCGATTTGCCGCCCTTGCCAGGCCCGATGGCAGGTGAGATACAAAGACTTTCAGCGCACACATCCATCCGATTTCGCCCCTTATTTTATGGTGATCTGCCATGTCCATTTCGCAACGCCCTACTTACTTCTATCGCGCCATGACCGCCGCCGATGTGCCTGCGGCCCATGCCTTGTCCGTGCAATTGAAATGGCCCCATCGCCTGGAAGACTGGGCGATGTTGCAACGTGTTGCCCAGGGTTTTGTCGTGGAAGACCAGGGCCGTTTGATTGGCACGGCGTTCACCTGCGCCCAGGGGGATTACGCCACGATCGGCCTGGTGATTGTCGACGATGAATATCAAGGCCGGGGAATCGGTCGCAAACTGATGGAACTGGCAATCGAAGCTTGCGGCTCGCGAACCGCCATCCTCAATGCGACGCTGGCCGGTGCCCCGCTGTATGCCAGCCAGGGGTTCGTTGATTTTGGGCATATCCAGCAGCATCAAGGGCAAGCGCTGGTGCCGGCCCCGCAAGAACTGGCCACCGGTGAACGCTGCCGCGTGCTGGACGAAGCCGATCACGCCGAGTTGATCAAACTGGCCAATGCCGGGAGCGGGCTGGAACGAACCGCCGTACTCAATGACCTGTTCGGTGTCGTTGAACATTGCGTGGGTATCGAACAGGACGGTCACCTGTGCGCTTTCGCCCTGCTGCGCCCCTTTGGCCGTGGTCGCTGCATTGGCCCAGTCATCGCCCAGACCCTGGAACAGGCTCAGCACTTGATCGCCGTGCTGCTGGCCCAAGTGCCGGGGGCATTCGTTCGCATCGACATCCCCTCAAACAGCGGTCTGGCCCCTTGGCTGGAAGAGGCCGGGCTCAAGCAGGTCGACACCGTCGCCCAAATGGCACGGGGCACGCCCCCGCAGGCTACCGGTGCGGTTCGGCAATTTGCGCCGGTGACCCAGGCCATTGGCTGAAAACCCACACTTCCCTCAATGCTCCCTGGAGAATCATCTTCATGCTCGAACCCACTGCAGTGCTGTTGGCACACGCCAATGGCAGTCTTGCCTCAACCCCGTTCACCCCGGGTTCACTGGGCGCCAAGGATCCGTTCGACCGACTCATCGCCTATGCCGGGGAGGATGGCATGACTGCCGGCGTGGTCCGGGCGAGCGGGCTGTTCAGCGTCGATGAATACCCCTTCAGTGAGACGCTCGTGGTGCATGCCGGCGCAGTAACGCTGCGCAGCCAGGGGCAGACGCTGCAGCTCAAGCCAGGTGAAAGCGCGGTGATCGGTCGGGGGACCGCGCTTGAAGTCGAGGCGCAACCCGGCTCGCTTTGGGCCTTCTGTGCCGACACCCAGCGCATCGAAGCGCACCTTCCCGGACTGACGGCACTCCCCGCCCACACCCTGCTCTCGCCTTCCGCAGCCCCGGATGACGAGATCCTGCTCAGCCCGCCACCGCAATGTCGCTCGCACAATCTGTTTGTCGAAGAAGTGAGCAACCTGCGCATCGGTATCTGGGACTCGACGCCCTACACCCGCAAGTCACGACCGCACAAACTGCATGAACTGATGCACCTGCTCGAAGGCAGCGTCACCTTACAGGCAGCCGATGGCAGCGACTTGACGGTCAACACCGGCGATACCGTATTCGTCCCGCTGAATGCCCCGTGTGCCTGGAAAAGCAGCGTTTATGTGCGCAAGGTGTACGTCGTCAAGTAATCCGGTGTACGGCTGCACTGGCGCTATCGCGAGCAAGCTCGCTCCCACAAGGGATTGGTGGCGGGTGTGAAGTGGGTGGTCGATCTGGAATAAAAAAAGCCCGCCGTGTGGGCGGGCAAAAGGTGTCGCAGGTTGGATCAAGTCTCAGAGCGCCGCGGCGATGGCCTGGCCAACAGCCTGGGTCGAGCCTTGTCCACCCAGGTCGGGGGTGATGGGGCCTTCGGCGATCACCTGTTCGATGGCCTTGAGAATCCCATCATGGGCCGCGCGGTAGCGTTCATCGCCGTTACCCAGGAAGTCGAGCATCAAGGCGCCGGACCAGATCATCGCGATCGGGTTGGCGATGTTCCGCCCATAGATATCGGGGGCCGAGCCATGCACCGGTTCGAACAGCGACGGGTAGCGGCGCTCCGGATCAAGGTTGGCCGACGGCGCGATGCCGATAGTGCCGGCGCAGGCCGGGCCCAGGTCGGAAAGGATGTCGCCGAACAGATTCGACGCCACCACCACATCAAACCGGTCGGGCTGCAAAACGAAGCGAGCGCACAGGATGTCGATGTGTTGCTTGTCCCACTGCACATCCGGGTACCGCTCGGCCATCAACGCCGTGCGCTCGTCCCAATACGGCATGCTGATGGAAATGCCGTTGGACTTGGTTGCCGCTGTCAACCGTTTGCGCGGTCGGGTCTGGGCCAGGTCGAAAGCGAACTTCAGGATCCGATCGACCCCGCGCCGGGTGAACACCGATTCCTGCAGCACGAACTCATGCTCGGTGCCCTCGAACATCTTGCCGCCGACGGAAGAGTATTCGCCCTCGGTGTTTTCACGAATCACCACGAAGTCGATGTCCCCCGCCTTGCGCCCGGCCAGGGGGCACGGCACGCCGGGGAACAGCCGCACCGGGCGGATGTTCACGTACTGGTCGAAGTCGCGACGGAACTTGAGCAGCGAGCCCCACAGGGAAATATGATCCGGCACCTTGTCCGGCCAGCCCACGGCGCCGAAGTAGATGGCGTCGAAGCCCTTGAGTTGTTCGAACCAGTCGGCGGGCATCATCTGCCCGTGTTCCAAGTAGTAATCGCAATGGGCCCAATCGAGCACTTCGATGTCCAGCGACAACTGCCACTTTTTCGCGGCTTGCTCCAGTACCCGCAGCCCTTCCGGCAGGACTTCCTTGCCGATGCCATCGCCGGCAATGGCAGCGATTCGAAATGGTTTGCTCATCAATCGTGGCTCCCTGGTGTCTGTTCAAATGACGGTCGCATCACAACCCACCGATGTGGAAGGCTTTGACTTCAAGGTATTCGTCCAGGCCGTACTTGCTGCCTTCGCGCCCCAGGCCCGACTGCTTGATGCCGCCGAAGGGCGCGACTTCCATGGAAATGATCCCGGTGTTGAGCCCGACCATGCCGAACTCCAGCGCCTCGCCGAAACGCCATGAGCGGCGCAGGTCCTGGGTGAAGTAATAAGCGCCCAGGCCATACGGCGTGGCATTGGCCAGGGCCAGGGCCTGCTCTTCTGTAGTAAAGCGCATCAGCGGAGCCACCGGGCCGAAGGTTTCTTCGTTGGCCAGCAACATCCCGGCGTGGGCCTCGCCCAGTACCGTTGGCTGGACGAACTGACTGTCGCCCTCGGGAACACCACCACAGAGCAGGCGCGCGCCCTGGCTCAACGCATCGTCGATGTGCCGGGCAACTTTGTTCACCGCAGCGAGGTTGATCAGCGGGCCGATCATCACGCCAGCCTCCAGCCCATTGCCGACCTTGAGCTTGCCCACCTCCTCCACCAGCCGCGCGGCGAAGCGTTCGTAGATACCGTCCTGCACCAGGATGCGGTTGGCGCAGACGCAGGTCTGGCCGGCGTTGCGAAACTTGCTGAGCATGATGCCGGCGACGGCTTGCTCCAGGTCCGCATCGTCAAACACGATGAACGGCGCGTTGCCGCCCAGCTCCAGGCTCAAGCGCTTGATGTGCTCGGCGCTCTGGCGCATCAACAAACGCCCGACCGCCGTCGAACCGGTAAAGGAAATCTTGCGCACCGTCGGGTTGCCGGTCAGTTCTTCGCCGATACCGGCGGGCATACCCGTCACGACATTGAACACCCCGGCCGGAATCCCGACCCGCTCGGCCAGCACCGCCAGGGCCAGGGCCGACAAGGGAGTCAGGTCCGAGGGTTTGACGATGACCGGGCACCCCGCCGCCAAGGCCGGTGCGCACTTGCGAGTGATCATCGCATTGGGGAAATTCCATGGGGTGATCGCGGCACAGACACCCACCGGCTGCTTGAGCGTGAGCAGGCGTCGGTCGCCGCTGGGCGCCGGGATGGTCTCGCCATAGACCCGCCGGGCCTCTTCGGCAAACCATTTGGCGAAACCGGCCCCGTAGCGGATTTCGCCTTTGGCTTCGCTCAACGGCTTGCCCTGTTCGCACGTCATGATCAGCGCGAGGTCGTCGAGGTTGTCCATCATGGCCTGATACCAGCGCTCCAACAGCGCTGCCCGCTCCGCCGCCGGACGCGCGCGCCACGCTGGCCAGGCGCGCTCGGCAGCCTCGATGGCACGCCGGGTTTCCACGCCTTGCATCGCGGGTACACGAGCCAGCGACTGGCCGGTGGCCGGGTCGATGACGTCAAGGGTGGCGGCGTTGTCGGCACCGATCCACTGACCGTCGACGTAAGCGAGTTCTGCCAATAGGCTGGGGTCTTTCAATCGATTCTTGAGCATGGTCGCGTCCTGTTCCGAGGTAGCTCCAGTCTAGGGAGATGCCGCGGGGCAGGATGCTGAAAGCGGGGATTGGGCAGTGTTGGATGCTGAAATTTCGAGGTGGGACGGCAGGCTCTACCGAGATGTCAGCATCACCACTGAAGCCCGCTCCCACATTTAGTCATGTACATGGCTTAGATTTTCAACGACCCCAACAACCCTTCCAGAAACCGCTCCCCCGCGTCCATCTGGCTGATTTCGATGAACTCGTCAGGCTTGTGCGCCTGTTCGATGGAACCTGGGCCGCAGACCACCACGGGGACATCCAGACGCTGCTTGAACAGGCCGCCCTCGGTGCCGAAGGAGACCTTGGCGGTGCCGGTGTCCGGGGTGGCGAAGTTTTTCAGGAAGCGCACGGCTTCGACGCTCGGATGGGTGTCGAGGCCCGGATAGACATTCAGGGTTTCGATCTCGATGTCCGCGACGCTGGAGAGTTTTTTCGCCTCGCGCACGATCACCTCGGCGCGCTCACGCAGTTGCTCCAGGAACAGGTCCAGATCATCGTCCGGCAAATTGCGCACTTCGAAATCCAGGGTGCACAGGTTTGGCACGATGTTCAGTGCCTTGCCGCCGACAATCTGCCCGACATGCACGGTGCTGTAGGGCACGTCGTAATCCGCGTCCTGGGCGCCTTGCTCCTGCAATTGCTGCTGGCTCTGGCGCAACGCCGCGATGAAATCGCAGGCCACGTGAATCGCATTGACCGAGCGCGGCGCCAGCGATGAGTGCGCTTCCAGGCCGCGACAGTAGGTGCGATAGGAACCCTTGCCCTTGTGGCCTAGCACGAATTGCATGTTGGTTGGCTCGCCAATCACGCACAGAAACGGTCGCACCGGCGCCAGGTGCAGCACGTCGAGCAAGCGCCGAACCCCCACGCAACCGATCTCTTCGTCGTGGGAAAGCGCCAGTTGCAATGGCCGGTTCAACGAATGGTCGGCGGCATCGAGCATGGCGTCGATGGCCAGCGCAATGAAACCTTTCATGTCACAACTGCCGCGCCCGTAGACCCGCCCATCGCGCACGGTCGCCTGGAACGCCGGAACGGTCCAGGCCTGCCCCGCCGCCGGCACCACATCGGTGTGGCCGGACAGCAGGACCCCGGGCAAGTCACGCGGGCCGGTGCTGGCGAACAGGTTGGCCTTCTTGCCGCTCTCATCCTTGACGATCAGCGACTCGATGCCCTTGCTCAGCAACAGCTCGCGCACGTACTCGATCAGGGCCAGGTTCGATTCTGAAGAGACCGTTTCAAACGCCAGCAGGCGTTCGAAAATGGCTAACACGCGGGGTTTCATGAGGCCTTGCTCCGTTGCTCGGCGAAAAGGGCGAACCGGCGGATGGAGAACGGCTCGATGAAGGTTCGAGTGCTGCCGGTGCTGATCAGTTCAGCCATGACATCGCCAACGCCCGGACCGAGCTGGAAGCCATGGCCGCTGAAGCCGAACGCATAGTACAAGCCATCGACGTTGCCGCTGGGCCCCATCACCGGCAGGGAATCGGGCAGGTAGCCTTCGATGCCGCTCCACACGCGGATGATGTTGAGATGGCCGACACCCGGCAGCAGCCGACGCATCTGGTCCAGTTGGTTGAGGATGCTGCGCGGCTCGACGTAGGCCCGGCGGTTGAGCATGTCCGGCTTGCTGCGATAGCCGCCGCCGATGATGATATTGCCCCGGGGAATCTGGCGGAAATAGATCACTTCTTCAGGAATCTTGGTGTACACCCCGATCACCGTCGGCAAGGCGTAAGGCACCGGTTCGGTGACGGCCATCTGCGGGCCGTTGGTCTCCAGCGGCACCGGCTCGCCGAATTGCGCCGAGAGTTTCTGGCCCCAAGCACCTGCGGTAATCAACAGTTGCGCGGCGCTGAACTGGCGACCATCGGTGGTGCTGATGCCGAACCCTTCACCGACCTTCTGCACCTCGGCCACTTCGCAGCGCTCCTCGATGCGTGCCCCGAGCCGCCGCGCCGCCCGGGCGAACGCCGGGGCGGCCAGGCGCGGGTTGGCGTGACCGTCGTGGGGCGCATAGGAGCCGCCCTTGACGTCCTTGCCAAGAAACGGAAAACGCGCGTGCAGCTCGCTGCCGCGATAGATCTGCAAGTCCAGTTGCGCCGCTTCGGGGGCGGCCGCATAAGCCTCGAGCTCAGGGATCTCATCCTCGCGATAACACACGCGCATGTGCCCGCTGGCGATGAACTCCAGGTCGTCGTCGATCAGCTCCGGCAGGCGTTTCCACAGCGCCCAGGAGCGGTTCGCCAGTTCCAGTTGCCCAAGGAAACGTCCCTGGCGCCGGACGTTGCCGAAGTTGACGCCGCTGGCGTACTGGCCGATCTGGTCACGCTCCAGCAGGATCACCGACTGCCCCCGCTGGCGCAGGAAAAACGCTGCCGCCGAGCCCATCAGGCCGCCGCCGACAATCACCACATCGGCTTTATTCAGCGTCATGGCGTCACCTCCCGAGTGAGCATCGAAAGGGGTTTCACGGGCGCCTGGCCGCGCTGGCGACCCACCTCCTGCACCTGGACACCCGCTGCTGCTGCAATGACTTCGGCCCCGGCCTGGGAGCAATAACGTCCCTGGCAGCGGCCCATGCCAACCCGGCTGAACGCCTTGGCCCGATTGACTTCACAGGCGCCCTTTTCGCTGACCGTGCGGCGCAGTTCGCCGGCGCTGATCATCTCGCAGCGGCAGACGATGGCTTCGTCCGGCAAGGCCTTGGCTTGTGCCGCCGGCCAGGGAAACGCCTGGGCCAAGCCTAGGCGAAACGCGTCCATCACCTTGAGCGCCTGGCGCTGTTCGGCGACGAGTGCGGCGTCCACCGGCTGCTGCAGATCGCTCGACAACGCCAGGGCGACCAGGCGTCCGGCGTGCTCGGCGGCATCGGCGCCACGGATCTTCGAACCATCACCGGCGGCGTAGACACCGCTGACCGAGGTCCGCCCCTCTTCGTCCGTGTCCAGCAGCCATTGACTGGAGGCCTCGTCAAAGCGCAGGCGGCAGCCCGCCAGGTCAGCCAGTTGGGTTTCCGGGCGCAAGTGATAACCCAGCGCCACCGCGTCGCACGCCACCGTCAAGGTTTCCCCTCCCGCGGTACGGACCCGCACGCCGCTGACGCCGCTGCTCGCCTCTCCCAGGATTTGCAGCGGCGAAATGCCCAGGTGCACAGCAATCTTCGCCCGATACAACTGCGCCAACAGTTTCATGCCGGTGAACAGCAAGCCCGGGCGCGCCATGAGCTTGGGCAAGGCTTTGATGCGCTGGCCCAGCGGCGATGTGTCCAGCACCGCTGCGACATTGGCGCCGGCCTTGAGGTATTGGCTGGCGACCAGATACAGCAATGGCCCGCTGCCCATGAACACCACCCGATGACCGATGGAAACCGCTTGGGCCTTCAAGGCGATCTGCGCGCCGCCGAGGCTGTAGGTGCCGCCCAACTGCCAGCCCTCGATGGGCATCAAGCGGTCGGTGGCGCCGGTGCAGAGGATCAGCGCGTCGTAATCCACCGTCGTGTGCTGGCCCTGGCTGACGCAGCACAATTGCCCGGGTATCAGGTTCCACACCAGGGTGTCCGGACGGTAGTCGATCTGCGGGCGCAGGCGGTCGAAGCTTTCGTGCAGGTCACGGGCCTTGTCCGCCTCGGTGCCGTACAGCGTGGCGTAGTTGCGGGTGAACCCTTCGGGCTGGCGCCGATAGATCTGCCCGCCATCGCGACGGTTTTCGTCGAGCAGGATCGGCTTGAAGCCCGCTGCGACCAGGGTCTGGGCACAACGGATGCCGGCCGGCCCGGCGCCGACGATGACGACTCGATGCGTGTTCAGCCGCGCAGTGGCCATATCGCCTCCGGTTGTTGAGTCATGATGTCCAGCCCTTCGCGTACTTCATTGGAGCAGGCCCGCAGGCGTTCGCCGCTGCGGGTCCAGACCCAGCAATCCTGGCAGGCGCCCATCAGGCAGAAACCGGCACGGCTGCCCGGATCGAATTCCGACTGGCGCAACGCCGGGCCGTGGGTCAGCAAGGCGACCATCAAGGTGTCGCCCTGCAACGCCTCGACCGGGACGCCATCCACTTTCAATTTGACGACAGGCCGGCCCTGTTCGGCCAACCTCACGAAACGCGCGTTCATGCGTAGGCTCCCACGATCATGCTGTTTGAATCCTGTTGGCGCTTGAGCAGCTCGGCGCTGTCGTGATGACAGAGCACCTCGCTGCCACCATCGATGATCCGCCGGGGCGGTGCGGTGTGATTGCACAGGCCGTCGACCCGCACCGGGCAGCGATTGAGGAAGGTGCACAGGTCCGGCACCTCGGCGCGCGCGCCCAACACCGGCAGCGTGCCGCAGGTGGTGGCGCCACAACTTTCCAGCCAACCCTGACGCATCTCCGGTACCGAGTGGATCAGCAGGTCGGTGTAGGGATGGAACGGCGCCTGGGCGAACGATTGTCGGGTGCCCGCCTGGACCTTGTGGCCGCTGTACATCACCACGATGTCGTCGCACAGCGCCCGCACCGTGGAGATGTCGTGGCTGATGAACAGGTAGGAAACCCCCAGTTGCTGGCGCAAGTCGCGCAGCAGTTCAAGGATCGCCGCGCCGACCACGGTGTCGAGGGCCGAGGTCACTTCATCGCACAGGATCAGATCCGGCTTGGCCGCCAGCGCCCGGGCCAGGTTGACCCGCTGTTTCTGTCCACCGGAGAGTTCGCTCGGGCGGCGCTCGGCCATGTCCCGTGGCAGACGCACCAGGTCGAGCAATTCGCCGATACGCTCACGCAGCGCCGCGCCCTTGAGGCCGAAATACATCTTCAACGGCCGACTTAGGATAGTGCTGATGCTGTGCATCGGGTTGAGCGCGGTGTCGGCATTCTGGAACACCATTTGAATACGCCGGAACTGTTCGTCCGTGCGTTCGGACAAGCTGCCACCCAGTGGCTGACCGTCAAACGTCAGCCCGCCCAGGGCCGGGGTCAACAGCCCGGCCACCACCCGCGCCAGGGTCGATTTGCCCGAGCCTGACTCACCGATCACACCGATGGCCTGGCCCCTGCGCACCGTCAGGTCGATGTCTTCGAGCACCCGGATCGCCGGCATGCCCTGCTGGTTCTTGTTGCCGTAGCCTGCGACCAGGCCTTGGATGGTCAGCAACGGCGTGTCTTCGGCCACGCCGCAGGGTGGGCGAATCGTCGTGTCTGGCCGTGCCGCCGCCAGCAGGCTGCGGGTGTAGGCGTGAGCCGGGCCCTTGAGCAGCGGCGCCGTGGCGCTCTGTTCAAAGATCTGCCCGCCGTTGAGCACCACGATCTGATCGGCCATCTGCGCCACGACGGCCAGGTCGTGGGACACATAGACCGCCGTCGCGCCACGTTCGCGCACGACCCGCTTGAAGGCGCGCAGCACGTCGATCTGGGTCGTCACATCGAGGGCCGTGGTCGGCTCATCGAGCACCACCAGCAGCGGGTCGCTGATCAGCGCCATGGCCGCCATCACCCGCTGCAGTTGCCCGCCGGACACTTGATGGGGATAACGCTGGCCAATGCGCTCGGGATCCGGCAGCGCCAGGTCGCGGAACAGTTCGATGGCCTTGGCTTCGAGCACGGCACGGCTGCCCAGGCCATGGATCACCGCCCCTTCCACCACTTGGTCGATGAGTTTCTTGGCCGGGTTGAACGCCGCCGCGGCGCTTTGGGCGATGTACGACACCCGATTGCCGCGCAGGCCTTGCAGCTCGCGTTCACTCAAGGCGAGCATGTCGTGCTCGCCAATCTGCACCACGCCGCCGGCCAGGCGACAACCGCGCCGGGCATAACCGAGCAACGCCAGGGCGATGGTGGTCTTGCCTGAACCGGACTCGCCGATCAGCGCCAGCACTTCACCTTTCTCCAGGGAAAAACTCACGCCCTTGACGATCTCCACCTCGCTGCGCTCGCCACAGGCGACTACGCGCAGGTTCTCGACTCGGATCAATTGGCTCATATCAATGGCCTCCCGTACGTCGGTTGCGCCGCGAAGACAAGCGGTCGATAAACAGATTGACGCCGATGGTCAGGGTGCCGATGGCCAGGGCTGGAATCACGATGGCCGGCGCCCCCTGGTTGAGGCCGCCGATGTTTTCCCGCACCAGCGAGCCCAGGTCGGCATCCGGCGGTTGCACGCCCAGGCCGAGGAAGCTCATGCCGCTAAGCAGCAGGACGATGAAGCCGAAACGCAGGCCCAGGTCGGTCAGCACCGGGTTGAGCATGTTCGGCAGGATTTCCACACAAGCGATGTACAGCCGGCGTTCGCCACGGGTGCGGGCCACTTGCACGTATTCCAGGGCCTCGATGTTCACCGCCATGCTGCGGGCGATACGAAACGCCCCCGGCATGAAACTGAGCACCGCCGTGCAGATCAGCAGCGTCACCGACGAACCGAACGCCGAGACCATGATCAGCGCCAGCATCTTGCTCGGGATTGAAATGAAAGCGTCCATCAGGCGGCTGATCAGCTCGTCCAGCCACTTCGGCGAAACCACCGACAGCAGCGCGCAACTGGTGCCCAGCCCACTGGCCAGCACCGCCGCCACCAGCGCCAGGCCCACCGTGAAGCGCGCGCCCACGAGAATGCGGCTGAGCATGTCGCGGCCCAGATAATCGGTGCCCAGCGGATAAGTGGCGCTGAGGTTGTCGAAGACATTGTCGGAGACCACTTCACCCACCGGGTGCGGCGCCAGCCATGGCCCGAAGATAGCCACCAGCAACCAGATCACACACATCGCGGCACCGATCAGGCCGAGCCAGGGCGTTTTGCGCGACACCTTGACCAACGCCGGTTCGGGCGCCGCAGGCGGGGATTTCACAATGAGATTGTTCATTGGTTTCTCAGCCTCGGATTGGACAGGATCGCGCACAGGTCAGCCACCAGCACCAACGCCAGGTACGCCGTACAAAACAGCATGGTGCAGGCCTGGACCAACGCCATGTCGCGGTTGGTCACGGCATCGACCATCAAGCTGGCGATGCCGGGATAGTTGAAAATCGTCTCGACGATCACCACCCCACCCAACAGGTAGGACAGGCTCAGGGCGATGGCATTGGCGATCGGCCCGATGGCATTGGGCAAGGCATGGCGCAGCACCACCCGCACCGGACTCACACCTTTGAGACGGGCCATTTCCACGTAGGGGCTGTCGAGTTGATCGATCACCGCCGCCCGGGTCATGCGCGCCATCTGCGCAACGATGACGCAGCACAGGGTCATCACCGGCAAGGCGTAGGTACGCATGAATTGCAGAGGCGAAGTGATCTCGCTGGAATAGGACAGCGCCGAAAGCCAACCCAGGTTCACCGCGAAAATCAGCACTGCAAGGGTGGCGACCAGGAACTCCGGCACCGCCACCATCGTCAGGGTGAAGAAGCTCAGGAAGCCGTCGATGCGTCCCCCTCGCCCCATCGCCGAGCCGATGCCCAGGATCAACGCCACGGGCACCGACACCAGCGCCGTGGCCGCCGCCAGCATCAGGGTGTTGGGCACCCGGCCAGCCATCAACTCGCTGACCGGCGTGGCGTTGGAGATCGACACGCCCATGTCACCGCTGAGCAGGCTCATCAACCAGTGCAGGTAGCGCAACACACCCGGTTGGTCCAGGCCCATCTTCACCCGTAGCGCCGCCACTTGCTCAGGCGTGGCGAACTGTCCAAGGGACTGTTGCGCCGCGTCTCCCGGCAACACCGCCGTAATGGCGAACACCACCATCGATACGATCAACAGGGTCACGACCGCAGCGCCCAGACGCCGGCCGATCAACCAAAGTGTGTTGCTATTCATCGCCCTACCCCTTGTGCCATGTCACGCCGCAAGACAACACGCATCAAGCGTCAAGCCAGACTTGCTCGGCGAACATATAGCCCATGAAACCGCCCAGCGGGTTGGTGCCATAACCTTTGACGCGTTGGTCGACGCCATCGATGTTGCTGATGAACACCGGGATGCCGATGCCGCTGTGTTCATGCACCAGGGCCTGCATGTCCCCGTACATCTTGCCGCGCTTGACCTCATCGGTTTCACCCCGGGCCTGGATCAGCAACTGGTCGAACTGCGGGTTTTTCCAGCCGGATTCATTCCAGGGCGCGGTCGATTGGAAGAATTGCGAGAAGATCATGTCGGCGTTGGGCCGTGGGTTGATGTTGCCAAAGCTCAGCGGGTGCTTGGCCCAGTGGTTGGACCAGTAGCCGTCGCTCGGCAGCCGATTGACGTTGAGCTTGAGCCCGGCCTCCTTGGCCGATTGCTGCAGCAGCACGGCAACGTCGACCGAACCGGTGGCGGCTGGCGAGCACATCACCGGCATGCTGATGCTTTCCATGCCGGCCTTCTTCAGCAGGAAACGAGCCTTCTCCGGATCGTAGGTCCGTTGCGGCAGGTCGGCGTTGTAGAAGCGTGCGCCGGGGGCGATCGGATGGTCGTTACCGACCCTGGCGAACCCACGGAAGATCGCCGACTTGACCTGTTCGCGGTCCAGCAGCAGTTTCATCGCCTCGGTGAACTCCGGGCTCTGGCCGGGCATCTGGTCCTGGCGAATGATCAGGTCGGTGTAGTTACCCGACGGCGAATCCACTACGCGATGGGTGGTGCTGTCCTTGATGCGCGTGGTCGAGCGCGGGTTGACCTCGTTGATGATCTGCACGTCGCCCGACAGCAACGCGTTGACCCGTGAAGGCTCGTCACCGATGCCGATGAATTCGATTTCGTCCAGGTACGGCAGGCCAGGTTTCCAGTAATTGGTATTGCGCGCACCGATGGAACGCACCCCAGGCTTGAATTCCTTGACCTTGAATGGACCGGTGCCGATGCCCTGGTTGAAGTCGCTGGTGCCCTCGGGGACGATCAGCAGGTGGGAAATGGCAAGGATCGATGGCAGCTCGGCATTCGGGCCGCTCAGGCGTATCTGCACTTCATGGGTGCCGGTGGCCTTGACCTCGGCAAACTGCTCGGCCAGCGGCAAGACCTTGGAACCGGTGATCGGGTCCTTGTGGCGCATCAGGGAAAACACCACGTCGGCGGCGGTGAGGCCCTTGCCGTTGTGGAAGGTCACTTCCTTGCGCAGGGTAATCACCCAGAGCGTGGCATCGGTGGTGTCCATGCGTTCGGCCAGTTCCAGTTGCGGCACCATGTGGCTGTCGAAACGCGTCAGGCCGTTGTAAAACATGTAATGGCGCACGTAGTCCGTGGACGATGAGCCTTTGGCCGGGTCCAGGGTATCGGCGGTGGAACTGGAGATACCGGCGACCCGGATACGCCCGCCGGGCTTGCCTTTGCCGGGGCTCGCCTGTTCATCGGCAAGCAGCTTGCCGGCGGCGCCGAACAGGCTGCCGGCACCCGCCGCGGCCACACCGGCCAGCCCCAGCATTTGCAAGGCATGCCGGCGTGACATGCCACGATTGAGCCCTTCGAAAACACGCAGACTTTCTGTACCGGTGATCAACTGGTCTTTGATGCCGTTTTTAGTGTCACTCATGTCAGTTCTACCTTTCGGAAAATGATAGGGCTCGATGACGTTGCGTTAACGCAACGTGGTTGAAACGCCAAACAACGCGGTGAAACTCAGTGCAGGTAGTCCTGCAAGCGGTAATACGCGCCGACCAGCGGCAAAAACCAAGGCTTGCCGAAGTGCCCGGGAATGGCCGGCCAGTCCAGTTCGCGCCAAGGGTTGGCCTCGACCTTGCCGGCCATGACCTCGGCCATGACCTGGCCCATGTGCACCGACATCTGCACACCGTGGCCGCTGTAGCCCATGGAGTGATAAACCCCGCCATGCTGGCCGGCCCGGGGCAGGCGATCGGAGGTCATGTCCACCAGGCCGCCCCAGCAATAGTCGATCCGGGTGTTCGCCAACTGCGGGAACATCTGCACCATGGCGGCCTGCAACACCTTGCCGCTCTTGGCATCGGAAACACTATCGGACATGGCAAACCGCGCACGGCCGCCAAACAGCAAGCGGTTGTCCGGGGTCAGGCGAAAGTAGTTACCGATCATGCGGCTGGTGACATAGGAGCGGCGTGCCGGCAGCAAGCTGTCGATCAACGCCTGGGGCAAAACCTCGGTGGCGATCACGAAACTGCCCACCGGCACGATTCGCCGCCGATACCAGCCCAGGCCGCCCTGCTGACAGGTACCGGTCGCCAGCAGGATCTGCGAGGCCAGCAGCGCCCCTTTGCTGGTGTTGACTCGATAGCCGCCGGCACTGGCCTTCCAGTCCTGCACCGCCACGCCCTGGAAGATCAACGCACCGTGACGGGCGGCCGCTTCAGCCAGGCCGACGCCGAAACGCCCGACATGCATCTGCACACCATTGCGCTGCAACAAGCCGCCATGAAACTGCGCCGAATTGACTTCCGCCCGCGTCTCCTGGGCCGAAAGCAACTCGACCTCGGCATCGACTTCCTTGCGGATCAATTCACAGGTGCGCGCCAACCCTTCGTAATGCATCGGCTTGGCAGCCAGCTTGAGCTTGCCGTTGCGCTTGAGGTCGCAAGCAATCTGCTCTTGCTCCACCAGCGTCACGACGCTGTGCACGGCGTTTTCATAAGCTTGGTAATACGCCCGGGCCTTGTCGGCGCCGAGGCTGGCGGTGAGCGCCGCGTAATCCTGGGCCACGCCGGTACTGCAATGCCCACCGTTGCGCCCCGACGCCTCGCCAATCACCCTGCCCGCTTCCAGCACGGCCACGCGGGCCCCCTTCAAGGCCAGGGCCCGCGCCGCCGCCAGGCCGGTGAAGCCGCCACCGACGATGGCGACATCGACCTGCCCGGGCAATCCGCCGAGCTGAGCACCGGTGAACGCCGGTGCGGTGTCGAGCCAATAGGACTCACTGCCCATGTCTAACCCCTTTCGCCTTCAAGCGTGCGTCGAGACTCAGAGCCCGACCAGAGCGGGCAACCCGCCGATGTCCGAGATCTGTTGGTAGCCAAAGGCAGCGTTGGCCGGTTGTTCATGACCGCGGGCGACGAAGGCCTTGTGCTTGATCTTCATGTCGTGGGCCGACATCAGGTCGTAGCGGAAGCTCGACGACACATGCAGGACGTCTTCCGGTCCGCAGCCAAGGTTATCGAGCATGAATTCGAACGCGGCCAGGCGCGGCTTGTAGGCCTGGGCCTGTTGGGCGGTGAAGACTTTGTAAAAAGGCGCGCCGAGCTTGTCGACGTTGGACATGATCTGCTCGTCCATCGCGTTGGAAAAAATCACCAGGGGGATCTTGTCGGCGATTTTCGACAGGCCCGCCGGTACATCGGCGTGGGGGCCCCAGGTTGGCACGGCGTCGTAATAGAGCTGGCCTTCGCCACGATATTCGACGCCCCAACGCTTGCAGACCCGCATCAGGGAGGTCTTGATGATTTCATCATAGGGCCGCCAGTCACCCATCACCTGGTCCAGGCGATAAGCGGAGAAATCCTTGACGAACTGGTCCATCTGCCCGGCATCGACACGGTCGGCGAACAGCTCGCGGGTCATGGTGCCCATCTGGAAATTGGTCAACGTGCCGTAGCAGTCGAAGGTGATGTACTTGGGTCGAAGAAAGCTCATGAGTGCGGTCCTGGATGGTTGTTGAAGGCTCGACGAGGCGAACGATGGCGCCTTTCGTGAGGCATCGGTGCAACGCTGCATCACGTTTTCATTACAACACCATGAGACCGTGGATAAATCGTTAAAAATACCGGCCGCTTGGTACAAACCACCGTTTTGCGGGGCTCGCTCAGCAGACTTTGCGGGATGCTCCAGGCGTGGGCGTCGCGCCCGTGTTTCTTTGGGTTTGCGGGCAGTTATGGTGCGCCAGACGACTCTGCAAAGGGTTGTTTCCGGCAGAATCTGCGCTTGGCGCAGCAGCTTCAGCCTCCCTGGTGAATGGGCTGCCGTCATCGCGAGCAAGCTCGCTCCCACAGGGGGGGGGGGGTGGACACGGGTTCAGGAAACGCCGCCAATCCATTGTGGGAACGAGCTTGCTCGCGATGGCGGTGGGTCGGTAGGAGCAGTGTCCGATTCAGACCTTCAGTTCGGCCTCCAGGAAACTCATCAACGCCTGCACCCGTGCACTGCGCAGTTTGCGCGAGGGCACCAGCAGGTTGATTGGGGCGCTGTCGAATTGCCAATCGGCGAGCACCCGTACCAGGCGGCCGTCGGCGATGGCTTTGTTGACGTCCCATTGCGAACGCAGCACCAGCCCCAGGCCCTGTTCGGCCCAGCGTCGAGCCACGCTGCCATCGTTGCTCAACAAGACAGGCTTGATCCGCAGGGTCTTGCGCCCGTGCGCGTTGCGCAGGTGCCACAGGGTGACATCTTCATCGTTTTCACGAATACAGATACACCGATGCTCGGCGAGTTGCTCCGGCGCTAACGGTGTGCCGTTCTGCTCCAGGTAAGCGGGGCTCGCGCACAGCCAACGGTCATTTTGCGTAAGGGGCCGGGCGACCCACTGGCTGTCGCTCAGGTGACCGATGTGAATCACCGCATCGCTGTCATGACGGTCAGGCCAGGGCGTTTCCCGGAGATCCAGATGCAGGCATAGCTGCGGGTGCAACCTGGCAAAACGGGCCAGCAGCGGCGCGAGGCGTTGGCGTCCATAGCCGAACGGTGCCGCCAGCCTCAGGGTGCCGGCCAGTTGATCATCTTGCTGCCTGAACGATTCGGGAAGCGCCTCCAGCTGTTCCAGCAATAGCGCACTCTGGCGCGAGAAACGCTCGCCGTCGGCGGTCAGGCTCAGCCGCCGGGCGTCGCGATTGGCCAAGGTCAGGCCCAGGAGCGTCTCCAGTTTGCGCAAGCGCATGGACAGCGCCGGTGGCGAGACATTGAGGGCCCTGGCAGCGGCGCTCAACGATTCGCAGCGTGCCAGCGTCACGGCCATACGCAGGTCTTCGAGGCTGATCATTCAGTTCAACTTAATGATTGATGACAGCGCATTGAACCACGGCTTTACGATGACTGAGTAGAGTCGAGCCTGTCTTTCACCCGCGAGCCTCGTTCATGCCAGTCTCAATTGCTTCCCTCGATACTCCAGTCGCGCTCATCGATATGCCGCGAATGCAGCGCAATATCCAGCGCATGCAACAACGCATGGATGCCTTGGACGTGCGTTTGCGCCCGCACATCAAGACCAGCAAATGCCTGCCGGTGATCCGGGCGCAGCTTGCAGCAGGCGCCAACGCCATCACCGTGTCGACCCTTAAGGAAGCCGAGCATTGCTTCGCCGACGGCATCCGCGACATCTTTTATGCCGTGTCCATGGCACCTGGCAAACTGGCCCAGGCCCTGAGGCTGCGGCGCAAGGGCTGTCGATTGAGCATCTTGACCGACAGCCTGGCGGCGACGCAGGCCATCGTCGATTTCGGCAGGCAGCACGACGAGCGTTTCGAGGTCTGGATCGAGATTGATTGCGATGGCCATCGTTCCGGCGTGCGCGCTGAAGACGATGCACTCGTCGACATCGCACGGCGACTCAGCGAAGGCGGCATGCAGCTTTGCGGCGTCATGACCCACGCCGGGTCCAGCTACGAGCTCGATACCCCCCAAGCGCTGCAAGCCTTGGCCGAACAAGAACGCCACCTCTGCGTCAGCGCCGCCCAGCGCATCCGCGCAGCCGGGCTGGCCTGCCCCGAGGTCAGCATCGGCTCCACACCCACGGCACTTTCGGCGCAAAGCCTGGAGGGCGTCACTGAAGTGCGCGCTGGCGTCTATGTGTTCTTCGACCTGGTGATGCACAACATCGGTGTTTGCCAGGCGGATGAGCTGGCCCTGAGCGTACTGACCACCGTGATCGGCCATCAGCCGGACAAAGGCTGGATCATCACCGACGCCGGCTGGATGGCCATGAGTCGTGATCGGGGTACCCAGCGCCAGCAGCGGGATTTCGGGTATGGGCAAGTGTGCAGCGAAGCCGGCGACTGGATCGAGGGCGCCCTGCTCTGCAGCGCCAACCAGGAGCACGGTATCGTCACCCTTTCCACTCCCGGGGACATCGATATCACCGAGCGGTTTTCCATCGGCAGTCGCCTGCGCATCCTGCCCAACCACGCCTGCGCCACTGGTGCGCAATTCCCTGACTACCGCGCCTGCGATGCCTCGGGCGCGGTGCGCACCTGGAGTCGTCTGCATGGCTGGTGAAATCGAGTTGATTCACACGACCCAGGCGGCCGCAGCGGGCGGACATTACACCCAGGCGGTCTTGCACCAGGGCGTCTTGTACGTGTCCGGGCAACTGCCGGTACGCGCCGATGGCAGCCACAGCGTCGACCAACCGTTCGAAGTGCAAGCCGCCATTGCCCTGGACAACCTGATGGCGATTCTCGGCGCGGCAGGCCGCAGCCCCAATGACCTGCTGAAGGTGACGGTCTATGTCGTCGGCATCGAACACTGGCCGGCTTTCGACCGGATCTACGCCCACTATCTCGGCGAACACCGGCCCGCGCGTGCGGTAGTGCCCGTCCCGGCCTTGCACCATGGGTACCTGATCGAAATCGAAGCGCTGGCACGTGTGCACGCCTTCCCGACGGCCTAGATGAACCTGTGGCGAGGGAGCTTGCTCCCGCTTGAGTGCGAAGCGCTCACCGCTTTTTTTGGGGCCGCTGCGCGACCCAGCGGGAGCAAGCTCCCTCACCACAGGGGGCTGGCCAGGTCTTGTATTGCTATTGAACCGCGGTCGAGGATTTTCGAGGGAATATCATGAAGCCAGAAAAAAGCGATGTATTGATTATCGGCGGCGGCATCATGGGGTCGGCGTCGGCGTTCTTTCTGCGCCAGCGTGGGCACTCGGTGACCCTGTTGGAACGCGATCTGATCGGCCAATACGCCAGTGGGGTGAATTTCGGCAACGTGCGACGCCAAGGGCGATTCCTCGGCCAACTGGAACTGTCGAATCGCTCGTACGGATTGTGGAAACGGCTCCCCGAGTTGATTGGCGATGACCTGGAGTTCATCCCCAGCGGCCATATGCGCGTCTGTTATCGCGAGGACGAAATCGCCGAGCTTGAAGCCTACGCCGCCGCCCCCGAAGCCCGGGAGCTGGACTTGCAGATCATCACCGGCAAGGCGTTGCACGCGCGTTTCCCGTTCCTCGGCGCGCAGGTCAAGGGCGGCTCGTACGCCCCGCACGACGGCCACGCCAACCCGCGCCTGGCAGCCCCGGCATTTGCCCGCGCGGCGACACGGGCCGGGGCCAGCATCCGCGAGCGAATGGAAGTCGCCACGGTACGAAAGGAGAATGACCATTTCCACGTGACCACCACCAACGGCCAGCTATTCATCGCTGAGCAACTGCTGATCACGGCGGGCGCGTGGGGGGCGAAGCTGTCCGAGCAATTCGACGAAGCGGTGCCGTTGGAAGCCAATGGCCCACAGATGTCGGTCACCGAACCTGTGCCCTATGCCTTGCCGACCGTGATCGGCGTGTTCACCAAGATAAAGGAAGAGGTGATTTATTTCCGGCAGATCCCCCGAGGCAATCTCATCATCGGCGGCGGCAACCGCTGCAAACCGGACATGATCAACCGTCGCGCCTACTTCAAGCCCGAGAGCCTGCTCAACCAGATGCAACAGATGAGCCGCCTGCTGCCCGGGGTGGCGAACCTCAACATCATCCGGGTGTGGAGCGGCATCGAAAGCTATACGCCAGACTCGCTGCCGATCATGGGCCCAAGCGGCAAGGTCAAGGGGTTGTTCTATGCCTTTGGGTTCTGCGGGCATGGCTTCCAGCTCGGCCCGGGCGTCGGCGACGTCATGGCCGAGCTGATCAGCACCGGCAGCACCCGCACCCTGATCAGCCCCTTCGATATTCGCAGGTTCACCGAACCGACCGCTCTGACAATGCCTCAGATGAGCACGCCCGGCACCGGCAGACTCATTTGACACAGGCGACTGGGCGCCCTTTTTGCCCTGGACGGGCGTCGCCATTTTTTTGCCAAGTTAGCCCGGCAGATACAGCAGATTCTTCTTTGCCAGGCTTGAGAACGGCATATCCCTTCCGGGCCGCTTTGTTAGTTTATCGAGAAGAAAACGGCCTCAGGATCTGTCGCCGGCAGTGCTATCACCGCTCTATGGGAGCCCGTTGGATGACCACCCCTTTTTTGAACACCTCGCCTACGTCCCAGCAGTTCTATATCAATGGTGACTGGCTGTCTCCGGCATACCCGGCCACGCTGCCCGTGGTCAATCCCGCTACCGAGCACGTCATTGCCGAGGTCGCCCGAGGGTCCGGCGAAGACGTTGACCGCGCCGTAGCGGCGGCTCGCGCAGCCTTTGCCGGCTGGTCTTCGACTGCGGTGGATGCCCGCGTGGCAATCCTGGGAAAGATCCATGCACTGATCCTTGAACGCAAAGAAGAACTGGCCCAGGCGCTCTCGCTGGAAATGGGCGCGGCCATCGGCTTCGCACGGGCCATGCAAGTGCCGCTGGCCGCCGAACACGTTCGAGTGGCCCGCGATGTGCTGTCCACTTACACCTTCCAGAAGATTGAGCATGGCACGGCCATTCAACGCGAACCCATTGGCGTCTGCGGCCTCATCACGCCGTGGAACTGGCCGCTGTACCAAATCACCGCCAAAGTCGCCCCGGCGATTGCCGCCGGTTGCACGGTGGTGTTGAAACCCAGCGAACTGTCGCCCCTGAGCGCCCTGCTCTTCGCACAATTGGTGCATGACGCAGGCCTGCCTGCCGGCGTCTTCAACCTGGTGAACGGCAGCGGTGCCGAGGTCGGCGCGGCCATGGCGGCGCATCCCGACATCGACCTGATCTCCATCACCGGCTCGAACCGGGCGGGCGCACTGGTGGCCCAGGCAGCCGCCCCTACGGTCAAGCGCGTTACCCAAGAGTTGGGCGGCAAGTCACCGAACGTGCTGTTGCCCGACACCGACTTCGCCAAGGCCGTACCGTCGGGCGTGATGTCGGCTTTTCGCAACGTCGGCCAATCGTGCAGCGCACCGACCCGCATGATCGTGCCAAGGAATCGGCTGGCAGAAGTCGAGGCGTTGGCTGCCGCCACCGCCAACGCGATCATCGTGGGCAATCCGCAATTGGAAGAAACCGTACTCGGTCCCATCGCCAACGAGGCCCAGTTCAATCGCGTGCAAGCCATGATTGAAGTCGGCATGAATGAAGGAGCCAAGCTTGTGTGCGGTGGCCCAGGACGCCCGGAGGGTCTTGAACAAGGCTTCTACACCCGCCCCACGGTTTTCTCGCAGGTCGACAGCGCCATGCGCATCGCCCAGGAAGAAATCTTCGGCCCGGTGCTGTGCATCATTGCCTATGACACGGTGGATGAAGCCGTCGCCATCGCCAACGACACCGTCTATGGGCTGGGGGCGCATGTCCAGGGTCAGGACCTTGATCTTGTGCGCGCCGTTGCGTCGCGTATCCGCGCAGGGCAAGTGCTGTTGAACTACCCGGCGTGGAACCCGATGGCACCGTTCGGTGGCTACAAGCGTTCGGGCAATGGTCGTGAGTATGGGGTTCACGGTTTCGAGGAGTATCTGGAGACCAAGGCGATTGTCGGCTTCGAATGAGCGCCCTACTCCTCAGCCCGCCCGGTGCCCTCGCGATCATGCGCGTAATGTCGGCTGAACGGAAACGCCGGCAACCAGGCCTCACGGCGCACGGTCCAGCTTTCGTAGGTGGGCACCAGTTGATCGGGGGCATCCAGCGTGCCGAGGTTCACTTCGATTTCATCGCCGGTACGGGCGAACACCGACGAGCCACAGCGAGGGCAGAAAAAGCGCCCGGCGTAATCCCGTGTTTCGCCCTCGATCGTCACGGCATCCTGGGGGAACACGGCAGCCGCGTAGAACAACGCCCCGTGATGCTTGCGACAGTCGAGGCAGTGACAGAGGCCAACCCGATACGGACGGCCCGAGGCCTCGATACGCACGTTGCCGCATAGGCAACCGCCGGTGAATCGGTCCATGGTGGGTCTCCTCTGTCGTCGAGCGATCGAGATACAACCTTCGACCGCGCCTGCCTGTTCCTGGTTTAACTCATCATCGGCACTGCGATCAGCAATATTGCCGTCCCATGGGTAGCGCTCGATGCCACGACGCCGTAGCGCATGCGAATGAGCCCGCAGGCCAGGCCCTCTATCAGTGTAAACAGCAACACGGGCCAACCGAGTGGGGTGACGCTCAAGGCGAGAAAAGCATGCAGCGCCGAAAACGCCACGGCACTGATCAGCGCTGCTCGCAAGGCGCTGACGTGCAGTTCGAGGTAGCCCTGCAGGAAACCACGAAACAACACTTCTTCCAGGGCGTTGGCTCCGTAGGCCAGCACCGTCATGCCGAACAGCCAGGCCCAATAACCTGGAATCGCCGTTTCAGCCCCTTGATAAAGCCGCAGCGGCAAGCCGATCAAGCAACCCACGGCGATGCCCAGGACCAGGCCAGCCAATCGATTGCCTTTGAATAGAACGACCAGTTGCCACAAGTCCGGCAACAGGCGCGCGCTCAACGCGACCAACAGCAGCGACAAAGCGCCCAACATCGCCAGGACGAACGGGTTGGCCAGAAAACCAATCTGCAGATCGCCGTTCAGGGACCACATGCCCAAGGGCGTCATCGCATCGCGCATCAACACGAACGCCAATAGCACAATCACGATACGCAACGCTGTCTGGGTCTTGGGCGTCAACGCGAACCAGAGGCCGAAGAGCGCCAGGCCCGGCAGCAGATACAGGGTGTAGTCCAGCAGTACAACGAGTCCTTCGGCGATCATTGCGCGCTTCCCTTGGCGTCAACCGGCGCATGTTGCGCCATCAGTTCCACAACCCAATCGATGAACACTCGCAGCTTGGCGCTGATGTGCCGGTTCGGAGGATAAGCCAAATACAGCGGCATCGGCTCGAGGTGCCAGTCTTCGAACAGCGGCACCAACTCACCCTGCGCTTCATGAGGCCTGGACATGTACTTGGGCAGCCAGAGCACCCCCAGCCCCGCCAAACCAGCCGCGAGGTAGGCGTTGCCGTCGTCGATGGCTAGCGAGTAACGCCCTTTGACGTGGAGCAGCTCACCGTCACGGCGCATGGCGTAGGGCAAGGATTTGCCGGTGCGTGCCCACAGGAAACCCACGGTGCGGTGGTGCGAATCTTCCAGTTCTCGCGGATGCGCGGGCAGGCCAAATCGTGCCAGGTAACTCGGGGCGGCGAAGACGCCGAGGGCGAGATCGCCAACGCGTCGGGCGACCAGCGACTGATCCCTCAACTCACCGCCGCGCACCACGCAATCGACGTTTTCATCGAGCATGTCGACGATGCGATCACTGACGCCCATGTCGATCTGGATGTCCGGGTATCGCGCGTAGAACGCCGGCAAGGCCGGTATCAGGATCATCGCGGCCAGCGGGCTCGGCACGTCCACACGCAGTCGCCCGCGAGGTAGCGCCTGGGCGCCGGACACGCTGGTCTCGGCATCGTCCATGTCGGCCAGCAGCCGGATCACCCGCTCGTAATAAACCGCGCCGTCGGCGGTGACATTGACCTTGCGCGTGGTGCGGTTGAGCAACTTGACCCGCAACCGTGCCTCGAGCTGCTGCACCAATTGGGTCACGGTGGTTTTGCTCATGTGCAGGGTTTCAGCCGCCTTGGTAAAGCTGCCCGCCTCCACGACTCGAACGAACGCTTGCATTGCATCAAAACGATCCATCTGTGCCTCGGGTGTCGATCCGATTGTTTGGATTCTACAAACAGTGATCGCCAAGGTTGCTCGTTTATCGCCAGGACACAAGCCCCTAGAGTGCGTTCAACGTTTGGAACCCACTCTTTGATGGAGGTACTCATGACACAGCGCGACGTGGTTTTCCCACCTGGACGCCAGGCACTCTATGAGCGCAATCGCTATTCGCCGGCGATTCGTTCCAATGGTTTCCTGTTCGTCTCGGGACAGGTCGGCAGTACTGCCGAGGGCTCGCCAGAGCCAGACCTGGAGGCTCAGGTTCGGCTGGCGTTCAACAACCTGAAGGCGATTCTGGCTGCCGCCCATTGCAGTTTTGACGATGTGGTGGACGTCACGGTCTTCATGGTCGATCCCGAATCGACCTTTGAGCGGGTCTGGAGCGTTGTACCCGAGTTCTGGGGCAGCGCGCCGCATCCGACGCTGACGGCGGTGGGCGTGACGTGGCTATATGGGTTTCAGTTCGAGATCAAGGTGATTGCCAGGTTGCCCGAAACCACCTCGTGATATCGAGTGTGGGAGCGAGCCTGCTCGCGATAGCGGTGGGTCAGCTTGCATCACTGTTGGCTGTGCCGACGCCATCGCGAGCAAGCTCGCTCCCACAAGGGAATGGAAGTGCTGCGCCGGCTAACCTTTCACCGCCGCCTCAATCGCCGCAATGTCGATCTTGGTCATCGTCATCATGGCCTCGAAGGCCCGCTTGGCAACGGCCTTGTCAGGACTGGCGACCGCTTCAAGCAACACACGCGGGCTGATCTGCCACGACAAGCCCCACTTGTCCTTGCACCAGCCGCAGGCACTGGCCTGGCCGCCGTTGTCGATGATCGCGTTCCACAAGCGGTCCGTTTCGGCCTGGTCTTCAGTTGTAATCTGGAATGAAAAGGCCTCGCTGTGCTTGAACACCGGCCCGCCGTTGAGGCCAATGCAAGGGATGCCGATCACCGTGAAATCCACCGTGATCACATCGCCCTCCTTGCCCGACGGATAATCGCTCGGGGCCTGGTAGACGGCGTTCACCTCACTGTCGGGAAACGTTTTGGCATAGAACTGCGCAGCTTCCTGGGCATTGCCGTCGTACCAGAGGCAGATCCTGTTTTTATTGTTCATTCCGCTTCTCCGAAAGGGACTGGACGATAAAGTCTAGCAGTCCCCCCGAAAGTTGCAGATGGCCGGGCCTCAGGTAAACAGATCGACCCCCAACTGGAACGCAACCCACAACGCCAGGCCCGTGGCAAACATCAACGCGATGTTCTCGAACAGGTTGTTGCGGTACTCCTTGCCCAGCAGGGACTTCTGGTTGGACATGATCAGAAGGCCCAGGGAAATCACCGGCAAGCCGATGATGTTCAGCGCATTGACGCCGATGGTCAGCGTGACGAAGTCCGGCATGCCGGGAAGCGACCAGATCAGTGGTGTCACGAGGATGAACAGCATGAACCATTTGTGCATCGGGTCACGGTGGAACTCTTTGCCGTAACGCTCCCGGCGCTCGGGCCGTACGTGCTGGAAGGCGTCGGTGATGAGCATCGGGAACGCCGTGGTCTTGCCGGATATGCTGGCGAACAGCGTGGCAAACACACCGATAAAGAACACGTACCAACCGATCGAACCGAAGAACATTTCCAAGGCCTTGCCCAAATCGCCCAGGGTTTTGACCTCGATGCCGTTGGGTCGCAGGATTTCCGCACCGACGATCCAGATGGCCAGGTTGATGACGATCCCGACAAACACCGCAAACAGCAGGTCGTTACGCTGGATACGCTTGTGTTCAGGCCCCACCCACCCCTTCTGGCGCATGACATACGGATGAACGAAGTTGGCGATGGAACCGGCCACCGCACCGATCACCGAGACGGCCACCAGCAACGCGCCGTGCACCCCTTCATCGGGCGGGATACTGAAGCCGATGGTGCCTCTGACGATGCCGGCGACATCCGGGCCGGACATCACCGCCAGGGCCAGGAACGCCAGCGTCATGATCGCCAGCAGTCCTTTCATCACGCCTTCAATCATCGAATAGATATTGCGCCCGACGAGCATCCACACCGCCAACACCACCGCCACCGAACACAGCAGTGGATAGTCGACCTTGAGCAACATGGCCAAGGCTTCGCCAGCTCCCTTGATCATGTAAGCGTTCATCAGGTGCCCCATGAGCAACGCATACACCAACAGGAACCAGGCGAAAAACGGATTGAGCTGGG
This sequence comes from Pseudomonas sp. NFACC51, assembly GCF_900103575.1. Lineage (NCBI taxonomy): Bacteria > Pseudomonadati > Pseudomonadota > Gammaproteobacteria > Pseudomonadales > Pseudomonadaceae > Pseudomonas > Pseudomonas sp. NFACC51. The sequence goes on along the minus strand of NZ_FMXH01000007.1, from coordinate 209,179 downwards.
CATAGCCTTGCAAGATGGTCATGCCCTGGTTATTGCAGAGCTGGAAGCGCGCAATGATGTTGACGATCAGGTAACGCAGCAGCAGAGAGACCGCCAGTACCCACATCATCGCGTAGCCATAATTCGCGCCGGCCACGGATGAAGTGATCAAGTCGCCTGCGCCCAGCCAGGAAAGGACCGCGATGATGCCGGGGCCGAGAAGCTTGAGCAGGCGTACAAAACGGCCTTGCGCGGGCGCCGCAGCCTGGCCTTCAGCGGAAGGAATGCTCGTCATGGATGGAATCTCCGTTATTTTTTTTGTGAGAAACGGCCACAGTCGAACATATTAGATACGACGTCGTACAACCATTATTGTTGCCTAATTATGTAGAAATGTTTCATGGTATCCGCTCCCTAGATACCGTTGCATTCCAAGAGCAAATTGCCACTAACCCCTCTCCTGCTCGCCGTTATCGACCATCCAGCGCACCATCCTCGCCAACGGCACCCGATGCTGCTGGATGGCGCACCAACTGACGTGCTCATGGCGATACAACTCGACATAACGCTTGAGCAGCACGTGGCGGCCATCCTCGGCCAACCGCAGTTCAACCTCACGGCAATGCAGCACATCCGGATCGAGCGTGCGCATTCGCCGATGCAGGACCAACACCTCGCTACTCATCAGCGGCGGTTCCGTCCTGGCATTGCGGATGGTCCTGCACTACCGCCCCCAACTTCCCTTGCGCGACAAAATCGGCACGCCGCTGCGCCGTTGCATCGCGAAGCGCCGCGTAGTAATCCGCCTGGGCCTGCAACTGGTCGGTCAGCGGCAATGCCTCGGCGCGGCCATCGACAACGCCACCGACGGTGTTGATCGTACCCAGGGTGTCGACGGTGCTGCTGTTGTCGCCGAACGGGTCGACGGCAAAACTCAGCACCTTGCCCGACGCGTCCCTCAGGTTGGCGCTGCCCAGCAACGGCAGTTCCACGATCGGTCCGGGGGCGACGTTCCAGACGCCGAAGGTCTGGCCGAAATCGGCCTTATGGCGCTCGATGCCCAGCTCGCCCGACACGTCGATCAGCCCGACGATGCCCGCCGTGGTGTTGATGACGAACCGCCCCAGTGTGTTGACCGAGCGTTGTGCATTGCCTTGCAGCAGGTCGTTGATGAACACCTTGGGCTCACCGAAGTTCGCCACGAAGTTGTGGACGCCGGCCTGGAACATCTCCGGCAACTTGAGATAACCACGGGCGACCGGGGCCAGCACATAGTCATCCACGGTCCGGTTGAACGCGAAGATGCCGCGGTTGACCGGTTCTGCGGGATCGTGAACGGTATAGGCCGCGCGCTCACACACGCCCGGTTTTGCAGCGGGTGTGCTGGAGCAACCACTGGTGAATGCCGTCAATACAACCACAACGGTGGATCGAACAAGCAACGGAGCGGGTCTGGTGATCGGCATACAGGGTGATCTCGGCGAGGAATGGGGGCTGCCTATGCCGGTTAAAAGCCGAACACTGGCTGTTTAACTGACTGACATCGGGGCCATCCTGCCGCTGTTTCTTTGCCTGGAGATTTCCGGAATATTGCCCGTCGGCAACTTTATTGCCGGATTGAAATATATGACGCAGGCCCTGGATTGCCCCTAGTATCGCCTCCTGTATTCATTACCCTGCGTGCCCACCGTGAGCCATTTATTACTGGTGGACGATGACCTCGAAGTCCTCGCCCTCTTGCGCAAGTTCCTCGAACAACATGGCTACAGCGTGGAGGTGGCCGCCGACGGCAATGCCCTGTGGCAGGCGGTGCAGCGTCGGGTGCCGGACCTCGTCATCCTCGACGTCATGCTGCCGGGCGACAATGGGCTGGTGCTCTGCCAACGACTGCGGGCCGAGCACACGGTCGGCATCATCATGCTCACCGCCATGGGCGAATTGAGTGATCGCGTCGTCGGCCTGGAGCTGGGGGCGGACGATTACCTGACCAAACCGTTCGACGCCCGGGAGCTGTTGGCCCGGGTGCGTTCGGTCCTGCGGCGCACTGGTGAAGCCAGGGACGCGTCGAGCGACGCCTCCCGGCCGATCCTGGAGTTCGAGAACTGGCAACTGGACGTTACCCGGCGCGAACTGCGCTCACCGGACAAGGTCATGATCCCGCTGTCCGCCGGAGAGTTCGAACTGCTGCTGGTGTTTGCCGAACACCCGTGCCGGGTGCTGACGCGCCAGCAGTTGCTGGACCTGGCCCGCGGCGAAACCTTCGAGGCGTTTGACCGCAGCATCGACGTCCAGGTCAGCCGCTTGCGGCGCAAGTTGGAGACCGACATCACCGGGGCGTCGATGATCCGCACCGTGCGCAACAGCGGCTACCTTTTCAGCCCCCATGTGGTGAAGCGATGAAGCCCTCGCGCTCGGGCTCCCAACGTCCACGGGACACGGTAGCGCGCTGGATCGCCCTGACCACCATGATCGCCATGCTGACCTTGTTGGCCCTCAATGAGCTGTTCAGCCTGCTGGCCGGTGCCTGGGCGCGCCCTCCCCTGATGGAAACCGGCCTGATGGAAAAGGCCGCCGCCATCACCCGCATCATTGACTCCGTCGCCCCCGCACAACGCCCCGCGATTGCCAGGGCCGCCAGCGACCAGGCGTTCAACGCACAATGGCTGCAACGGCATGAAGACGCGCGGTTGCCGGTGATCGACGACCCGGAGTTCAGTGAAGGTTCGACGCTCCTGCGCCAACAATTGGGTCGGCCGGACGCCAGGATCGAAGCCTACGAACCGGGCGACTGGCCGGCCGACCAACCGGATGCACGCTACGCGGTGATCATCGAATTGGCCGACCATTCGTGGGTGATCTTCTCCGTGCCGTCGCGCAGTTGGGGGCTGGGCGAATGGGCGCGCAACGGGATCATCATCGCGCTGATCCTGCTCTCGACGTTGATCGTCGCGCTGATCGCCACCCGGCACCTGGCCGCACCGCTGGAACGTTTCGCCAAAGGCGCCCGGCGCTTTGGCGTCGACCACCAGGCACCACCGATTCCGGTCATCGGCCCCCACGAAATCCGCCAGGCGATCCTCGCGTTCAATGCCATGCAGGCCCAGCTCAAGCACTTTCTACAGGACCGCACGCAGATGCTCGCCGCCATCTCCCATGACTTGCGCGCGCCGTTGACCCGCATGCGCCTGCGCGGGGAGTTCATCGAGGATGCCGAACAACAATCGCGCTTGTTCAGGGACGTGGACGAAATGCAGGCGATGGTCAACTCAGCCCTGGAGTTCTTCCGCGACGATGCCCGGCTTGAACACGCCACCGCGTTCGACCTGGCTGAGCTGCTGCACACCATCGTCGATGACCTCAAGGACGCCGGCACCGAGGTCGCGTTCAAAGGTGCCCAGCGCTTCGTCTATGTCGGCCGCCCCATCGGCATCAAACGCGCCTTGGTCAATCTGATCGACAATGCGATCAAATATGGCGGCCAGCCGACGGTTCGACTCGAAGCCGACGCCCACCGTGTGGACATTCGCATCCTGGACCGAGGGCCGGGCATCGACGCCCAATACCTTGAGCAGGTCTTCACGCCGTTCTTTCGCATCGAAGGTTCTCGCAACAAGCACACTGGCGGCGTCGGGCTGGGCCTGTCGGCGGCCCGGGCGACGGTGCTGGAGCATGGCGGCACGCTGACCCTGCGCAATCGAAAAAGCGGCGGATTGGAGGCCAGGGTCTCGCTGCCGCTTGACTGAAGTGCCCGATGTGACGATCCGCGCTAAACAATCAGCGCCTTCCTCGGTAGGATGTCCGGTTTTTCCGGCCTGGGCCCTGTTCCGGGAAGGCGCTCTTGTTTGTATCGCTCGACTCAATGCCATCGTTCGCGCTCACGACAGACAGGAATCGACGGAGCCAAACCAAGGAATTCACCGATGATTCTTATCATTTATGCGCATCCCTACCCCGACAAATCGCGGGTCAACCAGCAGATGCTCAAGCGAGTGTCGACCAACCCGGACGTGGTCATACGTTCGCTCTATGCGCTTTATCCCGACTTCGATATCGACGTCGAGGCGGAACAGCGTGCGGTGGAACAAGCAGAGCTGGTCGTGCTCCAGCACCCGATGTACTGGTACAGCACACCGCCCTTGCTGAAGCTGTGGATCGATAAAGTCTTCACCCACGGCTGGGCCTATGGCAAAGGCGCCACGGCGCTCAAGGACAAGTCCCTGCTGTGGGCCGTGACCACCGGTGGCGATCAGGGGCATTTCCAGATCGGCGGCTACCCAGGCTTTGCCGCACTGGCCCAACCGCTCCACGCCACGGCCCTCTATTGCGGCATGCGCTGGCTGGAGCCGGTTGTCGTGCATGGCGCCTATGCCGCCGAAGCGGATGCCCAACACGTCCAAATCGAACACTATGCCGCTCGCCTGGCCGCCTGGAAGGAAGATTGAAGTGGAAACTCACAGCCTGATTGAAATGCTCATCTACCTGGCCTCGGCGACGCTGATCGTACCCATTGCCGTTCGATTTGGCCTGGGCCCGGTGTTGGGTTATCTACTGGCCGGGTGCATCATCGGCCCGTGGGGGCTGAAGCTGATTACCGATGTAAAAGCCATCCTGGAGTTCGCTGAAATCGGCGTGGTGCTGATGCTGTTCATCATCGGCCTCGAGCTCGACCCCAAACGGCTCTGGGCCCTGCGCAAGATGGTGTTCGGTGGTGGCGCCCTGCAGATGCTCGCCTGTGGCGCTGCCATTGGCTTGTTCTGCACGGCCCTTGACCTGAGCTGGACGGCAGCGCTGCTGGTCGGCCTGACCCTGAGCCTGTCCTCCACGGCCATCGCCATGCAGGCGATGAACGAACGCAACCTGACCGCCACCGCGGTCGGGCGCAGCAGCTTCGCCGTGCTGCTGTTCCAGGACATCGCGGCCATTCCGCTGGTGGCAATGATCCCGTTGTTGTCGGCCCACGGCGACACGCCTTCGGGCACGGCGCTGTTGCTATCGATTGGCAAAATCGTCGCTGCCATCACCATCGTCGTGCTGTTGGGGCGCTACGTGACGCGACCGCTGCTGCGCTTCGCCGCGCGGTCAGGCTTGCGCGAGATCTTCAGTGCCGTGGCGCTTTTCCTGGTGTTCGGCTTCGGTTTTCTGCTGGAGGAAGCCGGTTTATCGATGGCCATGGGCGCGTTCCTCGCCGGCGTGCTGCTGGCCAGCTCCGAATACCGCCATGCCCTGGAAAGCGACATTGAACCGTTCAAAGGCCTGTTGTTGGGCCTGTTCTTCATCGGTGTCGGCATGTCGATCGATTTCGGCACCCTGATCGACGCACCGCTGAAAGTCGTCACCCTGACCCTGGGCTTCATCCTGATCAAGCTGCTGGTGATCAAGATGGCGGGCCGGTTCCTCAACGTCCCCGCCGGCCAGCGCTCCTGGCAGGCGGTGTTGCTGGGCCAGGGCAGCGAATTCGCCTTCGTGGTGTTTGGCGCGGCGACCGTGGCCGGCATCTTGACCGATCAATGGGGCAAGAGCCTGACCCTGGCGGTGGCCCTGTCCATGTGCCTGACGCCCTTGCTGATCGTGTTGCTGGATCGGTTCGAGTCCGTCGCCAAGAAAAACAAACGCGAATCCGACCTCGTCGACCAGCAGAACCCACGGGTGATCATCGCCGGGTTCGGCCGTTTCGGGCAGATCGCCGGACGCCTGCTGATGTCTTGCGGCGTCGAAGTGGTGGTATTGGATCACGACCCTGACAACATCGAGACGCTGCGTAAATTCGGCGTGAAAGTCTTTTATGGCGATGCCACGCGCCTTGATCTGCTGCACGCAGCCGGCGCGGCCCAAGCGGTGGTGTTGATCAATGCGATCGACGATCGAGAAGACAACCTGACGCTGACCCGGCTGGCCCAGGAGCACTTCCCCGCGTTGCAGTTGATCGTGCGGGCGCGGGACATGGGCCACCTCATCACCCTGCGACAGATGGGCGTGGAGGCGGCCGAGCGGGAAACCTTCGAGAGCGCGCTGGCATTGGGTCGCAGTGCACTGGAGCACATGGGCGTCGGGGCTTACGAAGCGCGTGAGCGGGCGGATCAGTTCCGCCGGCTGAACCTCAAGATGTTGGAGGAGATCGTCGCCCAGCCGGAAGACGACCTCAAGTTTCGCCACGATGCCTATCGGCGCGCCAACGCGCTGCTCACGGACATGTTCAACGAAGACCGTGCCCGCCCCGTCGACAACTGGCAGGAACACCATCGCAACGAAACCGACAAGACGCCGGGTTGACCGGCGTCATACCCGCCCGAACTTGCGCCGGTATTCCATCGGCGTCAGCCCGGTCAACGCCTTGAACATCCGCTGCAAGTTGGAGCTGCTGCTGAACCCCAGCTCGGCGCCGATGCTGGCGAGGGGCAGCGTGGTCAACGTCAGACGCTCGCTGACCTGGTTCAACTTGATGCGCCGGGCGTAGGCCGCGACGGCCTGCCCCGTCTCACGGCTGACCTTGCGCGCCAGGGTGCGCTCGGACACCGCCAACTGGCTGGCCAGTGCCTGCACAGTGACCCGCTCGGCCGGCATCTGTTCGATCAACCCATGCAACTGCCGCAACCATCCGCTGGGTTGCTCGATCAGGGCAATGCCCTGGAACGCCGCATGGGGAATGGCTGGGCGCGGCAGCACCATGAGCCGCGTGATATCGCGCAGTACGTCGCTGCTGACACTTCGCTCAATGAGTTTTTCGGCGATGGGCAGGTAACCGTTCACCCCAGACGCGGTCGCCGTGCGCTCGTTGAACACGCAGTTCCGCTCGCTTTGCCAATGGACTTTTCGATACTGCTGCTGCATCGCCTGCGCCAGCCACCAAGTCACCGTCGCACCCTGCCCGTCCAATCGGCCGGCGGCGGCCAGCAGGCAGACACCGGTGCAATAGGACCAGAGCTGAAGCGATCGGGCATGGTTCGACAGCGCACTCACGAGGGCTGTCTGTTCAGCCAGCAGCGCATTCATCTGCTCGGCCGACTCGGCCCAGAAACCGGGAACCAGGACAGCATCCAGCCCGGCGCTGCCCAACGCCGCTTCCGCCTGCAGGGTCACGCCATGGGCACACACCACCGGCCCGGCCTGCAACGCGATGTAGCGGGCCTCGAACAGCGCCCGCCCTCTTCTGCGGTTGGCGGCATGCAGCAGATCGGCGAACGCGAACAGGCCGGCGGGCATGCAGCCGGGAAATAGAAGCAAACCGATTCGAAGTTTGTTTGTCATGGCCTGAAACGAATCAAAGATGTCAGATCCGGCCATTATGCACACGGGACCGGATCGGCACCATGAAGCACTCGCTCAACAGGAACGCCTCATGAACATCCAGCAGATCCGTAACGCCACGATCATTCTTGAAATCGGCCCGTATCGCGTGCTCGTCGACCCGATGCTGGCTAGCCAGGGCACGCTGCCGCCGCTTCGCCTGTTTGGCGCCACGCAACGCAATCCGCTGGTGGCACTTCCGGCCTCGACAGCGCAGGCCCTCGAGACCGTCACCCATTGCTTGATCACCCACTGCCAGAAAGGCCATTTCGACCATCTGGACCGCGCGGCCAAGCGCTGGCTGAGGGAAAAACAGATCCCGGTCATCTGCACGCCCCATGACGCGCCCTATCTCAACAAGCGTGGCTTGAATGTCCAGGCGCTCGCCCAGGCCCATGACCAACCCACCCCATTCCTGGGCGGCACTATTCGCACGGTCCGGTGCACCCACGGGCGGGGCCTGGTGGGCAAGTTGATGGAGCATGGCGTCGGCTACCTGATCGAGCTGCCCGGCGAACCGAGTGTCTACCTCACCGGCGACACCGTGCTCACCCCCACCGTGTGCGAATTCGTCTTGCGACACCAGCCACAGGTCAGCGTGGTTCCGGCGGGCGGGGCACGATTCGACATCGGCGGCGACATCATCATGGGCATCGACGAGACGCTGGAATTCACCCGTTTGTCCCGCGGGACCGTGGTGGCCAATCACCTGGAAGCGATCAGCCACTGCCCGACGACTCGCAAGGCCCTTGCCGCAGCCGCCGCGAAGGCCGGTGTCGAAGACCGGTTGTTGATACCGGAAGATGGCGAGACGTTGGTTTTCCAGGCGGCCTAGGCCAATGCGTCCAGCTCGGCAAGCATCGGCGCAGGGATCTTCAGCTCACTCGCCGTGAGGTTTTCCCGCAGGTGCGCCAGGGACGATGTGCCGGGAATCAGCAGCAGATTCGGCGCACGTTGCAGCAACCACGCCAGGGCCACGCACAGCGGTGACGCCTGCAAGCGCGCCGCCACGCTGGAAAGGGTTTGCGATTGCAGCGGTGTGAAGCCGCCCAAGGGGAAGAACGGCACGTAGGCGATGCCCTGCCGGCCCAGGTCGGCGATGAGGTGTTCGTCGTCGCGATGGGTCAGGTTGTAGTGGTTCTGCACGCAGACCACCTGGGCAATGCCTTGGGCCTGCTTGACCTGCGCGGCCGTGACGTTGCTCAGCCCCAGGTGACGGATGAGGCCCTGGCGCTGCAGCTCGGCCAGTGTCGTGAACGATTCCTCAATGGAGTCTTCCGTGGGCGAATGCAGGTCGCCCCACACCCGCAGGTTGACCACGTCCAATACCTCCACACCCAGGTTGCGCAGATTGTCGTGGACCGCCCGGGTCAGCTCGGCGGGGCTGTGGGCCGGGTTCCAGGACGCATCGGCACCGCGCACGGCACCGACCTTGGTCACGATGACCAGGTCCTGGGCATAAGGGTGCAGCGCTTCACGGATCAGTTGGTTGGTGACATGGGGCCCATAGAAATCGGCGGTGTCGATGTGGTTGACCCCGCTCGCCAATGCTTCGCGCAGCACGGCGACGGCGGCCGCCGGGTCTTTCGGCGGTCCGAAGACCTGGGGCCCCGCCAACTGCATCGCGCCGTAACCCATGCGATTGACCGTGCGATCGCCCAGTAAAAAGCTGCCTGCCTTGCCTGCAATGTTCATCTCGTAGCCCTCGGATCAATGTGCGTGGGCCGACTATAGACGTTGACCATTCTCATGATAATCAGGTGCAATCAGCACAGGTTGTACGACGGAGAGAACAATGGCGACGGATATTCAAGACTTGCTGGCCTTCGTGGCCGTGGTCAACGCGAAGGGCTTTCGTGAAGGCGCGCGGCTGAGCGGCAAGTCTGCCTCAAGCCTGAGCGACGCCGTACGCCGGATGGAGAGCCGGCTCGGCGTACGCCTGCTCAATCGCACTACCCGCAGCGTGGTACCGACCGAGGCCGGTGCCCGGTTGATGGAACGCATCGTCCCGGCCCTGGGCGAGGTCGAGGCGGCCATGGACGTGGTCAACGACTTTCGCGACCGTCCTTCGGGCACCCTCAGGCTGAACGTGCCAGTCAGCGCGGCCCGGCTGGTGTTGCCGGCGATTATCACGCCGTTCCTGAAAAGCTATCCCGACATCCGCCTGGAAGTGGTCACCGAAGAAAGCTTCGTCGACATGCTGGCGGCCGGGTGTGACGCTGGCATTCGCTACGACGAGCGCCTGGAGCAGGACATGATCGCCATCCCCATCGGCCCACGGTTCCAGCGCTTCGCCACGGCCGCCGCCCCGGCATACCTCGATGCCCGGGGCAGGCCGGAACATCCCAGAGACCTGCTGGAACACGCGTGCCTGCGGGGCAAGTTCCCCAGCGGTGCCATGCCGCTGTGGGAGTATGAGCGCGGCGGCGAAACCATCAGCGTCGACCCGAGCGGCCCGTTGATCACGCGCATTGGCGGTGCGGTGGACCTGTCGGTGCAAGCCGCTGTAGACGGTCTGGGCATCGTCTACCTGTTCGAAGACTGGTTACGACCGTACCTGGACAGCGGCGCCCTCGAACCGGTACTCGAACCCTGGTGGCAGCGCTTTACCGGCCCATTTCTCTACTACCCCGGCCGCCGCTACCTGCCCTCGCCATTGAGGGCTTTCGTGGACTTCATCAACGCACAACAGTGTGGGAGCGAGCCTGCTCGCGAAGGCATCGGCACAGCCAACCTCTCTGCAAACTGACACACCGCCCGCTCGTCTCCCCGCCGCAAGGATTTTCGAACCAAGCCATTCGCCACGGCTCGGACCTACATGACACCGCTGAAAGCCATGCTGACGCGCTTCGACGTCACGGCTTGAACAGCGGGTGGATCAAGGCTTCTTTGCATTCACTGCCGGGAGTTTTCGTTATGTGTGACGGTCTTGTTCAACACGTTTCTTCAAAAGACTCCCTGGCGTATTTCGCCCAGCGAGACACGCCCGGCAGCCGTTTCGGTGCAAGCGTGACGCCCTTGGACCTGTACGTGACAACGCCGCCCAAGGTCCAGGAGCGCCAGAGTCTGATCAAGCCAAACATGCAGGTCAGCGCCATTCGTCGTCGCGGTGGGCACTTGGAGTGCATCAAGGTTCGCTGGGGTTGGTCGCCAATCTGGTCGGTCGGGACGATGCCGCCCCTGACCCATCTACCCTTGCATCTGGTGATGCGCTCCAAGGTCTTCGACCCCATCAAGCACGAAGGCCGCGTATTGGTTCCCGTGGAGGGTTGGTATGAGTCACAAGCCCCCGCCTCGCCCTCCCAGGCGCAACGCCTCACCTACACGACCGCCCGGCAGCCGGCCCCGATTTTCCTGGCTGCCCTGGCCCAGGCCAGCGAGACCCCGTTTGGCTGTGACGGCCTGACCCTGGTGACGTATGGCGACATCGCCAGCCAGCAGCAGCGGGTACTGGCCTTCAGTGCCGAAGATGCGCTCGAATGGCTGGAGCCCGCGCTGGGATGGGAACAGGCACAACAGCTGGCCGCACGCCTGAACGGCGCGCAACCGCACCTTGAACCGGCAATGACAACCCACCGTCCGGCCCAGGGCGGACTTTGACTTCGGGAGATAAAGCCATGTACGTGATCATGGGCGCCACAGGTCACGTTGGCTCGGCCACAGGCCGCGCCTTGCTGGCGCCAGGGCATGCCGTGATTATCATGACCCGCAACGCCACCCACGCCACTGAATGGCGGGCCAGGGGCGCTCAAATCGTCGAAGCGGACGCCGAAAACGTCGAGTCGTTGCGCGCAGCGTTTCGGCTCGGGCGCAGGGCATTCATTCTCAACCCGCCAGCGGCTCCCAGTACCGATACCGATGCGGTGGAACGGCGCACGGTCGCCAACATCCTGGCCGCCCTCGACGGATCGGGTCTTGAGAAAATCGTCGTGCAATCCACCGCCGGCGCCCAGCCTGGCAGGCGTATCGGCGATCTCAGCGTCTTGTGGGAATTGGAAGAAGGGCTGCGCAACCAGTCGATCCCGGCGGCGATCAATCGCGGCGCTTATTACATGAGCAACTGGGACAGCCTGCTCGATACCGTCCGCGAGACCGGCAAGCTGCCGACGCTGTTTCCAGCCGACCTGGCCTTCCCCATGGTTGCGCCTCGGGACCTGGGCGAAGTGGCGGCCGCGCGATTGCTATCGTCGGTGGATGACATTGGCGTGCGTAACGTGCAGGGGCCTGGCCTGTACTCGCCCAACGATGTGGCGCAGGCTTTTTCCCAGGCGCTCGACCGACCGGTCGAGGTACAGGTGATACCCAGGGACCGATGGGAAAGCACCTTCCAGAGCCTCGGCTTCAGCCCCGCTGCGGCGCAATCCTATGCGCGCATGAGCGCCGTCAGCCTAGACAGCGGCTTCGACGTGGGCGACGACGCCTTGCACGGCACCATGACGCTTGAGGCCTACATCCAGACACTGGTGCAAAACAACAGGCTGGGAGCGCACGGATAAAGGAATGCAGGAACGGCGCGGCAATGAACGGTAAACTGCGGCGCTCCTTTTTCTTTTCCAGCATGAGGTTTTGCATGAGCAACCCAGACATCACGTTTATTCCAGATCCGGATGCGGACTCCATTTCCTCCGACGTCGCCGGTTTCGGCGGCCTGCTGGTTTCCACGCAAATCCCCACCCACGCCGATGGCAGCCTGGAGCTGGGCGACATCACCCTGCAGAGCGAATGCACGCTGCAAGCCCTCAAGACTGCCTTGGAAGGCGCCGGCAGCTCCATGGACCGGGTCCTGCACCTGACCATCTACCTGACCGACATGGCCGACCGCGCCGCGTTCAACGAGGTCTACAAACGCTTCTTCGCCAAGCCTTGGCCGGTTCGTGCGGCGGTGGGTGTGGCAGCGCTGGCGGTTGAAGGCATGAAAGTGGAAGTGACGGCGATGGCGGCGAAGGGCTGAACGAGCGCCTTGCACCTTTGTAGCGCTGCACTGCTTTTGTGGCGAGGGAGCTTGCTCCCGCTGGACTGCGCAGCAGGCCCAGTTCTTTTGTTTCGACCCAAACTCTTGGAGCGGCTCGCCATACAGCGGGCCCAAGCTCCTGGCCACAACAGCCGCTCGAACATGCCCCAAATGCGCGATTGCCACGCAAATCGTCACTTTCGCACCTAGCCCGCTTCCTGCACGGGGTCTAAAGTGCGCCGTTTTCCCTCTTCACGGCCTCCTTATGAATCTCTGGTTTCGACTGTTGCTGATGCTGTTCCGCCGCCCGTGGCGCAAGCCGGCGGCGCCCCTGGACACCACAGTGGTGCGCATGCGGGTATGGCCGCTGGACCTGGACCTCAATCGCCACGTCACCAACGGACGCTACTTCACGTTGGCCGATGTGGGACGCATGGATTATGTGCTGCGCAGCGGCGCCTACAAAGTGGCGTTGCGCAACCGGGCGGTGCCGATCGTGGGGGATGTCTGGGGCAAGTTCAGGCGGGAATTGAAACTGTTCGAGGCGTTCGAGGTGCACACCCGCCTGCTCGGTTGGGACGAAAAATGGACGTTCATGGAGCACCGTTTCATCAGCCAGGGACGTGTGGTCGGGGTGGTGATCATGCGCGGCCTGTTCCGCTCGGCCAAAGGCACGATTGCACCGGCTGAGTTCATCCGCGAGTTGGGCCTGGCCGAACAATCGCCCGCCGTGCCCGACTGGCTGGTCGCCTGGTCGCAAAGCTGCGACGGCTTGAGCCTCGAGCTTCGCCAGGAGGAAGGTGAGCCCCCACGCTAGCCAGCACACCACTTACCTGTGGCGAGGGAGCTTGCTCCCGCTGGGTGGCGAAGCCGCCCCAAGAATTTGTGCTTAAACAAAAAACTTGGGCCTGCTGCGCAGTCCAGCGGGAGCAAGCTCCCTCGCCACGGGGGCTTACCCCAGGCCTCTGCGCCATTCCCCTCGCCAATCCCCGCCTATACTTCTCTGCCAATCCCCCCCGGGGCCTGCACTTCCAACAATAAAAAGCAGAGGTGGAACATGGTCTGGCAACAAGTCTACGATCCCTTCGGTAATGCGGTGCTGTCGACGCTCCTGGCGGCGGTTCCGGTGGTGGTGATGCTGGCGTCCCTGGCGTTCTTTCATGTCAAGGCGCACCTGGCGGCGTTGATGGCCTTGGCCTCGGCCTTGCTGATCGCCATCTTCGCCTTCGGCATGCCCGCCGGCATGGCCGGGTCAGCGGCACTTTACGGCGCGGCCAACGGGCTGCTGCCCATTGGCTGGATTGTCCTCAACATCATCTTCTTGCACCGCCTGACCACCGAAAACGGCTCGTTCAAGGTCCTGCAGGATTCCCTCGCCCGCATCACCGACGACCGACGCCTGCAATTGCTGCTGATCGCCTTTTGCTTCGGTGCGTTCTTCGAGGGCGCCGCGGGTTTCGGGACGCCGGTGGCGGTGACCGGGGCGATCCTGATCGGGCTGGGCTTCTCCCCCTTGGCCGCCTCGGGCCTGGCGCTGATCGCCAACACCGCGCCCGTGGCCTTCGGCGCCCTGGGCACGCCGATCATCACCCTGGCCAAAGTCACCGGGCTGGATGAAATGGAGCTGTCGATGATGGTCGGTCGGCAGTTGCCATTTTTCTCGGTGCTGGTGCCGTTCTGGTTGATCTGGGCGTTTGCCGGGTGGCGCAAGATGCTGGAGGTCTGGCCGGCGATCCTGGTGGCCGGTGTCAGCTTCGCCATCCCGCAGTTCCTGGTGTCGAACTACCACGGGCCGATGCTGGTGGATGTGATTGCCGCGCTGATTTCCATGGCCTGCCTCACCGGTTTCCTCAAGGTCTGGAAACCGGCCACGGTGCACACCTCCGCCGCGCTGTCCGGGCGGGTCGACAACTCGAAGATCGACGCCAGCGAGGATGAAAAACCCGTCGCCAGCGCGGCATTTTCCAGCGACACCCGCTCCGCCGTGGGACGGGCCTGGATGCCCTGGATCATCCTCACAGTGTTCGTGTTCGCCTGGGGCACCCAAGGCTTCAAGAACCTGTTCGACACCCGTCCGGCCATCGACCCCCAGACCCAATCGGCCCGCCTGGATCCCCAAGGCAAGCCGATGCGCGAGGCCAATCCGATCTTCTCGCCCCTGGTGACCTTCGGCACCATCCACCAGCAGATCGAAAAAGTCCCGCCCGTGGTGCCCCAGCCTAAAACCGAGGAAGCGGTCTACAAGTTCAACTGGTTCACTGCCACGGGCAGCGGCATCTTCCTGGCGGCGATTCTCGGTGGCTTGCTGATGGGCTATTCCATCCCGCAACTGCTGCACCACTACCTGCGAACGCTCTGGGTGGTGCGCTACTCGCTGATTACCATCGTAGCAATGTTGGCCCTGGGGTTTCTCACGCGCTACTCAGGCCTGGACGCGACCATGGGCCTGGCCTTCGCCGCCACGGGCATTTTCTACCCCATGTTCGGCACCTTGCTGGGCTGGCTCGGCGTGGCGCTGACCGGTTCGGACACCGCCTCCAACGTGTTGTTTGGCGGCTTGCAACGAGTCACGTCCGAGCAACTGGGCATCAGCCCGGTGTTGATGGCCGCGGCCAACAGTTCCGGTGGGGTGATGGGCAAGATGGTCGACGCGCAGTCGATCGTGGTCGCCTCCACCGCGACCCGTTGGTACGGTCACGAAGGCGAAATCCTGCGCTACGTGTTTTTCCACTCGGTGGTGCTGGCGATTCTGGTGGGCGGGCTGGTGACGTTGCAGGCGTATGTGGCGCCGTTCACGCATATGGTGGTGGGAGGACAGTGACAGAGGATCGGGCATGATCGGGCTGTTGTGGCGAGGGAGCTTGCTCCCGCTGGGCGGCGAAGCGGCCCTTTTGCGATCGCTGCGCGATCGAGCGGGAGCAAGCTCCCTCGCCACAGGCAAGCGCCCTTACAACCGGCGCTCACCTACTCTAAAGCAGGGTGTCACTGAACGCTTTTCAGCTTGACCACGTCACCGGACACCGAGGTGGTGTAACCGGTCAGGACCCAGGCCCAGAACCAGTTTTCCTGGACTTGGGTGTTGATCATGGCGTCGCCGCCCTTGGCCTTGATCGCCGCGGTCTGGGCGCGTACGAAACGGTTGTTCTGGCGAATCGGGATCACGCCGAACAGCAACAGGCCGGTGGCCTTGGCTTCACTGTGGCCGACAACGGTGTATTGGCTGCTGTCGTATTGCTGGGTTTTCATCGGGGTGCCGGTGCAACCCGCCAGGGCCAGGCCGAACAGTGCGCAGGCGACAACTTTGCTGATTTGATTCATTTGACGCTCCATGGAAAGACGCCCGGGATCCGTCTCTCGGGCGGCGCGTACTCTAACCGATCAGCAACAAATTGACACACGATAATCCGCCCAATTCAGTGCCTGAAAGGCTCATCGCAGAGCCATCCGTCAGGTGCACCTCCAGCGAAACAGCCCATCGTCGATAACATGAAAACTGCGCCACGGAAGGCAGTTTCTGTCTTGACGGCCGCCAGGTAACGGCCGGTCCCGTTGGAGGGTTTTATCATGATTGACCTGAGTGTCTGGAACATTACCCTGCCCGTGCAAACGCCGGCGCAGGTCGTGGCGACCAAAGCCATGCCAACCCTGAAAAACAAGTATTTCGACAATAACGGCCAGCGGATCGTCTTCTGGGCGCCGGTCACCGGTTCCCATACCGGTAAAAGCGAATACCCGCGCTCCGAGCTGCGGGAAACCAGCAAGGACGGCAAGCTGCGCAACTGGCGCTACAACAGCGGCACCAATACCCTCAAGGGCACCCTGGCGGTGAACCAGGTGCCTTCCGAAGGCCGGGTGGTAGTGGCGCAGATCCACGCCAAGGACGCCCCTACGCCGTTGTTGAAACTGGTGTACCGCTACGCCAAGGGCACCGGCAATATCGACGTGGAATACCGGGTCAAGCCCAAGGACAAGAAGAGCCCGGTGATCTACACCGTGCCCAACGTGCCGCTGAACAAGGCCTTCTCCTATTCGCTGCAAATGGACAAGCAAGGCAAGCTCTCGGTGCTGATCGGCAACGCGGGTAAACAGGTGAAGTTGGACCCGTCCTGGTACGGCTATAACTTCTATTTCAAGGCCGGTGTCTACACCTTGGACAACAAGGGTTATTCCAACGAAGGCGGGAAAGTGACCTACACCAAGCTGGACGTCAGTCACAAATGACTGACGCCCAGCCCTGCTTCAAGCCTTTGACGACGCAGCGAGCGCTTGCTGGCCGCGGAAGGTAAACAGGAAGCAGAGCAACACCAGCAGCGCGAAACCGGCCGGGAACAGCCAGATGCTCTGCCAGTCATGACCGCCCGCCACGACGAAGTGATCGGTCACCTGCCCCGCCACCCAGAAGCCGATCAGCATCCCCACACCGTAGGTCGCCAGGGTAATCAGCCCCTGGGCCGAGCTGCGAAAGCGCTCCGGTGCCTTGGCATCGGTGTAGATCTGCCCCGAGACAAAAAAGAAGTCGTAGCAGATGCCATGCAGGGCAATGCCGGTGAACAGCATGAACGCCAGGTCGCCGTTATTGCCGTAGGCGAACAATAGGTAGCGCACCGCCCACGCCAACATCCCCACCAACAGCGCCAGCTTGATGCCGAAGCGCTGGATGAACAGTGGCAACAGCAGCATGAACAACACTTCCGAGACCTGCCCGATGGCCATCTTCGCCGTTGGGTTGGTCATCCCGGTTTCGGCCAGGAACGGGTTGGCATTCTGGTAATAGAACGCCAGGGGAATGCAGATCAGGATCGAGGCGATGAAGAACACCAGATAGCTGCGATCCTTCAACAGCCCCAACGCGTCCAGCCCCAGCAGCTGCCTGACGCCGCCCGCGCGGGCCTGTTCCTTGAGCGGCGCCGTGGCCGGCAGCGTGAAGCTGTAGAGCCCCAGTACCAGGGAAGCAACGGCCGCCATCAGGAACGTATTGCGCAAGCCGCCTGCCGAGATCGCTTCGCGCGAATCCCAGGCGAACACAAAACTGATCACCACGCCCGCGACGATCCAGCCAATCGTGCCCCACACCCGGATACGGGAGAACTCCAGCGCCGGATCGCGCATCTGCCGGAAGGCCACTGAATTGACCAGGGCCAGCGTCGGCATGTAGACCACCATGTACACCAGCACGTACGGGTAGAACACACTGAAATCCGCCGCCGAATACAGCTGATACAGCAACACCGCGCCGAGCAGGTGCAACACCGCCAGGATCCGTTCGGCGTTGAAGAAGCGGTCGGCGATCAGGCCGATGACGAACGGCGCAATGATCGCTCCCCACGATTGCGTGGAGAACGCCATGCCGATCTGCCCACCGCTGGCGCCCAGGGTGCTGGAGAGGAAGGTGCCGAGGGTGACGAACCAGCCACCCCAGATAAAGAACTGCAGGAACATCATCACGCTGAGGCGTGCATTCATCGTGGTCATGAGCGTCACCGTTTTATTGTTGTTCTTGTGAAGAAAAAAGCCTTGCACAGCTTTTGTGGCTTGCTTTTGTGGCCTGCTTTTGTGGCGAGGGAGCTTGCTCCCGCTGGGCTGCGCAGCAGCCCTCAAAACAGTCACCTCGGCCTACATCTACCTGATCCACCGAGTTGTCAGGTTTTAGGGCTGCTTTGCAGCCCAGCGGGAGCAAGCTCCCTCGCCACAGGGTCTTGGGGTGGAGCGGCTACCTCAACAGGCCCAACAACCGTCGATTGGAATCCTCATCCGCCGTGACGCTGGCAAAATCATCGAACGCCTTGCCGGTCTTGCTGATCATGTGCCGCTGGATGAACGCTGCCCCTTCTGCGGCGCCCTGTTGTGAATCCTTCAAGCAGCACTCCCATTCCAGGACCGCCCAACCGCTGAAATCGTATTGGGTCAGTTTGCTGAAGATCGATTTGAAATCGATCTGGCCATCGCCCAACGAACGGAACCGCCCGGGCCGATCGACCCAGCCCTGGTAGCCGCCGTATACCCCGGAACGGGCATCGGGACGGAATTCGGCGTCCTTGACGTGGAACATGCGGATGCGCGCGTGGTAGCGGTCGATGAAGCCCAGGTAGTCCATCTGTTGCAGCAGCAAATGGCTGGGGTCGTAGAGGATCGCCACCCGTGGGTGATGATCGACCGCCTCCAAAAAGCGCTCGAACGAGGCGCCGTCATGGAGGTCTTCGCCGGGGTGGATTTCGTAGCACAGGTCCACCCCCGCCACGTCGAAGGCATCGAGAATCGGCAACCAGCGCCGGGCCAGTTCGGCGAACCCCTGCTCCACCAGACCCGCCGGCCGCTGCGGCCAAGGGTAGAGATACGGCCACAGCAGCGCGCCGGAAAACGTCGCATGGGCCTTGAGACCCAGCCGCTGGCTGGCGCGGGCGGCCAGCTTGAGTTGCTCGATCGCCCACTCGGTCCGCGCCTGGGGCTGGCCGCGCAAATGGGCCGGGGCGAAGTCATCGAACAGCGCGTCGAACGCCGGGTGCACTGCCACCAACTGGCCTTGCAGGTGCGTCGATAACTCGCTGATCTCGACACCGGCCTGGGCACAGGTGGCCTTGAGCTCATCGCAATAGGCCTGGCTCTCGGCGGCCCGGGCCAGGTCTATGTATTGGGTGCCCGATGTCGGCAGCTGAATGGCCTTGTAGCCTTGCGACGCCGCCCACTGGGCGATGTTGGCCAGGGTATCGAACGGCGCTTCGGCGGACATGAACTGCGCCAGGAAAATACCTGGGCCACGCAGGCCGCTCGGTGGTGTGTCGAGGGTATTCACAACAGGGATGCTCCGGTTTGCACGGTGGTCCACTTCGCGTCGCCACGGTGGTTGAGGATGGCGGCCTCGATGAATGCCATGCCACGCAAGCCGGTCTCGATGCCGGGTACGCCTGGGGCGTCGGGGCCTTCGACATGGCTGCGAATAGCGTGGGCGAAATCGCCGTAGAGGTTGGCCATGGCTTCCAGATAGCCCTCGGGATGCCCGGCAGGCAGGCGCATGCGCCGCGTGGCCGCCGCGCACAGCCACGGCTGGCCGACGCCGCTACGCAGGATGCACAAAGGCTGGTCGAAGGCGCGATGGATCAGGCTCGCCGGTTCTTCCTGGCGCCACTCCAAGGCGCCCTTATCGCCGTAGACGCGAATCTTCAGCGGGTTCTCTTCGCCGGTGCAGACCTGGCTTGCGATCAGCACACCGCTGGCGCCACCCGCCATCTTGAACAGCATCGCAACGTCGTCATCCAATTGCCGGCCCGGCACATGGGTGCCCAACGTGGCGCATAGCTGCTGGATAGGCTGGTCTGCGACGAACTCGGCGAGGGAAAACGCGTGGGTGCCGATGTCGCCGATGCAACCGCCCAGGCCGGACTGGCCAGGGTCGTCGCGCCATTCGGCCTGTTTATTGCCCTGGGCGGCGACATCCTGGCTGAGCCAGCCTTGGGGGTACTCGACCAGCACTTTGCGCACCTGGCCGATCGCGCCCGAGCGCACCATCTCCCGGGCCTGCCACACCATGGGATAACCCAGGTAGGTATGGGCCAGCCCGTAGAGGCAACGGCTGCCTTGCAGCACTTCCCTGAGGGCCAGCAACTCGTTGAGGTCCAGCGCGGCGGGTTTCTCGCTGAACACATGGAAACCGGCTTTCAAGGCCTCGCTGGCGATGGGTGCATGAAGATGATTGGGGGTAACAATGACCAGCAATTCCATGCGCTGATCAAGCGGCAGCAGCGCTTCGGTGTCGAGCATCTGCTGCCAGTCGTGGTAGCAACGGGACGCGGCCAGGCCCAGGGCAGCGCCGGTCTGCCGAGTGTTGCGAGGGTCGCGGCTGAATGCGCCGCAGACCAGTTCGAAACCGCCATCCAGGCCCGCGGCCTGACGGTGGGCCTGGCCGATGAACGCGCCCTCTCCACCGCCGACGAAGCCCATTCTTATTTTTGGTGCTACAGGATTCATCGTGTTTGTCTTCCTGTCAGGATGATGATGTAACCGGTTACATCATGGCGAAAATCTAGGCTCAGTTTCCCCGCGTGTCAAACCCACAGGGTTCACCGTGGAATATTTGTGAGGCGCTCAACCTGCGGTAAGCTCCCCACCGTACCCCCTGTTCCCCGAGGTGATTTTGTCCAACATTCGTGAGGTGGCCCGGCTGGCGGGTGTTTCGGTGGCCACGGTGTCCAGAACCCTGAAATCGCCCGAGCGGGTACTCCCCGAAACACGGGACAAGGTCAACGCGGCGGTGGAACAGGCCGGCTATCGGCCCAACCTGATGGCGGTGCAATTTCGCTCCCGGCGCACCGGCAACCTGGTGATCCTGGTGCCGGCCATCGCCAACACGTTTTTCGCCCGGGTCATCAGCGGCGCGCAGCAGGCCGCGCAGGCGGCGGGTTATCGATTGCTGTTGTGCGACACCCAGGGTCGGACGCAGATCGAGCGGGAATTCGCCGCCCTGGTCTACGCCCACCAGGCCGACGGGGTGATCCAGTTGCGCGCCAGCGATCCTTTCGAATCGATGCCGGCAGGCATCGAAAGCCTGCCGCTGGTCAACGCCTGCGAAGTGGTCAAGAACGCCCCCTACCCGACCATCAGCCTCGACAACCGCGCCGCCGCCCAGGCCATGACCGAGCACCTGATCGGCCTCGGCCACCGCCGCATCGGCATCATCAAGGGGCCACGCAGCAGCCCCCTGACCCTGGATCGCGTGGCCGGCTACCAGGATGCCCTGAGCCAGGCCGGTATCGCCGTCGACCCCAGCCTGATCTGCCATGGCGACTTCACCTTGAAGGCCGGTGATGACGGGGCCGGCGCGATGTTGGCGCTGGCCGACCGCCCCAGCGCACTGTTCTGTGAAAACGACGAGATGGCCATCGGCGCGCTCAGGCGCATCAAGCAAATGGGCCTGCGGGTGCCCGAGGATATTTCCCTGGTGGGTTTTGATGACATCCCGTTCGCCGCCTACTGCGACCCGCCCCTGACCACCATTTCACAGCCTGCCGAAATCTTTGGGGAAAAAGCGGTGCAGATGCTGATTGCTCTGATCGAGAAGAAGCCGATTGCCGAGCGGCATGTGGTGTTGCCGTTCGAGTTGACGGTGCGAGGCAGTACGGCGCCCCAGGCCTAACAAGGGACCAGTGGCGAGGGAGCTTGCTCCCGCTGGGTTGCGCAGCAGCCCCGAAAGAGGCTGACGCAATTTTTCAGGCAGACCGTGTTTGTCGGTTTTACGACGGCTGCGCCGCCGAGCGGGAGCAAGCTCCCTCGCCACAGAAGCCTTTACGGCCACTCGACTCGCCATCACCCGCGCTTGAACTACAGTGGAAAGACTCTGCATAAGCCATAACAAGACGGAGAGGTCCCCATGCGAGTCAACAAGCACTTCACCCTCCTGGCCGCCGCGGCAGCCCTGGTGGTCAGCACCACGGTCCAGGCCGCCCCGGTGTACATCAACATCCTCACGGGCGGCACCAGCGGGGTTTATTACCCGATCGGGGTCGGGCTTTCACAGATCTACAGCAACGGCATCCAGGACGCCAAGACATCGGTGCAAGCCACCAAGGCTTCGGTGGAAAACCTCAACCTGCTGCAAGCCGGTCGTGGTGAGCTGGCCCTGGCCCTGGGCGACTCGGTGGCGGATGCCAAGAACGGCGTGGAAGACGCCGGTTTCAAGGCGCCGTTGACCAAATTGCGCGCCATCGCTGGCGCCTATCCCAACTACATCCAGATCGTCGCCAGCCAGGAGTCCGGCATCAAGACATTGGCCGACCTCAAGGGCAAGACCGTTTCCGTCGGCGCGGCAAAATCCGGTACCGAACTCAATGCCCGGGCGATATTCAAGGCTGCGGGGCTGACCTACCAGGACATGAAGGTCCAGTACTTGCCGTTCGCCGAGTCGGTGGACTTGATCAAGAACCGCCAACTGGACGCCACACTGCAGTCCTCGGGCCTGGGAATGGCGGCCATTCGCGACCTGGCCTCGACCATGGCGCTGAGCTACGTAGCGGTGCCCACCGATGTGGTGGAGAAAATCGGCAACCCGGCGTATCAGAGCGCAATGATTCCGGCCAATACCTACGATGGTCAGGCGGAGGCCGTACCGACGGTGGCCATCACCAACATCCTGGTCACCCGCGAGGATGTCCCGGATGAGGTGGCGTACCAGATGACCAAGCTGCTCTTCGAGAACCTCACTCGCCTGGGCACCTCCCATTCAGCGGCCAAGGACATCACCCTGAAAAACGCCGCGAAGAACCTGCCGATCGCACTCCACCCCGGTGCCGAGCGCTACTACAAGGAAGTGGGCGCGCTGTAACACCCTGCGTATCAACGGCGCCCATCGCCGTTGATACGTCGTGTTTTCGCCCCTTGAATGTGAACAGAAGGCAGGCACCTCATGAGTGAAGACCAGCACGGCATCGCCACGGACCCGCGAGACTGGCCCAAGACCCTGTTCTACGTGGCCTTGCTGTTTTCAATATTTCAGATCGTCACCGCCGCGTTTTCTCCGGTCTCCAGCATTGTGCTGAGGGCGGTACATGTCGGCTTTCTGTTGTGGGTGGTGTTCCTCAGCTACCCCGCGCATGGCAGGCAGCGCCCTTGGCAACCCTTGGCCTGGGTCTTGAGCCT
Source organism: Pseudomonas sp. NFACC51 (assembly GCF_900103575.1). Taxonomy (NCBI): domain Bacteria; kingdom Pseudomonadati; phylum Pseudomonadota; class Gammaproteobacteria; order Pseudomonadales; family Pseudomonadaceae; genus Pseudomonas; species Pseudomonas sp. NFACC51. The sequence goes on along the minus strand of NZ_FMXH01000007.1, from coordinate 186,339 downwards.
GGGGGGCGTGGCGACGGCGCTTTATCAATGGGTGTTTGAGTCGGACCTGATCCAACGCTCCGGCGACTTGACCACCACGGACATGATCATGGGGATCGTCCTGGTCGTGCTGGTGTTCGAAGCCGCGCGGCGAGTGATGGGCATCGCACTACCGATCATTTGCGGCCTGTTCCTGGCCTATGGCCTGTTCGGCGAATACTTACCGGGCGACTTGGCCCATCGCGGCTATGGCCTCGATCAAATCATCAACCAGCTGTCGTTCGGCACCGAAGGGCTGTACGGCACGCCAACCTACGTGTCGGCCACCTATATTTTCCTGTTCATCCTGTTCGGCGCCTTCCTGGAAAAGGCCGGCATGATCAAGCTCTTCACCGATTTCGCCATGGGCCTGTTCGGTCACAAGCTCGGTGGCCCGGCCAAGGTGGCCGTGGTGTCATCGGCGCTGATGGGCACCATCACCGGTTCTGGCATCGCCAACGTGGTCACCACCGGGCAATTCACCATCCCGTTGATGAAGCGCTTCGGCTACAAGGCCGCGTTTGCCGGTGGTGTGGAAGCCACGTCCAGCATGGGCAGCCAGATCATGCCGCCGGTGATGGGCGCGGTGGCCTTCATCATGGCCGAAACCATCAATGTGCCGTTCGTTGAAATCGCCAAGGCCGCATTGATACCCGCCTGCCTGTACTTCGGCTCGGTGTTCTGGATGGTTCACCTGGAGGCCAAGCGCTCCGACCTCAAGGGCTTGCCCAAGGACCAATGCCCCAGCGCCTGGGGCGCGGTCAAGGACAGCTGGTTCCTGCTGATCCCGCTCGGGGTGTTGGTCTACCTGTTGTTTTCCGGACGCACCCCCCTGTTTTCCGGCATGGTGGGCCTGGCATTGACAGCCATCGTGATTCTCGGCTCGGCGATCATTCTCAAAGTCTCGAACTACGCGTTGCGCTGCGCCTTCTGGATCGCCTTGGGGCTGCTTTGCGTCGGTTTTTTCCGCTTGGGCATCGGTGTCGTGTTTGCGGTGATCGGCGTGTTGGTGGTGGCCTGCTGGTTCATGCAAGGCACTCGGGAAACCCTCGTCATCTGCTTGCATGCGTTGGTAGATGGCGCGCGTCATGCCGTTCCAGTGGGGATCGCCTGCGCCTTGGTGGGCAGCATCATCGCGGTGGTCTCGCTGACTGGCGTGGCCTCCACCTTTGCCGGCTACATCCTCGCCATCGGCCGGGACAACCTGTTGCTGTCGCTGATCCTCACCATGCTCACCTGCCTGGTGCTGGGCATGGGTATACCGACCATCCCCAACTACATCATCACCAGCTCGATCGCCGCACCGGCCCTGCTGGAACTGGGCGTGCCGCTGATCGTGTCGCACATGTTCGTGTTCTATTTCGGTATCTTGGCCGACCTGACGCCGCCGGTGGCGCTGGCTTGTTTCGCCGCCGCGCCCATTGCCCGGGAAAGTGGCCTGAAGATCAGCTTCTGGGCGGTGCGCATTGCCCTGGCTGGGTTCGTCATTCCATTCATGACCGTCTATAACCCGGCCCTGATGCTCCAGGGCGACAACCTGTGGATGACGGCGTACATGCTGATCAAGACGTTGTTGGCCGTCGGGCTCTGGGGCATGGCGTCCACCGGCTACCTGCAACAGAAAATGCCGATTTGGGAACGCTTGCTGTGTTTTGCCGCCGGCGCGTTGCTGGTGGTTGCCCTGCCCGTGACCGATGAGATCGGCTTCGTGCTGGGTGGGCTGCTGATTCTCCAACACGTCTGGCGCGCACGACGCAGTGGGCGGGCCTTGGCGTGATCGGTCTGTGCCTGGGCTTGTCCGGCGTGGTCTGGGCCCAGCTCGCCGTGGCCGATTTCACGTTGGCATGGAACCACACCATCGAGAAGATTCGCTGGGAGGAAGATTATCGCGTCAGCGAACAGGGCCTGATCCTGGGCGAGGCCAGGGTCAAAGGCAATGGCGCGGGCATGGAGATTCCCGACGATGCAAGGCTTGAAAACGGCAGCTGGCACTATCAACGCCAGGTGCCGCCCCTGCAACCGCTGAAACTGGGCCGCACGCCGCAGGCTGGCGACTATCAGTTATGTTTTGGTGGCGGTTGTCGGGCGATGAGTCATTGGCTGGGGCCGCCGACAGAGGGCCAGCCGACCGTGGAGCTATGGAGCTGCGGACAATCCTGAACCCATCAGAAAACACCGCAGGCACAGCGGACATCCTGTGGCCAGGGATTGCTCCCGCTGGGTTGCGCAGCAACCCCAAAGAGACCGAATGTTGAATGCGACCAACCAGGCACACCCAGGTGAATGGTTTTAGGGCTGCTTACGCAGCCCAGCGGGAGCAAGCTCCCTCGCCACAAAGTCCATCAACTCCGAGGGTGAATGTGTCACTCAGGCAAACGTCGCCCCTCGGGTATTCACGAACAGCGAATACAGCGAGTGGCTGCCGGCCATGAACAACCGATTGCCTTCCCGCCCGCCGAAGCAGACGTTGGGACAGCGCTCCGGCAGGGAGATGTGCCCGATGGCCTTGCCTTCAGGGTTGAACACCCGCACGCCGTCGAGTTTTTCCAGGTCGGCCTTGGGGTCGCCATTGCCGCCCCAACCGCACCAGAGGTTGCCGCTTTCATCACATTTGATTCCGTCGATCGCCGCGTAATCCAGGCCTTCGATGTGCTTGCGCCGCTCACCCAGCGTGCCGTCATCCTTGACGGTGATCGCCCAGATCAAGCGGTTGGGCTTGGCCCGGCCTTCGACCACGTAGAGGATTTTCTCATCCGGGGAAAAACACAGCCCGTTCGGCCCCGCCAGGTCGTCGATGACCCGCGTGACCTTGCCGGTTTCGCCATCGATGCGATACACCGCGTGAGGCTGGGCGGGGGTGACTTTGTGTCCCTCGTAATTGTTGCCGGTCTGGAACGGTGGGTCGGTGAACCACACCGAGCCATCGCGCTTGCACACGATGTCGTTGGGCGAGTTCAGCGGCTTGCCTTCGAAACTGTCCGCCAGCACGGTGATAGTGCCGTTGTGCTCGGTGCGGGTGATGCGTCGGCCTTCGCTGGCGGTGGTGGAGCCTTCGCACACCAGCAGCCGGCCCTGGCGATCGCGGCACATGCCGTTGGAGAAGTTGGAATTCTCGCGATAGACCGACAGGCCACCGGTAATTTCATCCCAGCGCACGATGCGGTTGTTGGGAATGTCGCTGACCAGCAGGTAACGACCGTCACCAATCCACACCGGCCCTTCTGCCCAACGCAAACCGGTGGCGAGTTTCTCCACGCTGGCATTGAAGATGCGCAAGTCCATGAAGCTGGGGTCAAGGATATTGATCAGCGGGTCTGGGTAACGCTGACTCAAGGGCTCGGCCTGAGCGAGCCCGGGCAGGTTGCCAAGGGCGGCCGCAGCAGCCGAGACCACCAGGGATTTTTTCAGGAATACCCGGCGGCCCTGATCGGCGGCGGTTGCAGATTGCGAAGCATCCATCGGTGCGTCTCCGTTAATTATTATTGGACGGGACGACAGTTTTACTACGTGATAAGACATCGTACAAGTATGCGAATCTGCTCTGCGCACAGTCGATCAGGCCGGGTTCAGCGGTATACGAACAGTAAAGGTCGTGCCGACTTGCGCCTCCGAGTGGACCTTGATGGTGCCCTGATGGGCCGATACGATCGCCGAAGCGATGTGCAGGCCAAGTCCGAGTCCAGCCGTGGAACCGTACTGCATTTCACTGCTGCACAGATTTCGGACCATTGGGTTGAAGATGTTGGCAATGGCCTCTTTCTCGATAGGCTTGCCCTGGTTGTTGATCGCGATCACGGCCATATCCTTTTCCACGCTCAACGAAACAGTCACCGGCGAGCCTTCGGCACCATGCTGGACGGCATTGCCAATCAGGTTGGCAAATACCTGCTCCATGCGGGCCGGATCAAACAGCGCCTCCAGGGCGCCGCTCGTTTTAAAGACAATTTTGCTTTCCGGGTGATAGGCCCGCGCCTCCTCCACCATACCTTCGCAGGCGGCCACCAGATCACCCTTGAAGCGCTGCACTGGAATGCCCGAGCCGAGTTGGGTGCGGGTGAAATCCAGCAGATCGCCGACGATTTTGTTGGCCCGCTTGACGCTGGTGTAGATGCGCGAAGTGATCTTGGTCGCCTTGGCGGGCAGGTCCCCCGCCCGCAGCAGCACTTCGGAACTCAGCAGGATCGCGCCCAAGGGGCTGCGCAAGTCATGCCCCAGAATCCCGAGAAAGATATTGCGCGACGCATCCACCGCCCCCGAGTAACTGACGACGGACTCGGCCAAGGCCTGGTCCACGGCCTCGTTGAATCGAATCAGATCGTCCATGACCTGTTTGTGATCCAACTGCGTGTGCGGCATCCAGAGCATAAGCACGCTGGTGCGCAGGGCCCGGTACTCGGAAACCATTTGCTCCACGGTAAAACCCGAGGACTGGCGGATGACCGCATGGGTTTCGGCGGCGGTTTCGGCATCAACCGGCGGGGCCTCGCCGTGGGACTTGGCAATCGCCTCATTGCGCGTTTGCGAGGTGCGCAGGTCAGCGGCGATAGTGCGCAGCATCTGCTCGGCATGGTCGCGCAGGGCCACGGAATCCATGCCAATGGATGCGGGGGTGATGGTTTTGGCGAAGTCTTCCCACGCCTGAAGAATCGGCTCGATATTGTCGAGAATGAAATCGGCCAGGCGCATGGGGCGGCTCCGCAAAGGGCAATGCTGTAAACGACACAACGGTCAGGTTGTTGTACAGCAAAGCGCAGGACAATGTGCGCGCGGTCATTCACTTAAAGGTAGAGCTCCCCCCGCAACCCCGACCTTGTCTCTTGTAATCCTATAGGGTAAAAACAGCCCTCAAAGTTGTACGACGACTTATAACTAAAAACAGCTGATCCAAGGCGATTTGCCTGGGCGGCCCACTATTGAGACACCCTGCCATGACTCGCCCCGCCGCTGCACCTGACGCCCCACCTCCATTGCCCCGTCACCTCGCGGTGCTCGTTCTGCTGTGCATGGGCTGTGCCTTTGCCGGCAATCATGTCGCCGCCCGAGCGGCGTTCGATGACGGTGCCGGGGTATTGCTGGCGATCCTGCTGCGCTCAGGCGGGACGCTGCTGGTGTTGGTCGCGATGGTACTGTGGCAACGTCAGAGCCTGCGTTTGCCGCCGGGCGCATGGCGTTGGCAAGTGCTGCTGGGGTTGCTCATCGCTGCGCAGAGCCTGTGCCTGTACTCGGCCGTGGCCCGGGTGCCGGTGGCATTGGCGCTGTTGGTGGGCAACGTCTTTCCGATTCTGCTGGCCTTGCTGACCTGGGCGCTGGGCGGGCCACGGCCCACTGCACGCACCGCCACGTTGATGGGGATGATCCTGGTGGGCCTGGTATTCGTGCTGGAGGTGCCGGCGCGGTTATCGTCTGAACAGAGCGTTGGCCCGCAATGGCTACTGGGGGTGGGCCTGGCCTTCTGTGCCGCTTGCGTGTTCGCTTGTGCGCTGTGGATCACCGACCACAAGCTGTCCCAGGTCCGTGGTTCGGTGCGCAGCCTGCTGACGATTTTCATCGTCTTCAGCAGCGTCAACCTCGCCGGCCTGACCGGTGCCCTGCCCGGCGGTTTCGACCTGCCAGCCAGCAGCACCGGTTGGTTCGCCCTGGCGACCCTGGTGGTGCTCTACGGCACCGGCTTCACTGTGCTGTTCATTTCCGTGCCCCGCCTGGACATGCCGCGCAACGCCCCGGTGATGAACATCGAACCGCTGGCCACGCTGCTGATCGGCTGGCTGGTACTGGACCAGATGCTCAACCCGGGCCAGGTGATGGGTGGCGCGATTGTGGTGACGGGCATCGTATTGCTGACCTATCGCAAGGTCGAGCGGGTCAAGGTGCCTGTGGCTGGAACAGCGAATTGAACTGACTGAACACCGTTGTGCCAGCTCGTAGAAAGTCTTCGTCCTCAGAAACTTGTTCCAAAACCGACAGTCCTACCCCAGCCGTGAAAACCCGCCGATCTGCAGCGCCGGGTTTTCCAGCTGATCGGCGCCAAGCCTGGCGCTAAGCACCTCCCCTTTCTTGAGCCGTTCGCCCCATGCGCCACCCTGTTCGCTCTAGCCGTTTCGTTTCGCTGTGCTTGCTTGCCCTGTTTCCCTTATTTGCCAGCCCCGTCCACGCCCGTGGCGAAAGGCAATTGGTGGACGCCATCAACGATTTTCGTAGCCAATCACGCCGCTGTGAATGGCGCACGGTGCGTGCCACGCCGCCGCTGGTGCTGCGCTCGAACCTGGGCTTGCCGATGGGCTTTCGCGGTGGGCTGCGGGAGACCTTGAAAGACGCCGGCTACCAGGCCCGGGCCGTGCGCAGCATCCGCCTGACCGATGCGCGGGACGCCGAAGAAGCGTTCGAAATGTTGGCTGACGAACATTGCGCAGCACTGCTGGACAACCAATACGCCGACATTGGCGTCAATCGGCTCGGTGATGAGTGGCGCGTGGTGCTGGCGCAGCCCATGGGAGGCACACGGATGAGCGACGCGGGTGCGACGGACAAGTCGCTGCTGGCCCAGGTCAACGCCGCCAGGGCCAAGCCGCGGATGTGCGGGCGCCAGCGCTTCGCCGCGGCCCGGCCGCTGAGCTGGAACGCCGCGCTGGGAACCGCCGCCCAAGGCCACAGCCGGTCGATGGCCCGCGAGAATTATTTCGCCCATCGCGACCCGGACGGTCGCTCCTCTTCCGATCGGGCCAAGAGCGCCGGCTTTCGCGGACATAAATTGGGCGAGAACATCGCCGCCGGACAACACTCACCGACCCAGGCCATGCACGACTGGCTGGCCAGCCCGGGGCACTGCGCCAACCTGATGAACCCGATGTTCACCCAGATGGGCGCCGCTTCCGCCAGCGATTCGCGCAGTGATGCGGGGGTGTACTGGACGATGGTGCTTGGCGCGCCGTGAAAAACCATCGTCGATGCTGAGCCATCCGCTGTTGTGGCGAGGGAGCTTGCCCCCGCTCGACCGGGCTGGCGCTCCAGCGCGAAGCGGTCGTAAAAATTTTAGGGTCGCTTCGCAACCCAGCGGGAGCAAGCTCCCTCGCCACAAGTGTGCCCCCAAGTCAAACCTGCGTCGCAGTACCGACAGTGAGTATCGGCTACAGGCGGATTTCAGCAGCCGGCACCACATCGATCCGCGATACCGCACTGCTCAGCCGCCCCAATCGGTTGTTGTGATTGGCAATGATCTGCTCGGCCGCCATGCTGCCGTTGTCCACCGTGGAGTGGGCATCGGCCACCAAAACCACGTCGTACCCCAGGGCATGGGCCTGGCGCACGGTGGCGTTGACGCAATAGTCGGTTTGCAGCCCACAGATCACCAGGCGGTCGATGCCTCGGGCCTGCAACAACGGTTGCAGGTCGGTCTGGTAGAAGGCATCGGGGGTGGTCTTGCGCACCCGCAGGTCATCGGCTGCGGTCAACAGGTCGTCGGCCAGTTGCCAGGCGGCAGAACCATAGGTCAGCGAACCTTCCAACTCTTCGTGCTGGATCAGGATCACCGTCAAGCCGAGGGCCCGGGTTTTGGCCGCCAGGTCGTTGATGGTCCGGATGATGCGCTGGCTGTCGAAGCATTCCTCTTCGCCTGAGCACAGCGCGTTCTGGACATCGATGATCAGCAATGCGGTGTTCATGACCTTCCCTCTTCAAACATTATCGGAGCCGCGCGATGACTCAATACCCCAGCGACAACCCAGTGTTGCGACGGGGGTCGTTGGCGCCATAGAAGCGGTTCTTGCCCACCGGCTTGCCACCCAATGACGGCGCGCCGACCAGGATCGCGGCGATGTGGTTGGGGTCCTGCGGGCCGGCAAACTTGTGCCCCCAGCTCTCCAGCAGCTTCCGGGTATCGGGGCTGGCCGCGAACGTCTCCAGGTTGGTTTCCTCCGGCATCCACTGCTGGTGGAAACGCGGAGCGTCGACCGCCTCCTGGAGGTTCATGCCGTAGTCGATCACATTGAGGATAGTCAGCAACGTCGCGGTGATGATCCGGCTACCGCCCGGGGTGCCCACCACCATGACCGTCTTGCCGTCCTTGGTGACAATGGTCGGGCTCATGGATGACAGCGGCGCCTTGCCCGGCGCGATGGCGTTGGCTTCGCCCTGCACCAGGCCGTACATGTTGGGCACGCCGACCTTGGCGGTGAAATCGTCCATTTCATCGTTGAGGATCACCCCGGTCTTGCTCGCCATGACACCGGCACCGAACCAGTCGTTCAGGGTGTAGGTGACCGAGACGGCGTTGCCCCACTTGTCGACAATGGAGTAATGGGTGGTGTTGCTGCCCTCATGGGGCGCCACGCCGGGCTTGATCTTCTGCGAGTCGCCGGCCTTTTGCGGTTCGATCGCGGCCCGCAGCTTGGCGGCGTAGTTTTTATCCAGCAGATGGTCGATGGGGTTCTTCACGAAGTCCGGGTCACCCAGGTAACTGTTGCGGTCCACGTAGGCGTGGCGCATGGCTTCGATCTGATAGTGCATGCCCTGGGCCGAATGGAACCCCAGGTCCTTCATCGGATAACCGTCGAGGATGTTCATGATCTGGCACAGCACCACCCCGCCGGAACTGGGCGGCGGCGCCGAGATGATGTGGTAGCCGCGGTAGTCGCACTCCACCGGGGCCAGCTCGCGGGTCTTGTACTTGTCCAGGTCGGCCTGGGTGATGATGCCTTTGTTGGCCTGGCTGGAGGTGACCAGCGCATCGGCGACCCAGCCCTTGTAGAAGCCGTCGGCACCCTTGGCGGAGATTTCCCGCAGGGTCTTGGCGAGATCCTTTTGCACCAGCTTCTGGCCGACCTGCATGGGCTCGCCGTTGTGCAGGAAGATCGCCCCGGAGTCGCGCATGTCCTTCTTGAACACATCGGTGGCTGTTTCCAGCAGATCGACATCTCCCTGCTCCAGGGCGAAGCCTTCCTCGGCGAACTTGATGGCCGGGGCGATCAGCTCCGCCCGCGGTTTACTGCCGTACTTCTTCAACGCCAACTCCATGCCGGAGACGGTGCCGGGCACGCCCACGGCCAGGTGTCCGCGGGTGCTGAGGTCGGGGATGACGTTGCCGTCCTTGTCCAGATACATGTTGGCCGTGGCGGCCAGGGGGGCCTTTTCGCGGAAATCCAGGAACGTCTTGCGGCCATCGGCCATTTGAAGGGTCATGAACCCACCCCCGCCCAGATTGCCCGCCGCCGGATACACCACCGCCAAGGCATACCCCACCGCCACCGCCGCATCCACGGCATTGCCGCCGTTCTTGAGCACGTCGACACCCACGTGGGTCGCCAGGTGCTGGGCGGTGACCACCATGCCGTTCTCGGCGGCCACCGGTGCCTGGGAGGCGGCCTGGGCATACAAACAGCTGAGGGTCAGGGATATGGCAATGAGGGTTCGGGCTAAGGATTCGAACTTCATGACTCGGCCTCTTCTTGTTTTAAACAGTCGGCGATCGCATCAAGCAACTAGCTAGTATGGCCCGGTTTGCGTAATGCGCCTGTTTCCAAGCCGACCGGGTGACGCCACGGTAGCCTTTGGGATAGGCTCCTGCGGTTAATCTTGACTGAATAAGGACATTGCCGATGACGCTACGAATCGAACGCACGGACGCGCCCACCGACGAAGAACGCCAAGCCATCCTCGCTCCGCTGCGCGCCTATAACACGGCCAAGACCGGCGGGACGGTGCCTGAACTGGTGGCTTGGCTGGTGCGCGATGAACACGACGAAATCGTCGGGGGGCTCTATGGCCGAGTGTTTTTCCGCTGGCTGTATATCGAGCTGCTGGTGGTGCCGGAACAGGCCCGAGGCCAGGGCACCGGCTCAACCCTGATGCAGATGGCCGAAGCACTGGCCCGGGAGAAAAACTGCGTGGGCATCTGGCTGGACACCTTCGACTTCCAGGCGCCGGAGTTCTACCGCAGGCACGGCTTCACGGAAATCGGCCAGATCGACGACTATCCCCCGGGCCACCAGCACTTCTTCTTCCAGAAGCGCCTGACGCCCTCTGACTAAAAACCAGTCCCTGTGGGTAATGCCGATCAGTTAAGCCTCAAACCCGTGGGGGCGAGCCTGCTCGCGATCGGTCTATCTGTTCAAAGACACGTCGCCAACGCCGCCAACCGACGCTTGGCCACGAAGTCGTCATGCTTGGCGTAATAACTCAACTCGGTGCCCGTCGCACCGGCGTGCAAATCGACAAACGATTCAGCGGAGCGGGTGTAGACCGTCGAGCCCCCCTTCTTGCCCGGTTGCAGGTAGGCGCCAGCATCGACACCGAACACTGCTTCGTCCTGCCAGGAGAACTGCACGCACTGGGCCACGACCTGTTCGGGTTTGTCCGAGGTCAGGGTCTTGTAAGGGGCCTGGGTCCGGGCCTCGTTCATCGCAGAACCCGCGCAGCCGGCCAGCAAGGTCGCGGCCAGGGCCACGGTCAACATTCGCATTGCGTTCACTCATCAAGAAAAAAACGGACTGTAGCACTGCGGCCCGGGCCTTCGTGCTGCTTTACTGAAATTTACACGGGACATCGGCCTGCGATTCGCGCACCCTGTCGCGCCATTGCCACCAGCCAAGCGGAACACCCCATGACTCCCAACGCCGAGTTCTACAAGCCCACCCCGGAATATGCCGACAAACTGATCAGCCAGATCGGCCAGACACCGTCCTGGATCGCCAAGCGCATCGGCGTCACCGACAAGCGGGTTCGCTACATCCTCGACGGCGAACGGACCGTCAAGGGCGAAACCACGCCGATCCAGATGACCTACACCGAACAGTTCGCCCTCGAATGCCTGGCGGCTGCGGCCAAGGCCAGCAAGAAGCAGTCTGCATCCCCCAAGGAGTGACCATGGCGGCAACCGAACAGCAACACGAACGGGCCCTGGCAAAGTTTCTCGATGAGCGCCCCGAACTGCGCCACGAACTGGACCACCTCAACCCGCTGCTGGCCCAGGCCAAGGGCGAGACCGCCGCGCAGTACCGCGCCGAGCGGTTGCATGAAGCGTTCGAAGCCGAGGCCGAGCGCCTGGGCCTGTTTGCCTGGGAACTGACCCTGCAACTGACCGCCACCTCGCCCCAGGACTACCAAGCCCAGCGCCTGGAAGTGCACAAGGAAGTGGCGGAGATGGCAGGGATGGAATGGGCGGAGTATTGCGAGTTGCACGGACTTCAGGTCTAGCACTGCCCCCCTGTGGCGAGGGAGCTTGCTCCCGCTGGGGTGCGTAGCGCCCCCAAAACCTCCCAACGCGGTGTGTCAGCCAAACCACAGCGGATGAGTTGGGGCCGCTGCGCACCCCAGCGGGAGCAAGCTCCCTCGCCACACGGTCTCACCGTTTTCTGGCAATCGCCCCACCGCCAATAAAGCTTTATCATGGCCGCAGTTTTGCTGATCGGGTCTGTCATGAAGTTCGCCATTGCGCTGTTTTCCGCCGCCCATGCGCCCTCCTCGCGCCGTGCCTTGCTGTTTGCCCAGGCTGCGCTGGCGGGCGGGCATGAGATCGTGCGGCTGTTTTTCTATCAGGACGGCGTCTATAACGCCTGCGCCAGTGTCGTCACGCCCCAGGACGAACAGGACCTGCCCCAGCAGTGGCGAACCTTTGTCAGCGACAACCAGCTCGACGGTGTGGTCTGCATCGCGGCGGCGTTGCGCCGTGGGGTGTTGAACGAGGAAGAGGCCCAGCGCTACCAGCGCTCGGCGGTTAGCGTCGAGGCACCCTGGACCTTGTCCGGGCTGGGCCAGTTGCACGATGCGATCCAGGGCGCCGACCGTTTGATCTGCTTTGGAGGCGCGTGATGGCCAAGTCTTTGTTGTTGATCAGCCGCCAGGCCCCCTGGTCCGGCCCCGGCGCCCGTGAAGCGCTGGACATCGTCCTGGCCGGCGGCGCCTTCGACCTGCCCATCGGCCTGCTGTTTCTCGATGACGGGGTATTCCAACTGACAAGCGGCCAAAACGCCAAGGCCGTCCAGCAAAAGGACCTGAGCGCGAACTTGCAGGCATTGCCGATGTTTGGCGTCGACGACCTGTTTGTCTGTGCCGACAGCGCCGCCGAACGCGGTGTCGCCCTCGACACCCTGGCGCTGGCCGACATGAAAGCACTGACCGCGCCGCAAATCGCCGCGCTCATTGACCGTTACGACCAGGTGATCACCCTCTGATGTCGACTTTGCACGTGTTGTCTCATTCGCCCTTCGGCGATAACCGCCTCGCCAGTTGCCTGCGGGTACTGGGCAATCAGGATGCGCTGCTGCTGTGCGGCGACGCGACGTACGCGTTGCAACCGGGCAGCCCACCGTTTGCAGTGCTGCAGGCCGCTGGCGTGAACCTGTTCGTGCTTGCCGAAGACCTCCAGGCCCGCGCCCTGGACACGCCAGACTGGGCCGAAGCCATCAACTACTCGGGTTTCGTCGAGCTGTCGATCGAGCACGACAAGGTCAACACCTGGCTATGAAGACGCTGAAGGTGGGCGACCGCACCATCGCGCTGGACAAGGACGGCTACCTGGCCGACCTTGACGACTGGTCGGCCGAGGTCGCCACGGCCCTGGCCACTGCCGAAGACATCGAGCTGGGCCCCGAACACTGGGAGATCCTCGAACTGCTGCGCGGCTTCTATAACGAATTCCAGCTCTCCCCCGCGACCCGGCCGCTGATCAAGTACACGGCACTGAAACTGGGCGCGGACAAAGGCAACAGCCTGCACCTGAACCGATTGTTCAAAGGCACTCCCGCCAAACTCGCCGCCAAGCTGGCGGGCCTGCCCAAACCGACGAATTGCTTATGACCGACTTTCCATCGCTGACCCTTGAGACCCCGGCCGAACACCCGTTCGCCCAGTTCGTGCGCATCCTGGGCAAAGGCAAGCGCGGCGCCCGCAACCTGACCCGCGAAGAAGCCCGCGAAGCCATGGGCCTGGTGCTCGACGAAAAGGTCGAGGATACCCAGCTTGGCGCCTTCCTGATGTTGCTGCGGCACAAGGAAGAAAGTGCCGAGGAGATGGCCGGTTTCACCGAGGCCCTGCGTGAACGCCTGGTGGTCCCGGCGTTGGCGGTGGACCTCGACTGGCCGACCTACGCCGGCAAGAAGCGCCATTTGCCGTGGTACCTGCTGGCGGCCAAGTGCCTTGGGCAGAACGGCGTGCGGATCTTCATGCACGGCGGCGGCGCTCATACGGCGGGCCGGCTCTACACCGAACAACTGTTGGCGTTTTTGCAGATCCCGCTATGCCGTGACTGGCAACAGGTCGGCAGTGCGCTGGACAACGGCGGCCTGGCCTTCATGCCGCTGGTGGACTGGGCGCCGCAGATGCAGCGGATGATCGACCTGCGCAACACCCTGGGCCTGCGCTCGCCGATCCACTCACTGGCACGCATCCTCAACCCTCTGGCCGCCCGTTGCGGCTTGCAAAGCATTTTCCACCCGGGCTACCAAGCCGTGCATCGCGACGCCAGCGGTTTGCTCGGTGATACCGCCATCGTGATCAAGGGCGACGGCGGCGAGATCGAAATCAACCCGGACGCTGACAGCCACCTGTACGGCACCACCGGCGGCGTCAGTTGGGATGAAGAATGGCCGCGACTGGCCGAGCAGCGCCACGTCAAACCGGAAAACCTCGATCCCGAGCACTTGAAAGCGATCTGGCGCGGTGACGTCGAAGACAGCTACCCGCAACTGGCGCTCATCGCCACCATGGCCCTGGCCTTGCGTGGCCTGGGCCTGGCTCGCGAAGAAGCGTTCGATAAAGCCCGGCGGTATTGGGATGCTCGGGATCGTTCGATTTAACCGATCATTAACGCCCAACCTTTGCGCTTTTAGTTCGAACCTATGGGAATAGACTCGTCTCCAATGATTATTGAGCGAGGACATCCAGATGGGTTTGTTGGTCAAGGGCCGCTGGCAGGACCAGTGGTATGAAAGCAAGGACGGCACCTTCCAGCGCGAACAGGCGCAGCGCCGTCATTGGGTCACCGCCGACGGCAGCGCTGGCCCCTCGGGCGAGAACGGCTTTGCCGCCGAGGCCGGGCGCTACCATTTGTATGTCTCCCTGGCTTGCCCCTGGGCCCACCGCACGCTGATCGTGCGCAAGCTCAAGGGCCTGGAGGCGCTGATCGATGTCTCGGTGGTCAGCTACCTGATGCTGGAAAACGGCTGGACCTTCGACAAGGCCCACGGCTCCACCGGCGACAAGCTCGACCATCTGCAATTCCTGCATCAGCGCTACACCGCCGACACGCCGGACTACACTGGCCGCGTCACGGTTCCGGCCCTTTGGGACAAACGCCAACAGCGCATCGTCAACAACGAATCGGCGGAAATCATCCGCATGTTCAACAGCGCCTTCGACGGCTTGACCGGCAACGGCCTGGACCTCTACCCCGAACACCTGCGCGGCGAGATCGACGCGTTGAACGAGCGGATTTATCCGGCGGTGAACAATGGCGTGTATCGCGCCGGGTTCGCCACGACCCAAGCCGCGTATGAAGAAGCCTTCGACCGGCTATTCGCCGAACTGGATTGGCTGGAAGCGTTACTGGAAACCCGCCGCTACCTGGCTGGCGAATACCTGACCGAGGCCGACATCCGCCTGTTCACCACGATGATCCGCTTCGACGCGGTGTACTTCGGGCACTTCAAATGCAACCTGCGGCGCATCGCCGACTACCCGAACCTGTCGAACTGGCTGCGGGAGCTGTACCAGTGGCCGGGCATTGCCGAGACCGTGGATTTCACGCATATCCAGGGCCATTACTATGGCAGCCACAAGACCATCAACCCCAATGGAATCGTGCCCAAGGGGCCGAAGCAGGATTTCAGGGTTGCCCATGATCGGGGAAGGTTGAGTGGGAAAGGGATTTGGCAGCGCGATTAAGATCGTTCCCACGCTCCGCGTGGGAATGCATCCGGTGACGCTCTGCGTCACTCCAAGGCGGAACGCGGAGCGTCCCGGGCGGCGTTCCCACGGGAGTGGGAACGATCAGCTACACGGCTTCAGACCTGCCCCTGAGCCCCTTCGAACCACGCCAGTTTCTCGCGCAGTTGCACCACTTCCCCGACGATCACCAGGGTCGGCGCATGAACTTCGTGCTCGGCCACCAGCCGTGGCAAGTCCGCCAAAGTGCCGGTAAAGACCCGCTGGTTGGACGTCGTGCCCTGCTGGATCAGTGCCGCTGGCGTATCCGCCGCACGGCCATGCTTGATCAGCTCGTCGCAGATCACTGGCAGCCCCACCAAGCCCATGTAGAACACCAGGGTCTGGGCAGGCGAAACCAGGTCCGCCCACGGCAAGTCGCTGGTGCCATCCTTGAGATGGCCGGTGATGAAACGCACCGATTGGGCATAGTCGCGATGGGTCAGCGGGATCCCGGCGTAGGCCGCGCAACCACTGGCCGCGGTGATGCCCGGGACGACCTGGAACGGAATGCCATGGGCTGCCAGTTCTTCGATCTCTTCGCCGCCGCGCCCGAAGATGAACGGATCGCCCCCCTTCAACCGCACCACGCGCTTGCCCTGGCGGGCCAGGTCGACCAATTGCTGGTTGATCTGGTCCTGGGGCACGGCGTGTTCGGAACGGCGCTTGCCGACGTAGATGCGCTCGGCGTCGCGCCGGCACAGTTCCAGGATCGCCGGCGCCACCAGGCGGTCGTACAGCACCACGTCGGCCTGCTGCATCAGGCGCAAGGCGCGGAAGGTCAGCAGGTCCGGATCACCCGGCCCGGCGCCCACCAGATAAACTTCGCCCGGCGCGTTCGGCGCCTGGCCATCGATCTTTTCCCGCAGTAGACGCTCGGCTTCCGCGCCCTGCCCGGCCAGTTGCCGGTCGGCGATAGGGCCCTGGAACACGTCTTCCCAGAACGCCCGTCGTTGCTGCACATCGGGAAACAAGCCTTTGACCTGGCTGCGAAAACGCGCCGCCAACCCAGCCAACTGCCCGTAGGTCGACGGAATCCAGGTTTCCAGCTTGGCCCGGATCAACCGCGCCAGCACCGGCGCATCGCCGCCACTGGACACCGCGATCACCAAGGGTGAACGGTCGACAATCGCCGGGAAGATCACACTGCACAGCGCCGGCGCGTCCACCACGTTGACCGGCACGCAACGCTTATGAGCGTCTGCCGAGACCTGGGCATTGAGCGGTTCGTCGTCGGTTGCGGCGATGATCAGGCCGCAGCCGTCCAGATCCGCTTCGACGTAACCACGCAGGACGCATTCGCCACCGCTGCCTCTAACCAGCTCCCGCAACTGCGGCTCGATCTCGGGTGCGACTACCCGTAGCAGCGCACCGGCATCGGCCAGCAAGCGAGACTTGCGCAAGGCAATCTCGCCGCCGCCGACCACCAGCACGCGGCTGCCGCGCAGGTTGTGGAACAGTGGCAAATAGTCCATTTAGCCGATGACCTCGATGCCGCCCATGTAGGGCTTCAACACTTCAGGCACACGGATCGAACCGTCGGCCTGCTGGTAGTTTTCCAGCACCGCCACCAGGGTACGACCCACCGCCAGGCCGGAGCCATTGAGGGTGTGGACCAGTTCCGGCTTGCCGGTTTCCGGGTTGCGGAAACGCGCCTGCATGCGACGGGCCTGGAAGTCGCCGCAGTTGGAGCACGAGGAAATCTCGCGGTACTTGTCCTGGCTCGGGATCCAGACTTCCAGGTCGTAGGTCTTGACCGCACTGAAGCCCATGTCGCCGGTGCACAGTGCCAGGGTGCGATATGGCAGTTCCAGCAGCTGCAGGACCTTCTCGGCGTTGGCGGTCAGGCTTTCCAGCGCTTCCATGGATTTCGACGGCTCGACAATCTGGACCATCTCGACCTTGTCGAACTGGTGCTGGCGGATCATGCCGCGGGTATCACGGCCCGACGCCCCGGCTTCACTGCGGAAGCATGGCGTGTGGGCGACGAACTTGATCGGCAGTTGCTTGGCGTCGACGATTTCGCCGGCCACGATGTTGGTCAGTGACACTTCGGCGGTGGGGATCAGGTACAGGTCGGCCTCGCCTTCGCGGCTGATCTTGAACAGGTCTTCCTCGAATTTCGGCAACTGGCCAGTGCCTTGCAGGGCCGGGGCCTGGACCAGGTACGGCGTGTAGGCTTCTTCGTAGCCGTGCTCGGTGACGTGCAGGTTGATCATGAACTGCGCCAGGGCCCGGTGCAGACGGGCAATCGGCCCACGCAGCAAGGCAAAACGGGCGCCCGACAGCTTGGCGGCGGTTTCGAAATCCAGCCAGCCGAATTTCTCGCCCAGGGCGACATGGTCCTGCACCGGGAAATCGAAGGTTGTCGGCGTGCCCCAACGGCGCACTTCGACGTTGCCGTCTTCGTCTTCCCCGACCGGCACCGACTCATGAGGCAGGTTGGGGATGCCCAGCAGGATCGAATCCAGCTCGGTCTGGATTGCGTCCAGTTCGACCTTGCCGGCACTCAACTCGCCCGCCATGCGCTCGACATCGGCCATCAGCGGCGCGATGTCTTCACCGCGTTGCTTGGCCTGACCGATGGATTTGGAGCGCGCGTTACGTTCAGCCTGCAGGGCTTCGGTGCGGGTCTGGACGGTCTTGCGCTGTTCTTCCAGCGCTTCGATGCGCGCGACGTCCAGGGCAAAGCCACGGGATGCCAGGCGGTCCGCTACGTCCTGAAGGTTGCTACGTAACAGTTTGGAATCGAGCATGTCGGTCTCTCGTTAGATAAGTTTGGTCAGGGACAGGCCGGCCCAGGTGGCGAGCAGCCCGCCGAATACGCTGATGGCCGCGTAGCCCAGGGCCAGCGGCACCTGCCCGCTTTCCAGCAGGCGCACCGTATCCAGTGAAAAGGATGAAAAGGTCGTCAGGCCGCCAAGGAAGCCGACGATGAGCCCGGCACGCACTTCGACAGGCACTTCCGGGCGAATCAAAAACAGGCCGTACAGGACGCCGATCAGCAGACAGCCCACGATATTAACGGCCAGCGTCGCGGTATAGAAGTGCCGCGGCCAATTTGCGCTGACCCAATTGCTGGTGGCGAACCGTGCCAAGGTGCCGGCAACACCGCCAGCGGAGACTGCAAGGATCAAGGGAATCAAGGTTTTCTCCGCTGCCGTGGACTCAAGCGGTCCAGTTGGGCCAAGTGGTTGAGCTTCTCGCCGATCTTCAGCTCCAGGCCCCGGGGCACCGGCTGGTAGAACCGCTGGGGTTCGAATTCGTCGGGAAAATAGTCTTCACCGGCAGCATAGGCGTCCGGCTCATCGTGGGCGTAACGGTATTCTTCGCCGTAGCCCAACTGCTTCATGAGCTTGGTCGGCGCGTTGCGCAGGTGCAGCGGCACCTCGAGGGAGCCGTGCTCGGTAGCGCTGCGCATCGCGGCCTTGAAGCCCATGTAGACGGCGTTGCTTTTCGGCGCGCAGGCCAGGTAGGTAATGGCCTGGGCCACGGCGAGCTCGCCTTCCGGGCTGCCGAGGCGCTCCTGCACATCCCAGGCTGCCAGGCACAGGCTCAGGGCCCGCGGGTCGGCATTACCGATGTCTTCGCTGGCCATGCGCACCACGCGCCGCGCCAGGTACAGCGGATCGCAGCCGCCGTCGATCATGCGCGCAAACCAGTACAAGGCCGCATCGGGGTTGGAACCACGGATGGATTTGTGCAGCGCCGAAATCTGGTCGTAGAACGCCTCGCCGCCCTTGTCGAAGCGACGCCGGGTATCGCCCAGCAGGCTTTGCAGCAGCTCGACGCCAATCTCGCTGTCGTCTTCGGCCAGGTCCGAGGCGTTTTCCAGCAGGTTGAGCAAGCGTCGGCCATCGCCATCGGCGGCTGAAAACAGGATCTGGAAGCCTTCATCGCTGAGGCTCAAATGCCGCTTGCCCAGGCCGCGCTCCTCGGTCAGCGCCCGATGCACCAGCTTGCGCATCGCCACCTCGTCGAGGCTCTTGAGCACATAGACCCGCGCCCGGGACAGCAAGGCATTGTTGAGTTCGAACGAAGGGTTTTCGGTGGTCGCACCGATGAAAATCAGCGTGCCGTCTTCGACGTAGGGCAGGAACGCGTCCTGTTGAGACTTGTTGAAGCGGTGGACTTCGTCGACGAACAGGATGGTGCGCTTGCCGTATTGCCCGGCCTGCTGCTTGGCCACTTCCACCGCCTGGCGGATTTCCTTGACCCCGGCCAGTACCGCCGACACCGTTTCGAAGTGGGCATCCGAGACTTCCGCCAGCAGTCGCGCCAGGGTGGTCTTGCCCACGCCCGGCGGGCCCCAGAAGATCATCGAGTGCAACGCACCCTGCTCCAAGGCCTCGCGCAGAGGCTTGCCGCGGGCGAGCACATGTTCCTGGCCGACGTACTCATCCAGGTTGGTCGCACGCAGGCGGGCGGCCAAGGGCTGGGCAATCGGGGCGCTTCGAAACAGGTCCATCACTACTTACACAACCTCCGCTGGGTCCTGTTGCCAATCCTCTCTGCCGGAGCAGATCGGCCCCCACAGACCTTTTCCCACAGGCCATTTCCAACAGGGGGCCAGTGTTTATTCCTGGATTACATCGGCACCCTTGGGGATGTCGAACTTGAACTTGGACGCGGCGATCGGCTCGTTGGCCTTGACCCCGGTGAACAGGATGTTGGTGCGCTGGCCGACACTGTCGATCAGTTGCATATCGTTGACCAGGCCGTTACGGAACGACAGGCGCAGGCTGTCGAACAGGCTGTCCTTGGTCTTGGGCTTGAGGGTGAAGTCAATCACGCCCCCGGCCTCCTTGGAGGTGATCTCGAAGCTCTGGCTGATCTCGGAGATGTCGCCGGAGAGCAGCAACGCCGGCGTCTGGGTCAGGCGCTGGTCGAGGGTCTTGATGGTCACCTGTTCCAGGTCCGGGTCCCACAGGGAGACTTTCTTGCCATCGGAGACCATCAGTTGTTCGGCTGGCGCATCGGTGTGCCAGTAGAACAGGCCTGGACGCTGCAGGGCCATGTCGCCGGCGGTTTCCTGCAATTGGGTACCACTGCCATCGAGGGTCAACTGGGAGAAACGTGCCGTCAGGGTCTGGGAGCCCCCCAGCAATTGGGTCAGGCGGGCCACATCCTTTTCGCCGGCGTGGGCCGACAAGGTGGTCAGGGCCAGTACGGGCAACAGCAACATGCGAATCAGGCGCATGGGAGTCCTCATGAAGTCGTGGGGGGCGAGCGGCGTGTCAGCAGGCCGCCCGGGTCATTAGTCGCGCATCGGGCCCGGCGCCAGTACTTCGCGCGAGCCGTTGGTGTTCATGGCCGTCACCACCCCGGCCATTTCCATGGCTTCGATCATGCGGGCGGCGCGGTTGTAGCCAATCTTCAGCTTGCGCTGAACGGCAGAAATCGAGGCCCGGCGGCTCTCCAGGACGAACTGCACCGCTTCGTCATAGAGCGCATCGGTTTCAGCATCGTCGTCACCGCCGCCGCTGCTGCCCTCGAAACCGCTGCCGGCTTCTTCGACACCGTTGAGAATGTCGTCGTTGTATTCAGGAGCACCGCGCAGTTTCCAGGCCTCCACCACGCGGTGCACTTCGTCGTCGGAGACGAACGCGCCATGCACGCGAATCGGCAGGCTGGTGCCCGGCGGCATGTAGAGCATGTCACCGTGACCAAGCAACTGCTCGGCGCCGCCCTGGTCGATGATGGTCCGTGAGTCGATCTTGCTCGACACCTGGAACGCCATGCGGGTCGGGATGTTGGCCTTGATCAAGCCGGTGATCACGTCCACCGACGGCCGCTGGGTGGCGAGAATCAAGTGGATACCGGCCGCACGGGCCTTCTGGGCAATACGAGCGATCAGCTCTTCGACCTTCTTGCCGACGATCATCATCATGTCGGCGAATTCGTCCACCACCACCACGATGGTCGGCAGCTTGTGCAGCAATGGCGCTTCGTCGTGAATATTTTCGCGGTGATACAGCGGGTCGCTCAACGGCGTGCCGGCCTCTTCGGCTTCCTTGACCTTGGCGTTGAAGCCCGACAGGTTGCGCACGCCCATCTTCGCCATCAGCTTGTAGCGGCGCTCCATCTCGGCGACGCTCCAGCGCAGCGCGTTGGCGGCGTCCTTCATGTCGGTGACCACCGGGCACAGCAAGTGCGGGATGCCCTCATAGATGGACAGCTCGAGCATTTTCGGGTCGATCATGATCAGCTTGGCGTCTTCGGGGCCGGATTTGAACAGAATCGACAGGATCATCGCGTTCACACCCACCGACTTACCGGAACCGGTGGTACCGGCCACCAGCAGGTGGGGCATTTTCGCCAGGTCGGTGATGACCGGCTTGCCGCCGATGTCGTGACCCAGGGCCAGGGTGACCGGCGACTTGTGGTTGTCGTACTCAGGCGTCGACAACACTTCAGAGAAGCGCACGATCTGCCGGTCTTCGTTGGGAATCTCGATACCCACGGTGGTCTTGCCGGGAATCACTTCCACCACCCGCACGCTGGTCACGGCCAGGGAACGCGCCAGGTCCTTCGCGAGGTTGGCGATGCGGCTGACCTTCACGCCGGCGGCCGGCTGGATTTCGTAGCGGGTGATGACCGGCCCCGGGTGGATCGAGTCCACCGAGACCTCGACGCCGAACTCCTTGAGCTTGATCTCCAGCAAATGACCGACGGCCGCCAGGGATTCCGGGGAATAGTTGAGTTGTTTCTTCTCGGCCGGGTCCAGGATCGAGATCGGCGGCAAGGTGCCTTCCACCGCGCTGTCGACGAACAGCGGCGCCTGCTTCTCCTTCTGGACACGCTTGCTTTGCTCGGGCGGCTTGGCCGGGGCCATGGTGATAACCGGCGGCACCTGTTTCTCGCGCTCGGACATGTGCTTGCTCAACGCCTGCTCACGCTCGATCAGGCGCTCCTTGACCTTGGCCTGCTCGCGTTTGTCCGGCGTCGTCGGGGCTACCACGTCGTGGACGCGGTCGTCGACTTCACGCAGTTGCGCCACCAGTTGCTTGCGCTCGGTGCGCGCCGCCCACCAGCGGTTCATGGCGCCCTGGATCAGCTCGATCAGGTCGAGGGTGATCTTGCCGGTGACGTCCATGACCTTGAACCACGACAGGTCGGTGAACACCGTCAGGCCGAACAGGAACAGGGCGATGAACAGCAGCGTACTGCCCTGGATGTTCAGGGCGTTCCTGGCCAGGTCGCCGAGGCTTTCCCCCAGCGCCCCGCCCGCCCCGGCCGGCAAGCCGGTGGGCGCGTGGAAATGGATATGGGCCAGTGCGGCCCCCGACAACACCAGGAACACCAGGCCGATCAGCCGCCAGGAGAACAGCCAGCCGCTCCACTGCCACGGCTCGTGGCGCTGGCGGAAGATCTGGTAGGCCTTGATCGCCAGCAGCAACGGGAAGATGTAGGCGAAATAGCCCAGCACCATGAACAGGATGTCGGCGCTGTAGGAACCGGCCGGACCGCCGAAATTCTGCACATCGTCGATCTTGCTGTTATGGCTCCAGCCCGGATCGTCCTTGCCGTAGGTCAGCAGGGCCATCATCAGGAACAGGCACAGGGCGCCGATGGCGATCAACGCACCTTCCTTGAGCCGGTAGTGCAGTTGCTGGCGCCAGAGCGGAACGACTGGTTTGGGTGCTGCGGTGGATTTCTTCAAAACGCTTCTTTTCCTGCGCCAACGGCGCGTCCATCTGTTGAATGACTATAAAAAACTGCCCACGACGAGCAGGTAAAAAAGTGAATGTGCACAACCGGTACTACTTTTACCACTGTGGGGTGCATCCAGAAAACCGCAGGCGTTGCCGAAGATTTTGATCTTTAGCCCATCCTGCGTTCAAAACTCAAGCATTGTACGGTTTTGTCCGCGCCAAGGCATTGCCTGACAGCATAGCCGAATACAGGGTATACACGCGCCAATTGGACCATGCATTCTCTTTTGTGACAAAGGCTTATGAGGTGTTTTTTATGAGCGAAGTGAAGCATTCACGCCTGATCATTCTCGGTTCGGGCCCTGCGGGGTACAGCGCTGCCGTCTATGCTGCCCGCGCCAACCTCAAACCCGTTGTCATTACCGGCCTGCAGGCCGGTGGCCAGCTCACCACCACGGTGGAAGTCGACAACTGGCCCGGCGACGTCGAAGGCCTGACGGGCCCGGTACTGATGGAACGCATGCAACGGCACGCCGAGCGCTTCGACACGCAGATCGTCTACGACCATATTCACACCGCCAAGTTGCAACAGCGCCCCTTCGAGCTTATCGGCGACAGCGGCACCTACACCTGCGATGCGCTGATCATTGCCACCGGCGCTTCCGCGCAATACCTGGGCCTGCCCTCGGAAGAGACCTTCGCCGGCAAAGGCGTTTCAGCCTGTGCAACCTGCGATGGCTTTTTCTATCGAAACCAGGTGGTGGCCGTGGTCGGCGGCGGTAACACGGCGGTCGAGGAAGCCTTGTACCTGTCGAACATCGCCAGGGAAGTGCACCTGATCCACCGTCGCGACAAGCTGCGTTCAGAGAAGATCCTGCAGGACAAACTCTTCGAAAAGGCCGCCAGCGGCAATATCAAGCTGCATTGGAACCAGAACCTGGATGAAGTCCTGGGCGACGCCAGCGGCGTGACTGGCGCGCGCCTGCGCCACAGCGAGACCGGCGAAACCAGCACCTTGCCCCTGGCCGGCGTATTCATTGCTATCGGCCATAAACCCAATACCGAGCTATTCCAGGGCCAGTTGAAGATGCGTGACGGCTACCTGTTCGTACGCGGCGGCAGCGAAGGCAACGCCACCGCAACCGATATCGAGGGCGTGTTCGCCGCCGGCGATGTGGCCGACCACGTCTATCGCCAGGCAATTACCTCCGCCGGTGCCGGCTGCATGGCCGCACTCGACGCTGAGAAGTATCTCGATGACATCCCTGCCGTTTGACGGTTAACCTTCCAGGCGGGCGCTCGCGGATGGGCGAAGCCCGCCACCAGCCGCCCTCCCCTTCTACTAAGCCGGATACCAATGCTGACCTGGTTACAACGCAACAGCTTCGAGTTCCCGCCCCTGGCAAAAGCCATGCGCGACCCCAACGGGTTATTGGCCGCCGGTGGCGACCTATCCGCCGACAGGTTGGTCCAGGCGTATCGCCATGGTTGCTTCCCATGGTTTTCCGAGGGGCAGCCGATCCTCTGGTGGTCGCCAGATCCGCGCACGGTGCTGTTTCCCGACGAACTGCACATCTCCCGCAGCCTGGGCAAACTGCTGCGCAAGCAGCGCTATGAAGTGACGTTCGATCGGGATTTTGCCGCAGTCATCCAGGCCTGCGCGGCGCCGCGGGACTATGCCGAGGGCACCTGGATCACCGACGCCATGCAAACCGCCTATCTGGAACTGCACCGACGCGGTTTCGCCCATTCGGTGGAAGTGTGGGACCAAGGGGCGCTGGTGGGCGGCCTGTATGGCTTGGCCATGGGCCAGCTGTTTTTTGGCGAGTCGATGTTCAGCCGAGCCGACAATGCGTCGAAATTCGGCTTCGCGAGGCTGGTCCAACACCTCAAGGCCGCCGGTTTCGTGCTGATCGACTGCCAGATGCCCACCGAGCATCTGCACAGCCTGGGCGCCCGCTCGATTCCACGGACTGAGTTTGCTGGCTATCTCAAGGCCCATCTGGATCAACCCAACCACGCAACCTGGGTTTGCTGAGCGACATTCGCGCGCGTGGCTTACACTTAAATCTAAAAGCTTATCCGAGGGTTGATCATGACCGAGTTGGCGCGCTTGAAGTTCTATGCCACTCAGCCCCACTCTTGCAGTTATCTGCCGGAGGAGCAGGCCACGACGCTGTTCCTCGACCCCAGCCAGCCCATGGATGTGCATGTCTACGCAGACCTGTCGGAAATGGGCTTTCGTCGTAGCGGCGACCACCTCTACCGGCCCCATTGCCAGCATTGCAACGCCTGCGTCCCGGCGCGCATCCCTGTGACGCAATTTTTGCCCAACCGTCAGCAGAAACGCATTTTCAAGCGCAACGCCGATCTTCAGGTCCGCCCGGCCAAGCCGCAGTTCACCGAAGAATATTTCGACCTGTACCAGCGCTACATCGAACAACGCCATGCCGATGGCGACATGTACCCACCCAGTCGGGATCAGTTCTCGACCTTCCTGGTGCGTGACCTGCCGTTTTCCCGCTTCTACGAGTTCCGACTGGACGGGCGCCTGGTCGCCATCGCCGTCACGGACCTGCTGCCCAATGGACTTTCGGCGGTGTACACCTTCTACGAGCCGGACGAAGAACGGCGCAGCCTGGGACGATTTGCCATCCTCTGGCAAATCAACGAAGCCCGGCGCCTGGGCCTGGAAGCGGTGTACCTGGGCTACTGGATCAAGAACTGCAAGAAAATGAACTACAAGACCCAATATCGCCCCATTGAACTGCTGATTAACCAGCGGTGGGTTGTCCTGAGTTAAACCCCTTCGGCTTATAAAGCTAGAACCCCTTGGCTTGCCCCCCCTTTTTCGGGCACAATGCACGCCGCTTTTGCCTGGCGCAGTTGCACCGGGCCATTCACTGGATACCGAGGGCTTTACTGCATGTCGAAAGAAGACAGCTTCGAAATGGAAGGCACTGTCGTCGACACCCTGCCCAACACCATGTTTCGTGTGGAGTTGGAAAATGGGCACGTCGTAACCGCGCATATCTCCGGCAAGATGCGCAAGAACTACATTCGTATTCTTACCGGTGACAAAGTGCGCGTCGAGCTGACGCCCTATGACTTGAGCAAAGGGCGCATCACTTACCGCGCTCGCTAACAAGTCAATACAAAACGCCCGGCTGATGCCGGGCGTTTTTGTTTGCGCGCAACGCGGATCATTCCCACGCTCTGCGTGGGAATGCAGCCAGGGACGCTCTGCGTCCCAAAAGCCGAACGCGGAGCGTCCGTTGAGGCATTCCCACGCGGAGCGTGGGAACGATCCCATACACAGCAAAAAGGCGCCTTTCGGCGCCTTTTGCTTTGTTGCGGGTCGATCAGGCCATTTCGGCCGTGGTTTCGAAGTCGAAGGTCAGTTCGCCGTCCTTGATGTCGATGTGCACCACACCGCCATGCTCGGCCAGTTCGCCAAAGAGGATTTCCTCGGCCAGCGGACGCTTGATCTTGTCCTGGATCAAGCGAGCCATCGGCCGCGCGCCCATCGTCACATCGTAACCACCTTCTGCCAGCCAACTGCGGGCCGCATCGGTGACTTCCAACAAGACACGCTTGTCTTCGAGTTGCGCCTGAAGTTCGGTAAGGAACTTGTCCACCACGCTCTTGATGACTTCATGGCTGAGGCGACCAAACTGGATAATGGTATCCAGGCGGTTGCGGAATTCAGGCGTGAAGCTCTTCTTGATCACTTCCATCGCATCGGACGAGTGGTCCTGATGGGTGAAACCGATCGAAGCGCGAGCCGCAGTTTCGGCACCGGCGTTCGTGGTCATGATGATGATCACGTTGCGGAAGTCCGCCTTGCGCCCGTTGTTATCGGTCAGCGTGCCGTGGTCCATGACCTGCAGGAGCAGGTTGAAGACTTCCGGATGCGCCTTCTCGATTTCGTCGAGCAACAATACGCAGTGTGGCTGCTTGGTGATGGCTTCGGTCAGCAGGCCGCCCTGGTCGAAACCGACATAGCCTGGAGGCGCACCGATAAGACGCGATACGGTGTGGCGCTCCATGTACTCGGACATGTCGAAGCGAACCAGCTCGATACCCATTGCCTTGGCCAGTTGCCGCGCGGCCTCAGTCTTGCCGACGCCGGTAGGACCGGCGAACAGGAACGAACCCACGGGCTTGTCCGGCGATTTGAGACCGGCGCGGGACAGCTTGATGGCGGTCGACAGCGAGTCGATGGCCGCATCCTGGCCGAACACCGTCAGCTTCAGGTCACGCTCCAGGTTACGCAGCAACTCCTTGTCGGAACTGGTGACGTGCTTAGGCGGAATACGCGCGATTTTCGCCACGATGTCCTCGACCTGAGGCACTTCGATGCGCTTGACGCGCTTCTCCAACGGTTGCAGGCGCTGGTAGGCACCCGCCTCGTCGATGACGTCGATGGCCTTGTCCGGCATGTGCCGGTCGTTGATGTAACGCGAGGCCAGCTCAGCCGCCGCGCGCAGGGCTTCATCGCTGTATTCGATGTTGTGGTGCAGCTCGAAACGCCCTTTCAGGCCGCGCAGGATACCAATGGTGTCCTCCACCGAAGGCTCCGACACATCGACCTTCTGGAAACGCCGGGCCAGGGCCCGGTCTTTCTCGAAGATCCCGCGAAATTCCTGGAACGTGGTCGAGCCGATGCAACGAATATCACCCGACGACAGCAATGGCTTGAGCAGGTTCGACGCATCCATGACCCCACCCGACGCCGCCCCGGCACCAATAATGGTGTGGATTTCGTCGATGAACAGGATCGCTTGCGGACGTTTTTTCAACTCGCCGAGCAACGCCTTGAAGCGTTTCTCGAAGTCACCGCGGTACTTGGTACCGGCCAGCAAGGCACCCAGGTCGAGGGAATACACCACGCTGTTGGCCAGCAGGTCCGGCACCTGGTCGTCAACGATGCGCTTGGCCAGGCCTTCGGCGATGGCGGTCTTGCCCACGCCCGCCTCGCCCACCAGCAATGGGTTGTTCTTGCGACGCCGAGCCAGGATCTGGGCAACACGCTCGACTTCCGCTTCGCGCCCGACCAGCGGGTCAATGCGCCCCTGGCGTGCCAGTTCGTTCAGGTTGCTGGCATAGGCATCCAATGGGTTGCCTGAAGAAGAAGACTCACCGCCCTCGTCGTCCTGCATATCCTGCTCACCCTCGGAATGATCGCCATGCCCCGGCACCTTGGAGATGCCATGGGCGATGTAGTTGACGACATCGATACGCGCAACGCTCTGCTGCTTGAGCAGGAACACCGCCTGGCTTTCCTGCTCGCTGAAGATGGCAACCAGCACGTTGGCGCCGGTGACTTCACGCTTGCCCGAGCTCTGTACATGGAAGACAGCACGCTGCAGGACACGCTGGAAGCCCAGGGTTGGCTGGGTTTCGCGATCCTCGTCATGAACGGGGATCAGTGGCGTGGTGGAGTCGATGAACTCCTGCAGATCATGCTTGAGTTTATCGAGGTTCGCGCCGCAGGCACGCAAAACGGTGGCGGCAGCCTCGTTATCCAATAGGGCCAGCAGCAGGTGTTCGACGGTCATGAATTCATGACGCTTCGAACGAGCCTCCTTGAAGGCAAGATTGAGGGTGACTTCGAGCTCGCGGTTTAACATAGCTTCACCTCATACCCAAGTGGTCGGCGTTAACCGTCCTTCTCGATTTCACAGAGTAGCGGATGCTGGCTTTCCCGGGCGTATTGGTTGACCTGCATGGCCTTCGTCTCGGCGATGTCGCGGGTAAACACTCCACATACTGCCCGTCCCTCTGTATGGACGGCCAGCATGACCTTGGTCGCCAGCTCGCGATTCAGGTTAAAAAACACCTCGAGCACTTCGACGACGAAATCCATCGGTGTGTAGTCATCGTTGAACAAAACCACCTTGTACATCGGTGGCGCCTGTAATGCAGGCTTTGCCTCCTGAACAGCAATGCCTGCGGAATCGTCGTCGTGTAGATCCGGGCGATCCTGATTGAATGTTAGTCGAATCTGGCTGACTGCATGCATGGAAAGAAAGGTTCGTTTAGTTGGCGAATACAGTGATGGGGGCGCTTGTGGGCGATTTCAACCACGACCACCCGGCCACCTTGACTATCGGCAAAACGGTGTTACAACCAATAGAGCCCATCGTGGGTTAAAAAGGTCCGTGGAATCTATCCTTACTTCAAGATTAGCCTGCGGATGGACTGGATGATACTCCAGTGATGGAGTGCGTTGCAGAGGGAAATGGGTTATGTCGGTCGTCAAGATGAATGGCAAGGTGAAATGGTTCAACAATGCCAAGGGCTACGGTTTCATTATCGCGGCCGGCAGGGATGATGAAGACCTTTTCGCCCATTACTCGGCCATCAACATGGAAGGCTATAAAACCCTGAAGGCCGGACAGCCTGTGACGTTCGACGTCATCCAGGGACCCAAGGGCCTGCACGCGGTCAACATCAAGGTTGTCACCGCCGAAGAAAAGCCCGCCCCTGTCCAGGTCAGGGTCACCGAGACCCATTGACCGGTCGCTGCACCGGACAAATGAAAATGCCCGGCTCGATCACTCGAGCCGGGCATTCGCGCTGAGCGCCGATCCGCTTACATGTGCGAGATCAGGGCATCGCCGAAGCCCGAGGACGACACCAGCTTGGCGCCCTCCATCAGACGTTCGAAGTCATAGGTCACGGTCTTGGCCGAAATCGCGCCGTTAGTGCCCTTGATGATCAGGTCGGCCGCTTCGGTCCAACCCATGTGGCGCAGCATCATTTCCGCCGACAGGATCAACGACCCCGGGTTGACCTGGTCCTTTCCGGCATACTTGGGCGCGGTACCGTGGGTGGCTTCGAACATGGCCACGGTGTCGGACAGGTTGGCGCCCGGCGCAATACCGATACCGCCCACTTCCGCCGCCAGGGCGTCGGACAGGTAGTCACCGTTCAGGTTCAGAGTGGCGATCACGTCATATTCGGCCGGACGCAGCAGGATCTGCTGCAACATCGCATCGGCGATGGCGTCCTTGACGATGACATTCTTGCCGGTCTTCGGATTCTTGAACTGCATCCACGGTCCGCCGTCGAGCAAGGTCGCGCCAAACTCCTCGGCCGCCACTTCGTAGGCCCATTCCTTGAAGGCACCTTCGGTGAACTTCATGATGTTGCCTTTATGCACGATGGTCAGCGAGTCGCGGTCATTGTCGACAACATACTGCAAGGCCTTGCGGGCCAGGCGCTTGGTGCCCTGCTTGGAAACCGGCTTGACGCCGATGCCGCAGTCCTCGTCGAAACGGATCTTGGTCACACCCATTTCTTCTTTCAGGAACTTGATGACCTTGGTCGCTTCGGCCGAACCGGCCTTCCACTCGATGCCAGCGTAGATGTCCTCGGAGTTCTCGCGGAAGATCGTCATGTCCACGTCGCCAGGCTTCTTGACAGGGCTTGGCACGCCTTCGAACCAGCGCACCGGACGCAGGCACACGTACAGGTCGAGCTGCTGGCGCAGGGCCACGTTCAGCGAACGGATACCACCACCCACCGGCGTGGTCAGCGGACCCTTGATGGAAACCACGTAATCCTTGACCGCGTCCAGGGTTTCCTGGGGCAGCCAGGTGTCCTGGTCGTAGACTTGAGTCGCTTTCTCACCGGCATAGACTTCCATCCAGGAAATCTTGCGCTTGCCGCCATAGGCCTTCTGAACCGCAGCGTCCACAACCTTGATCATGACCGGACTGATATCGACGCCAATGCCGTCGCCTTCGATGAAGGGGATGATCGGGTTGTCGGGAACATTAAGAGAATGGTCTGCATTGACGGTGATTTTGTCACCGACGGCTGGAACCTGAATCTTTTGATACCCCATGCTGAACTCCATTGCTTGGATTGAACATCTGGCTGCGTTCGAGCGTACCCCACTTGAATCGGCACGCAAACCCTACGTTAGGCTCATCCGGGGTAAAGCGTTGCAGTTCGCGGTGTACAACTCTGAAAACCAAGGGAAAAGCGCCAAACATGAGCATAGCCCGCTCCTTGGGTACTGCGACGTTTAGACCAATGGACGTGTACGGAAGTCTATGAACCATCGGCAGATTGCCAGCTACCTATGTATAATGCCGCCGCTGACCACAGGGTCACGCTGGCTGAGCGCTCTATCACAGGACTTTTCCGCCAGTTTAAAAGCCGGACCGTTACCGCGGCCCAACCGCTTGACGCTCGACTGATGCACCCAACATCACCGCGAAGAAACCTCGACATTCGGTTCACGGATGACTTTGAACGAACGCGCTTACCCGGCGCCCTCGAGTTTCTGCGCATGCTTTAGCAAAGAAGAGAGTTAATCCGAATATGCCCACCCGCTCGAAGATCATCTATACCTTCACCGACGAAGCGCCCGCCCTCGCCACCTATTCGCTGCTGCCGATCGTCGAAGCCTTTACCGCTTCGGCCGATATCGCCGTGGAAACCCGCGATATCTCCCTCGCAGGGCGCATCCTGGCCAGCTTCCCCGAGCAACTGGGTGACAAAGCCGTAGCCGACCACCTCGCCGAATTGGGCGACCTGGCCGTCACGCCTGAAGCCAACATCATCAAGCTGCCGAACATCAGCGCCTCGGTGCCGCAACTGCAGGCCGCGATCAAGGAATTGCAGGCCCAGGGCTACGCACTGCCGGACTATCCGGAAACCGTGACCACCGATGCCGAGAAAGACGCTCGCGCCCGCTACGACAAGGTCAAGGGCAGCGCCGTGAACCCGGTCCTGCGCGAAGGCAACTCCGACCGCCGCGCACCGCTGTCGGTCAAGAACTACGCCCGCAAGCACCCGCACAAGATGGGCGCCTGGGCAGCCGACTCCAAATCCCACGTGGCCCACATGAGCACCGGCGATTTCTACGGCAGCGAAAAAGCCGCCCTGATCGACGCCGCGGGCAGCGTGAAAATCGAGCTGATCGCCCAGGACGGCACTGCCACTGTCCTGAAAGAAAAAACCACCGTACAAGCCGGTGAGATCCTCGACTGCGCCGTGATGAGCAAAAACGCCCTGCGCGACTTCATCGCCGCTGAAATCGAAGACGCCAAGCAAAAAGGCGTCCTGCTGTCGGTTCACCTCAAGGCCACCATGATGAAGGTCTCCGACCCGATCATGTTCGGCCAGATCGTTGCCGAGTTCTATAAAGATGCCCTGGCCAAGCACGCACAAGTGCTGGAGCAGATCGGCTTCAACCTGAACAACGGCATCGGCGATCTGTACGCCCGCATCAAGGCCCTGCCGGCCGAGCAACAGGCGCAGATCGAAGCCGACATCCAGGCGGTCTACGCGGCGCGCCCATCCCTGGCGATGGTCAACTCCGACAAAGGCATCACCAACCTGCACGTGCCGAGCGACGTCATCGTCGACGCCTCGATGCCGGCCATGATCCGTGACTCCGGCAAGATGTGGGGCACCGACGGCCAACTGCACGACACCAAGGCCGTGATCCCGGATCGCTGCTATGCCACCATCTACCAGGCGGTGATCGAAGACTGCAAGCAACACGGCGCCTTCGACCCAACCACCATGGGCAGCGTGCCGAACGTTGGCCTGATGGCCAAGAAAGCCGAAGAGTACGGCTCCCACGACAAGACCTTCCAGATCAAGGTCGACGGCGTGGTCCGTGTTTCGGACAGCAACGGCCGCACCCTGCTGGAGCAAAGCGTCGAAGCTGGCGACATCTTCCGCATGTGCCAGACCAAGGACGCGCCGATCCAGGATTGGGTCAAGCTGGCCGTCAACCGTGCCCGCGCCAGCGACACGCCGGCAATCTTCTGGCTGGACCCGATGCGCGCCCATGACGGCGTCGTGATCGAGAAAGTCCAGACCTACCTGAAGGACTACGACACTGCCGGACTGGACATCCGCATCATGGCGCCGGTCGACGCGATGAAGTTCACCCTGGCCCGCACCCGCGAAGGCAAGGACACCATCTCGGTGACTGGCAACGTACTGCGCGACTACCTGACCGACCTGTTCCCGATCATGGAACTGGGCACCAGCGCCAAGATGCTGTCGATCGTGCCGCTGATGAACGGCGGTGGCCTGTTCGAAACCGGCGCTGGCGGCTCGGCCCCCAAGCACGTGCAGCAATTGCTGGAAGAAAACTTCCTGCGCTGGGATTCCCTGGGCGAGTTCCTGGCCCTGGCCGCTTCCCTCGAGCACCTGGGCGTGACCTACAACAACCCGAAAGCACTGGTGCTGGCCAAGACCCTGGACCAGGCTACCGGTGAGTTCCTGGACCGCAACAAGTCGCCTTCGCGCAAGGTCGGCGGCATCGACAACCGTGGCAGCCACTTCTACCTGACCCTGTTCTGGGCCCAGGCTCTGGCCGCCCAGGATGACGACGCAGCCCTCAAGGCTCAGTTCGCTTCCCTGGCCAAGACATTGACCGACAACGAAGAAAAAATCGTTGCCGAGCTCAACGCCGTCCAGGGCAAGCCCGTGGACATCGGCGGCTACTACTTCGCCAACCCGGAGCTGACCAGCAAGGCCATGCGCCCGAGCAACACCTTCAACGCAGCGATTGCCGCGCTGGTGTAAGGTTGTAAGGGAACACCACGAACCCCGGCCTTGTGCCGGGGTTTGTGTTTCCAGGCATACCAAGCGCTCCCCAACCTATCTTGCCCCACCCCATTGGCTGCCCAGGCTTACCTTGACAGTACAATCAGACAGCCTAGCCTTAAAAGCATCGTTCTAAGTACGCCCTCTTCACTGAAGGTGCATGAAGTAAACCGCGAGCGCTGAACGACCGGTGTGACCCCTACACCTTTTCAACCTTCGTGGATGCGAGATGTCTCGGCAAGAGAACGAGAGAGAGTCAGATCAGGCGTCATTCTGATTGCCAGCAGGTGTATCGACCTCAAGTGAGCGAAAACTGGATTGCTGAAATCGGCTACGTAGCGATAGCAACCCTTTTGGATAGTTTGAGTTTTCAGCGAAAAATACGCACTTATAAACTCACTACCAGACTCATAAACTGAGGAAATACACCATGAAAAAGACTGCGCAAGCAATTATGAACGCTCAAATACCCTTCACAATTGGAAATTTAGACTTTCAACAACTGCGAGGCTCCCCCACCCTATTTAGGAGAGAGGGCGCTGATGAGCCTTTTGAATACCCTAAAATAGAGGATTTTCCCGACCGTTACGCCATACGCTGCTCTACAGACATCCGCCCCAATCGCTTTGGACAGATATACAACTACACCCCCACCACACAACAACTAACCTTTACAAGCCCAGATGCCACATACACATTCAATTTAAACAAATTCGGAAATCAAGTTATCTACTCAACCAACTCACCTGGCGCAAGCGTCAGAGCCCCCTCTATTGTCTTCGAGGACTTTCCAGGGTTAATTCAGCTCGAAATGCACATACCCGGTAAAAAATTCGACCAACAGACAGATAAGGCCGAATGGCCCGAGGTGCAAATCAACGACCAGGTCATCAAACATTCCTCAACCAGCCCCGCGCTTACTACCCCGAAAGAAAAGGTCTTACAAGTCGTTATCAACCCCACGGACAGATTTTCATCTTTAGGTAACGTCACGCTCTATCTTTCAGGCTGCGATGTATACCAAGAGTACCCACCGGGAGAAATGCACAAAATCGACAAACTCGTAGGGACGATGTCTACCGACCTCTACCTGACACCGGACAAAAGCTATCCGCCTGGCGTAACGAACCTGACGATAGAAGACGGGTTTTCGGACGCAACTGCCGTCATCGAATTCAACCACGACACTTCAAAAAAACAGGTGACCATTACAATAAAATCATTTACAGGCGCAGGCAAACTTTGTGACATACGGGACTTCCCTTACCTCGACAAATACTATCCGAATGCAATATGCATCGCCCTGTGAGGATAGGCATACTTTGCTTAGAACCCCGAAGGGCAATTGAACTTACATCCCAGCCACTGACAGGAGGACTCAATCACCTGCATGGGAGTTTGCTCGGGACGGCGATTCATCATTCGTTTAGTATCGAGCAACCCGTTGCTATTGCGAGCAAGCTCTGCCCCACAGCGGCCTGCATTCCAATTTCAAGATAAGGACTCCCATGAACTGGCAACCCCACATCACCGTCGCCACCATCGTCGAAGACAACGGTCGCTTCCTCATGGTGGAAGAATCCAAGGGTGGACGCGCGGTGCTCAACCAGCCCGCCGGCCACCTGGACCCGGACGAAACACTGATCGAAGCCGCCGTGCGCGAAACCCTGGAAGAAACCGGCTGGGACGTCGAACCCACGAGCGTGGTGGGCATTTACCTGTACACCGCCCCCAGCAACGGCGTGACCTACCAGCGAGTCTGTTTCGCCGCCAAGACCTTGAATCATCGCCCTGACTATCAACTGGACGACGGTATCCTCGGCGCCAAATGGCTAAGCCGCGACGAACTGCTGGAGCAACGCGACCGCTGGCGCAGCGAGCTGATCATCCGCTGCATCGACGATTATCTGGCCGGCCACTGCCACAGTCTGACGCTGATCCGTCCTTCTCTTTAGCCTTGTGCGCCCGGGCCTGATAGAATCGCGTCCTTTTTCAAGACACTCATTGAACTCCTATGCGTGATCCAGCTCCTTCTGACACATCCAAGAAGCGCGTCATTGTCGGCATGTCCGGCGGCGTGGACTCTTCCGTTTCCGCCCTTCTGCTGATCGAGCAGGGTTATGAGGTGGAAGGCCTGTTCATGAAGAACTGGGAAGAAGACGACGGCACCGAATACTGCACCGCCATGGACGACTTGGCGGACGCCCAGGCGGTGTGCGACAAGATCGGCATCAAGCTGCACACCGCCAACTTCGCCGCCGAGTACTGGGACAACGTGTTCGAGCACTTCCTGGCCGAATACAAGGCCGGCCGCACGCCGAACCCGGACATCCTCTGCAACCGCGAAATCAAGTTCAAGGCGTTCCTCGACTACGCCATGATGCTCGGCGCCGACCTGATTGCCACCGGCCACTACGTGCGCCGCCGCGACATCGACGGCCGCACCGAATTGCTCAAGGGCCTGGACCCGAACAAGGACCAGAGTTACTTCCTGCATGCCGTCGGCGGCGAGCAGATCGCCAAGACCCTGTTCCCGGTAGGCGAACTGGAAAAGCCCGAAGTGCGCGCGATCGCCGAAAAACACCAGCTCGCCACCGCCAAGAAAAAAGACTCCACCGGGATCTGCTTTATCGGTGAGCGCCGTTTCAGCGACTTCCTCAAGCAATACCTGCCGGCCCAACCGGGCGAGATCAAGACGACCGAAGGCGAAGTCATCGGCCGCCACCATGGCCTGATGTACCACACCATCGGCCAGCGCCAGGGCCTGGGCATCGGCGGCCTGAAGGACGCCGGGGAAGAGCCGTGGTACGTGCTGGTCAAGGACCTGGAGCACAATGAGCTGATCGTCGGCCAAGGCAACGACCATCCCTGGTTGTTTTCCCGCGCCCTGCTCGCCTCCGACATCTATTGGGTCAACCCGATCGACCTCAGCGAACCACGCCGCCTGACGGCCAAGGTTCGCTACCGCCAGAGCGACCAGCCCTGCACCCTGGAAAAAACCGCCACGGGCTACCGAGCCACCTTCGATGACCCGCAGCGGGCGGTCACGCCCGGCCAGTCCGTGGTGTTCTATGACGGCGAAATCTGCCTGGGCGGCGGCGTGATCGAAGTCGCAGAACCCTGGAGCAGCAAGGCATGAGCCCCATCCAGGAACAACTGACGGCATTGGGCGGTGTGTTTCTTGCCGCCGTGCTGGTGGACAGGATCGCCAAGACCGGCCAGGCCACCGAAGCGGGCGTGGCCTGCATGCTCGGCAGCCTGCTGGTTCGCGACCCCAAGGACACCCTGGAAGTCTACGGCGGCGACGACTTGAACCTGCGCGAAGGCTATCGTGCACTGATCGGCGCCCTGGAGCGCGATCCCAGCGCCCTGCAACGCGAACCGCTGCGTTATGCCCTGTCGATGCTGGGCCTTGAGCGCCAGCTGGCCAAGCGCGACGACCTACTGGAGACCATCGGCAAACGCTTGCCGCAGATCCAGTCCCAGGTCGAGCACTTCGGCCCGTCCCACGAAAACGTCGTCGCGGCCTGCGGCGCGCTGTACCAGGACACCCTGAGTACCCTGCGCCAACGCATCCAGGTGCATGGCGACATGCGCAACCTGCAGCAACCGAGCAATGCCTCGAAAATCCGCGCCCTGTTGCTGGCCGGTATCCGCTCGGCACGGTTGTGGCGGCAGCTGGGCGGCCATCGCTGGCAACTGGTGGTCAGCCGGCGCAAATTGCTTAAAGAGCTTTACCCGTTGATGCGCAACGAATAAGTCGCCTCAGCCCGTTTTTTTGTGGCGAGGGAGCTTGCTCCCGCTGGGGCGCGAAGCGGCCCTGAATCCGGGCAACCCGGACTCAAGAGGGGCTGCTACGCAGCCCAGCGGGAGCAAGCTCCCTCGCCACAAGTAATAAATAGTGTCTCGTTACGCGTAATACGCCGGTCAGTTGGCGACGGACCGGCGCAAGATTTCATGTATGATACGCGCCCCATTTCGTTGCCCGACTGTCCGAGAACACCCCATGCAGCTCTCTTCGCTCACTGCGGTTTCCCCTGTTGACGGCCGCTACGCCGGCAAAACCCAGGCCCTGCGCCCGATTTTCAGCGAGTACGGCCTGATCCGTGCCCGCGTCCTGGTTGAAGTGCGCTGGCTCCAGCGCCTGGCCGCCCACCCTGCCATCAGCGAAGTCCCGGCGTTTTCCGCCGAAGCCAACGCGGTGCTGAACACCCTGGCAGAAAATTTTGTGCTGGAGCACGCCGAGCGCGTCAAAGAGATCGAGCGCACCACCAACCACGACGTCAAGGCCATCGAATACCTGCTCAAGGAGCAAGCGGCCAAGCTGCCGGAACTGGCCAACGTCAGCGAGTTCATCCACTTCGCCTGCACCAGCGAGGACATCAACAACCTGTCCCACGCCCTGATGCTGCGCGAAGGCCGTGATGAGGTGATGCTGCCCCTGATGCGCCAGACCGCCCAGGCCATCCGCGAACTGGCGATCCGCTTCGCCGACGTGCCGATGCTGTCGCGCACCCACGGTCAACCGGCTTCGCCGACCACCCTGGGCAAGGAACTGGCGAACGTGGTCTACCGCCTGGAGCGCCAGATCGCCCAGGTGGCCGCCGTGCCGTTGCTGGGCAAGATCAACGGCGCCGTGGGCAACTACAACGCCCACCTGTCGGCCTACCCGGACATCGACTGGGAAGCCAACGCCCGCGCCTTCATCGAAGACGAACTGGGCCTGAGCTTCAACCCCTACACCACCCAGATCGAACCGCATGACTACATCGCCGAGCTGTTCGATGCGATCGCGCGCTTCAACACCATCCTGATCGACTTCGACCGCGACATCTGGGGCTACATTTCCCTGGGTTACTTCAAACAGCGCACCATCGCCGGCGAAATCGGTTCCTCGACCATGCCGCACAAGGTCAACCCGATCGACTTCGAAAACTCCGAAGGCAACCTAGGCATCGCCAACGCACTGTTCCAGCACCTGGCGAGCAAACTGCCGATCTCCCGCTGGCAGCGCGACCTGACCGACTCCACCGTGCTGCGCAACCTGGGCGTGGGTTTTGCCCACAGCGTCATTGCCTACGAAGCCAGCCTCAAGGGCATCAGCAAGCTGGAACTGAACGAGCAGAAAATCGCTGCCGACCTGGACGCCTGCTGGGAAGTTCTCGCCGAGCCGATCCAGACCGTCATGCGTCGCTACAACATCGAAAACCCGTATGAAAAGCTGAAAGAGCTGACCCGTGGCAAGGGCATCAGCCCTGAAGCGTTGCAGACTTTCATAGATGGCCTGGACATGCCTGCCGAGGCCAAGGCGGAGCTGAAGAAGCTCACGCCGGCCAGCTACATCGGCAACGCGGCGGCACAAGCCAAGCGCATCTGATCCACGGCTTTACCTTTGAGACGCCCGGCCGCGCCGGGCGTTTTTATTCGCGTCTGAAAAGTATATTTTTTCAATAGGTTACACATGAATCCTGATATTCCTCTGCAACTCCTGGGCGGCATCACGGCACGGGAGTTCCTGCGCGACTACTGGCAGAAAAAACCCCTGCTGATCCGTCAGGCAATTCCTGACTTCCAAAGCCCGATCGATGCCGATGAACTGGCCGGCCTGGCCCTGGAAGAAGAAGTCGAATCGCGCCTGGTGATCGAACACGGCGAACGCCCTTGGGAATTGCGTCGCGGCCCGTTCGCCGAAGACGAATTCAGCAAGCTGCCAGAGCGCGAGTGGACCCTGCTGGTACAGGCGGTCGATCAGTTCGTACCGGAAGTCAGCGAGCTGCTGGAGAACTTCCGCTTCCTGCCGAGCTGGCGCATCGACGATGTGATGATCAGCTTCGCCGCACCGGGTGGCAGCGTGGGTCCGCATTTCGATAACTATGACGTGTTCCTGCTGCAGGGCCATGGCCAGCGCAACTGGAAGATCGGCCAGATGTGCGACTCCGAAAGCCCGCTGCTGCAGCACGCCGACCTGCGCATCCTCGCTGAATTCGAAGCCACTGATGAGTGGACCCTGGAACCAGGCGACATGCTCTACCTGCCGCCGCGCCTGGCGCACTGTGGCGTGGCCGTGGACGACTGCATGACCTACTCGGTGGGTTTCCGCGCACCGAGCGCCGCCGAAGTGCTGACCCATTTCACCGACTTCCTCAGCCAGTTCCTGCCGGACGAAGAACGCTACACCGACGCCGATGCGCGCCCGGTGGCCGACCCGCATCAGATCCAGCAGGACGCCCTCGACCGCCTCAAGGGCTTGCTGGCCGAGCACATGAGCGACGAACGCCTGCTGCTGACCTGGTTCGGCCAGTTCATGACCGAGCCGCGTTACCCGGAACTGGTGGTAGGCCCGGAACTGGAAGAAGACGACCTGCTGGCCAGCCTGGAACAAGGCGCTGTGATCATTCGCAACCCGAGCGCGCGCCTGGCCTGGTCGGAAGTCGATGACGACCTGCTGCTGTTCGCCAGCGGCCAGAGCCGTTACCTGCCAGGCAAGCTGCGCGAGCTGCTGAAAATGATCTGCGCCGCCGACGCCCTGCACATCGAGAACCTCGGTCCGTGGTTGGCCGACGAAGACGGTCGCGGCCTGGTTTGCGAGCTGGTCAAGCAAGGCAGCCTGGGGTTCGCCGATGAATAAAATTCACGTTCGTGTCGCAGACTGGCAAAAGGATAACGCCGAGATCCGGCGCATTCGTGAGACCGTGTTCATTGCCGAGCAGTCCGTTCCTCCTGAGTTGGAATGGGATGCCGACGACCAGGGCGCGGTGCATTTTCTGGCGTTTGAAGGTGACTTTCCCATCGGCACCGCCCGCCTGTTGACCGATGGCCATATCGGCCGTGTCTCGGTCCTCAAGGACTGGCGCGGCCTGAAGGTGGGCGATGCGCTGATGCACGCCGTGATCGCCGAAGCCGAGAAGCGTGGGCTCCAGCAACAGATGCTCAGCGCCCAGGTGCACGCCACGCCGTTCTACGAGCGGCTGGGGTTTGCGGTGGTCAGCGAGGAGTTCCTGGAAGCCGGGATTCCGCATGTGGACATGGTGCGGCATTCGGCTTGAACCCCCGCCTACCAGCAAGATGATGGCCTTTGTGGCGAGGGAGCTTGCTCCCGCTGGGTCGCGAAGCGGCCCTAAAAACAGGGCTGCTGCGCAGCCCAGCGGGAGCAAGCTCCCTCGCCACACAAGGGCATCACACAACACCCAAAATGCCCCGTCATCCCCGATGCCGGGGCGTTTTGCCGTCTACCATTCAACTTGCCCCACCCCAGGCCGACAAACTGGCAATATCAAGCCTTTGTCTCGCGGAGAAATGGACATGCCTCTACGCACCTTCCTGGTTACCCTGCTGCTCGGTTGCAGCCTGTCGGTCATGGCCGACACGCAAATCGTGCCGCTGAACTACCGCACCAGCGCCGACCTGCTGCCGGTGGCACAGAACTTCATCGGCAAGGACGGCCAGGTCAGCGCCTACGGCAACCAGCTGATCGTCAACGCCGAGCCCGGCAAGATCGAAGAACTGCGGCAATTCCTCGCCCAATTGGACACCGCCCCCAAGCGCCTGCTGATCACGGTCGACACCAACGAAAACAACCTGCAGGGCGACCAGGGTTACTCGATCAACGGCGCCGCCCCCAGCCAGAACCGCATCATCAACCGCAGCACCGCCAGCCGCGAAGGCGGCGTGCAGCAGGTGCAGGCCAGTGAAGGCCAGCCGGCGCTGATCCAGGTCGGCCAGAGCGTGCCATTCACTAGCAACCAGACCGACAACTACGGCCGCATGCAGAGCCAGACTGAATACCGCAACGTCACCCAGGGTTTTTATGTCACGGCCAGCGTCACCGGCGAGACCGTTCATCTGAGCATCAGCACCAATCGTGACCGCATGAGCCAGGAGCGTCCCGATGTAGTGAACGTTCAGAGTACCGACACAACCGTCAGTGGCCGCCTGGGCGAATGGATCACCCTGGCCGGCGTCAATCGCCAGACTCAAGCCGACAAACAGGGCCTGACCCGCAGCTACTCGACCCACGGCCGCGACGACATGATTTTGCGGGTCAAGGTCGATACCCTGAACTGAAGCACCAAAAACTGACTGATGAGTCGTATTAGACCAAAGATGTAGTGCCATAAAAAAAGCACTACAAAACGTTTGACGAGCAAAAAAACCGAAGGCATGATGGCCTCGCTCCCGCTAATCAGGGGCCCTGGCAAGGGCCTTCGGGTCGACGCTTGCAACTACCCTGCGAGCCGATTCGTGTCTGTACCGCCCACAAGGTGTGTTTGACGAGGTTGCGACTGGAACGAAGTTGTCCCGAGGGACGGAAGCGTAACTAGGTAACCCGGCATCACTCTGAGTTCGTATGGAGGCCCACGACGCCCGAATGCGCCCGCAGTTCGCCCCTACCTGCTCACTTTCCCCTCGAGCCCATCGTTCATCCCGTCGCCTCCCCGCCTGAACCGACTTGTACGCCAACCCCTGGTCGGCAGGAGCAGGAATTTTCCACCAAGACCTATGCGACGAGGTTTATCTCCATGGCACTGACACGCGAACAGCAAATTGCAGCCCTTGAAAAAGACTGGGCTGAAAACCCGCGCTGGAAAGGCGTGAAGCGCAATTATTCCGCTGCTGACGTCGTCCGTCTGCGTGGCTCGGTTCAACCTGAGCACACCCTTGCGAAAATGGGCGCCGAGAAGCTCTGGAACCTGGTGACCCAGGGCGCCAAGCCAGCCTTCCGTCCCGAGAAAGATTTCGTCAACTGCATGGGCGCCCTGACCGGCGGCCAGGCTGTGCAGCAAGTCAAGGCCGGCATCCAGGCGATCTACCTGTCGGGCTGGCAAGTGGCCGCGGACAACAACTCCGCCGAGTCGATGTACCCCGACCAGTCGCTGTACCCGGTGGATTCGGTTCCAACCGTGGTCAAGCGCATCAACAACTCGTTCCGTCGCGCCGACCAGATCCAGTGGAAAGCCGGCAAGAACCCGGGCGACGAAGGCTACATCGACTACTTCGCGCCGATCGTGGCTGACGCTGAAGCCGGTTTCGGTGGCGTCCTGAACGCCTACGAGCTGATGAAGAGCATGATCGAGGCTGGCGCCGCCGGCGTTCACTTCGAAGACCAACTGGCCTCGGTGAAGAAATGCGGCCACATGGGCGGCAAGGTGCTGGTTCCAACCCAGGAAGCCGTGCAGAAGCTGACCGCTGCCCGCCTGGCTGCCGACGTTGCCGGGGTACCGACCATCATCCTGGCCCGTACCGACGCCAACGCCGCTGACCTGCTGACCTCCGACTGCGACCCGTACGACCAGCCGTTCGTAACCGGTACCCGCACCCAGGAAGGCTTCTACAAGGTGCGCGCCGGCCTCGACCAGGCCATCGCCCGCGGCCTGGCCTATGCGCCGTACGCCGACCTGATCTGGTGCGAAACCGCCAAGCCGGACCTGGACGAAGCCCGTCGCTTCGCCGAAGCGATCAAGAAGGAATACCCGGACCAGATCCTGTCGTACAACTGCTCGCCTTCCTTCAACTGGAAGAAGAACCTGGACGACGCGACCATCGCCAAGTTCCAGCGCGAACTGTCCGCCATGGGCTACAAGCACCAGTTCATCACCCTGGCCGGCATCCACAACATGTGGCACAGCATGTTCAACCTGGCGCACGACTACGCCCGCAACGACATGACCGCCTACGTGAAGCTGCAAGAGCAAGAGTTCGCTGACGCCGCCAAGGGCTACACCTTCGTGGCTCACCAACAGGAAGTGGGCACCGGCTACTTCGACGACATGACCACCGTGATCCAGGGCGGCACTTCGTCGGTGACCGCACTGACCGGCTCCACCGAAGAAGAACAGTTCCACTGATTCACACGCTTGCCTCGAGTAAGCGGCCCTTGCGGACCGGATAAAAACTAACCGCAAAGCCGACGATCTGAAGCCCCGACTGGTTCGGGGCTTTTTTTTTACCGGTTTTTTACACTTTGAAGTGACTGACCAGTTGCTGCAACTGGTTACCCAGGCGCGCCAGCTCGATGCTGGAGGCTGCGGTTTCTTCGCTAGCCGAGGCGGTCTGTTCGGATACATCGCGCACACTCAGGATACTGCGGCTGATTTCTTCGGCCACCGAGCTTTGTTGCACCGCAGCAGCGGCAATCTGCTGGTTCATGGCCTGGATGCCCGAAACCGCCTGGGTGATGTTGCCCAGGGAAATGCCGGCCTTGCCGGCCAATTCCACGCTGCTGTCGGTCAGTTCGCGGCTATTGCGCATGATACTCGACACCTGGCGCGTGCCGTTCTGCAAGCCCGCCACCAGGCTTTCGATCTCTTCGGTGGAATGCTGGGTACGCTGGGCCAGCCCACGCACTTCGTCGGCGACCACGGCAAAACCGCGCCCGGCGTCACCCGCGCGGGCGGCCTCGATGGCGGCGTTAAGGGCCAGCAAGTTGGTCTGCTCCGCCACCGCCCTGATCACGTCCATGATCTTGCCGATGCGCGCGCTTTCTTGTTCCAGCTCATCCATGGCGTCGACGGAACGCCCGACTTCGCTGGCCAAGCGCTCGATCTGAACGATGGCTTGCGCAACCACCTGGTCGCCGATACGGGCCTGTGCATCGGCCTCTGACGCGACCGTGCAAGCCTGTTCGGCATTACGCGCGACTTCGTGCACGGTGGCCGACATTTCCTGCATGGCGGTAGCCACCTGGTCGGTCTCGGTCTTCTGGCTATTGACCCCGGCACTGGTCTGCTCGGTGACGGCCGACAACTCTTCGGCGGCACTGGCGATTTGGGTGACGCCATCGCGGATACCACCGATCAAGTCGCGCAACGTGGTGCCCATGCGCTGGATACCTTGCTGCAAAACACCCAGTTCATCACCACGGGTCACGACCGTGCCTTGCGTGAGGTCGCCTGCCGCAATGCGATCGACTACAGCCAATGTGTCCTGCAACGGCCGGGTAATCTGGCGAGTGATGATCATGGCCGCAAGAATCCCCAACAGCATCGCCAAGGCAGTGCAGCTCAACTGCAGGGTACGGGACTGGGCGCTTTCGTCACCCAGGGAGACCAACTGGCTGGCATACATTTCGTCAGTCAGACGGGTGATGGTTTCACCCAGATCGATGGTGTCCTGCACGGCCTTGCCAATGGCCTGATTACTGGCGGTGAAGTTCTGCACCGAGCGACGGTAAGCAATCAGCGCGGTTTCCAGCTGCTTGATGGTGTCGGCATAGCTCGGGCCGAAAGCACCGTTAAGGGTTTCGATGCTCTTGAGCGCATTTTCGAGCTGGCGGGTGGCGGCCTGTTCGGTGGCGCTGTTGGGGTTGCCGGTGTAGCCACGCACTTCATAACGCACCAGCGCGACGTCCTCTTTGGCTTTGAGGATAATCCTGTACAACTCAAAACGGCGCTCGTCCGTGGCAGGCATTGCTTCCACGTCATCGATGACCTTGGCAATCAGCGCGGCGCCCTTGACCGCATTGACGCCCATCTCCTTGCGCATGGCTGCGTCAGTGCGATAAGCCTCGCGCATTGTATTCAGCGCCACTTGATACTCGGTGCTGGCCAGCTCGATCAGCGCAAGTTTTTTCAGGTTTTCGGGTTTTTTCAACTCATTTGCAAGGCTTTTTTGCTTGGCGACAAATTGTTCCAGCGACGCCTGGATCAATTCACCCTTTTGTTCATCGCCCTTGTCCACCTGGTATTGCAAGCGAGCCCTGCG
Organism: Pseudomonas sp. NFACC51; assembly: GCF_900103575.1. Classification (NCBI taxonomy): domain Bacteria; kingdom Pseudomonadati; phylum Pseudomonadota; class Gammaproteobacteria; order Pseudomonadales; family Pseudomonadaceae; genus Pseudomonas; species Pseudomonas sp. NFACC51. The sequence goes on along the minus strand of NZ_FMXH01000007.1, from coordinate 141,469 downwards.
CAGGTGATCAAGACGGTTGCCGAGCTCGGTAATGCTGGTCATTCGATCCGCACGCTGGATCATTTTGCCCAGACTGGTCCAGCCGGTCGCGGCGAGGATCGCGGTCAGAAACAGCACAACAGCAAAACCCAGAGCCAGCTTGAGCATAACGCTCATGTTCGCGATCCAAGAGTTCATGACAGTCCTTTGGTAATCCGCCGCGAACGATGAAAACTGACGCAGCTATCTATGAAGGGGCAATTGTCTAATCAACATTGATATAGATGATTAGATGAGTGAGCGGCAAAGATAGCCATTTGCCATCAACTCTTCAAGGCTCTAGGGCCGGCCTCATGCCGATATTTGCAGGCAAAGCGGGTTCGCCTAACGCGCCAATGCCTGGGGCATAGGGTTCTTGGTTGGCTCGGCTGGGCGGCCTCGATCTGATGACGGAGGTTTTTTCACCCGTTTTCCTTGAAGCCACCTACGCTGTAAGAGCAAGCCTGCACTGTGGAAGCCAGGCTTGGCTGCGATGCACGATAAGGCTGTCTGCCTCGGGACCGCGTTGCCGACATTGCAAGCAAGCTTGGCTTCCACGGAGCAGTCCCTCATGCAGACCCAACCTTCGCCGGACACCGCCCCCACAACAAACTCCTACGCAGTGCTAGGAAAATTGATCGAACGCAGTATTGGGCAGTCGGAAAAGGAGTAAAACGTCCGACGCTGACAATTGCAGTAGCGACGATGTAAGACAGCCTCTCGGACACGACACTAAGTGCACTGTAGAAAATGCTGGCTAGATAATAATAATTATCATTTGGAAGTCGTTATCATTGTTACATTCCGCACGAAATATTATTGCTGAACAGCCGGCCAACGCCCACGGGGCCGGGGCCGCAGGGCTCTGGAGGTGCGCTATGTCCTTATTCCAATAAATAATTTCGCCATAGGAATTTTACTTGCCCGGTGTTTAGCCATAAAATCACCGCGATTGATTGCTGCGACATATCGTCACTGCGTTATTTCTATTCAAGCTCAGAGACCTTTGCTCTCTGTTAAGGATTTCCAGCATGCCCGAAGCGACAGGACTCATGGCCCACAACTGGGGCTTTGCCATTTTCCTTCTGGGTGTCGTCGGCCTGTGCGCCTTCATGCTCGGCGTGTCGAGCCTGCTCGGGTCAAAAGCCTGGGGCCGCAGCAAAAATGAACCGTTCGAGTCCGGCATGCTACCTACCGGTGGCGCCCGCTTGCGGCTCTCAGCCAAATTCTATCTGGTCGCGATGCTCTTCGTGATCTTCGATATCGAAGCCCTCTTTCTCTTTGCCTGGTCTGTGTCCGTCCGCGAAAGCGGCTGGACCGGATTCGTCGAAGCTCTCGTTTTCATAGCAATTCTGTTGGCAGGTCTTGTCTACCTTTACCGAGTGGGGGCGCTTGATTGGGCTCCGGAAGCTCGGCGCAAGCGGCAAGCGAAGCTGAAACAATGAGGCTTTGGCAATGCAATACAATCTCACCAGGATCGACCCCGATGCTCCTAACGAGCAGTATCCGATTGGCGAACGGGAAACCGTCGCCGATCCGTTAGAAGATCAAGTCCACAAAAACATCTTCATGGGCAAGCTCGAAGACGTGCTGAACAGCACGGTCAACTGGGGTCGCAAGAACTCCCTGTGGCCGTACAACTTCGGTCTTTCGTGCTGCTACGTGGAAATGACCACCGCCTTCACGGCGCCCCACGACATCGCGCGCTTTGGCGCCGAAGTGATCCGGGCATCGCCACGCCAGGCGGATTTCATGGTTATCGCCGGTACCTGCTTCATCAAGATGGCGCCGATCATCCAGCGTCTCTACGAGCAAATGCTCGAGCCGAAGTGGGTTATCTCCATGGGTTCGTGCGCCAACTCCGGTGGCATGTACGACATCTATTCCGTCGTTCAAGGGGTGGACAAGTTCCTGCCCGTGGACGTCTACGTGCCCGGCTGCCCGCCTCGCCCTGAAGCTTTCCTGCAAGGCCTGATGCTGTTGCAGGAGTCGATTGGCCAGGAGCGTCGCCCGCTGTCCTGGGTCGTTGGCGATCAAGGCGTCTATCGCGCCGACATGCCATCGCAAAAGGAACAGCGCCGCGAACAGCGTATCGCAGTCACCAACTTGCGCAGCCCCGACGAAGTCTGATCCAGCTCTGTTCCCTACAAGAAACGAGAACCTGGCTTCATTCTTTACGTTGACCGAAAGCGATAAATAACCATGACTACAGGCAGTGCTCTGTACATCCCGCCTTACAAGGCAGACGACCAGGATGTGGTCGTCGAACTGAACAACCGTTTTGGCCCCGAGGCGTTCACCGCCCAGCCGACCCGCACCGGCATGCCGGTACTTTGGGTTGCCCGCGCCAAACTCGTCGAAGTCCTGACTTTCCTGCGCAACCTGCCCAAGCCGTACGTCATGCTCTATGACCTGCACGGCGTGGACGAGCGTCTGCGCACCAAGCGTCAAGGGCTGCCCGACGGCGTCGACTTCACCGTGTTCTATCACTTGCTGTCGATCGAGCGTAATAGTGACGTAATGATCAAGGTCGCCTTGTCCGAGAGCGACCTCAGCGTGCCGACCGTGACCGGTATCTGGCCGAACGCCAACTGGTACGAACGTGAAGTGTGGGACATGTTCGGGATCGACTTCCCCGGCCACCCGCACCTGTCGCGCATCATGATGCCACCGACCTGGGAAGGTCACCCGCTGCGCAAGGACTTCCCGGCCCGTGCCACCGAGTTCGACCCGTTCAGCCTGTCCCTGGCCAAGCAACAGCTCGAGGAAGAAGCCGCGCGCTTCAAGCCTGAAGACTGGGGCATGAAGCGTTCGGGTGCCAACGAGGACTACATGTTCCTCAACCTCGGCCCGAACCACCCTTCGGCCCACGGTGCGTTCCGCATCATCCTGCAGTTGGACGGCGAAGAGATCGTCGACTGCGTCCCTGACATCGGCTACCACCACCGTGGCGCCGAGAAAATGGCCGAGCGCCAGTCCTGGCACAGCTTCATCCCGTACACCGACCGCATCGACTACCTCGGCGGCGTGATGAACAACCTGCCGTACGTGCTGTCGGTCGAAAAACTGGCCGGGATCAAGGTACCGGAAAAGGTCGACGTCATCCGCATCATGATGGCCGAGTTCTTCCGTATCACCAGCCACCTGCTGTTCCTGGGGACCTATATCCAGGACGTGGGGGCGATGACCCCGGTGTTCTTCACCTTCACCGACCGCCAGAAGGCCTACACGGTGATCGAAGCCATCACCGGTTTCCGCCTGCACCCGGCCTGGTACCGCATCGGTGGCGTTGCCCACGACCTGCCACGCGGCTGGGAAAAGCTGGTCAAGGACTTCGTCGAGTGGATGCCCAAGCGCCTGGACGAATACACCAAGGCCGCCCTGCAGAACAGCATCCTCAAGGGTCGTACCATCGGGGTCGCTGCCTACAACACCAAAGAGGCCCTGGAATGGGGCGTCACCGGTGCCGGCCTGCGCTCCACCGGTTGCGACTTCGACCTGCGCAAGGCGCGCCCTTACTCCGGCTACGAAAACTTCGAATTCGAAGTACCGCTGGCCGCCAACGGCGATGCCTACGACCGCTGCATGGTTCGCGTCGAGGAAATGCGCCAGAGCATCAAGATCATCGACCAATGCCTGCGCAACATGCCGGAAGGCCCGTACAAGGCGGATCACCCGCTGACCACGCCGCCGCCAAAAGAGCGCACGCTGCAACACATCGAGACCCTGATCACGCACTTCCTGCAGGTTTCGTGGGGCCCGGTCATGCCGGCCAACGAGTCCTTCCAGATGATCGAAGCGACCAAGGGCATCAACAGTTATTACCTGACGAGCGACGGCGGCACCATGAGCTACCGCACCCGGATTCGCACCCCAAGCTACCCGCACCTGCAGCAGATCCCTTCCGTGATCAAAGGCAGCATGGTCGCGGACTTGATCGCGTACCTGGGTAGTATCGATTTCGTTATGGCCGACGTGGACCGCTAAGCATGAACAGCACGCTTATCCAGACAGACCGTTTCGCCCTGAGCGAAACCGAGCGCTCGGCCATCGAGCACGAGCTGCATCACTACGAAGACCCGCGCGCGGCGTCGATCGAAGCCCTGAAGATCGTCCAGAAGGAACGTGGCTGGGTGCCCGATGGCGCGCTCTACGCCATCGGCGAGATCCTCGGCATCCCGGCCAGCGACGTCGAAGGCGTCGCCACCTTCTACAGCCAGATTTTCCGCCAGCCAGTCGGTCGTCACATCATTCGCGTCTGCGACAGCATGGTCTGCTACATCGGCGGCCACGAATCGGTAGTCAGCGAGATCCAGAGCAAGCTGGGCATTGGCCTCGGCCAGACCACCGCCGACGGTCGCTTCACCCTGCTGCCAGTGTGCTGCCTGGGTAACTGCGACAAGGCCCCGGCGCTGATGATCGATGACGACACCTTCGGTGACGTCAAGCCAGATGGCGTCGCCAAACTGCTGGAGGGCTACGTATGACCCTGACTTCCTTCGGGCCCGCCAACCGCATCCAGCGTTCGGCCGAAACCCATCCCCTGACCTGGCGTCTGCGTGACGACGGCGAAGCGGTATGGCTGGACGAATACCAGGCCAAGAACGGCTACGCTGCCGCGCGCAAGGCGTTCGCCGACATGGCCGGCGACGACATCGTCCAGACCGTGAAGGATTCCGGCCTTAAAGGTCGTGGCGGCGCGGGCTTCCCCACCGGCGTGAAGTGGGGCCTGATGCCCAAGGACGAATCCATCAACATCCGCTACCTGCTGTGCAACGCGGATGAAATGGAGCCCAACACCTGGAAAGACCGCATGCTGATGGAGCAACTGCCCCATCTGCTGATCGAAGGCATGCTGATCAGCGCCCGCGCGCTGAAGACCTACCGCGGCTATATCTTCCTGCGTGGCGAATACACCACCGCCGCCAAGCACCTGAACCGTGCCGTGGAAGAAGCCAAGGCCGCCGGCCTGCTGGGCAAGAACATCCTGGGCAGCGGCTTTGATTTCGAGTTGTTCGTCCACACCGGCGCCGGGCGTTACATCTGCGGTGAAGAAACCGCGCTGATCAACTCCCTCGAAGGCCGCCGCGCCAACCCGCGCTCCAAGCCGCCCTTCCCTGCCGCTGTAGGCGTGTGGGGCAAGCCGACCTGCGTGAACAACGTCGAGACCCTGTGCAACGTGCCGGCGATCATCGCCGACGGCGTGGACTGGTACAAATCCCTGGCCCGTGACGGCAGCGAAGACATGGGCACCAAGCTCATGGGCTTCTCCGGCAAGGTCAAGAACCCTGGCCTGTGGGAACTGCCGTTCGGCGTCACCGGCCGCGAACTGTTCGAAGACTACGCCGGCGGCATGCGCGACGGCTACACGCTCAAGTGCTGGCAGCCTGGCGGCGCCGGTACCGGGTTCCTGTTGCCCGAACACCTGGACGCCCAAATGTACGCCGGCGGCATCGCCAAGGTCGGCACCCGCATGGGTACCGGCCTGGCGATGGCGGTGGACGACAGCGTCAACATGGTGTCGCTGCTGCGCAACATGGAAGAGTTCTTCTCCCGCGAGTCGTGCGGTTTCTGCACCCCTTGCCGCGATGGCCTGCCCTGGAGCGTCAAGCTGCTGCGGGCCCTTGAAAACGGCGAAGGCCAGGCCGGCGACATCGAGACCCTGCTGGGTCTGGTGGGTTTCCTCGGCCCAGGCAAGACCTTCTGTGCTCACGCACCGGGTGCCGTGGAGCCGTTGGGCAGCGCGATCAAATACTTCCGTCCAGAGTTCGAAGCCGGCATCGCGCCCACCAGCGCCGTCGTCCCGCCTCTGGCAAAGCCGATCGTAGTCGGCGCGTAAACGCTTAAAAAGGCGAAGGGTCCGTACCCTTCGCCTTCTCGCGTGATGACGCCGTAAACGGCTGTGTTGATTCACGCGAATAACAAGATTCCATTAGCCACGCCCGCTGACACCGGGCCAACGAAGAACTTTGAACCATGGCCACTATCCACGTAGACGGCAAAGAGCTCGAAGTCGATGGCGCAGACAACCTGTTACAGGCATGTCTGTCCCTGGGCCTCGACATTCCTTATTTCTGCTGGCACCCCGCCCTTGGCAGCGTTGGCGCTTGTCGCCAGTGCGCGGTCAAGCAGTACACCGACGAGAACGACAAGCGTGGTCGGATCGTCATGTCCTGCATGACCCCCGCCACCGACGGCAGCTGGATCTCCATCGACGACGAAGAAGCGAAAGTGTTTCGCGCCAGCGTCGTCGAATGGCTGATGACCAACCACCCTCACGACTGCCCGGTCTGTGAGGAAGGCGGCCACTGCCATCTGCAAGACATGACCGTGATGACCGGCCACAACGAGCGCCGTTATCGCTTCACCAAGCGCACCCACCAGAACCAGGACCTCGGTCCGTTCATCTCCCACGAGATGAACCGCTGCATCGCCTGCTACCGTTGCGTGCGTTTCTACAAGGACTACGCCGGCGGCACCGACCTGGGCGTATTCGGCGCCCACGACAACGTGTATTTCGGTCGCGTTGAAGACGGCACCCTGGAAAGCGAGTTCTCCGGCAACCTCACCGAGGTCTGCCCGACCGGTGTGTTCACCGACAAGACCCACTCCGAGCGTTACAACCGCAAGTGGGACATGCAGTTCTCGCCGAGCATCTGCCATGGCTGCTCCAGCGGTTGCAACATCTCTCCGGGCGAGCGCTACGGTGAACTGCGGCGCATCGAAAACCGCTTCAACGGTTCGGTTAACCAGTACTTCCTGTGTGACCGTGGCCGTTTCGGCTATGGCTACGTCAACCGCAAGGATCGCCCACGCCAACCGCAGCTGGCGGGCGGTGCCAAGCTGAGCCTGGACGAAGCGCTGGACAAGGCCGCCGAGCTGCTGCGCGGTCGCAACATCGTCGGCATCGGTTCGCCACGGGCCAGCCTGGAAAGCAACTACGCCCTGCGTGAACTGGTCGGTGCCGAGCACTTCTACAGCGGCATCGAAGCCGGTGAGCTGGAACGCATCCGCCTGGTGCTGCAAGTGCTCAAGGACAGCCCGCTGCCCGTGCCGACGATGCGCGACATCGAAGACCACGATGCGGTGTTCGTGCTTGGCGAAGACCTGACCCAGACCGCCGCCCGCATGGCCCTGGCCCTGCGCCAGTCGGTCAAGGGCAAGGCCGAAGACATGGCCGACGCCATGCGCGTCCAGCCATGGCTCGACGCCGCCGTGAAGAACATCGGCCAGCACGCGCTGAACCCGCTGTTCATCGCCAGCCTCGCTGAAACCAAGCTCGACGACGTCGCCGAAGAATGCGTCCACGCCGCCCCTGACGACCTGGCCCGTATCGGCTTTGCCGTGGCCCACGCCCTGGACGCCAGCGCCCCGGCCGTCGAAGGCCTGGACAGCGAAGCGGCCGCCCTGGCCCAGCGCATCGCCGACGCCCTGCTGGCCGCCAAGCGCCCACTGATCATCGCCGGCACCTCGTTGAGCTCCAAGGCGCTGATCGAAGCCGCCGCCAACATCGCCAAGGCCCTGAAGCTGCGCGAGAAGAACGGTTCCATCAGCCTGATCGTGCCGGAGGCCAACAGCCTCGGCCTGGCCATGCTCGGTGGCGAATCGGTGGACGCCGCCCTGCAAGCGGTGATCGACGGCAGCGCCGACGCCATCGTAGTGCTGGAAAACGACCTCTACACCCGCACCGACAAGGCCCGCGTAGACGCCGCCCTGAACGCCGCGAAAGTGCTGATCGTCGCCGACCATCAGAAAACCGCCACCATCGACCGCGCCAACCTGGTGCTGCCGGCGGCGAGCTTCGCCGAAGGCGACGGTACACTGGTCAGCCAGGAAGGTCGCGCCCAGCGCTTCTTCCAGGTTTTCGACCCGCAATACCTGGACGCCAGCATCCTGGTTCACGAAGGCTGGCGTTGGCTGCATGCCCTGCGCGCCACCCTGCTGGACCAGCCGATCGACTGGACGCAACTGGACCACGTCACCGCCGCCGTCGCTTCGAGCAGCCCGCAACTGGCCGCCATTGTCGACGCCGCACCGTCCGCCTCGTTCCGCATCAAAGGCCTGAAGCTGGCGCGCGAACCGCTGCGCTACTCCGGTCGCACCGCCATGCGCGCCGACATCAGCGTTCACGAACCGCGCACTTCCCAGGACAACGACACTGCGTTCTCGTTCTCCATGGAAGGCTACTCGGGCTCGACCGAACCGCGCTCCCAGGTGCCGTTCGCCTGGTCGCCGGGCTGGAACTCGCCACAAGCGTGGAACAAGTTCCAGGACGAAGTCGGCGGTCACCTGCGTGCCGGCGACCCGGGCACCCGTCTGATCGAAAGTCAGGGCGATGGCCTGAGCTGGTTCGCCAGCGTGCCGCGCGCCTTCAACCCGGCGCCGGGCACCTGGCAGGTCGTGCCGTTCCATCACCTGTTCGGCAGCGAAGAGAACTCTTCCAAGGCCGCTCCGGTGCAGGAGCGCATCCCGGCCGCCTACGTGGCGCTGGCCAAGTCCGAAGCCGATCGCCTGGGCGTCAACGACGGGGCCCTGTTGAGCCTGAACGTGGCCGGCCAGACCCTGCGTCTGCCGCTGCGCATCAATGAAGAACTGGGCGCCGGCCTGGTGGCCCTGCCGGCCGGCCTGGCGGGCATTCCGCCAGCCGTATTCGGCAAAACCGTCGACGGTCTGCAGGAGGCAGCGCAATGAGCTGGTTCACCCCCGAAGTGATCGCCGTGATCCTGACGGTCCTCAAGGCCATCGTGATCCTGCTGGCCGTGGTGGTCTGCGGCGCCCTGCTGAGCTTCGTCGAGCGTCGCCTACTGGGCTGGTGGCAGGACCGCTACGGTCCGAACCGTGTCGGCCCGTTCGGCATGTTCCAGATCGCCGCCGACATGATCAAGATGTTCTTCAAGGAAGACTGGACGCCGCCGTTCGCCGACAAGGTGATCTTCACCCTGGCACCGGTCGTGGCCATGAGCGCCTTGCTGATCGCCTTCGCGATCATCCCGATCACCCCGACCTGGGGCGTGGCGGACCTGAACATCGGCCTGCTGTTCTTCTTCGCCATGGCCGGCCTGTCGGTGTATGCGGTGCTGTTCGCCGGTTGGTCGAGCAACAACAAGTTCGCCCTGCTGGGCAGCCTGCGGGCCTCGGCCCAGACCGTGTCCTACGAAGTGTTCATGGGCCTGTCGCTCATGGGCATCGTGATCCAGGCCGGCTCGTTCAACATGCGCGACATCGTCGAGTACCAGGCCCAGAACCTGTGGTTCATCATTCCGCAGTTCTTCGGTTTCTGTACTTTCTTCATCGCTGGCGTGGCCGTGACTCACCGTCACCCCTTCGACCAGCCGGAAGCGGAGCAGGAACTGGCCGATGGTTACCACATTGAATATGCCGGCATGAAATGGGGCATGTTCTTCGTTGGTGAATACATCGGCATCATCCTGATCTCGGCGCTGCTGGTGACGCTGTTCTTCGGTGGCTGGCACGGCCCGTTCGGCATCCTGCCGCAACTGTCCTTCGTCTGGTTTGCGCTGAAGACCGCGTTCTTCATCATGCTGTTCGTCCTGCTGCGCGCCTCGATCCCGCGCCCACGCTACGACCAGGTGATGGACTTCAGTTGGAAATTCTGCCTGCCGCTGACCCTGATCAACATGCTGGTGACCGCTGCGATCGTTTTGATGAACGCGCCTGCGGCCGCGGTTCAGTGAGGATTTGACCCATGTTCAAATATATTGGCGACATCGTTAAGGGTACCGGTACCCAACTGCGAAGCCTGGTCATGATCTTCGGCCATGGCTTCCGCAAGCGCGACACCCTGCAATACCCGGAAGAGCCGGTCTACCTGGCCCCCCGCTATCGCGGCCGTATCGTCCTGACCCGCGACCCCGACGGCGAGGAACGCTGCGTGGCCTGCAACCTGTGCGCCGTGGCGTGCCCGGTAGGTTGTATCTCGCTACAGAAAGCTGAAACCGAAGACGGTCGCTGGTACCCGGACTTCTTCCGCATCAACTTCTCGCGCTGCATTTTCTGCGGCCTCTGCGAGGAAGCGTGCCCGACCACCGCGATCCAGCTCACGCCGGATTTCGAAATGGCCGAGTTCAAACGTCAGGACCTGGTGTACGAGAAAGAAGATCTGCTGATTTCCGGTCCCGGTAAAAACCCTGATTACAACTTCTATCGTGTTGCAGGTATGGCCATTGCCGGTAAGCCAAAAGGCGCCGCGCAGAACGAAGCCGAACCGATCAACGTGAAGAGCTTGCTGCCTTAAGGAAGAAAGATGGAATTCGCTTTCTATTTCGCATCGGGTATCGCGGTGGTGTCCACGCTTCGTGTGGTCACCAACACCAATCCCATCCATGCCCTGCTCTACCTGATCATTTCGCTGATCGCCGTGGCCATGACCTTCTTCGCCCTCGGTGCACCGTTCGCCGGTGCGCTGGAAGTGATCGCCTATGCCGGCGCCATCATGGTGCTGTTCGTGTTCGTGGTGATGATGCTCAACCTCGGCCCGGCCGCGGTCCAGCAGGAACGCTCCTGGCTCAAGCCCGGCATCTGGGCGGGGCCGGTGATCCTGTCCGCCCTGCTGCTGGGTGAACTGCTGTATGTGCTGTTCGCTCACCAGAGCGGCCAGGCCATCGGCCACACCACCGTAGGTGCCAAGGCCGTGGGCATCAGCCTGTTCGGTCCGTACCTGCTGGTGGTCGAACTCGCCTCGATGCTGCTGCTTGCCGCAGCCGTCACGGCGTTCCATTTGGGCCGTAACGAGGCGAAGGAGTAATCACATGCCTGCTATCCCTCTCGAGCATGGTCTGGCGGTTGCCGGCATCCTGTTCTGCCTCGGTCTGGTTGGCCTGATGGTCCGCCGCAACATTCTGTTCGTGCTGATGAGCCTGGAGGTCATGATGAATGCCTCCGCCCTGGCCTTCATCGTCGCGGGCGCTCGCTGGGCGCAGCCGGATGGACAGATCATGTTCATCCTGGTGATCAGCCTGGCAGCCGCCGAGGCCAGTATCGGCCTGGCGATCCTGTTGCAGCTGTACCGCCGCTTCCACACTCTCGATATCGACGCTGCCAGCGAGATGCGCGGATGAACCTAATCTTTCTGACTTTCGTATTCCCCCTCATTGGTTTCCTGCTGCTGTCGTTCTCTCGTGGACGCTGGTCGGAAAACCTGTCGGCGCTGGTTGGCGTGGGTTCCATCGGCCTGTCTGCCATCGTCACGGCCTACGTGATCTGGCAGTTCAACGTCGCCCCGCCCGAAGGCGGTGTGTATGTGCAGGTGCTGTGGCGCTGGATGGCGGTGGAAGGCTTCACGCCGAACTTCGCCCTCTACCTGGACGGCCTGTCCATCACCATGCTTGGCGTGGTGGTCGGCGTGGGCTTCCTGATCCACCTGTTCGCCTCCTGGTACATGCGCGGTGAAGCCGGTTACTCGCGCTTCTTCGCCTACACCAACCTGTTCATCGCCAGCATGCTGTTCCTGGTGCTCGGCGATAACCTGTTGTTCCTGTACTTCGGCTGGGAAGGCGTGGGCCTGTGCTCGTACCTGTTGATCGGTTTCTACTACAGCAACCGCAACAACGGTAACGCGGCGCTCAAGGCGTTCATCGTCACCCGGATCGGCGACGTGTTCATGGCCATCGGCCTGTTCATCCTGTTCCAGCAACTGGGCACGCTGAACATCCAGGAACTGCTGGTCAAGGCGCCGGAGCACTTCAAGGTCGGTGACTTCTGGATCGTCCTGGCGACCCTGATGCTGCTCGGTGGCGCCGTCGGTAAATCCGCGCAACTGCCGCTGCAAACCTGGTTGGCGGACGCGATGGCGGGCCCTACCCCGGTCTCGGCACTGATCCACGCCGCGACCATGGTGACCGCTGGCGTCTACCTGATAGCCCGTACCCACGGCCTGTTCGCCCTGGCGCCGGACATCCTGCACCTGGTGGGCATCGTCGGTGGCGTGACCCTGGTACTGGCCGGTTTTGCCGCCCTGGTACAGACCGACATCAAGCGCATCCTCGCCTACTCGACCATGAGCCAGATCGGCTACATGTTCCTGGCCCTGGGCGTGGGTGCCTGGGAAGGCGCGATTTTCCACCTGATGACCCACGCGTTCTTCAAGGCCCTGCTGTTCCTGGCCTCCGGTGCGGTGATCGTGGCCTGCCACCACGAGCAGAACATCTTCAAGATGGGCGGCCTGTGGAAAAAACTGCCGCTGGCCTACACAAGCTTCATCGTCGGCGGCGCGGCCCTGGCGGCCCTGCCACTGGTCACCGCCGGTTTCTACTCCAAGGACGAGATCCTCTGGGAAGCGTTCGCCAGTGGTAACCAGGCGCTGCTCTATGCCGGCCTGGTGGGTGCGTTCATGACCTCGCTGTACACCTTCCGCCTGATCTTCATCGCCTTCCACGGTGAAGCCAAGACCGAAGCCCATGCCGGCCATGGCATTGCTCACTGGTTGCCACTGTCGGTGCTGATCGTGCTGTCGACCTTCGTCGGCGCCATGATCACCCCACCGCTGGCCGATGTGCTGCCGCAAAGCGTCGGCCATGCCGGCGGCGAAGCCAAGCACAGCCTGGAAATCGCCTCGGGCGCCATTGCCCTGGCGGGTATCCTGCTGGCCGCCCTGCTGTTCCTGGGCAAGCGTCGTTTCGTCACGGCGATCGCCAACAGCGGCATCGGGCGATTCCTTTCGGCCTGGTGGTTCGCCGCCTGGGGCTTCGACTGGATCTACGACAAACTGTTCGTCAAGCCATACCTTGCGATCAGCCACATTCTGCGCAAAGACCCGCTCGACCAGACCATTGGCCTGATCCCGCGCATGGCCAAGGGCGGCCACACTGCCCTGAGCCGTACCGAGACCGGTCAACTGCGTTGGTATGCGGCTTCCATGGCGGCTGGCGCCGTGCTGGTTATCGGCGCCATCGTGCTGGTAGCGGTCTGATATGAACCTTGCGAACTTGCGAAAGGAAACGAGCCCGTCATGATTCTGCCCTGGCTAATCCTGATCCCCTTCATCGGCGGCCTGCTGTGCTGGATCGCGGAGCGCTCCAGCTCCACGCTCCCGCGCTGGATTGCGCTGCTGACCATGTCCCTGGAACTCGCGCTCGGCCTCTGGCTGTGGGCGACCGGCGACTATTCATTTGCTCCGGCCCCTGGCGCCGATCCGACCTGGGCGCTTGAATTCAAGCACATCTGGATCGAACGCTTCGGCATCAGCGTGCACCTGGCCCTCGACGGCCTGTCGCTGCTGATGATCCTGCTGACCGGCCTGCTGGGTATCCTCTCGGTACTCTGCTCCTGGAAAGAGATCCAGCGTCACGTCGGTTTCTTCCACCTGAACCTGATGTGGATCCTGGGCGGCGTCATCGGCGTGTTCCTGGCGCTGGACCTGTTCATGTTCTTCTTCTTCTGGGAAATGATGCTGGTGCCGATGTACTTCCTCATCGCGCTCTGGGGTCACAGTTCTTCGGACGGCAAGAAAACCCGGATCTACGCGGCGACCAAGTTCTTCATCTTCACCCAGGCTTCCGGCCTGATCATGTTGGTGGCGATCCTTGGCCTGGTACTGGTCAACTTCAACAACACCGGTGTGATTACCTTCAATTACGCCGACCTGTTGAAAGTGCAGATGTCCAAGACCACCGAGTACGTGCTGATGCTCGGCTTCTTCATCGCCTTCGCGGTGAAGCTGCCGGTGGTGCCGTTCCACTCCTGGCTGCCGGACGCCCACGCCCAGGCGCCGACCGCCGGTTCCGTGGACCTGGCCGGTATCTTGCTCAAGACCGCGGCCTATGGCCTGCTGCGTTTTGCCCTGCCGCTGTTCCCCAATGCCTCGGCGGAGTTCGCGCCGATCGCCATGACCCTGGGCCTGATCGGGATTTTCTACGGTGCGTTCCTGGCGTTCGCCCAGACCGACATCAAGCGCCTGATCGCGTTCTCCAGCGTTTCGCACATGGGCTTCGTGCTGATCGGGATCTACTCCGGCAGCCAACTCGCCCTGCAAGGCGCGGTGATCCAGATGCTGGCTCACGGCCTGTCGGCGGCGGCGCTGTTTATCCTCAGCGGCCAGTTGTACGAGCGCCTGCACACCCGGGACATGCGTGAGATGGGCGGCATCTGGTCGCGCATCGCCTACCTGCCGGCCATCAGCCTGTTCTTCGCGGCCGCGTCCCTGGGCTTGCCGGGCACGGGTAACTTCGTTGGCGAGTTCCTGATCCTGATCGGCTCGTTCGTCAGTTCGCCATGGATCACCGCCATTGCGACTTCCGGCCTGGTGTTCGGTTCGGTCTACTCGCTGATCATGATCCACCGCGCCTACTTCGGCCCGTCCAAGTCGGACGAAGTGCTGCGCGGCATGGACGGTCGCGAACTGATCATGGTGCTCGGCCTTGCGGTGCTGCTGGTTTACCTCGGCGTTTCCCCGCAACCGTTCCTCGACACCTCTGCCGCCACGATGCATGGCGTGCAGCAGTGGCTCGGCACCGCCTTCTCTCAACTCGCTTCGGCCCGGTAAGAGCGCTATGGAATTCACGATTCAACACTTTATCGCGCTTGCGCCGCTGTTGATCACCAGCGCCACGATCATCGTGGTGATGCTGGCGATCGCCTGGCGGCGCAATCACTCACAGACCTTCCTGCTGTCGGTGGCGGGGCTGAACCTGGCCTTGCTGTCGATCTTGCCGGCCCTGAAAGTCGCGCCCCTGGCGGTCACCCCGCTGATGCAGATCGACAGCTTCGCCTGCCTGTACATGGCGCTGATCCTGGTCGCCACCCTGGCCTGCGTTACCCTCGCCCACGCCTACCTCGGCGATGGCGGTTCGGGTTACCCGGGTAACCGCGAAGAACTGTACCTGCTGATCCTGATGGCCGCCGCCGGTGGCCTGGTCCTGGTCAGCGCGCAGCACCTGGCCAGCCTGTTCATCGGCCTGGAACTGCTGTCGGTACCGGTCTACGGCCTGGTGGCCTACGCCTTCTTCAACAAGCGCTCCCTGGAAGCCGGCATCAAGTACATGGTGCTGTCGGCGGCCGGTTCCGCGTTCCTGTTGTTCGGCATGGCCCTGCTCTATGCCGAAGCCGGCACCCTGAGCTTCGTCGGCATCGGCCAGGCCCTGGCGGCCACCGGCCTGCCTAGCCCGATCGCGCAACTGGGCCTGGGCATGATGCTGATCGGCCTGGCGTTCAAGCTGTCGCTGGTGCCCTTCCACCTCTGGACCCCGGACGTCTACGAAGGCGCCCCGGCGCCAGTGGCGGCGTTCCTGGCCACCGCGTCGAAAGTCGCGGTGTTCGCGGTGATGGTGCGTCTGTTCCAGATCTCGCCAGTGGCCAGCAGCGGTGTGCTGAGCAACGTACTGACCATCATCGCCATCGCGTCGATCCTGTTCGGTAACCTGTTGGCGCTGACCCAGAGCAACCTCAAGCGTCTGCTGGGTTACTCGTCCATTGCCCACTTCGGCTACCTGCTGATCGCCCTGATCGCCAGCAAAGGCCTGGCCGTGGAAGCCATCGGCGTGTACTTGGTCACCTACGTGATCACCAGCCTCGGCGCCTTCGGCGTGATCACCCTGATGTCCTCGCCGTACAACGGCCGCGACGCCGATGCCCTGTACGAATACCGTGGCCTGTTCTGGCGCCGTCCGTACCTGACCGCCGTGCTGACCGTGATGATGCTGTCCCTGGCCGGCATCCCGCTGACCGCCGGCTTCATCGGCAAGTTCTACATCATCGCCACCGGCGTCGAGGCTCACCAATGGTGGCTGGTCGGCTCCCTGGTGCTGGGCAGTGCCATCGGCGTGTTCTACTACCTGCGCGTCATGGTCACCCTGTACCTGATGGAACCGAACCTGCGTCGCCACGACGCCGAGCTGCACTGGGAACAGAAGGCAGGCGGCGTGATGCTGCTGGCCATCGCCGTATTGGCGTTCTTCCTCGGCGTGTACCCGCAGCCGTTGTTGACCCTGGTTCAGCAGGCTGGCTTGACGGGCTGATCGCCTAGCGGTAGCTCGTAGAAAACAGAAACGGCACCTTTGGGGTGCCGTTTTTTTTGCGCAAGGGAAACACCCTTTAGTGCCGCAGGCCAGTGGCATGGGCGCTAGCACTGGAATGCTATTTATTCAGTTGCCCGATTTAGCTCATGACCCAGCCCGCCACGGTGGAAGCGCCCTTTCGAAAAGTGAAAAGGCGCCATGCAGGAAACGGTTGAAGCGAGCGGCATCACGCCGCAGTCCTGCCTGTTGACCACCAATCAGGCACAGATGGGCCATCTGACCTATCACTTCTGCTTCGCCTGGCATATGGACCAAGCGGCGGCACGTCCGTATCGCGAAGTCCAGTCTTCTTGTGTCAACACGCTGCTGAAACTCGCCTACCAACGGATCGTGCAGCGACCAGGCGCGGATGGAAACTTCCCGCCCCGGTTGTTTCTCAGCGGCAATACTCAAATAGCGTTTCAGGATTTCACCCGCGCTACTGCCCTGCCCCGCATAAGCGAGCATGCGCTCTGTGTAGTCTTCTTCCCAAGCGGCCAGCAAGGTGCGGACAAAATCTTCGCGATTGCGGAAATGGTGATAGAACGATCCGCGGGTCACATTCAATCGGCGCGATAGACTCTCGGCCGAAACGCCGGTATGCCCTATTTGGTCGAGGGCCTCAAAACCAGCCGCGATCCAATGGTTACGCGTTAGCTTTCCCACCGATCTCGCTCCCTATTGAGCACCATACAGACTGTGTAGGGTGCGTAACCGATCAGTACGCTGCGAACACCCGCAAAGATGGCCGTTGCGTTTTGCACGCCAGCACTTTTCATGGAGCTCGCCTTGAAGAAAATCGTTCTGGTCGCTTTCGACCAATTCACTGATATCGACCTATTCCTGATGTGGGACATCTTAGGCCGCAACACTGAGGATTGGCACGTCCGAATATTGGGTTCCAGCGCTATCGTGCGATCGGCGCACGGCCTGCCTGTCCCGGTACACGGTCCACTTTCCGAGGCCAACAGTGCTGACGCGGTATTGTTCGTCAGCGGCAAGGAAGGGATACCCGCTGCACTTGCCGCCCCGGATTTCCTGCCGTCGTTTGAACTTGACGCCAGACGCCAGCGAATTGGCTCCATATGCGCCGGAGCGTTCATTCTCGAACGGCTTGGGCTACTCAGCGGCCCAGCCACTACACACCCGGATGCACGAGCGAGCCTGCAAGCGCTGGGACTTGAGTCCATGGATCAACCGCTTGTATGCCAGGGAAACGTTGCAACCGCTGGCGGATGCCTTTCGGCGCTCTATCTGGTGGGATGGTTGGTTGAATCCTGGTTCGATGCCGACAAACGCCGTGCGACGTTGCTCCCTGTTCTGCCCGCTGGGCAGCAAGCGCTCTATGATGTCTTGATCGGGCTCAGTATCCGACAAGGAGAAGTGGGCGCCGCCCAACAAGAACCGCGACATGGCCTGTCGCCGAATTGGTAGTTAGAACTCAGGAGAGATCCCCGATGCCCCGAGAATTTGAGCTCATCACGGCCGTGCCAGTCCCCTCGAGGTCCGGCATCACCCACCTTTACACGTCGATGAACCTGGCGGACGCTTTTGCGATTCGGCTCCCTGCGGGCACATCCAGCAATCCAGATTTGCTGGCTCGATTCATCTTTTCCCACCAGCCATCCTGGATCGGATGGCTCCTGAAAGTCCGAGACACTGTCGTTGCCTGTTTTGGTCTCAAGACAGCCAGACACTTGGCAACCCTTGCTAATCGGGTTGGCATCTTCAAGGTATACAGCACGAACCAGACTGAAATCGTATTGGGCGAGGACGACAAGCACCTCGACTTCCGGATATCGATCCTGTGTTCTGCAGAGGCAGAGCCAGAAGGTAGTCGGCAACTGGTTCTTTCAACCGTGGTCCAGTGCCACAACCGTCTGGGCCGGGCCTACATCTTCGTTATTGCCCCCTTTCACCGCATGGTCGTTAAAGCCAGCCTCCTGCGTGCAGCGCGTGTCGGCTGGCCTCAGGCTACCTGCCCCCAGGGCTGAGAGCGTGAGCGACCAAATCAAACCTGCGCTATGAAAGGCTAACTTGCAGGCCCGGAAGGAGAGACAAGGTTGAACGTCGATTTTGAATGCGTGGTCGTGGGCGCTGGCGTCGTTGGGCTCGCCGTGGCGCGAGAGATGGCGCGTGCCGGGCATGAAGTGCTGCTGATCGAAGCCACCGAAGCCATCGGCATGGGCATCAGCTCGCGCAACTCCGAAGTCATCCATGCGGGCATCTATTATCCGCCGGGCAGTCTCAAGGCGCAGCTGTGCGTCGAAGGCCGGCACCGGTTGTACACCTATTGTGAAAGCCATGGCGTCGCCACCCGCCGGCTCGGCAAGCTGATCGTTGCCACGGATCAGGCACAGGTGGGCGGACTCGAAACATTGCTTGAGCGGGGCTTGAAGAACGGCGTGGACGACCTGCGCCTGCTCGACCAAGAACAGGCGCAGGCACTGGAACCGGCCCTGGCCTGTGTCGCCGCGCTGTATTCGCCTTCCACCGGTATCGTCGATTCCCACGCTCTGATGCTCGCCTTGCAGGGTGACGCCGAAGCGGCTGGGGCGAACATTGCTTTCCATACGCCTTTACTGGGCGCTCGCATCATCACTGGGGGCTTCATCCTGGAATTGAGCGGCACGGCGCAGATGACCTTGTCCTGTCGCCTGCTGATCAACGCCGCGGGCCTCCAGGCACCTGCTCTCGCCCGCCGCATCGAAGGCCTGGAGATGCAATCGGTGCCCGAAGACTTTTTGTGCAAGGGCAACTACTTCAGCCTCGCCGGGCGAGCACCGTTCCGGCACTTGGTCTATCCCGCCCCGGAAGCCGCCGGCCTGGGCATCCACATGACGTTGGACCTGGCCGGCCAGGCGCGTTTCGGCCCGGACACCGAATGGGTCGACTGCGAGGACTACCGAGTGGATCCGGCCCGGGCCGAAGCGTTTTACCCGGCGATCCGCAATTATTGGCCGGGCCTGCCGGACCAGAGCCTGCAACCGGCGTACAGCGGCATCCGCCCGAAGATTTCCGCCCCCGGCGAGCCGGCCCACGACTTTGTCATCAGCAGCGAGGCCGAACACCGGGTGCCTGGGTTGATCAACCTGCTCGGCATCGAGTCGCCTGGGCTGACGTCCTGCCTGGCAATCGCCAGTCGGGTCCGACAGCGGATCGAAAATGTCTAGCCACCCGCGCAAAGTGCAACGCATTTTGCAGCCCGCTCATGCAGCTTGCACGACGCCGGAAATTATTTTCGTTCCAACTTATTGTTTTTAAAGAGTTTTTAAATCGATCTTCGGCTGGCACAGCTGATGCAATTCAGCTCTTACGCGGCGTAGGCGCTCGAAGCCTGCCCGCTTCCGTGTATTGCCGAGGAGCTACCTATGAATGCCATCGATCTGTTGAAAGCCGACCACGAACGCGTCAAAGCCATCCTGACTCAACTGAGCGAGTCGACTGAACGCGCCGTGAAAAAACGCACCGACCTGTTGGCGAAACTGGAAATGGAAATTTCCATCCACACCCGCCTGGAAGAAGAAATTCTTTATCCGGCTTTCAAGCAGGCCGGTGGCAAGGACGAGGCTGAAATGTATTACGAGGCCAAGGAAGAACACCGTACCGTCGACTCGCTGGTGCTGCCGGACCTCAAAGCCACCGATCCAACCCAGCCGGAATTCGCCGGTCGGGTGAAAGTGGTCAAGGAACTGCTCGAGCATCACATCGAGGAAGAAGAAAAGGAGATGTTCCCCCACGCGAAAAAATTGTTGGGCAAGGCAAAACTCGATGCCTTGGGTGCAGACATGGAAGCCATGAAAGCGCAGTACAAAAAAGAACTGAGCAGCGCCAACCTCGCCGCCTGATCAGAGCGCGGTAGATGCCTTCAGCCGTCATGTGACGGCTGAATGCACTGCGGCGCTTTATTGCATTTGTTCACGCAAGAATTCCACCAACGCCTGCACCGGACGTGCACTTTGCCGATGCTGGGGATACACCGCCGACAGCGCCAACGGTTCGGTCTCGAAGCCTTCCAGGACCTTGATCAGCCGCCCATCCTTCAAGGCATCGCCGAGGATGAAAGCGGGCAGATAGGTGATGCCCATGCCGGCGATGGCCGCGTCCCTGAGCAAGTCCCCGTTATTGGCGCGCATGCGTCCCGTGACCTCCAGGGTCAGCGGTTTGCCGGCCCCCACGAAACGCCACTGCACCTGACGGCTGTGACCATAGGGCAAGCAGTCGTGATTGCGCAGGTCTTCAGGCCGCGCGGGTGTGCCTTTTTGCGCCAGGTAGGCGGGGCTGGCGCAGTACACCCGCTCGATAGTCGCGATGCGCCGGGCAATCAGCGTCGAATCCTCCAGCACGCCGATGCGCAGCGCCAGGTCATAACCCTCCCCCAGCAGATCCACCGAGCGGTCGCTCAGGTCCACCTCGACGCTGACGCCCGGATAGCGCTGCAGAAACAGCGGCAGCAGGCTGCCCAGGTGCGCCATGGCGAAGGACAACGGTGCGCTGAGCCGAATGGTGCCGCGGGGCTCGCTGGTCTGGCCGCTGATGCCCTGCTCCACCTGTTCGAGCTCATTGAGCAGACGCAGCGCCGCTTCGTGATAGCGCTGGCCCAGGGGCGTGACATCCAGCCGCCGGGTCGAGCGATTGAGCAGGCGCACGCCCAGGCGCTGTTCCAGTTCCATCAGCTTGCGGCTGACGAACTGCTTGGACAGCCCCAGTTTTTCCGCCGCTGCGGTGAAACTGCCCGACTCCATGACCTGGGCAAAGATGCGCATTTCTTCGAAGGGGTTCATTTCTTTCCAAGTAGACGGAAGGTGTCAGCCGAACACAGAACTGTGGCGAGGGGATTTATCCCCGCTGGGCTGCGCAGCAGACCCGGTAATGAATCATGGGCACATTCTGCCACAACTGGTTGGCTGACTTTGGGGCCGCTGCGCAGCCCAGCGGGGATAAATCCCCTCGCCACAAGGTTAATTGCCAGACAAAAAGATGCCCGCACATTGGCGGGCATCCGTTCAGCAAGAAAGCAGCTTACTTGGCCGTCAACGCCGAGTAGCTGTTCATCAGGTTGCGGTAGTTCGGAATGCGCTGGGACAGGAGGTTGCCCAGGCCTTCGATGTCGTTGCGCCAATCGCGGTGCAGCTCACAGGCCACCGAGAACCAGTTCATCATCTGCGCGCCGGCAGCGGTCATGCGTACCCAGGCGGCCTGTTGCACGGTTTCGTTGAACGTACCCGAAGCGTCGGTGACGACGAACACGTCGAAACCTTCAGCCAGCGCCGACAGGGTCGGGAACGCCACGCAGACATCGGTGACCACGCCAGCGATGATCAGTTGCTTGCGGCCGGTGGCCTTGATCGCCTTGACGAAGTCTTCGTTGTCCCAGGCATTGATCTGGCCTGGACGGGGGATGTACGGCGCATCCGGGAACATCTCCTTGAGTTCCGGCACGATCGGGCCGTTAGGGCCTTTTTCAAAGCTGGTGGTGAGGATGGTGGGCAGTTCGAAGAACTTCGCCAGGTCGGCCAAGGCCAGCACGTTGTTCTTGAACTCGTTGGGCGAGAAGTCCTGGACCAGGGAAATCAGGCCGGTCTGGTGATCGACCAGCAGGACGACCGCGTCGTCTTTGTTCAGACGGTTGTAGGCGGGAACGTTGCTCATGGGATGACTCCTTTGGGATGGATGTTACAAAACCTGGTGGGAGATCTGTGTGGATCAGTTAAAAGGCAAAGCAGGAACAGCCAAACGCGCCCCAGAAGCCTTGGAAATCGCTGACCGGGACGTTCGACAACCGCGCCCGTTCATGGCTGTGGGCATGCACCGTGCACGGGCCGCTGCACTGGTGGACCTGAGCCTGCAACGGTGAGGTCGGGCGCCAGTGGCCCGGGACCTTGACCACCGGCGACCAGTCCGGCAGCACCGGGACGCTGGCCGGCCCGAGCTTTTCGAAGTCGCCGGCGGCGTACACCACCTTGCCGTCGACCACGGTCAGTACCGACTCGATCCACTTGATGGCTTCTTCCTCGACGCTGAAGAAATCCGCGCTCAGGGCCGCCAGGTCCGCCAGTTGGCCGACCTTGATCTGGCCTTTCTTGCCCTGCTCCGACGAGAACCAGGCGCTGCCATGGGTGAACAGTTCCAACGCGGTCAGGCGCGGCAAGCCCTCTTCGTGCAACGAAAGGCCGCCGACCGTGCGCCCGCTGACCATCCAGTACAGCGAGGTCCAGGGGTTGTAACTGGAAACGCGAGTGGCGTCGGTGCCGGCGCCCACCGGCACGCCTTCGGCGAGCATGCGCTTGATCGGCGGCGTGGCTTCGGCGGCCTTGGCGCCGTAGCGGTCGACAAAGTATTCACCCTGGAAGGCCATGCGATCCTGGATCGCAATGCCGCCGCCCAACGCCCGTACGCGCTCGATGTTCTTCGGCGTGATGGTTTCGGCGTGGTCGAAGAACCACGGCAAGCCATTGAACGGGATGTCACGGTTGACCTTCTCGAACACGTCGAGCATGCGGCTGATGGATTCGTCATAGGTGGCGTGCAGGCGGAACGGCCAGCGCTGTTCCACCAGGTGGCGGACCACCGGTTCCAGGTCCTGCTCCATGCCGGGCGGCAGGTCCGGACGCGGCTCGAGGAAGTCCTCGAAATCCGCCGCCGAGAACACCAGCATTTCACCGGCGCCGTTGTGCCGCAGGAAATCATCGCCCTGGTGCAACTTGACGCTGCCGGTCCAGTTCTTGAAATCGCTGAGTTCTTCCTTGGGCTTCTGGGTGAACAGGTTGTAGGCGATGCGCACCGTCAACTGCTGCTCGCGGGCCAACTGCTCGATCACCGCATAGTCGTCCGGGTAGTTCTGGAAGCCGCCGCCAGCATCGATGGCACTGGTCAGGCCCAGGCGATTGAGTTCACGCATGAATTGGCGCGTGGAGTTGACCTGGTACTCCAGCGGTAGCTTCGGCCCTTTCGCCAGCGTCGAATAAAGGATCATCGCGTTGGGCCGCGCCACCAGCATGCCGGTGGGTTCGCCCTTGCTGTCACGCACGATCTCGCCACCCGGCGGGTTCGGCGTGTCACGGGTGTAGCCGGCCACCCGCAGCGCGGCGCGGTTGAGCAAGGCACGGTCATACAGGTGCAGCACGAACACCGGCGTGTCGGGAGCGGCCTGGTTCAGTTCTTCCAGGGTCGGCATGCGTTTTTCGGCGAACTGGAATTCGTTCCAGCCGCCGACCACGCGCACCCACTGTGGCGTTGGCGTGCGGTCGGCCTGGTCCTTGAGCATGCGCAAGGCATCGGCCAGGGATGGCACGCCCTCCCAGCGCAGCTCCAGGTTGTAGTTCAGGCCGCCACGGATCAAGTGCAGGTGCGAGTCGTTGAGCCCGGGGATGACGGTGCGGCCCTTGAGGTCGATGACCTGGGTGCCGCTGCCTCGCAAGGCCATGGCCTCGGCATCGGTGCCCACCGCGACGAAGCGGCCCTGGCTAATGGCGACTGCGCTGGCCCGAGGCTTCTCGCGGTCGACGGTATGGAATTGACCGTTGAATAGAATCAGATCGGCGTTCATCGGATTTCCTTTGACGATGGATGTGCGGACACATCAAGAGTGAATACGGTCCGTGTGTGGCGAGGGAACTTGCTCCCGCTCGGGCGCGTAGCGGCCGCTCTTTTTGGGCCGCTTCGCAGCCCAGCGGGAGCAAGCTCCCTCGCCACAACGGTGCTTGTCATAACCGCTCAGCGCTGCTCGGGCTCCAGGTGCTCATGGGCCTGCGGTTCCAGCCAAGGGGCGAACACACGGGTCGCCAGCGGCATGCAGACGTAGCAGACCGAGAGCACGATGGTCAGGGTGATCAAAAACGTGGCAACCACGTAGTTCGACAGAAAGGCGTTGAGTTGCAGCACCGGGCCCCAGAGCAAAGGCACCAGCAGCGTGTGGGGCAGGATCACCAGCAGCGTCACCACGGCCTGCTTCCAGCGCGGCGGTGGCGTGGCGGCATCGGCCAGCGGAGCGAACCAGAATTCCTTGTGCGAGGCGACTTCAGTCTGGTCGCCATCGGCCAACAGCGGCGCGGCCTCTTCCACCAGCTCGCGGCGCTCGGGCGAATCCAGCCAGCGTTGCATGGCTTCGGTGGAGCAGAAACGCAGCACGCAGGTGAACAGCGACAACCCACCCAGTTTGCCGCGCACCACGTCCACGCCCAGGTGGCCCGGCCATTGACCGGCCACGCGCACGATGCGGCGTAACCAGGCCTCGTACGCCACGTCCTGGCCAGCCTTGATCCGGTGCTTGACCACCAGGGTCACGATTTCATCGAAGCCGGGTTTGGCCGGGCTCCCAGGAGAGTCGATGGTTTGAGATTCAGACATGGCGAAGCACTCCTACAAAACGCGTATTGATTGCCAGGCGCCCGGGCCCGGCGATGAACACGCTGGTAAATATGATCAGCAGCAGCCAGCCGAACTGCCCTTCTTCCAGGCTCCACTGCGGGTGCACCACCAGCAGCGCCACCGCCAGGAGAAACAGGATCGGCAGGCACGCCAGACGCACCAGCACACCGGCCATGATCAGCAGCGGACACAGCACCTCGGCGAAAATCGCCAGGATCAGGGTCGGTGCTGCGCCCAAGTGAAACGGGTCTTCGATGCGGGTCAGTTCGACGCTGTAGTGCAACAGCTTCGGCAACCCATGGACCCACAGCAAAAACAACGCGCCACTCAGGCGCAGGAACAACAAGCCCAGATCCTGCAGCGGGCGCTCATCGGTCATGTTCATCGGTGGGCTCCATCCGCGGCGATCGAGGCCGCCGCTGGCAGCGGTTGGGACATGTGGCTGGCAATGCGCGAACGCAGCCAGCGCTCGGCCGGGTCGTTGTCATGCACCCCGCTCCAGACCATCGACAGCTCGGCGGCATTGATCTCGAACGGAGGGTCCTCGGCGCGCAGCGCACAGCCTTCCACCAGCGCGCAGGCGGCATAGTCGGGCACGGTGGCGATCAGCTCGGTGCCGGCCAGCAAGGCCCGTAGCCCGCTGAATTGCGGCACCGCCAGCACCACTTTGCGGGTCCGGCCGATGCGGGCCAGGTCCAGGTCGATGTTGCCGCTCAGGTCGCCCGAGAACGAGACCATGGCGTGGGGACGCGAGCAGTACTCGTCCAGGGTCAAGGGGCCCGGGCGCTTGTCGCCACGCAAGACCTTGCAAGGAATGTCCCGCAGTTTCTTGCGCTTGGCATTGGCCGGCAGGTCGGTGGTGTAGCTGACCCCGACGCTGATTTCACCGCTGGCCAGCAGCGACGACATCAGCAGGAAATTGGCCCGGCGCACCACCACGATGATCCCCGGCGCTTCTTCGCGCAGTTGGCTCAGCAACGGTGGAAACAGGCCGAATTCGGCATCGTCGGACAGACCGATACGGAACACGTCGCAACTGGTGGACGGGTCGAAGGCCTTGGCCCGGCTGACCGCGCCAGAGATGGTGTCCATGGCCGGTTGCAGCTCTTGCAGGATCACCAGGGCCCGCGGGGTCGGTTCCATGCCGCGCCCGTGGCGGATCAGCAACGGATCATCGAACAGATCCCGCAGCCGCCCCAGCGCCGCGCTCACCGCCGGCTGGCCCATGAACAGCTTTTCGGCGACGCGGGTCAGATTTTTCTCGAACATCAGCGCCTCGAAGATCACCAGCAGGTTCATGTCGAGGCGGCGTAAATCGTTGCGGTTCATGGGTGTTGGTCCTGTCGAATACCGATCCTGTGGGAGCGAGCTTGCTCGCGATAGCCGGGTGTCAGTCGGCGGCGATGTTGACTGTTGCGCCGCCATCGTCGGAACGCCCGGAGCAAGCTCGCTCCCACAGGTGTGTGGCTTGATCAGCCCCGGATGAACGCCAGCAGGTCGGCGTTCAACCGGTCCTTGTGGGTATCGGTCAGGCCGTGGGGCGCGCCCGGGTACACCAGCAACTGTGAGTTCTTCAGCAATTTGGCGGCGGCGATGCCAGCCGTTTCGATGGGGACCACCTGATCGTCATCGCCGTGGACTACCAGGGTCGGCACGTCGATGTTGCGCAGGTCTTCGGAAAGATCGGTCTCCGAGAACGCCTTGATGCAGTCATAGGTGTTCTTGTGGCCGGCGAGCATGCCCTGCATCCAGAACCAGTCGATCATGCCTTGGGAGACTTTGGCGCCCGGACGGTTGGCACCGAAAAACGCGCTGGCCACATCTTTGTATAGCTGAGAACGGTCAGCCAGGGAGGCCTGGCGGAAACCGTCGAACACCTCCACAGGCAGACCGCCGGGGTTGTCCGGGGTCTTGAGCATCAGCGGCGTCACCGCCGAAATCAGGCCGAGCTTGGCGACACGGGCAGCCCCATGGCGACCGATGTAGCGCGCCACTTCGCCACCGCCGGTGGAGAAGCCGAGCAACACCGCGTCCTTCAAGTCCAGCCGCTCGATCAGCTCGGCCAGGTCATCGGCGTAGGTGTCCATGTCGTTGCCGTCCCAGGGCTGGCTGGAACGCCCGTGCCCACGGCGGTCATGGGCGATCACCCGATAGCCATTGGACGCCAGGAACATCATCTGCGCTTCCCAACTGTCCGAGTTCAACGGCCAGCCGTGGCTGAAGACCACCGGTTGACCACTGCCCCAGTCCTTGTAGTAAATCTCGGTGCCGTCGCGGGTAATGAAGGTGCTCATGACGTGACTCCTTGAGGTGGGTGGATCGCTTTATGGTCCGGCCATGGGAGGCATCTGCGTGAGTTAAACGTTGTTAATTTTTTCGGAACTGAAGTGTTAAAAACCCTCGCTGTTGTGGCGAGGGAGCTTGCTCCCGCTGGACTGCGCAGCAGTCCTAGAACTGTCACCTCGGCGTGTCAGATTGATTGGGGGTGAGGCCTTTGGGGCCGCTTCGCGGCCCAGCGGGAGCAAGCTCCCTCGCCACGGGGTTCTGTGTCTGGCAGACAGGCTGTGGGAAGCCCGCGCCGTTGCGCTTGACGCAAAACCTGAGGAATATGCTCAGGTAAAGCCCAGGCACCGGACCAGAACATTGAGAGCAACATGAGCCAATACCTCAGCCTGCCCGTCGAACAGACGGTGCACTTCGGCCCTTACCGGGTCCATCCTCGCCAGCGCCTGGTGCTCGAGGGTGGGCAACCGTTGCGCCTGGGCAGGCGGGCCGTGGAGATTCTGCTGGTGCTGCTCGAGCACGCTGGCGAGGTGGTGAGCAAGCAGCAACTGATCGCCCGGGTCTGGCCCAGGAGCGTGGTGGAAGATACCAACCTGCGCGTGCACGTCGCGGCACTGCGCAAGGCCCTCGGGGATGGCCAGGCCGGGCAGCGCTACATCGTCACCGTGGCGCAGCGCGGCTACAGTTTTGTCGCGCCGCTGTCATTCGAACCGCTCGACCAATGGGCGCACATCCCTCATCCGTCGTTGACGCGCAACCTGCCGCTGCAGCGCACCCGCATGATCGGGCGCCAGGCCCTGGTGGAAAACCTGGTAGCCCAGCTACCGCGAAAACGCTTCATTACCCTGGTCGGTACCGGCGGCATCGGCAAGACCACCGTTGCCCTGCGGGTCGCTGAACGGCTGATCGGCCAGTACCGTGACGGCACTCATCTGCTGGACCTGGCATCGCTCAACGAAGCGGCCATGATCGCCCCCAACCTGTGCGCATTGCTCGACCTGCCACTGCAGGACGGTGATCCGCTGGACGCCATCGCCCGGCAGCTCAAGGAGCGGCATCTGCTGCTGGTCATCGACAACTGCGAGCACCTGATCGACGCCGTCGCCCTGCTCGCCGAAACCCTGCTGCGCGGCGCTCCTCACCTGCACATCCTGGCCACCAGCCGCGAAGACCTGCGCGCCGAAGGCGAACACGTGCAGCGCCTGGATGCCCTGGCGTTCCCGCCCCGGGAAATGCCCATCGAGGGCTATCCCGCCCTGGAATACCCGGCGCTGCAACTGTTTGCCGAGCGCGCGCTGGCCAGCCGTGACGACTTCGAACTGAGCGACCGCGAGGTGCCGTTGATAGTCGACATCTGCCAGCGGCTGGACGGGATTCCCCTGGCCATCGAGCTGGCCGCCGGACAACTCGGCCGCTTCAGCCTCGAAGCACTGCACCGGCAATTGCAAGACAGCGTCGCCCTGCTCCACAACGACACCGACGCCGCCCCACGCCAACAGACTCTGCGCGCCACGCTGGACTGGAGCTTCGCGCTGCTCACGGCCTGCGAGCAGACCTGCCTGCGGCGGCTGGCGGTGTTCATGGGCAGTTTCAACCTGGCCTCGGCCGCCGCAGTGATCGTCGGCCAGCATGTCGCGCCCGATCAGGTGCTGGTGTCGGTCAGCCAGTTGGTCGCCAAATCGTTGCTCAATGTAGAGATCGGCGATGAAGAGGTGCGCTATCGCCTGCTGGACACCACCCGCCGTTATGCCTTGGAAAAACTGGCCGAAGCCGGGGAATTGGCGGCCAGCCAGGAACGCCATGCCGAGCGCTGCCTGGCGCTCATGGGACAAGCGGAAAGCGATTGGGAAAACACCCCCACCCGACTGTGGATCACCCGCTACGCCGACTATCGCGACGACATCCGCGCGGCGCTCGACCGAGGCTTGGGCCCGCAAGGTTCACACGCCGTCGCGATCCGCCTGACCGCCCGTACCCTGCCCCTCTGGCAGGAGCTGTCGCTGCTCAAGGAACACGGCCTCTACGTCAACAAAGCGCTGCAATTATTGCGGGCCAGCCCCGCGCCATGCCCGCGCTTGACCCTGGCCCTGGAACTGGCCCACGCCAGTTTCAACTACCACACCGAGGGCGGCACGCCGGCCACTGTCCGCGCCTTCGCCACGGCCCGGCAACTGGCCCGGCAATGCCAGGAACTGGCCGGCGAACTGAGGGCCGTGTCCGGGCAAATGACCGTCGACCTCAGTTGCGGCGACTACCAACAGGCCCTGGCACACAGCCGCGATTTCGACCGGTTGGGCTTGCAGGGCGACCCGACCCTGTCCTTGAGCACTCAACGCCTGCGGGTGCTGGCGCTGCATTTCACCGGCGACCAGGGCGCGGCGCGGCGCGAAGCCGAACAGGTGATCCAGCGCCTGGCCCAAAGCGGTCACCTCAGCCGCTTCAGCCACGGCTTCGGCGTGCAATACGATCAGAGCGTGGCCGCGCTGACGGTTCTGGCGCGCATCCTCTGGCTGCAAGGTTTTGCCGAAAAAGCCCGGCGCACAGCCAACCTGGCGCTGCAAATCGCCTTGCAGATCAACCACGGCATTTCGATCTGCTACACCTTGGCGCTGACCGGTTGCGTGATCGCCCACTACACCGGCGATCATTCGATTGCCCGGGAAAGGCTCGACCTGTTGAAGCAACAGGCCAAGAAACATTCGGTGATGCTGTTCCACGACTGGGCTTGCCATTACGACCGCGCATTCGATGGCCAGCCCCTGGCAACACGCCCGACAAACGGCTTGATCCAGGACATCGCCGTCACCCTGCGTAGCGACTTCGTCAGCCCGGCGCAAATCGAACGGGCGCGCAGTGGCGCCGCGGGTTGGTGTTCGGCGGAGATCCTGCGGGCCGATGCCGAGACCTTGCTGGCCCGGAACGAGCCGTCTCTTGAAGAAGCAGCCGAAGCGCAACTGCTGGCCGCCCTGGGCATCGCCCGTCGTCACCAGGCCCTGGCCTGGGAACTGCGCAGCGCCACGTCCCTGGCCCGTTTGTGGCAGCGCCAAGGGCAGGCGCATGCTGCGCAGGCGCTGCTCGACCCCGTCTATCGACGCTTCACCGAAGGTTTCGAGACCCCAGACCTATTGGAAGCCGGCGCGCTGCTCCAGGCGCTGACTTGACGGTTGGGGTCTTGAATGCCGGACTCCCCAAGCGCCTTGCAACACGTAACGCCGATGAAACACAGGCCACTGGCCACTGCGTCGCAATTTGTCCATGGCATAGGCGCGAGTGGTGTGGAGCAGATGGAAGCGCCCCCCTTCGGCAAGCGGCTCGACCATCAGCAGTGACGCGCCCACCAGCCGCGACAGCAGCGAGGGTAATTGCCCGACACTCAGCTCAGCGCAACTGATCACGGCCAGCGCCGCCTTGAGCGTAAACGGCCCCTCGAACACCGCCAGACGCTGGAATGCGGTTTTTTCGTCAGTGCTCAAACGCTCGAAACTCGAGTCCAACACCGCCTCCAGGCTGCGGTGCCGGGCCACCGCAGTACGCCGCCCGACGCTCAAGAGGGATAAACCGTGATCCAGTTGTTCCAGGACCCCTGCCACTCCCAAGGCATCGACCTGGGCCGCCGCCAATTCCAACGCCAGCGGCAATCCGTCCAGGCGCTGGCAGATCTGCGCAAGCGTCCGCCAGTCGCGACCACCCGGCCTGAAGCCCTGCTGCCGGGCGCCGACCCGCTCGATCAGCAACTGCACCGCCGGGCATGCCTCGATCTGGTGCTCCGGTTCCAGGGGCGACGCCACGGCCAGGCCCGGCAGTGACACAATTCTTTCGTCGGGCAAGTCCAAGGGTGCGCGACTGCTGACCAGCAACGACACCCCGGGCGCCGCAGCCACTGCCTGGACCAGCTCCCGACAAGCATCGAGCAGGTGCTCGCAACCGTCGAGCACCAGCAACATCCGATAGGGTTCGAGAGAGCGGGCCAACGCCCCCTGCTCCACGCCCAGCACACCGGCCACTTGCGCCACCACTTGCGAGGGGTCGCTGACGTCCGCCAGGTCAACGAACCAGGCACCGTCCTTAAAGTGTTCGAGCAGCAGTTCCGCCACCCGCACCACCACGGTGGTCTTGCCGACCCCGCCGGGGCCGGTCACGGTGGTCACGGCTTGACGGGGCACTTGCGCCAGTAACCGCCCCAGGACTTTGTCGCGACCCACCACCGGGTTCAAGCGCCTGGGCAGGTTGTGTCGCTCGGTTTGTGGACTGAAAGGCGACTCAACGCGCGCTTGCGCTACCAGGGGCAGCGCAAGGCAATAGCCTTGTCGAGGATGATTGAGGATATAGCGAGCGCCGCCGCGCCCATCACCGAAGGCCCGCCGCAGCGCCGCAATGTGCACCCGCAGGTTGATGGCCTCCACGACGCTGTCCGGCCAGACGTGGGCGATGAGTGTTTGCTTGCTGACGTACTGGCCGGCGTGCTCCACCAGCACCTGCAGGACATCCAGGGCACGGCCGCCCAGTGCGAGGGGCTGGCCGTCACGGGTGACCAGCCGCTGCTGCCGGTAGAAGACAAACGGACCGAAGCCCACCGCCGGCTCGCTATAAGGTTTGACGAAACTATTCATGGGCGATCCAGCGCCGGATAACCGGTGCGAGCGTCCGTGTGCGGATTCACCGGACACGTCTGCCCTGGCTCCTGCGCATCCTTTCCAAAGGGTTCGCCGTTATCTTGGCAGGCGCAGGCCTCAGGACAATGCTGGCACAGGGAGCGCCACGGACATCACAGTGCCCTGGACGGACACCGATGGCTCAACTGAACTGCTGGCGATACTGCACCGGGGTCAGGCCGAGCTTTTCACCGAACAAAAAACGCATGTGCCGCACGCTGCCGAAGCCACTGCGAAACGCCACGGTCTTGAGTGGCAGGTCGGTGGTTTCCAGCAACTGACGCGCCCGGTCAATGCGCGCGCCTTGCAGGAACTCCATGGGTGTCATCTTCACCTCACGGGCGAAGACCCGGGCGAAATGCCGCGCACTCATGGCAGCCAACGCGGCCATGCGCTCGATGGTGAAGGGTTCTTCCAGATGTTCCATCACATGATTCTGCACGCGGGTAATGGCCGATTCCTGCGTCGACACCGCCGCCACCGAGGGGCTGAACTGCGCCTGTCCGCCCTGGCGTTTCATCACTACCAACAGCACCTTGGCCACATCCAACGCGACTTTGCGACCGTGATCCTGAGCGACGATGGACAAGGCCAGGTCGATTCCGGCGGTGACACCGCCGGAGGTGATCAGGCGGCGGTCCTGCAGGAAGATCTTGTCGGTTTCCACCAGGGCCTTGGGGAAACGTTGGATCAGGCGTTCGGTGTAATGCCAGTGGGTGGTGACGCGATAACCGTCGAGCAAGCCCGCCTCACCGAGCACAAAGGCGCCGGTGCAGATGGAGCCGTAGCGCGTGGCCCGTTGCGCCGCGGCCCGCAACCAGGTGTGCAGCCCCGGATGCTGGTCGTTATAGGCCCCCGGCCCGCCCGGTACCAGCAACACGTCATAGGCCGCCCATGCCTGGTCGATATGGATATCGGCCTGCACCGACACGCCGTTGGACGCCCGCAACGGCCCGCGCTCGGTTCCCAGGGTCAGCAATTGATAACGCTGATCCGCTGCGAGGTAACGATTGGCGATGGAAAACACCTCCAGAGGCCCGGCCATGTCGAGCAGCAAAAAATCCGGGAACAGCACCATTGCAACGGTTTTCATTTAAAAAGACGCCAAAAAAATCCAGAAACTATAAATGCCCCCTGTGGGAGCAAGCTCGCTCCCACAGGGTTTCTCGTCAGCATTATGTCGAAGCGAAGCACCCGCCGGTAGGCATTCTCGATTGTCCACCAGTAACGGACAGTCTTTCGTTTTCAACCCGCTTATTGAATATTTTGATAACCATTAACCTTCTTCTGAACCCGGCGAACGGCCCAGTCGTCGCCCACAGACATCAGGAGAATTGACCATGCTGACCCTTCGCAAAGCTTCGGACCGCGGCATTGCCCGCCACGGCTGGCTGACCTCGTTCCACACCTTCTCGTTCGCCAGCTACCGCGACCTCAACGAACAAGGCTTCTCCGACCTGCTGGTCATCAACGATGACCGGGTCGCCGCCGCCAAGGGTTTCGGCCAGCATCCCCACCGGGACATGGAGATCTTTTCCTACGTGCTTGAAGGGGCCCTGGAACACAAGGACACCCTGGGCACAGGCTCGGTCATCCGCCCCGGTGACGTGCAGTTGATGAGCGCCGGCAGCGGCGTGGCCCACAGCGAGTTCAACCACAGTGCGGACGAGCCGGTGCACTTCCTGCAGATCTGGATCGTGCCCAACGTCAGTGGCGCCACGCCACGCTATCAACAAGAGCATTTCAGCAGCGAGCAGAAACGCGGTCGCCTGCAATTGATCATCTCCCCGGACCGCACTGACGGCTCGCTCCAGGTGCGCCAGGATGCACGGGTCTACGCCGGGCTGTTCGATGGTGAGCAAAGCGCCACCCTGACCTTGGCGCCGGAACGCTATGCCTACGTGCACGTGGCACGAGGCGCTGTCGAGCTCAATGGCCTACCACTGCAGGAAGGTGATGGCGTGCGGGTGCGCGAGGAGCAAATCCTGACCTTGAGCAACGGCAAGGATGCCGAAGTGCTGGTGTTCGATCTGCGGCCTCAGGAACTGCCACAGATGCCCTGAAGCAACCCCATGAACCCTTGTGGGAGCGAGCCAGCTCCCACAAGGGTTATCTTGCGCATAACGCTAAGAAAGATTCGAAAGTCCTGAATCCATGATCAATGACGTATTTCAGGCGAAAAACATCTAAAAAAAGTCAGGCGACCTGAATAATCCAGGCTTTGATAATGGAGGGGTCGCGCATTAGGAAAGATGCACCGGGCCGCCTCGGAATGCGTTCGTCTGTTGCCACGAGCCAGGCCGACCTATAAAGTTCCCAAAATAGTTTTGTTTCTGACCAATGGTCACTGCATGCTTCCAACACAAATTGACCCCATGCGCGCACCAAGGCAAAATAATTTCACTTTGCTATCAATCCTCCTGACTTGCTTATTCACGGAAGAAAGCATGAAAACCGTTATATCCCTCGCGTTACTCTCTATTGCGTGCAGTGCGGCTGCGGACGTCCAGAACATCAAGTACCTCTACGATGATTCGGATGCCGTGTACTCCATCGTTTCGTTTGTCGACAGCGGTTCAGCCATCCAGGCCACCGTACAAAGATCGGGCACTTACTTCACCAACTACACGAAGCTTGAACTCGACTGCGCCAACCGCAATGTTCGACACATGGGGATGTACAACAGTCTTTCAGGGGTGGAAAAAGCTCAGTTCGACCAGATGGAAGGGCGAATCATCGATGGCTCGATAGCCGACGAAGTCGGAAAAGTGCTGTGCAAAGACACCTCCTTGACCGCTTCGAAAGCCGCGCCACAAACTGAAGACCTGCCCACCGAAAAACAAACAGACGATAACACCTGACTTGTGTTCGTCGCGCAGGAACTGTGTGGGAGTAAAGCTTGCCCCCACATAGCTCCCGCGCTACGGCGCGGCAACGCCCTCGCCCCCCTGAAAACTCCTCTCTGATCTGCCTGCGCCTTCATCGCACGGTTTGTTTGCGCTCCGATTTCGAGCGATAGCTGCCAGGCGGCACACCAAAAAAATCCCGGAAACGACGCTGGAAGTGCGGGGAGCTGACGAAGCCCGTCGCCACGGCGATTTCGGTCACGGATCGATTGGTTTGCTGGATGAGCTGGCGGGCACGCGTCAAGCGCAGTTCCAGGTAATAGCGCGTGGGCGTCGCACCGAGAAAACTGCAGAACCGCCGCTCCAACTGCCGCTTGGAAATCTTGACGCACGCCGCCAGCTCATCGATGGTCAACGGCTCTTCTACGTTTTGCCACATCAGTTCCAGGGCCAGCTTGAGGCTTTCCGGCAACGTCGGGTCGGTTTCGACGAAGACCGGAGGCAAGTCCGTCGCATCATCGCCAGACTCGTCACAACGAAGAATTTCCTCGATGGCGCCCACGAGCGCCGCCCCGCCCGTCTGGCGAATCAATTGGAGCATCATGCGCAGCGAACTGTTGGCACCCGCGCAACTGACCCGCTCCCGATCAACGACATAGGCCCGGCTGGACACCTTCACATGGGGAAACACCTCGGCCATCATGGCGCGGCTTTCCGGGTGGACAGCGCATTCGAAACCGTCCAGCAGATTGGCATCGGCCACAAAGAAGACGCCGTTCCACAGTCCTCCCAGTATCGTCCCAGACGCCGCGTTGGCACGCAGCTTGCGCCGCAGCAAGGGATGGCCTTGCAACTTCACGCGAAAGCCCCCGGCGACAATCAGCACGTCCTGGTTTTCCGGCATCTGCGCCAGTTCGATGTCGGTCGAGATGACAATGCCCAGGTCGCTTGTGACTTGCCCACCTGAAACCCCCACCGTCAGCACTTCATAGAGGGGCATGTCGCTCATCAGATTGGCGGTCACCAGCGCGTCCACCGCACCGGTGAAGGACATCATCGAGAAATTATCCATCAATACAAACGCGACGCGGATCGGCACCTGGCTGGCGGGCGCTGATCCGAGCGGTCGATAAGCCATGTTCTTGTTTTTGAGTACGCTCTCGAATGCGCTTGGCATAGGGCCTCGTTAATACATCAAAGACGATGATGATTGGCTGCACGTGGGGGCCTTGAGCCGCAGGGCGAAGGCGCAGAGCAAACCACGCTATCTTCCAGGCTAGTCAAGCCGGCTGCAATCGCGCCTGCGCCGTCCACCGGTCGGTCCGCGCCATAATGGAAAGCCTCAAGTGCCTAGGACTTTGGTCGATACACTGTCAGTAGGCATGGGCGCTTTTCCCTTCCAGAGACTCGCAACGCCAAGCACTGCTGTTTCCGCCGCTCCAACACTTAAAATATTCCGCGGGAGAAGTCATGAATATCAAACAGAAGCTGACATGGGCGTTCGCGACCATCGCCTGCCTCCCGGTTATCCTGGTGGCGGTGCTTGTCGTGCTGAACCTGCGCGACGCCGCAAAAGCCAACTTCCTGGACAGCAGTGGTCGTGAGATTCGCCAGATCGACAACGGCATGAAGCAGTTTTTCGATGGCATCAGCCAGAACGTCGAGTTCTTTGCCAAGGATCCGCGCATCGTCGCCGCCAAAGACCTGAAAAACTATTCCGGCGCCGACGCCGCGCAGACTCCCCTGCCGGAAAACAACAAGCAGCTTTTGGAGATCTTCGACAGATTCGCCAAGAGCCATCCAACCACCGCCTATCTTTCCGTGGGGTTGGCCGATGGCGGCTACGCCAGTTGGCCTGACGATCCCAAGATCTCCAACTACGACCCACGCGTGCGTCCATGGTACAAGGCGGCCGTCGCCTCGCCCGGCAACACCGTGCGTACTGACGCCTACTACTGGGCGCCGGACGACGTGTCACTGATCGGGATCGTACACACGATTGCCGACGCCAGCGGCAAGCTGGTGGGCGTTGTGGGCCTGGACGTGTCGCTCAAGCAACTGACCGAACTGGTCAAGAACATCAAGCTGGGTGAAAGCGGCTACCTGATGCTGGTCGAAGCCAACGGCAACGTCCTGGTGGACGCTGCCGATGCCAAGCACAACTTCAAACCGCTGGCCGACCTTGGGCCCAACTATGCCGAGCTGGCCAAAAGCAGCGATGGCGTGACCCAGATCGAAATCGACGGCGTGCCCTACATGGCCAACGTGGTCAGCTCCAAAGGGTTGGGCTGGCGCTTCATCGGCCTGATCAAACGCGATGAAGTGATGGCCGGGGCTTCGAGACTGACTTGGCTGATCGCCGCCATTGCCGCCGTACTGGCCGTGGTGTTCGCTTTGGTGGGCGCCAGTTTCGCCAGCGTCATCGTGCGGCCGATTCGCGGCGTAGCCAATGGCCTGCAGGAAATCGCCGAAGGTGAAGGCGACCTCACCCGCAAGCTCACCGTACAAGGCAAGGACGAAACAGCCACCCTGGCGGGCTGGTTCAACCAGTTCCTGGGCATGATCGCGCAACTGATGCAGCGCATCGGCAGCGCCTCTTCCGACCTGCAAACCGCCGCAGCCGATACCAGCCACGTGGCCCAGAACATGAACGACGCTGCCGGGCGCCAGCGCCAGGCCGTGGAACTGGTGAGCACCGCGTTCAACGAAATGGTCGCCACCGCCAACGAAGTGGCCCGCTCTTGCAGCCAGGCCGCCTCCAGTGCGGACGAAGGCTATCGCGATGTACACGATGGCCAGCATCACATCGGCGAAGCCACCGGCAGCGTGATGAAACTGAGCGACGACCTGCAAAAGTCGACCCAGACCATGCAGGCGCTGGAACAAGACAGCAAGAACATCAACACCATCCTCGACACCATTCGCTCGATCGCCGAACAGACCAACCTGTTGGCCCTCAACGCCGCCATCGAAGCCGCGCGGGCCGGCGATCAAGGTCGCGGGTTTGCCGTAGTGGCTGACGAAGTCCGAGCGCTGGCACGGCGTACCGCCGACTCCACCGGCGAGATCGACAGCCTGCTGGGTAACCTTGCTCGTCGCACCCAGGAAGTCACCCAGCAGATGCAAAGCAGCCTGCAGGTGTCGCAAACCAGCGTGGAACGCATCCAACAGGCACGCGACAGTTTCGACAAGATCCGCAACTCGGTGGACTCGATTCGCGACCAGAACACCCAGATCGCCACGGCGGCAGAGGAACAGCACCAGGTGGCCGAAGACATCAACCGGCACATCGCGCAGATCCATGCCGATGCCCAGTTGGTCGAGGAATTCGCCCACTCGGCGCAGACCGGCTCGGGGCGCCTGACGGATATTTCCGGGCAGCTCAAGGGCTTGGTGGGGCGCTTCAGGTTCTAGCTTGTTTGAGATGGCGAGCCAGGGACGGCTCGCCGCTCAGGATGATACAAACGAAAAACCGCGATTGGCCGCACTGCACTCATACTCCAGAAGACACTCATAGTCAGCCTCACTGGCCGGCAGCACTTCCCTGATCGCCAGGTCACGGGAAATCTCAGGAAGCTGGCTCAGGGCTTCGTTCATTGCGCGCCTGATAGAGTCCGCTTGCGTCGCCGTTCTACGAATCGACGTTATGTAGGGCAGGCAGGGACTGCGCACACTTCGCGCCAGGATCCTGAGGCCTTCGATCTCGTCACTGTTGTCTCTCGCCAGATAGTCGTAGGTGACACTGTCGATGGAAGCCAAATCGCCCTCGCCCTTTTTCAGTCTGCGCATGCTCTCCCTGTGGGATCCGGTGAAGGTGAGTTTCGAGAAAAAACCACCGTCGCTGATCCCCGCCAACGTGTGACGCAATAAATTCATTCCAGAGTTGGAATCCCGGGCGTTGATCAGTCCATGGCTGCCCTGCAAAGCCGCCAGATCAGTGACGGCCGAATCAGCTCTACAAAGCAGCAAACTGCAGTGGTCACCCCCCGAGCCATGAGCAAGCTCATAGCTCGGACGCCCAATCAGCCTCACCTTTCCCCGCAATGACGTGACCAATGGATAGCCGCAGGTCTGGGATAACAACAGATCGGGGGAAAGCCAATGGGACACGGGATCGACGATCTGCTTTCGCTCATGGCGCTCACCCAGAATCTCCAGAATGCGCTGGAGCCAGGCGTCCTGTGCCTGTAAAACCCTGGAGGGGGCGAGGTACATGGATAGATCGCTGGTCATATGAAATCCATTCAGAGGATGGTGACTGACGCTGATCACAGCAGGAAGCGGTTGGCAGGCGTCTTCAAACCCAAGCGATCCCTTAGGGTCCCGGGTTCGTATTCCTGGCGGAACACCCCTCTGGCTTGCAGCAGGGGCACCACGCCACGGGTGAATGTTTCGAAGTCCGTGGGCAAAAACGGAAACATGAGGTTGTAGCCATCGACGGCATTCGACTCGTATAACGCTGAAAGCTTCTCGGCAATATGCTCCGCCGTTCCGATCAGCAGCCAGGTACTGGAACTCTTGACCAACCGACGCCCTATTTCACGGATGGACAAGGT
This sequence comes from Pseudomonas sp. NFACC51, assembly GCF_900103575.1. NCBI lineage: Bacteria > Pseudomonadati > Pseudomonadota > Gammaproteobacteria > Pseudomonadales > Pseudomonadaceae > Pseudomonas > Pseudomonas sp. NFACC51. The sequence goes on along the minus strand of NZ_FMXH01000007.1, from coordinate 102,734 downwards.
CGTGTCGTACTTCTTGAGCAAGGCCAGCTCGGTTCGAATGCCATCGAACTCAGACTCATCCGGCAAGGCGGGTAGCGGGCTGTCCGGCGATAGGCCTGTCAGATCAAGACGGGTGTAGCTGGAGACCAGATCAATCGCCACGGCATCGATAATGAGGCTGTCCTCCAGTTGCCGACGTCGCTCCTCCTCAGTCTCATCCTCCAGAACCACCGGAAGCACACCGGTAATGATTTTCAGATCACTGGAATGCCGGCCCTTCAACTCGAGTCGGCGATTCAAATCGGCCCTGTACGCCAGCCCCTCTTCGACCGTATCGATGAAACAGAAATGCACGTCCGCATGGGCGGCGGCCAGATCCTTGCCCGCGTCAGAAGACCCCGCCTGGGCAAGGACCGGGTGTCCTTGCGGTGGACGCGGCACGTTCAGCGGCCCACGCACGTTGAAATGTGCTCCTTCGTGATGGATCGGGTGAATCTTGGACGGGTCGGCAAAATCGCCGCTGTCCTTGTCAAACTCAAGGGCCCCCTCCTCCCAGGAGTCCCAAAGCTGCTTGACGACATGAATGAACTCCTCGGCCCGCCGATAACGATCGCCGTGCTTCGTCACGCCTGACAATCCGAAATTCGAAGCCTCTTCTTCCAACCAGGACGTCACGATATTCCAGCTGGCTCGCCCTGCGCTGAGGTAGTCCAGCGAAGCAAAATATCGCGCGAGGTTGAAGGGCTCGTTATAGGACGTTGAAGCGGTGCCCATGAGCCCGATGTGTTCGGTGACAGCCGCCAATGCGGACAAGAGCGTAATCGGTTCAAGGCGGGCGTTGGCATAATGCCTCAACCCACTGGCAACGGAGTCCCAGACCGCGACGTGGTCCGCGACAAACACCGCATCGAACTTCGCTGCCTCGGCCGCCTGCACCAGTTTCACGTAGTAACCCAGCGTCAATATTTCCTTGGTCGGTGATAGCGGGTGGCGCCAGGAAAAACGATGATCCCCTTGGGGATTAAAAAAGAACAAATTCAAAATCATGCTTTTATTGGACATAACGCCTCCGCGACCTTACCCACATCGCATTCATGTTCAGTTGGCCGCCTTGACGGTATTTTCAGCGACCCACTGCGCCGCGACTTTTGCGGGATCCTTGTGATCGATATCAACCAGGCGATTGAGTTGCTTGAGGTCGTCATCGGTCAGTTTTGCAGAGACTTCGTTGAGCACCTTGGTGACTTCTGGGGTTAGCAACGCCTTGCGTCCCAGTGGCGTAATGTTTTGCAGGGGCTGTTGGTGCTTGTCGTCCTCGAGCACTACCCAAGGTTCTTTCGCCAGGATGCCTTGCGTGGAGACCACCGTGGCGACGTCGATAGCGCCTGAGTTCAGCGCCAGCCGCGACAAGGGCCCGCCCATGTCCAGCGACTTGACGCTCTTGAAGTTGATACCGTAGACCGCCTTCAACCCGGGCAGGCCTAATGCAGCGGTGGTGACTTCGGGAGGCCCGCCCAGCGTGAGATCGCCAGAGACAGGCGCCAGGTCGGACAAGCTGTGCAAGTTGTACTTTTCTGCGGTTTTCCTGGTGACGGCCCAAGCGGTAATAGAGCCTGCGGCCGAAGGCTCAAGCAACTGGAGGCCCGCTGGCAACTTCTGTTGCAAGGCGCTGACGATCTCCTTTTGGCTGGTCAGGGCGGTCTTGTCGTCATAGAAACTCAACAGCGATCCTATGTATTCGGGCACAACGTCGATATCCCCGTTTTCCAGCGCCTTGGCGATGATCTGGCGGTTCCCCAGATTGAGCCGGGTCTTGACGTCTATCCCTTGATTTTTCAAAGCTGACGCATAGATGTTGGCGAGAATCGTCTGCTCGGAAAAATTGGCCCCGCCGATGGTGATGGACTGAGCACTGGCAAATGCGCTGCCCGCCAGCAAGCCTAACCCCAGCAACAATGAAACCGAGTGCGCTGAACGAGTCTTCGAACGTTGTTTGTTTTTCATTTGGATTTACACCTCTGCAGAATTAATACGCACTTTTAAATACCGCTGATCATGGAGCGCTCAGTTCAACATTCCCCGCTCGCCATTTTCGAACCATGAGTGTTTCGATCATTGAACAAACCCACTCGCTGACAATCGCAAGTGCCGACACCAGCAGTGCGCCGCCAATGATTTGAGGCGTATCATTTCGACCAAGCCCGTCAATGAGGAACCTGCCGAGCCCGCCGAACCCTGCGTAAGCGGCGATGGTGGCCGTGGCAATAAGTTGCACCAGGGCCGATCGGAATCCAGAAAAGATCAGCGGAAAAGCCAACGGTAATTCCAACTGAATAAACATCTGCCATCTGCGCATCCCCATCGATCTGGCAGCCTGCTTCAGCGATGAATCCACCTGATCGATGCCAACATAGGTATTGGTTAATATCGGCGGGATGCTCATGGTCACCAACGCGATAATCACCGTGCTGGTTTCATAGCCAATGAGCATGATTGCAAGTATCACAATACCCAGGGAAGGTAATGCCCGCCCAATATTGAACAGCCCTATCGCCACCTGCGCACCTTTACGGTAGTTGGCCAGGAGTACGCCGAGCGGCAACGCTATTGCGCAAGCAAGGGCCAGGCTCAAAGACACATAATAAATATGCTCTGCCAGCCGAGTCAGTATCCCGTCTTCTCCCAACCAGGTTTCAGGAAAAGAAAACCAAAGGTAGACATCTGCGATCCTATTCATTAGCGCACCCAAGGAACCAGCCATTGATCTATTGAATAAAACAGAAGATCAAAACAAAGCGCCAACATCACCGTCAGGACCAAACTGACCGCCACAGGCGTAGTGAAACTTTGAGCCAACCCGGTAATGAACAGCTGCCCTAATCCGCCTTGACCAATCAAGGCAGTAACAGTCACCAGCCCAACCAATGTCACCGAGGTCGTTCGCAGCCCTGCCAATAACGAAGGCAGCGCCAGTGGAAGTTCAACTCCGAGGAATCTCTGCATGCGCGTGTACCCTAGCGCACGGGCTTCTTCCAGCACGTCCGGGGGGTTACTCGCAAGGCCCGCCAAAGTGTTCTGTAACACAATCAGCAAGGCATACAGGCTCAAACCAATCACCGCCGTCGTCTTGGACAAACCGGTAAAAGGCATGATCAAAATGAACAGTGCCAGGGACGGAATGGTAAAGAGTATTCCGCAGACATAAATCATGGGCTGCGCCAAGCCTGGCTTCCACAACGTCAAGAGCACCATTGCGCCCGCTAACAACATTCCTATACACAGGCCCAAGGTCACCAGCTGAATATGATCAAACAACAGCTGGCCAATCTGCTGCCAGTTTTCAACGATCCAGGACCAGTCAATCATTGCGCACTTCCAAAGCGGCGCTCATTGAGTGCGCTGTGAAAGCTGGCAATCGACAGGCAACCTTCGTAACTGCCCGCCTCGTCCACTCGAACGACCACACCGAGCGGAGCCGTTAGAATTTTAACCAGTGCATGATGCAACGAGTCATTATTCGACACCGTGGTAAGTTCAGGAACCGGCACGTCCGATTCACTGACCCACTTCAGCGGATTGGATTTATCGTCCAGCAGAAGTTTGAATTGGCAATTGACTTCGTCCGCAGGGAGATCAGAAACCTTCATCAGCGAAAGTCTTTTTAACAGCGGATCCTTGCCGATGAAGTTCTTTACAAACTCGCTGGCAGGATGGGCAAGGATATTGTGAGGTGTATCGAACTGAGCAAGCTTTCCTTCACCCTCGAAGATGGCAATCCGGTCACCGATCTTGATGGCCTCTTCCATGTCATGGGTCACCAGGATAATGGTTTTATGCAAACGCCTTTGCAGCGCAACCAGTTCGTCCTGAAGTCGCTCGCGGATCACCGGATCCAGCGCGGCAAAGGGTTCGTCCATCAATACAACCGGTGGGTCCGAGGCCAATGCCCTCGCCAAGGCAACACGACTTTGCTGCCCGCCCGACAGTTGATTAGGGTACCTGCCAAGAAATTCCGGCTGAAGTCCGACCAGGGAAATGAGCTCGCTCACGCGCTGGCGGATCTTATGCTTGCTCCAACCCAAGAGCCGCGGAACTGCGCCAATATTTTCTGCAACGGTTTGATGAGGAAACAAGGCTGAGCTTTGCATCATGAAGCCGATGCCACGGCGAAGCGTAACGACGTCAAGCTCATCGGTCGCCACCCCATTGACACGGATGCGGCCACTGTCCTGAGTGTCCAGTCTATTGATCATGCGCAAAATGGTTGTTTTGCCACAGCCACTTGGCCCGACAAATACGCAGATCTCCCCCTCCCGGACATGAAGCGTCAAATCGCTCACGGCCATTCGCGGGCTGCCTTTATGAGTTTTCTTGATGGCTTCAAAACGTATCATTTTCCGACGCCCAGATTGGCTTGAGTATTTTTAGTGCCTGGCAGGATGGCGAGGACAATCCACGGGATTGATCAAATGCCTCTGCATTAACTGGAAGTAGCCACGAATGACATAGCCATTGTTTCGCGCGATCCATTGTTCACGCCTGGCTCTATACACCCGGGGCAAATAAAACCAGGGCAAACCGGGAAGATCGTGATGAACCAAGTGAAGATTGAGGTTCAGAAAGAGCCAACTCAAAAGCCCTGAGGATTCATTGATCACCGTACGGTGTTCCGGCAGCGTTGACGGCCGATGCTCGTAAAACGACCTGACCATTGAAATGGACAATGCTGGAAGTGCCACAAGCAAGAGGTATTGGAGTGCGCTGATGGCGCTGTACTGTTCAACCAATCCCAGCAACACCCCAACGCTCAGGAGATGAATGAGCCACATCCGCCAATTGCTTCGTTCCGAATGCAACAACCCTCCGAGCGCGGTACTTGCAAGGGTCATCAATGCCAACGGCGCGCCGATGATCAGGCGCCCGCCCAAGGTCTTGTTCACCCACAACAAGGCCTTCCTATAACGGGGTGATTGCACCCAGGACATGCGGGTGACGTAGCGACTTTCTGGATCTTGTCCAGGCACAGTCAGCACTTCATCGTTGTGATGGGCCAGATGCGTGTCCCGATAGATATCGTAGGGATACCACACGGCAAACGGCAGGAATCCCAAGGCTTTGTTCATCATGGGCCATCGGGTGGGATGACCGTGGATCAGTTCATGCTGAATCGACATCCAGAGCACGACCAGTGGAACCAACAGGACAATGCTGATGAGTTGGCCAAGTGCCTGCCCATGAAAAACAATAAATGCCCAGGCCAGATAAAAGCCGACCAGTAAAAGCCAGGTGGGCCATTCAGTCCGGCTGGTCAAGGTTCTGCCGAGCTTAACGATTTCGGCTCGATGAGCTTCATCCAAATAATTTGGCATGGTGGTAAGTCGCGATAGGCTGCGCTGAACAGACGCCCAATCACTCTCACTTCAAGCGACCACCCGGGACGGGTATTACCTGGAGATGACTGACTGACGTTACGGTATGGAAATGCCGACAGCGCTGCGTCACATGGCGTAGAGCAGAAACGCCAAGCCTTCGCTGATTGCACTGCAGGCTTCGCTGTTGGCCTGGCAAGGAAGCGGTTTGCCGGTCACGAATGGAACGGCAATGACAGTTTCAGGACTGATGCGGGTATTGCCGGAATGAGAAATCGCTCCGCAGACTTGGTCACAGGACAAAGCCTCGAGGCTGATTGGAAAGATTCGGACACCGGACATAGTCGTACCATCGATTAGGTTGAACATATCCGGCTGTCCGGTGGGAACAATCTAGCATGGTGACTAATACGGACAAGGAATATATTTAATTATGCTTATTCCTACATAGCATAAGATTAAACAGGTCACTTAGCCTTTCGCCTTGATCGCATACAGGCCACCGGCAATCACCATGCACGCCCTCATAACAGTCCATGGGTCAGTCCAGGCAAGTCAGAAAACGTGATGTCAGGAATACCCAGTAACGCACCATGACGAGCGGCGCGACGGTAGTCTTCGAACCCTTTGTCTCAAGCGCAGGGCTCATGAAGCAACCCCCACAGCGCCAGGAGTGGCGCTTGCGTTGATCTCATCGCATGGGTGCAGGAAGGAGGGTTGACGACAATGCCCCCTGCCCCGGGCGTCCACCAGCCTACGTCCTCGCGATACCAGTCGCCTGGGGATAGCACCAGATAGAACTCAGCCGGAGGATGCTGGTGGAACGGATAACAGGTTTCAGGCGCCATGAGGGCCAACCCCAGGGTCATGCCGGGACAGTCGAACAATCCCCCTGGACCGGTGACCATCCCATGGCGATGCCGCTCCACGAACCGATCGTCCTGGCCGGCCTGGGCCTGACGATTGATCCAGGGAACATGAGGCACCAGCGTGCTCAACGCCTCCAGCACCCCTGCCAGGTGATCGGGGGCTTTGGGCGCAGCGTCGAATGCCTGGGCCAAATAGGGCGCCAGGACTGCCGGTAACGCGCGAGGCGTTGCCGGCGGTTTCTTGAGCGTCCACTCGGCCGCGCCCAGGGCGGCGGCATGTGCTTGTGTCGCCTCGGATGTACCGTCCCCCAGGTGGTTCGAGAGGATTTCATGCAGCGATCGCCGAAGCCACTGCGCGCTGCGGGTGACGGCCGAATCCAACGACAAAGGCTCGTGACGGGTGATCATCGTTTTCAATCCCATTCCTGAGTCGGGCGCAGAAGAAGATGACAGGCTGCTCAACGTACCCCAGCGGCACTGGAAGCGGGCCCCCAGCATGTTCCAAGGGTAGCCCGAACGGAATCGATGACAGCCGACGCCCTTCACTTTGCGTCAAGGGCACCGAACTGCAAACACCTATCGGAAAACCGCGGCGATTACTGGCTGCCGGTCGCCGAGGCGGTCTGACTGCCAAACATCGCCTCGAAGCGAGGCTTGTTAGTGGCGTAGTACTCTGCAACGGCCTTGTCTGCCGAGCTGTCACGAGCGGTAGACATCAACTTCTCAAGGTCAGCCTTGGGGATCTTGAAGTTGGCGAAGAACCGGGCGACACCAGGATGCTCGGCACTGAAACCTTTGCGAGCGACCGCATGGAATCACTGCGTACCTCGGTGTTCCGGGACGTTGGCAGCGTCTATTTCGACAAGTACTACCTGAGCACCCAGATCCGGCTGATCGGCCCCCTTTTCACACCACCGCCTTGCGTATTGCCCGCCAACATCGAGCTGCTCCCCGAGTGCTCCCATGCCGGTGCAATCGCAGCCATGACAAGGTTTTCGGTGGGCTTGATCCCGTTCAAGCTCAACTACGAGTACCGCACCCTCGGCCTGCCCGTCATCTCCACCCGCTTCGGTGAAATGGCCCTGCGCGACCGAGAACCGGGGGTCTGGATCGTGGATGAAGGCACCGATCTGGGTAAAACCGCCACGGAAGCACTCGCCAGCCCAAGCGACCGCTCGACTGTTCATCAATTTCGTCAGGCGCACCGTTGGGCTCAGCGTTTTTCTGCGATCAATCTCAAAAACGGCCAATAACGGCCGATACCCAGGATAAGACCCCGCAACTGGGGCGCAGGACAGAACGGTAGGTCAGTCATGACAGAGATTTATTTGCTGATAGCGCACGGCACGGACCAGGGCGAAGCTTACGTTCTGGGCTGGTTCGATGACCGGAGCAAAGCCCGGGAAGTGGCCGAGCAGAAAGAATGGGAAGCGTACCGCGCCAGCCTGAAGGAGAAACATCCATGGTCCAGCCACAAACCGCTGGCGCCGGACCAGACGGACTATCGCCGCTACTGGATCAAGACCATTTCAAAATTCGAGCATGTGCCGGTGCCAAGGTCCTTTGCGGTTCATTGATCACCACGCATGAATATTCAACGAAACGAGCGTTATCGGTGGCGGTCTAGACGAATAAGCCCATCCGATGAGAGCGTTCTTATGTTGAAATTCCTTGGCGGTACCGTAGGTATCATTTTCCTGATTGGCCTGATCGTGGTGATTGCGCTGTTCAAGTTCATTTTTTGAGCGTGGCGGCGGCGATCTTTGACTTGGTGTCCCACCTACCTGGAGAGCAGATCGCAATAAATGACAATCACAGGGACGGATAAGGCTGACTGGGAACCGCTGAACCTTGAATGGCATCAAGGCTTCGCTTTCATGGACGGTGTGCTGCTGGGCGACGGGCAAGTGCCTGATGTGTACATCATGCTCAACCCTCAAGGCGCACGACCCGGCGAGTTGGCACAATGGGCCAGCGCTGGGCACTATCCGCCCTCACCCTTGCTGGTCGGTCAGCCGGTTTGGCGGCATCGACGCAACCCTTGGGTCTTGCGCGACGCCCTGCGTGATTACTACCTGCTTCCGGCCTACCGGGAGCGCCACGGCTACCACCCGCTGCAGCCCTTGCCGTTTCGGTTCGACAAGGGCCTGGAAAGCCTCGGCCACCAGTACTGGCGTGACGCAACCGGCGCCTATTGGTTCGGCGAGTACGCGATCACCCAAATTCCCGAGGCACGCCCCGACAGCCTGGCCCTGTTGGCATCGTCCCCGGCCTCGGTGACTTCAGCGTCCGCGCTGTTCTGCGACGGCGTGCATCTTTTTTTGCAGGGGCACATTATCGCCAGCGCCACGGCGCGGGTGCGGTATTGCAACCACTCGTCCTATCGAGTGATCGACGATCAAGTCTATAGGGGCTTCAAGCCACTGCACCAGAAGGACGGCACGCCGCTGCCGGTCGCCAACCCGGACAACTTCCAGATGCTCGCCCAACGCTGGGGCACCGATGGGCAGTCGATCATCGTGCAAGCGCAGCAAGGTTCGAGCATTTCCTATGAGTACTTCTACCGCATCGACAATGCCGACCTGGCGACCTTCACCGTGCTTAACGAACGCTACGCCAAGGACAAGCAACGCGCCTATTACCTGACCGGAAAAACCATTCGCTACGTGGGCGACTTCCACCTGCTCCAGTGCTGGCAGCCAGCGTTCGATGACGGCGGTCGCGTGGTCAGCGCCAGCGAATACGAGGATGAGTATTTTGCCGTGGACGACCAGTACGTCTACGCCGCCGGGACCCGCCTTCGCGATGCCCATGGCCCGAGTTTTCGTCATTTGGGGTTCGATTATTACCGTGATCACCAACACGTCTACAGGCGCCAGAAACGCCTCGATGTCGACGTGGAAAGCTTCGTCGTGACCCGGCCCTGTCGTAATGACCAGGATTACTCGCCCGTGCTGGCAGGTGACAAACACGGCCCGCTGGGCTCTGGCGGCATCATCGATGCGGCCATGCAAGAGGCGTGGGCACCTTACTTCGAAGCCCATCCGCAGTTGGAAGGGTATTGGTGGCACCGCTTGCAGGCACGGCCTGAAGCCGCACAAACGCACACGGAAACGCTGCCGCTACAGGCCATCGGTCTCGGTTTTGAGCTAGGCGACCAGGTGTATTTCCATGGACGCGTGCTCAACGGGCTGGACGCAGCGAGTTTCAAATTGCTGGACACGCATCTGTGCGGCGATGCCAACGGCTTGTATCTGATCCCATTCCATAACGCCGACACGGAGGTACCCGAACGTTTTTCCCCGGAAGCGGCGGAACATTTTCGCTCACTCGGCCCACCCTACCTGACCGACGGCAAGACCGTGTTCTGCCACCGGATTTTTTACCATCCCCCGGAACCGATTCGTAAGGCACAAGCGGCCTCTTTCGAATCCTGCGGGCATGGCTGGGCCAAGGATCAGGACACGGTGTATTACTACGGCGAGGCGAAAAAGCGGCTACACCCCTCGGACACCCGCATTCTCGGCACCTATGCCATCAGCCCTACCCTGATTCTCTCGGAAGGCAAGCCGCTGGACGTGGCGTTCGATCCCGATGAGGTCCACGTGCCCCACCCTGACTTTTTGCTGTTGGGCACGCGCAAATTGTTCTGTCATCGACGCCCACTGAGCGCCAAGCGGATCGACCTGGCCACCCTCGAATTTCTGAATGACCGCTACGCCCGTGACAGGCATCGGTTCTACCATTACGACGGTTATGCGACGCTGAGCGAGGTCGATGAAACGCAGTATCGGGAATCGCTCGGCCAGCCGACGGCAAGCGTTTAGAACTGCGTCACAACCGTAACGCCTGCGGTGTCAAACCGGTCCATGTTCATGAGCGCATCAATCGATTGCTCAAGGCTGATGGTCTTGCCCACCAGTTTTTCAGGCGCCAGCTTGCCGGACGTAATCATGTCCATCATCGCGCCGTAACGGTGAGCCTGCATGCCATGGCTGCCACAGATCTCCAGCTCGTAGGCAATGACCTTGCTCATGGGGATTGCCGGCGTGCTGTGGTCCGCCAGCATCAAACCGACCTGGACATGCCTGCCGCGCCGCCTCAGATTATTGATGGAGTTGAAGCAGGTCGTTGGATGACCCAGGGCATCCAGCGAAACGTGAGCGCCGCCCTTCGTAATCTCGAGTACCGCCTCGGTGACATCCGTCACCCGGCTTGCGTTGACCGTCGCGACGGCACCAAGCGACTGGGCAAGCTTGAGCTTATCGTCGCAGATATCGATGGCGATGACGTTCGCCCCGATAGCGTGGGCGATCATCACCGCGGACAGCCCCACGCCACCACAGCCATGAACCGCCACCCACTGCCCCGCCGAGACCCTGCCTTGATCGACAACCGCGCGGAACGAGGTGACGAAACGACAGCCCAGGCTCGCCGCCGTGGCGAAGTCCATGTTTTCCGGCAACGCAACCAGGTTCAAATCCGCCTTGTGAATCCCCACATACTCGGCGAAAGAGCCCCAATGGGTGAAACCCGGCTGAAACTGGCTGTGGCACACCTGCTGGTTGCCGCTATTGCATTCCGGACACGCGCCGCAGCCGCCGACAAAAGGCACGGTGATACGATCGCCCACCTTCCATCTTGTGACATCTTTACCGACCTCAGTCACGATCCCTGCCAATTCGTGACCGGGCACATGGGGCAGTCGAATGTCAGGGTCGTGACCTTTCCAACCATGCCAGTCGCTTCGGCAGACGCCCGTGCCAAGGACCTGAACCACCACACCGTGACGCTCGGGGGTCGGGTCTTCGACGGTCATCAAACGCGGAGGTTGGGAAAAGGCTTCGTAAACTACGGCTTTCATGAGGATCCCTCTACTTTAGAAAAGCGCTATACCTGAAACCGACAAACGGCCTGGGCTCAATTTACTATCAGATGGCTTGATCACGCAGCATTGAACCGTCCCTGCCTGACGCTCCCATGAAAAACCAATCCGTTCAGATTGAGCTGTGTCGTTCCGGCATTCGCCGACGGATCATAGCTCTCTGCCACCTATTTCAACGTCCACGCTTTCAATCGGACGGTGTATTCACTACATTGAGCGTAACTCTGCCCACTCGACACGGACTGTCATGACTACCCTATCCCCGATCAGCCCTGCCATTCCCATCCAGATCCCGACTCGCTCTGCCGTCGCGGCATCGCCTGCAACAGTGATAGAGAGCGCTGATGTCTCGGCGGCTCGACCAGCGGCAATCGTCAGCCTGGGCAACCCCGTGGCCGATGTCGAATCACAGACCTATTCCCGACTCGGGCAACTGCCCGGCCAGGAGATTGTTCGTGTCTGGGAAAAGACCAGTCAGGATGCCGTCACTCGCGTCATGGGAACCAACCCCAGATCGCTGTCGATAGCCAACCGTTTCCACGGCCTGGGCGCAGCCTTGGTGGAGCAGTTCGCCAGGAGTGGTTCGAGCATTTCCCAGTCAGTGCTCCATACCACCACGGACGGGGCTCACAACGCCGCCGAGATAAAATCCGAACAGACACTGCTGCACAATAAAGCCGACAACCTGATCACCCTCAGCATCAAGACCGCCAGTGGCAAGACGGTTACCTTCAGCCTGACCAGCCAGGACGATGGACTTGGCGTTCAGGCTACGGTGGACGGCGACCCGCTGAGCGAGGACGAACTCAAGGCGATTGGCGTTCTGGGCAGCGCCTTTCAAGCGGCTGTCGACGGGCTGACCGCCGAGCCGCCCAAGCTCGACCTGAGCAAGCTGACGCAGTTCGACTCCAGCGTATTGGCATCCATTGACCTGAACGCCAAGCTCAAGGGCGTGGACGGTGAGGACCTGATCCTTGCCTACCGCGCCGACAGCCAGAGCCGCACCACGCAAATGAGTGGTCCAGATGGCGAATTGAACCTGAGCATGGATCTGAAAAACAGCACAATCCTGGGTGATGCCAAGCAACAGACCAGCGCCCTGAACAGCTACCTCGCCCAGTTTGACCGGGTGCAGAAGCGCGGCAGCGCCAAGGCCGCCCTGATGGAGATGTTCAAGGACGCCTTCAGCGCCATGAACAGCCACTATCCACAGGGCGTTACCCCGTCACAGCCACTGACCCGTAACGCGACGGACAAAGGCCTGCTGACTGGACTGGCAGACTTCGAGGCGTCCATCAAACAAACCAACAACGCGTCCAACCCGATGCGCCCGTCCGAAGTCGATAGCTTTGCTTATACCCTGTCGCAAAAAACTGTCGTTGCAGGTTCCATAATGAGCAATCGCAGCGTTGATCAAGTCCAGCAATCGAGTTTATCGGCCAGTTACCACAAGAGTCTGAAGGGCGGGAAAGCACCCGTGCTAGGCACAACGACCGACTCGCAGAACTATCTCTACGTACAAGTGCACGACGAGGCCCGCAGCTCGGCCAGCCTCGCCTACAAGGATGGCCGACTGAGCAAAGCCACCGTCACGCAAAGCGCCAGCCAGGACACACGGACACAGAAGTACGTCATCGGCAAAATGGTTGAAGAGACAGTGGTGCCGAAGGAACTTTCAACTAGCCGCAGCCACTTGGCATTGCTGGAATACGCCGCCAAGGAAAGCAAGAAATCCAAGGATGCGCAGGAACAATCCTTATTGAAGGAAGCGCTCGCCACCCTCCACAGTTCGGTGATGTTGCAGGAAAATCCTTCGGCGCTGGCGCGTTGACACGCTGGGGAATGCGCATCATCACCCAGCGTAGTGCGACAGCGATTCCCTAGGCCATAGCGTCAGCTTGATGCGTTGTAGAACTACCAGAAGAAAACGGCCAAAAGTTTGCACCGGCTGAATCCTCGACTGCTGAACTCGGCAACGAGACACTGAATGCTGGTCAGGATCGCCGGTAAGCGGGGTATCACGGCGGACCTCAATCCGGTGTCGTCTCTTACGCCAATGGAACAACCGTGAGCCTGTTTGATTCGACCGTCGCAGCCATCTGCATTGCCTGCGGATAAGCCAGCAAACACTCAGCGATGGCAGGCTCCAGCTCAACCCGCACTCGCCTTGTCAGGGCCCGAGCACCGAAGCGTGGGTCATGCTTTTGGCACAGCCAGTCGCTTGCCGCAACGTCCAGGACCAGCGTACGGCGATGCTGACCGAGACGTTGGTTGAGTTTGTTCAGTTCGATCTGCAACAACGCTTCCAGCCATTGGGTTTCGATGCGTTGGAAAACCAGGATGCGATCAATACGGTTTAGAAACTCCGGTTCGAACCACGCGTGCAACGCCAGCTCCAACATAGCCTGCTCACCTTGTGGGGCGATGCCGAGCCAGCGCCGCCAACCGCGTGAAAAACGTTCCCTGTAGGTGGTCGCTTGCCGGGCTCCAATGTTGCTGGTCATGAAGATCAGGCTATTGCGAAAATCCAGTGTTCGGCTACCGCCCGCCAAGGTCAGTTGGCCGTTCTCAAGAATGCCCAGCAAACTGCGCACCACTTCCTTGCTGGCCTTTTCCAGCTCATCGAACAGCACGATGCCTGGGCGACTGTAGGTGCCTTGAATCAATTCGCTATTGAACAGACTGACGCCCTCTTTACTCCCCACATAACCAGGTGGCGCTCCGGTGAGCGCCGCCGAGTAATGCTCCTGGGCCAAGGTGTGCATGTCGATGCGACAAAAAGCATCGGCGCGACCGTGTATGGCCAGTGCCAGCAGACGTACGATTTCGGTCTTGCCGACACCGGTCGGCCCCATGAACAGGTTCACCGTCAACGGTCGCTCACGTTCACCAATATCGACCTTAACCACGTTTAGCAACGCCTCGACCGCGCGCATGGCGTGTTCTTGGCCGACAATTCGACTGCGCAACAACGCCATGACTTGGGCGGGATTGAAGGCGAAGCGTGAGGTCAACAACTCTGCTGCCGGTGATGCGCTGGTCAGGCCAGGCTGGGGGTGGTTTGGGTCGATGCGATCATTCACCAAAGGCATGGTTTAGCCTGCGTGTTTTTCTTTACCGTCGTGGGGAAGCTCTCCCACCGGGCAATGAGCCACGCCGACGGTGCTACGGGTCAGTTTTTCGACGTTTTCCCGGGCTTTCTGCGCGTCCAGTACCCAGGTGCGGTAAAAGTCGAACGGGCAGTCAGCCACTCCCTTGTCGCCGTCCCCGGAGTGATAGACCCCGGTGTAACCGCGATGCAGCAGCTTGAACAAATGATTCTGTGATTGGTCGTTCGCTCGCGCATCGCGGATTTGCGAAACGGATAATTGTGCGTACTGAATGCCCATTTCCTCTTCACCGCATTCGCCCAGGGTGCGACCGTCGAAGCCAATAATCGCCGAGTGACCAAAGTAGGAATAAACCCCATCGAAGCCGGCCGCATTGGCCACTGCCACATAGCAATTATTGGCCCAGGCCATGCTTTTGGACATCATCACCTGCTGCTCTTTGGCCGGGTACATATAGCCCTGGCAACGGACGATCAACTCCGCTCCTTTCATTGCACAGTCGCGCCAGATCTCCGGGTAGTTGCCGTCATCACAAATGATCAAGCTGATTTGCAGGCCCTTGGGACCCTCGCAGACATAGGTCCGATCACCCGGATACCACCCTTCTATGGGGCACCAGGGAATGCACTTGCGGTACTTCTGGACGATTTCGCCCTGGTTATTGATCAACACCAACGTGTTGTACGGGGCTTTGTGGGGATGTTCCTCATGCCGCTCACCGGTCAGTGAAAACACCCCCCACGTGTCAGCCGCACGGCACGCGGCGGAAAAGATCGCAGTCTCTTCGCCTGGAATACTGGCGGCAGTCGCCATCATCTCATCGTGGTCGTACATGATGCCCATGGTGCTGTATTCAGGAAACACCACCAGGTCCATGCCGGGGAGACCGCTTTTCATCCCCGTGATGATGTCGGCAATCTTGCGGGCGTTTTCAATGACCTCGGCTTTTGTATGCAGCCGCGGCATTTTGTAATTGACGACCGCGACACCCACGGTGTCCGGGCTGCTGGAAATATCACCATGACGCATGAGATTTACCTCTGTTAATGACTGATCATCCAAGGTCTGGAGCCGGTTTTACGCTTGAGCCCCTGTGGATTTTCTTTGGTCGGGGCCAGCGGTTTGCTCGGTGCGCAACAACTGCACCCACTGGGATGACGACGGTTCTGCTGGTACTCGCCAAGCGTCTGCGGCGCGTGGGCACTTCGCTCGTTGGTCGCCATGGCCTGGCGTTGACTGCTCGACAACGTCGTCAGTGCCGGCGCAGACAACAGCAACCGCCCTCCCGGGCCCGCGCAAGACGGGCACTGGCACGACTCGTGCCGTTGGGCCATGGGCCGCAACATTGTGAAAGAACCACAGGTTTGGCATTCGTACTCATAGGTCGGCATGGCGCTCTCCAGACATTGATCGAGCTCGGGCGTGTCTCACAGGTCCGGGGCAATCGGCAGATCGATACTGCCGTCGAGGTGTTTGATGGGACCGTTGGCGTTGGGGTTGATGTCGAACTCGAAGATTTCGGTGGGTAACCAGAGGGTCGCGCAGGCGTTGGGGATATCGACCACGCCGCTGATATGCCCTTGCACCGGCGCAGAACCCAACAGGGCATAGCCTTGGGCGGGGGAATAACCAAACTTGGTCAGGTAGTTGATCGCATTCAGGCAGGCCTGGCGATAGGCGATATTCACGTCCAGGTAGTGCTGTTTGCCGGCTTCATCCACCGAGATACCTTCGAAGATCAGGTAGTTCTGGTAGGTCGGGATGATCGGGCTGGGCTTGAACACTGGGTTCTTGATCCCGTACTTGGCCATGCCGCCCTTGATCAGCTCGACTTTCATATGAACCCAGCCGGCCATCTCGATAGCACCGCAAAAGGTGATCTCGCCGTCGCCCTGACTGAAGTGCAGATCCCCCACCGACAACCCGGCGCCTTTGACGTAGACCGGGAAGAAAATCTTCGAGCCCCGGGACAAGTCCTTGATATCGCAGTTACCACCATGTTCACGCGGTGGCACGGTACGCGCGCCCGTGGCCGCGGCATCATCCCGGGCCTGGCCCTTGAGCTTGCCCATGTGTGCGGTGGCGGCCAGCGGCGCGTTGGCCAGGGGCGGCACGCGGGTCGGGTGGGTGTCGATCAGTTCCTGCTCACGGCGGTTCCAGTCGCCGAGCATTACCGGGTCGGGCAGGCAACCGATCAATCCGGGGTGGATCAGGCCGGCGAAGTTGACCCCGGGAATGTGCCGCGAACTGGTAAACATGCCTTTGAAATCCCAGATGGCTTTCTGTGCGCTGGGAAAGTGATCCGTGAGGAATCCGCCACCGTTCTGCCGCGAGAAGAAGCCGTTGAAGCCCCACATCGATTCGGCCTTGGCGCCGATGTCCAGCAGGTCGACCACCAGCAGATCTCCCGGCTCGGCGCCATGCACGCCCACTGGACCGGACAGGTAGTGCACGGTGGACAAGTCGACGTCACGCACATCCGAGGCGTCGTCGTTGTTCTTGATCGCGCCAGCGGTCCAGTCGTAGGTCTCAAGAATAAAGTCATCCCCCGGCTTGACCCAGCAGGCCATGGGAATGTCCGGATGCCAGCGGTTGTGGATCTGTTCGTTCTCGGTGGCGGGCTGGTTGAGGTCGACTTTGATCAAGGTATCGGTCATGGCGAAGCTCCTGAACATTAGGGATGTACCGCGTTGGAACCAGTCTCGAATGGCGGCACGAATCGGCCAATACGTTGGATGACGTACCCCTTTGAGCTGGTTTGCCAGCTGCTACAAGGGGGGCGATCGCGCCTACACGCAGAGGTAGCGACTGATGGTGGATTCGTCGACCTTGTCCCGGGTCTCCTCGATCACGAAGCGACCCTTCTCGATCACCAGGAAGCGGTCGGCGATTTCCAGGGTGAATGACAGCACCTGCTCGGAGACCACAATGGTCAGGTCGCGCAGGTGACGGATCTCTTTCAAAGTGCGGGCGATGTCCTTGATGATCGATGGCTGGATGCCCTCGGTGGGTTCATCGAGCAACAACACCTTGGGATTGGTCGCCAGTGCCCGGGCAATCGCCAGTTGTTGCTGCTGCCCGCCCGAAAGGTTGCCACCCTTGCGCGAGCGCATGTCGTGGAGCACCGGAAACAACGCATAGAGGTCTTCGGGCACCTGGCCCCGGGCCGATGCCGGCAGGCCGGTCTGTATGTTTTCCAACACCGTCATGCTAGGGAAAATCATCCGCCCCTGAGGCACATAGGCGATGCCGTGCTCCACCCGCTCGTGGGTTTCCAGGTTCGAGACTTCCTGACCATCGACGCTGACCTGCCCCCGCCACTGCGGAAGGATGCCCATCAAGCTCTTGAACAGCGTGGTCTTGCCCATGCCGTTGCGTCCCATCACGGCGACGATTTCGCGTTTGGCCACGGCCAGGTCGAGGTCGTGAAGGATCTGGCTCTGGCCGTAACCACAGGACAGCTTGTCTACGTTGAACATGCCTGCTTCCTCAATGGCCTAAATAGACTTCGATGACTTTCGGGTTGCTCTGCACCGACTCCATGCTGCCCTCGGCCAGGACCTTGCCCTGATGCAGCACCGTGACCTTATGGGCGATGCTCTTGACGAATTCCATGTCGTGTTCGATCACCAGCACCGAGCGGCCCTGGCTGATGCGCTTGAGCAGTTCCGCAGTCTGTACGCGCTCGTTGACGCTCATCCCTGCGACCGGTTCATCGAGCATCAACAGGTCAGGGTCCTGCATCAGCAGCATGCCGATCTCCAGCCACTGCTTCTGGCCGTGGGACAGCAGGTCGGCCTGTTGCTGCAACAGCTCGCCGAGAAAGATCTCCCGCGCCACCTCTTCAACCCGGGCAATCACTGCGGCACTGCGTTTGAAGAACAACGCGCCAAACACCTTGCGCCCCGCCGGGTAGGACATCTCCAGGTTCTCGAACACCGTGAGGTTTTCGTAGATCGACGGGTTCTGGAATTTGCGCCCGACACCGGCACGGACGATGTTGTACTCGCGCATCCTGGTCAGTTCCTTTCCATCGAACTGGATGCTGCCGCTGGTGGCGCGGGTCTTGCCGCAGATCAGGTCGAGCACCGTGGTCTTGCCTGCGCCGTTGGGCCCGATCACCACCCGCACTTCATTGCGGTCGATGTACAGGTTGAGGTTGTCCACGGCCTTGAAACCGTCGAAGGACACCGTCAGCCCCTCGATAACCAGCACCGGCTTGTTCATCTGAAAACCTACGGCGGTCATGGTTGCGTCTCCAGCGAAGGGCGTTCAGAAGCAGGGGTCGGCGGTGCAGTGCGCGACGTCTCCGGCAGGGGCGCGGCAACGGCAGCTTGCTGCGGGGTACGCCGCAATAAACGGCCAAGGGTCTGGCGGCCATGGCTGTCCCAAAGTCCGGCCAAACCATTGGGGAAGTACATGACCACGGCAATGAACAGCCCGCCCATCAGGTACAGCCACAATTCGGGGAAGGACTCGGAGAAATAGGTCTTGCCGTAGTTCACCAGCAAGGCCCCATACACCGCGCCGAGCAGCGACATGCGCCCGCCGACAGCGGCAAAGATCACCATCTCGATGGATGGCACGATGCCGACGAACGAAGGCGACATGAAGCCCACCAGCAAGGCGAACATGGCGCCGCCTATGGCCGAGAAGGCAGCGGCGATGCAGAACACGAAAATCTTGAAACTGGCCACGTCATAACCGGAGAAGCGCACCCGCTCCTCTTTATCGCGCATCGCCATCAGCAGCCGCCCGAGCTTCGACGCAAGGACGAAACGGCCGATGAAAATGCAGCCGAACAACAAGGCCGCGTTGATGAAGTACAGCAGCAGCTTGGCGCTGTCACTGCGCAGGTCCCAGCCGAGCAGCGTCTTGAGATCGGTGATGCCGTTGACTCCGCCGGTCAGGCCCTGCTGGCCGACGATCAGCACCGTGAGAATCAGCGCGATGGCCTGGCTGACGATAGAGAAATAAACATCCCCCACCCGCCGCTTGAACAGCGCCATGCCAATGATGAAGGCCAGCCCTACCGGCACCAGGATCACCGCCAACAGGGTGAAGCTGAAACTGTGGAACGGTACCCAGAGCCACGGCAGTTCGGTGATCTGGTTCCAGTCCATGAAATCCGGAATGCCCGGCGTCGACTGGATTTTGGTGCTCTGCGGGTCGGAGGCTTCGAGCTTGAGAAACATCGCCATGCAGTAGCCGCCGACGCCGAAGAACACCCCTTGCCCGAGGCTGAGAATGCCGCCATAGCCCCAACACAGCACCAGGCCGACAGCGACGAAGGCATAGGTCAGGTACTTGCCCACCATGTTCAGGCGAAAGGCATCCAGGGTCAGCGGGAAGACCACGAGAATCAGCAGCGCCAACAGGGCCACGCCCAACAGGTTATGCTTGCCCGCCAGCATCTTGTCTAAAAGCTTCATTGGCTCGCCTCTACTTGCGCACTTTGATGGAGAACAACCCTTGAGGGCGCAACATCAGGATCAGAATCACCCCGGACAAGGTCAGCACCTTGGCCATCGAACCACTGAGGAAGAACTCCGAGATCGATTGGGTCTGGGCAATGACGAACGCCGACGCAATAGTGCCGAACAGGCTTTGTGCGCCGCCGAAGACCACCACCAGGAAGGTGTCGACTATGTACTGCGAGCCCGCGGTGGGCCCGGTGGAGCCAATGGTGGTAAAGGCCGCGCCGGCCACCCCCGCGACACCACAACCGAGGGCAAAGGTCATGCGGTCGACCTTGCGCGTGTTGATGCCCACGGCACGGCTCATCAGCCGGTTTTGCACCGTGGCCCGCACTTGCAGGCCCCAGCGTGAGCGGTAGAGCAAGAGAAAAATGGCCGCGGTGAGCAGCAGGGTCAGGGCCATCATGAACAGACCGTTGCGCGGGATCTCGATGGACTCGGTGAAGTTGAACGAACCCATCAGCCACTCCGGCGGCGTGGCGCTGACTTCACGGGCGCCGAACACCGAACGGAAGGTCTGCTGCATCACTAGGGACAGCCCCCAGGTCGCCAGCAATGTGTCCAACGGACGCTTGTAGAGCCGACTGATCATCGCCCACTCCACCAGCCAGCCGATGGCCCCGGCCACCAGAAACGACAGGGCGATGGCGAGGAAAAAATAATAGGGTTGAAACCACGGAGCGAAATGACTGGTCAGGCTCGAACAGACATAGGTGGTGTAGGCGCCGATCGTGAGGAACTCGCCGTGGGCCATGTTGATGACCCCCATCTGGCCGAAAATGATCGCCAGCCCCAATGCCATCAACAGCAGCACACAGAACACGGACAAGCCGTTGAACCCCTGCATCGCCGCGATGGCACCAAATTCCGATAGCCATTCCATGATGATGGACTCCTGCTTGGAGGGAGGATGTGGAAAAACGTTGGAGCTCCATCGCCGGCAAGCCAGCTCCTACGGAGTGTTGGAGTCGGCTTGCCGTGATGGCCCAGACCTTACTGATAGCCTTTAGGGAACGGATTCGGCTCGATCAGATCGGACTCGAACACCACTTTGAACTGGCCATCGGGCTGCACTTCACCGATGCGGGTCTTGCTCCACAGGTGATGGTTTTCATGCACTTTGACGTAGCCTTCAGGCGCGGTTTTCAACTCGATGCCCGGCGAGGCTGCAACCACTTTGTCGACATCGAAGCTGCCGGCTTTTTCCACCGCGGCCTTCCACAACCATGGGCCCAGGTACGCGGCCTGGGTCACGTCGCCGATCACCGAATCCTTGCCGTACTTGGCCTTGAAAGCGTCGACGAAGGCTTTGTTGTTGGGGTTGTCCAGGCTCTGGAAGTACTTCATCGAGGCATAGAAACCGGCCATGTTCTCACCGCCGATGCCCAGCAACTCATCTTCGGTGACCGAGAGCGTGAGCAAGGTCTGCTTGGCCGAATTGACACCCGCCGCATTGAGTTGCTTGTAGAAGGCCACGTTGGAGCCACCCACCACTGCCGCGAACACCACGTCGGGCTTCTTCAACTTGACTTTGTTGATCAGCGAACCGAACTGGGTGTTGCCGAGCGGGTAATAGTCTTCGCCGACCACGGTGCCGTGCAGCACGTTTTCAATGTGCTTGCGGGCAATCTTCATCGAGGTGCGTGGCCAGATATAGTCCGATCCCACCAGGTAGAAGGTTTTGGCGCCTTTGGTCTTGGCGATCCAGTCGAGGCTGGCGAGGATTTGCTGGGTGGCTTCCTGGCCCGTGTAGATCACGTTCTTCGACTGCTCCAGCCCCTCGTAGAAAGTCGGGTAGTAAAGCAGGCCGTTTTCTTTCTCGAAGATCGGCAGCACAGCCTTGCGCGACGCCGAGGTCCAGCAGCCGAACACCGTGGCCACCTTGTCGTTGACCAGAAGCTTCTTGGCCTTCTCGGCGAAGGTCGGCCAGTCGGAGGCGCCGTCTTCTTGGATCACCTTGATCTGCCGACCGAGGATGCCGCCTGAAGCGTTGATCTGCTCAATGGCCAGGCGTTCGGCCTGGATCGAACCGGTCTCGGAAATCGCCATGGTGCCGGTGGCCGAGTGCAACTGGCCGACCGTGACTTCAGTGGCGGTCACCGCCAGGCCGGTGCTATTGGCCTCGTCGGCCCATACACCCTGGCTGAACACACTGGCAGCCAATAGCGACAGGGCCGCCGCCCCCAGCGCCAGGCGGCGCGGCAACAGGCCTTTGGTCCGGATCAATCGTGGTTCCATGCTGCTACTCCTCTGCGGTGACGCTGACAGCTCGCCTTGGGGCGGCCGGCAACGGTGGTGGCATCAGCATGGCTGCGCGGATCGGCGACGGGTATACGCAGCCTGACGTAAGCGCATACGTCATTTGACGTAGGGAAAAATGCACCAAGGCGGCGCAGGCTATCGCTCCAGGCCCCGCCTGAACGGCACTGCGCGGACGCGCGCGCAGGCAACAGTTGGCGCGGCAAGACGGCGCGGTGCAGGGCATGAAAATTGCTCGGCTATCCGCCACGGGCACACCCGCCAGGCACGGAGCGCCTTGACCCCAGGAGTCTTTCGTCGTGCTTCCACCTGGCACCCAGCGCATCGCCAAGATCCGTCGCGACTACAACAGCTGGGTCGCCGACGAAACCATGGAAGACTACGCCCTGCGTTACACACCAAAGTCCTTTCGCAGGTGGTCGGAACTGCGCATCGCCAACACCGCCCTGGGCGCGGTGTCGTTCCTGGCCCTGGAGGCGATTGGCGGGGTGCTGGCCCTGAGCTACGGCTTCACCAACACCTTCTGGGCGATTCTCGCCGTGAGCCTGATCATCTTCCTCACCGGCCTGCCCGTCAGCTACTACGCCGCCCGCTACGGCGTCGATATGGACCTGTTGACCCGCGGTGCCGGCTTCGGCTACATCGGCTCGACCATCACCTCACTGATCTACGCCAGCTTCACCTTTCTGTTCTTCGCCCTGGAAGCAGCGATCATGGCCCTGGCCTTGGAGCTGTACTTCCATATCCCATTGGCCTTTGCCTATGTGATCTGCTCTGTGCTGGTGATCCCCCTGGTGGCCTATGGGGTGACCCTGATCAGCCGCCTGCAACTCTGGACCCAGCCGTTGTGGCTGGTGCTGCTGGTGCTGCCCTATCTGTTTGTGCTGCTAAAAAACCCCGAGGCCTTCAGCGACTGGACCAGTTTCCAGGGCCGTGATGCCAGCGGCGACTTCAATCTGCTGGCGTTTTGCGCGGCCTGTACCGTGGCCCTGTCCCTGGTGACGCAGATCGGCGAACAGGTCGACTACCTGCGCTTCCTGCCGGAAAAAACCGCGTCCAACCGCAAGCGCTGGTGGGCCGCCCTGCTCTGCGCCGGCCCCGGCTGGATCCTGCCCGGCGCCCTGAAAATGTTCGCTGGCGCCTTCCTGGCGTTTCTCGCCCTGCAACACGAGATCCCCATCGAGCGCGCTACGGAGCCGACCCAGATGTACCTGGTGGCCTTCGGTTATGTGTTCGCCTCGCCGGAATGGGCCCTGGCGGCCATGGTGCTGTTCGTCTTCGTCTCGCAGATGAAGATCAACCTGACCAACGCCTACGCCGGCTCCCTGGCCTGGTCGAACTTTTTCGCCCGGGTCACCCACAGTCACCCCGGCCGCGTAGTTTGGCTGGTGTTCAATGTGGCGATTGCCCTGATGCTGATGGAGCTGGGGGTATTCGACGTCATCGACCAGGTGCTCGGTCTCTACGCCAACATCGCCATCGCCTGGATCGGCTCGGTGGTCGCCGACCTGGTGATCAACAAACCCTTGGGGTTGTCACCGAAATACATCGAGTTCAAGCGCGCTCACCTCTACGACATCAACCCGGTGGGCGTCGGCTCCATGCTGATTGCCTCGCTGCTGTCGGTCCTCGCCCACTTCGGTCTATTTGGTGCGCTGGCCCAGGCCGCCCCGCCCTTCGTCGCCCTCGGCACCTCGCTGGTCATGACCCCGCTGCTGGCCTGGGCCACACGCAGCCGCTATTACATTGCCCGCACCAGCGATCCGCTACTGCTGCAACCGGTGGCACCGAGCACGCTGATCACCTGCGGCCTGTGCAGCAACCCGTTCGAAACCGCCGACATGGCTTTCTGTCCGGCCTACAGCACGCCCATCTGCTCACTTTGCTGTTCGCTGGACGCGCGTTGCGGCGATCGCTGCAAACCTCACGGGCGTCTGTCGGCGCAGTTCGAAGCGCTGTTGCATTGGTTGCTGCCCAATGCAACGGTGCCACGCCTGCACACCCGGCTAGTGCATTACCTGGGCCTGCTGCTCGCGCTGATCCTTATGCTCAGCGGCGCTCTGGCGCTGATCTATGGCCAGGCCTCCCAGGGACTGCCCCACTCGCCGCAAGCCCAGGCGACGCTGTACCAGGCATTTTTCCAGGCCTTTCTGACGCTCTCGGTACTGGCGGCCATCCTCGCCTGGTGGGTCGTTCTGACGCGGGAAAGCCGCCGCGTGGCCCAGGAAGAATCGGACCGCCAGACCCTGCTGCTGATGCAGGAAATCGAAGCCCACCGCTTGACCGACCAGGCCCTGCAAGATGCCAAGGAGGCTTCCGAGGCGGCCAACGCGGCCAAGAGTCGCTACGTCACCGGACTGTCCCACGAACTGCGTACACCGTTGAACAGCATCCTCGGTTTTACCCAGATCCTGCAGCGCGATGCGGCCATGCCGGAGCAGCATCAGGATGCCCTGGCGACCATCCTGCGCAGCGGCTCGCACCTGCTGTCGCTGATCGACGGCCTGCTCGATGTGGCCAAGATCGAGGCTGGCAAATTGCGCCTGGAACCGACGGAAATCCCCTTTCCGGAACTGATCCACGATCTGGAGCTGATGTTCACCCCACAAGCACGGGACAAAGGGTTGCGCTTTCGCCTGGAGCTGATCGGCAAGATGCCGGCGGTGGTGCGAGGCGACGAAAAGCGCGTCCGGCAGATCCTCATCAACCTGTTGGGCAATGCGGTCAATTTCACCGACAGCGGCGAAGTCTGCCTGCGGGTCAGTTACATGCGCGAGACGGCAACCTTCGACATCATCGACACGGGTATCGGCATCGACCCCGAGCACATCGAGCGAATCTTCCAGCCTTTCGAGCGCGGTGATCTGATGCGCCAGGACAAGGGCGTTGGCCTGGGCCTGACCATTACCCGCATGCTCACCTCGCTGATGGGCGGCGAGTTGCAGGTCAAGAGTCAGCAGGACAAGGGCACCTGTTTCCAGGTGCGCCTGTTTCTCTCGCAAGTACGGGTGCCGCAAGCGGTGATCCATGTCGAACACGACATCATCGGCTACCAGGGGCCGCGGCGTCTGGTGCTGGTAGTGGACGACCATGTGGACCATCGCAAGGTCCTCAGCGGCATGCTTACGCCCCTGGGCTTTGAAGTGGTCCAGGCCAGCAACGGCCAGGAAGCGATTCGCCAGGTCGCCCTGCTGGGGCCGGACCTGATTCTCATGGACCTGTCGATGCCGACGATGGATGGCTGGGAAACCAGCCGGCTGATCCGCCGCAATGCGTTGTCCACGGCACCGATCATCGTGATATCGGCCAATGCCTTTAACGACGAGCGCGAGCGCAGCCTGGCCAGTGTCTGCAACGACTACCTTGCCAAGCCGGTACACACCCCGGAGCTGCTCGAGCGGATCCAGAAACAACTCGACCTGCACTGGCTGCGCCGCGAAAAACCAGCCCCTGCGACATTCCCCGAACCGGGGATATTGCCCTCACAGCCTGACCTCATCGCCCTCGGCGAACTCAGCGCCATCGGCTACGTACGCGGTCTGCACGAAAAACTCGACGCCATCCAGGCCGAGACGCCAGCCACCGCCCCTTTCATCAGTTCGCTACGCAAGCTGCTGAAAAATTTTCGCCTGGACGAAATCAACCGCGCCCTCAAGGAGGCAGAAGATGAATGCACTGACCACAGTCGCTGAACCCGGTGTCGTGTTGATTGTGGACGACACCCCGGACAACCTCGCCATGCTCTCCGACGCCCTCAATGATGCCGGCTACATGGTGCTGGTGGCCCTCGACGGGCTCAGCGCCCTGAACCGCATCGAACGCCGGCGTCCAGACCTGATCCTGCTGGATGCGATGATGCCGGGCCTGGACGGCTTCGAGACCTGCCGGCGGATCAAGGAGCAACCGGCCAACGCCGATATTCCAGTGCTGTTCATGACCGCGCTGACGGAAAGCAGGCATGTGGTCCAGGGCTTTGAAGTGGGTGGCAGCGACTACGTGACCAAGCCGATCCAGACCGACGAAGTGCTGGCCCGGGTCGCCGCGCACCTGCGCACCTCGCGCATCCTGCTGTCAGCCCGAGCGGCGTCACAACCAGCCCCGCCGAGCCTGGACGACGAGCCGGCGCACAGGGTGCTGTCGGCACGCTTTCAGCTCACCGGTCGGGAAGTCGAGGTTCTGCGCTGGGTGGCCTGCGGCAAGACCAACCGCGACATCGGCACCATTCTTGATCTGAGCCCACGCACCGTGAACAAACATCTGGAACATGTGTATGTGAAGTTAGGTGTAGAAACACGCACAGCCGCGACCTCCGTGGCCTTGTCGGCCATGACCGACTCTCGCAACAGTGCTTCAAGGTGAGCCACGACAACCGAACGTATTGTTGGATGAGCACTGGGGCCGTTTTCGTCCATGACAGAACCTGGTGGATGAAGCAGGAACGTTAGAAACGGCTCTGGATTTTCAGCCCTGCCACCCAGGCAATGCGGGGGTATTTTTTAGGCATGAAAAAGCCCAACCTTTTCAGATTGGGCTAAGTCATTGAAAAATATGGTCGGGACGGAGTGATTCGAACACTCGACCCCTAGCACCCCATGCTAGTGCGCTACCGGACTGCGCTACGCCCCGACTAGGCGTGAATCTTGTTCCGCTTCTCAACGGAACGCTCAGGAATATATCGCAAGCTTTTGAAAACTGGAAGTATTTAAAAGCAGAAATTTATTTCTTGAGCACCACCAGCACATCTTCAAGCTCGGCGATCATCTGGCGGATCATCTGTTTGTACTGGGTTGTATCGTCTTTGGCCTCATCACCGGAGAGGCGCAGGCGTGCGCCGCCGATGGTGAACCCCTGATCGTACAGCAGCGCGCGGATCTGCCGGATCATCAGCACGTCTTGTCGCTGATAATACCGGCGGTTTCCGCGGCGCTTGACCGGGTTGAGTTGAGGAAACTCCTGCTCCCAATAGCGCAGCACGTGCGGCTTTACCGCACACAGCTCGCTGACTTCACCAATGGTGAAGTAGCGTTTGCCCGGGATGACGGGTAGTTCGTCGTTATGACTTGGTTCCAGCATAAGCCTCAACTCGGGCCTTCAACTTCTGCCCTGGACGAAAGGTGACCACACGGCGAGCCGTGATCGGGATTTCTTCTCCCGTTTTCGGATTGCGGCCAGGCCGCTGGCGTTTGTCCCGAAGGTCGAAATTGCCGAAACCGGACAACTTGACCTGCTCGTTGTCTTCCAGAGCGTGCCTGATTTCTTCGAAAAACAGTTCGACCAATTCTTTGGCCTCCCGTTTATTCAGGCCCAGCTCCTCATACAGACGTTCCGCCATCTCAGCTTTCGTCAGAGCCCCCATACGTCACTTCCTTAACGTGGCGTTCAACCTGTTTTCGAGCGAGGTGAGGATGTTCTGCGTTGCGGTATTCACCTCATCGTCATTAAGAGTGCGCGATGGATGCTGCCAGGTCAAGCCAACTGCAAGGCTTTTTCTATGCGGATCAATGCCTTTACCCTGATACACGTCAAATAGCCTGAGGTCCGTGAGCCATTCGCCTGCATTTTCACGGATTACCTCCAGCACAGCGCTGGATGCAACGTCGCGATCAGCCAGCAGCGCCAGGTCACGACGCACTTCAGGAAAGCGCGATAACTCCTGGAATTTCGGCATTTTCCCCTGGGCGACTTCAGCCAGAACCAGCTCGAAAACGAAGACCGGACGATCAAGGCCCAGGGTTTTCGACAGTTCCGGGTGAATGGCACCGACATAGCCGACTTCACGCCCGTCTCGCTCGATACGTGCGGTCTGTCCAGGATGCAGCGCTGGATGCTTGCCCGGCACGAAAGTGAACGCGTCGAGCGCACCGGCGAAGCCGAGCACCGCTTCCACGTCAGCCTTGACGTCGAAGAAATCGACGACATCGCGACCTTGCGCCCAGCCTTCCGGCAAGCGACTGCCGCAGACCACACCGGCCAGCATCGACTCTTGCTTCAAGCCGTCCAGTTGACCGACGAAGCGCAGGCCGCTTTCGAACAGACGCACGCGATCCTGCTGACGGTTCAGGTTGTGCTGCAGCGATTTGACCAAACCAGGCCACAGCGACGAGCGCATGGCCGCCATGTCGTTGGAGATCGGGTTGGCCAGCAACAGCGGCTCGACACCCGGATTGAACAGCTCGAACTGACGCGGATCGATGAAGCTGTAGGTGATCGCTTCCTGATAACCGCGGGCCACCAGCAGGCGGCGCAGTTCCGGCAGGTCGCTGCGAGCTTCAGCCTTGGCCTGTGGGGCCAGGCGTGCTTGCGGGTAGCGAACCGGCAGGCGGTTGTAGCCATACAGGCGGGCCAGTTCTTCGATCAGGTCGACTTCCAGGCTGATATCGAAGCGATGGCTTGGCACTTCGACGCGCCACTGCCCTGCCCCATCCGCACTGATACCCAGGCCAAGGGCACTGAGCAGGCGCTCGACTTCGGCAGCGTCCATTTCCATGCCCAGCATCTGGGTGATGCGTTGGGCACGCAGGGTGATCGGAGCGATCTTCGGCAGGTGCTGTTCGCTGACGGTTTCGATGATCGGGCCGGCTTCGCCACCGGTGATGTCCAGCAGCAGGCCAGTGGCGCGCTCCATGGCTTCACGGGCCAGTTGCCAGTCCACGCCACGCTCGTAACGGTGCGAGGCATCG
This sequence comes from Pseudomonas sp. NFACC51, assembly GCF_900103575.1. NCBI lineage: Bacteria > Pseudomonadati > Pseudomonadota > Gammaproteobacteria > Pseudomonadales > Pseudomonadaceae > Pseudomonas > Pseudomonas sp. NFACC51. The sequence goes on along the minus strand of NZ_FMXH01000007.1, from coordinate 74,106 downwards.
GTGTGCAGCCCATAGGAGCGCGCCTTGCCAGCCACTGCGATCTGGTCGAAGAACGCGCTTTCAAGGAATACGTCACGGGTCGTGGTGGAGACGCCGCTGTGCTCGCCCCCCATTACGCCGGCAATCGCCAAGGCGCGGGAATGGTCGGCAATCACCAGTGTATCGCTGCGCAAGGTCACTTCCTGGCCGTCGAGCAGGACCAGCTTCTCGCCCTCTTCGGCCATGCGCACGCGAATACCGCCGTTGATTTCGGCGAGATCGAACGCGTGCAGCGGTTGACCCAGCTCCAGCATCACGTAGTTGGTGATGTCGACGGCGGCGTCGATGCTGCGCACGTCGGCACGGCGCAGGCGCTCGACCATCCACAGCGGCGTCGGCTTCGACAGGTCGACGTTACGGATCACGCGGCCCAGGTAACGTGGGCACGCCGCTGGCGCGAGGACTTCAACCGAACGCACCTCATCATGCACCGCTGGCACGGCCGCGACCACAGGACGCGTCACGGGGACGGCATACAGCGCGCCGACTTCGCGGGCCAGGCCGGCCAGGGACAGGCAGTCGCCACGGTTCGGCGTCAGGTCGACCTCGATGCTCGCATCGTCCAGGCCCAGGTATTCACGAATATCCTGGCCCACCGGCGCATCCGCCGGCAGTTCCATCAAGCCATCGTTGCCTTCGCCAATCTGCAGCTCGGCCTGGGAGCACAACATGCCGTTGGACTCGACGCCGCGCAGCTTGGCTTTCTTGATCTTGAAGTCGCCCGGCAGCTCGGCACCGATCATGGCGAACGGGATCTTCAGACCCGGGCGCACGTTGGGCGCGCCGCAGACCACCTGGAAGGTTTCCGCGCCATTGCTGACCTGGCAAACCCGCAATTTGTCAGCGTCTGGGTGTTGCTCGGTGCTCAACACCTCGCCCACCACCACGCCGCTGAAATCACCGGCGGCCGGCGTGACGCTATCGACCTCGAGGCCGGCCATCGACAGGCGAGCAACCAGCTCGTCCCGACTTACCTGCGGGCTTACCCAGCCGCGCAGCCACTGTTCACTGAATTTCATCCTGCTCTCCCAATAGATTCGTTACGGACTGCGGCCTAGCGAAATTGCGCAAGGAATCGCAAGTCGTTGTCGAAGAACAGGCGCAAGTCATTCACACCGTAACGCAGCATGGCCAGGCGCTCGGCGCCCATGCCGAAAGCAAAACCCGAGAATTCTTCCGGATCGATACCGGACATACGCAGCACGTTCGGGTGAACCATGCCGCAGCCCATGACTTCCAGCCAGCCAGTCTGTTTGCAGACGCGGCAGCCTTTGCCACTGCACATCACGCATTCCATGTCGACTTCAGCGGAAGGCTCGGTGAACGGGAAGTACGAAGGGCGGAAACGCACGGCCAGTTCTTTTTCGAAGAACACCCGCAGGAACTCTTCGATCGTGCCTTTGAGGTCGGCGAAATTGATGTCGCGATCAACCAGCAGGCCTTCGACCTGGTGGAACATCGGCGAGTGGGTGATATCGGAGTCGCTGCGGTACACACGGCCTGGGCAGACGATGCGGATCGGCGGCTGCTGCGATTCCATGGTGCGGACCTGTACCGGCGAGGTATGGGTGCGCAACAGCATGTTCGCATTGAAGTAGAAGGTGTCATGCATCGACCGGGCCGGGTGATGGCCTGGGATGTTGAGCGCTTCAAAGTTGTGGTAGTCGTCTTCGACCTCAGGGCCTTCGGCAATGCCGTAGCCGATGTGGGTGAAGAACTGCTCGATGCGTTCCAGCGTGCGGGTGACCGGATGCAGGCCGCCGGAAGTCTGGCCACGGCCAGGCAGGGTCACGTCGATGGACTCGGCGGCGAGTTTGGCAGCCAGATCCGCCTCCTCGAACAACGCCTTGCGCGCGTTAAGGACCTCTGTGACACGTTCCTTGGCAACGTTGATCAGCGCACCGACCTGCGGACGCTCTTCGGCCGGCAGGTTCCCCAGGGTCTTCATCACCTGGGTCAACTCGCCCTTCTTGCCAAGGTACAGAACCCGGATTTGCTCCAGGGCATTGATATCTTCAGCGCTTTGCACAGCCTCTAGTGCTTGAGCGACCAGCGCATCCAGGTTTTCCATGTACAGACTCCAGATACAAAATAGGGGAAGAGCTTTAAGGCTCTTCCCCTATTTATGACGTTTAACACCCGAGCCCACAGAGGTGAGCCCTGGTGACTGTCGGGGGTACTTAAGCCAAGGTGGCTTTAGCTTTCTCGACAATCGCAGCAAACGCCGCTTTTTCGTTCACTGCCAGATCAGCCAGAACCTTACGGTCGATCTCGATGGACGCTTTTTTCAGGCCGGCAATGAAACGGCTGTAGGACAGACCGTTAACACGAGCACCAGCGTTGATACGAGCGATCCACAGAGCGCGGAACTGACGTTTTTTCTGACGACGGTCACGGTAGGCGTATTGGCCTGCCTTGATTACCGCTTGCTTGGCAACACGGAATACGCGGGAACGCGCGCCGTAGTAGCCTTTAGCAAGTTTCAGAATTTTTTTGTGACGCTTACGGGCAATGACGCCACGCTTTACACGAGCCATGAGTTACTTCCTCTATTCTTGATCCAAAAATTAACGAAGGCGCAGCATGCGCTCGACTTTTGCCACGTCAGACGGATGCAGCAAGCTGCTACCGCGCAGTTGACGCTTACGCTTGGTCGACATTTTGGTCAGGATGTGGCTCTTGAAAGCGTGCTTGTGCTTGATACCGTTAGCAGTTTTCAGAAACCGCTTAGCAGCACCACTTTTGGTTTTCATCTTTGGCATGTTCGGATACTCCGCATTCAGTTGATAAACATAATCGCAAGGCCTGCCGTGCCCTGGTGATTACTTCTTCTTTTTCGGGGCGATGACCATGATCAGCTGGCGTCCTTCCATCTTAGGATGCTGTTCGACCGAACCGTACTCGAGCAGGTCTTGTTCAACCCGCTTGAGGAGTTCCATCCCCAGCTCCTGGTGGGCCATCTCACGGCCGCGGAATCGCAAGGATACCTTGGCCCTGTCCCCGTCACTCAGGAAACGTACCAGGTTGCGCAGTTTTACCTGGTAATCCCCTTCCTCCGTCCCTGGACGAAACTTGATTTCTTTTACCTGAATCTGCTTCTGGTTTTTCTTCGCCGCGGCAATCTGCTTCTTCTTTTCGAAGATCGACTTGCCGTAGTCCATCACCCGGCAAACCGGTGGGACTGCGTCTGCGGAAATTTCTACCAGATCAAGCTTGGCTTCTTCAGCAATACGAAGCGCTTCATCAATCGAGACGATGCCAATCTGCTCGCCGTCAGCGCCAATTAACCGAACCTCGCGTGCCGAGATATTCTCGTTGATCGGGGCTTTCGGTGCAGCTCGTTTATCTTGTCTCATTTCACGCTTAATAATAATTACTCCAAATCTGGGCGACCACGCCGGGAAACCGCTTGCGCGAGGAACTCAGCGAATTCGGCGACGGGCATCGAGCCCAGGTCAGCACCTTCACGAGTACGCACAGCGACAGTCTGCATCTCGACCTCCCGATCTCCAATAACCAAGAGAAAGGGAACCTTGAGCAAAGTATGCTCGCGGATTTTAAAGCCGATCTTTTCATTTCTCAAGTCGGACTTGGCACGAAATCCGCTTTGGTTGAGAGTTTTTTCGACTTCGGCGGCAAAATCTGCCTGTTTATCAGTGATATTCATGATCACTGCCTGGGTCGGCGCCAGCCACGCGGGGAACGCACCCTCGTAGTGCTCGATCAGGATCCCGACGAAACGCTCGAAGGAACCGAGGATCGCGCGGTGAAGCATGACCGGGTGCTTGCGACTGTTGTCTTCGGACACGTATTCGGCGCCCAGACGGATCGGCAGGTTGAAATCGAGCTGCAAGGTACCACACTGCCACACGCGACCGAGGCAATCTTTCAGCGAGAATTCGATTTTCGGACCGTAGAAGGCCCCCTCACCCGGCTGCAGGTCGTACGCCAGGCCCGCGCTATCGAGGGCAGCCGCCAGGGCCGCTTCGGCGCGATCCCACAGTTCGTCGGAGCCAACGCGCTTTTCCGGACGAGTGGACAGTTTCATTTCGACTTCGGTGAAGCCGAAGTCCCGGTAGACGTCCATGGTCAGCTTGATGAAGGCGGCGGATTCGGCCTGCATCTGCTCTTCAGTGCAGAAAATGTGCGCATCGTCCTGGGTGAACGCACGCACACGCATGATGCCGTGCAGCGCACCCGAAGGCTCGTTACGATGGCAGGCACCGAACTCGGCCAGGCGCATCGGCAACTCGCGGTAGCTTTTCAGGCCCTGGTTGAACACCTGCACGTGGCAAGGGCAGTTCATCGGCTTGATGGCGTAGTCGCGGTTTTCCGACTGGGTGGTGAACATGTTGTCGGCGTAGTTGGCCCAGTGCCCGGATTTCTCCCACAGGCTGCGGTCCACCACTTGCGGTGTCTTGATCTCGAGGTAGCCGTTTTCACGCTGGACCTGGCGCATGTACTGCTCGAGCACCTGGTACAGGGTCCAGCCGTTCGGGTGCCAGAACACCATGCCCGGGGATTCTTCCTGGGTGTGGAACAGGCCCAGGCGCTTGCCGATCTTGCGGTGATCGCGCTTCTCGGCTTCTTCGATACGCTGGATGTAGGCCGCCAGTTGCTTCTTGTCGGCCCAGGCAGTGCCATAGACGCGCTGCAACTGCTCGTTCTTCGCATCGCCACGCCAGTAGGCACCGGACAGCTTGGTCAGCTTGAAGGATTTGAGGAAACGCGTGTTCGGCACGTGCGGACCGCGGCACATGTCGACGTATTCTTCGTGGTAGTACAGGCCCATGGCCTGCTCGTCCGGCATCTCTTCCACCAGACGCAGCTTGTAGTCCTCTCCACGGGCCTTGAAGACTTCGATGACTTCGGCGCGCGGGGTGACTTTCTTGATGACGTCGTAATCCTTCTCGATCAGCTGCTGCATGCGCTGTTCGATGGCCGCCATGTCGTCCGGCGTGAAAGGACGCTCGAAGGCGATGTCGTAATAGAAGCCTTCATCGATGACCGGCCCGATGACCATCTTCGCGCTCGGGTACAGCTGCTTGACCGCGTGGCCGACCAGGTGCGCGCAAGAGTGGCGAATGATCTCCAGCCCCTCTTCATCCTTTGGCGTGATGATTTGCAGCGTGGCGTCGCTGTCGATGACGTCACTGGCGTCGACCAGTTTGCCGTTGACCTTGCCGGCCAGGGTGGCCTTGGCCAGGCCCGCGCCGATGGATGCGGCGACCTCGGCTACGGAAACCGGGTGATCGAATGAACGTTGACTGCCATCGGGAAGAGTAATAGTTGGCATGGCGCCTCCTCTCCTAGTGGTGACCCCTACCAAAGGTCACGTGGGTTGGGATGAGCCAGTACAAGATCCAGTCCAGGCCATTCAATGACGAACGCCTGCCTTACAGCGGCAGGAGCCTTGCGGCCAACCGGGAAAACCGAACCAGAGTGACTGGGATTCAAATCAGGGTTATTTCGAACATTTGCCGCCGGGACGAGTTGTCATCCGCAGCCTGGAAATACCCGAGCCCGGCATGCTAGCACAGATGAACGGTCATCGCCGCGCTCGAATTGAAGCAGGCGTAAATCCACGGTTTTTATGCCAGAGTGCTGAACTGAACCGAGCGCAACGCCTCAGATATCAAGACATCGACCCGAAAGGAGCATCTTCGCATGCATCTCAATACATTGTTTGCAGTAGTCGCCCCACTCGCCCTGCTGCTTCCACTGACCGCCCATGCCGACTGGCCCAAAGGCGAGCGCGAAAAATACATGGCCCAATGCACGGAGGCGGCAACACCCCAGATCGGCCCGGCCGCTGCCAAGGCTCATTGCGCCTGTGGCGCCGATGCGATCAAGTCCTATCCAGCCTCGGACATCCAGGCCTTGATGGACAACAAGGCCACCCCGGATCTGCAGCAAAAGGCACTGGGCCAGATCGCAAAATGCAAGGCTGACAACAAGGCGAAAAAGTGAGAAAGCAGGCCTCCTGAACGAGCCCGGCAGGGTTGAAAAACACTGATTTCAGGCTTTTTTGAACGATTTATTCAGGTTTTACAGCTTTTTTTATCGTCTTTACTTTCGGCTGAAAGCCTTTAAAACCGGGCCTTTCAGCGGGTAAAGGCGGCAAAGCAAACACGACTGATTGGCAAACAGCGCGTCTGGGGGGGTCCCAAATCGAACATTTCGACTATGATACCCGGGTGTGCCCAGTTGGCCTGAGCAGCACAGTACACTGAAAATATATGTTTCTTGGAGATACACCATGTCTAATCGCCAAACCGGCACCGTTAAATGGTTCAACGATGAAAAAGGCTTCGGCTTCATCACTCCTCAAGGTGGCGGTGACGACCTGTTCGTACACTTCAAAGCTATCGAAAGCGACGGTTTCAAAAGCCTGAAAGAAGGCCAGACCGTTTCCTTCGTGGCTGAGAAAGGCCAAAAGGGTATGCAAGCTGCACAGGTTCGCCCAGAGTAATTTCTTGGCGCACTAAAAAAACCCCGTCCATGTGACGGGGTTTTTTATGGGCGATTGAAAACCGCCGGTCAGCCGCAGTTCACCCGGTTGACCACCAGGTTGGCATCGGTATTGAGATTCAGGCGATCGGAGCGGTACTCAAGCGTCACCATGTCGTTGGGCTTGAGGATTCGGGCAATCTGCGCGCCGGCACGGGTACGAGCCTGCTCCAGCAATTGTGGCGAGGCCTGCTTGCCAATGGCGAACTCGGCGCCCTTCGCTTCGCAACGGCCGTGACCGGACTCGGTCGCCACGGGTTCGGGAGTCGATTCCGAGGTGCTGCTGCAACCGCTCAAGACCACGGCGGCCAACAGAGTACTCAATGACGCGAGCTTCCAAGGCATGAAGCCTCCTTTTTTCGATAGATAAACAGAGAGCGTGCGACAACCCAAACGGCGCTTGGTTTCAACACCACAGCCGTCGGCCTGGCTCATCCGGAAAACCGGCAGTTTGCCTGAGCCGCCACTGCTGTTCAGACATGAATCGTGACTGGATATGAACACCGCTCAATAAACGTCGATGTAATCGAACGGAGGATTGGGCCAGTTATCCTTCAGCGCATTGTAGATCTGCATGACCCAGACCTCGTCGCTGGCCGCAACCCGTCCGACGTATCCCGAGCCCTTCGCCCAGGTTTCGAGCCGAAACAGCAAACCATCGATGTCAGCGCCACCGACCACACCCGAGGACAAATAGGCGATACCGCCCTTGGTCACGCGCAGCTGGGTATGCTCGTCATCACTGGCCGAGGCCAGCAATTGACGAACCGCCTCGAGGGTCAGGCCATCCGGAGCGTTCAAATCGATCTGCACGGCGGGGCTCCTTTAAAAACAAAAAAAAGAGTGTCGCACAGCCCTCCTCCAATGCCTAAGTCGCAGTGCCAAACCGGGGGCAAAAATGCTTAACTCCACTTACAGCCCTCCAACTCGCGAGCCCTACCATGAGCACCGTCAGCATCGAAGCCACCATCAATGCCAAATGGTCGGAGGGCCATAGCTCCTATAGCCCGAGCAGTCCCGAGGAGTTGGCAATCATCGGCATAGAATTGCTGGTGAGGGAACTGGGGACGGAGGTCGCCCGCAACTTCATCCAGCAGGCATTCGAACGCTATCCGAGCGTCGTCGACGCCGTGGACTGATGCTCACGCACCCGCAGGCCCACCTGCGGGCGCATATAGCCAGGCGGGTTACTTGAGGCGCGCCAGGCGCTCGGTCAGCAGGTCGAAGAAGCCCTGGGCATCACCGTTTTCCACCCAGAACGCGTTCTTTGGCGCTTTCAAACCATCGTACCAGTCGACGATGGTCTGCCCGAACGTCGGGCCCTCGCGACTGTCCACGACGACATTGACCGAACGACCAGTGAACAACTGTGGCTTGAGCAGATAGGCGATCACCGTCGCGTCATGCACCGGCCCACCCGTCATGCCGTAGTGCTCCATGTCGCCCTTGACGTATTCGTTGAGGATATCGCCCACCAGCTTGCTGGCATTGTTGTTCAGCGCCGCGATCTGCTTCAGGCGCGCCTCGCTGGTGAGGATCTTGTGGGTCACATCCAGCGGCAGGTAGGTCAGTTTCACACCGCTCTTGGCCACCACCTCGGCCGCCTGCGGATCGGCGAACAGATTGAACTCGGCCACCGGCGTGATATTGCCGCCGTTGAAGTGCGCACCGCCCATGATCACCACTTCCTTGATGCCCTGGACGATATCGGGCTCCTGCACCAGCGCCAGGGCCAGGTTGGTCTGCGGGCCAAGCATGGCAATGGTGATGCTGTGGGGCTTGGCCGCTTTCAGCGTGTCGATCAGGTAGTTGACGGCATTGCCTTCGGCCAAGCCCTTCTTCGGCTCGTGCACCGTGACACCCGACAGGCCTTCCTTGCCATGGATGTTTTCCGCGTAGATCGGCGTGCGCATCAACGGTTTCGGCGCCCCGGCATACACGGGCACGTCTTCGCGCCCCGCCCATTCCCGGGCCAGGCGAGCGTTGCGAGAGGTCTTGTCCAGGCGCACATTGCCGGCGACGGTGGTCAGCGCACGAATATGCAACTCCTCGGGCGAGGCCAGGGCGAACAACAGCGCCACCACGTCATCGGCCCCTGGATCGGTGTCGATGATCAGGTCGATTTTTTCCGCCGCCTGGGCGCTCGTAGCGGTGATCAATGACAAAAGCAGCAGACTCCGGATCAGTTGATGCATTTTCTGAGCATAGCGGTGCATGGCGCACTCCTTGTGCAGGGTTGAACAGGGTTAGAACGTCACTCCAGCGACCAGCACGATATTGCAGTACGGAGAGCACTCGCCTGTGCGAATGATCGCCCGCGCCTGCCGGCTGATGATCTTGAATTGTTCATGGCTGACCAGCTCTCGCTCGCCCAACGCACCCTCGGCATTCAGCATCTCCAGGGTTGTCAGAGCCAGCGGCTGCTTGTCGAGGATTTCCTCGGCCAGGACATGGCTTTCCACCTGCATTTCGCTGAGCACCACCTTCAAGGTGCTGACAAAGTCAGGAATGCCATGGGTCAGGGCCAGGTCGATCAATTCGACCTGAGGCGGCACAGGCAGGCCGGCATCACCGATGACCACCTTGTCGCCATGGCCCAGGGAAGCGATCAGTCGTGACAGTGCCACATTCAACAACGGCGTCTTTTTCATGATTTGAAAGCCTGTACTTCCAACAACGTGGGGATTGAAGGCTGCGCGCCCGGGCGGGTGACCGACAGCGCGGCGGCGGCCTGGCCGAAACGAATCGCGTCGACCTCGCTTTTGCCGCTCGCCAGGGCTGCCGCGAAGCCGCCGACAAAGGTGTCTCCGGCCGCCGTGGTGTCCACTGCCTTGACCCGCGGGGCCGGGAAGTGTTCGAAGCTGGCGCCGTTGGCAAACATCAGCCCCTGGGCCCCCAAGGTGACGATCACCTTGCCGGCACCGGCGGCGATCAAATGCGCGGCGGCGGCTTCGGCGGTTTCCAGGGAATCCACCGCCAGCCCGCTCAGCACCGCTGCTTCGCTTTCATTGGGAACCAGGTAGTCGATGCAGGCGTACCAGTCGGCGGGCAACGTATGGGAAGCCGGCGCCGGGTTGAGGATGACGATTTTGCCCAGCTCACGAGCGCGCTTGAGGGCATGGCCGACGGTGGCATCCGGCACTTCGAGCTGGCAGATGATGACATCGGCGCTTTGCAGCACTTCATCGACACTGTCCAGGACCTCGGCGGTGAGCGCACCGTTGGCACCGGCAACGATAACGATCGCATTCTGGCTATTGTCGTCGACGACGATCAGCGCCACGCCGCTGGCCCCCTCCACCACGCTGACCGCCAGGCAGTCGATGCCCTCGGCCAACAGCCCGCCACGCAATTGTTCGCCGTAGGCATCATTGCCCACGCAACCGACCATCGATACCTCGGCGCCCAGGCGCGCGGCGGCCACCGCCTGGTTGGCACCCTTGCCGCCCGGGATGGTGGAGAAGGACTCGCCGATCAGAGTTTCACCACCACGCGGCAGACGCGGCGCCCGGGTCACCAGGTCCATGTTCAGGCTGCCTATTACCACTACTTTTGCTGGCATACATCACTACTCATCAATTCGGTTCAGCGGTATTGGGCGAATGTGCCGGACAGCGGCGCAGTCGACTCTCGCAGGACAATACTTGGCGTCACGATCCGCTGCTCGGTGGCAAGGCCCGGCGTCGCAATTCGTCGCAGCAGCACTTCGGCCGCCATCTCGCCGAGCTGCAGGATCGACTGCCCTACCGTGGTCAATGCCGGGTAGACATAACGGCTCATCTGGATGTCATCGAAACCGATGACCGACAGTTCGCTGGGCACGCGCACATTGCGTTCAGCCGCGGCGCGCAGCACACCGATACCGATCATGTCGTTGGCCGCAAAAATCGCGCTCGGTGGCTGCTGTTCAAGCAGCTGCGCAGCGGCGCGGTAGCCGCCGGTACTGGTGAAATCGCTCTCGAGCATACGCTCGACAGGCAGCTCGATCCCGGCCTCTTTCAGCGCACGGCAGTAACCGGCCAAGCGCATTTGCGCCACGCTGGTATTGGCCGGGCCACCGATGAAGGCGATATCGCGGTGACCCAGCTCAAGCAGGTGCCGGGTCGCCAGGTACGCACCGCATTCATGATCGATGCGCACCAGGTCTGCGTCGACACCCTCGAGCCCACGGTCGACGATCACCATGGGGGTGCGCACGTTGGACAGCCCCTCGGCCAGGCCGACATCACCGCCGGCAGACGCGAAAATCAGGCCGTCGATGCGTTTTTCCAGCAGCACCCGCAGGTAGCTGCGTTGCTTGTCCGGGTTGTCGTCGGAGTTGCACAGAATCACGCAATAGCCGTTGCGCTCACAGTAGTCCTCGATACCCCGGGCCAACTCGGCAAAGTAAGGATTGAGGCTGTTGGGCACCAACAGGCCGATGGTCGCCGTGGTCTTGGCCTTGAGCGACCGGGCCACGGCGCTTGGCACGTAGTCCAGGCGCTCGATGGCCGCCTCGACCTTGAGCCGCACTTCCTCGCTGACCGGCCGCGTTTTGTTCACCACGTGGGACACGGTGGTGTAGGAAATCCCGGCGAGCGCTGCTACATCCTTGATCGTCGCCATGGTTCAGCCCCGCCGACTGGCGCGCTGGCTGCGATAGGTATCGAGCACGACCGCCACCACGATCACCGCACCGGTAATGATGCGCTTGGTTGGCTCAGTGGCGCCGATCTGCGCCAGGCCCGCCGCCAGCACGGAGATGATCAGCACGCCAAAAAAGGTGCTGATGACCGAACCGCGGCCACCCATCAGACTGGTACCACCGATGACCACGGCAGCGATGACTTGCAGCTCAAGCCCTGAACCGGCGTTCGGATCCGCCGCTTCCAGGCGCGAAATCTGGAACAGCGCGGCCACACCGGCCAGCAAGCCCATCAGGCTGAATACCAGGATCTTGTAGGGCTTTGGATTGATACCGGCCAGGCGCACGGCTTCTTCATTGGTGCCGATGCCGATCAGGTAGCGACCGAACACGGTTCGGGTCAGCACAGCCTGGGCAATGAAGATCACCAGCAAGGCGATGATGAATGAAGGTGAGATACCAAAGGCGATGGGATTGGACAGCCAGGCGAACGAGTCGCCGATGTAGGCGGTCCGGGAGCCGGTCATCTGGTACGCCAGGCCCCGGGCCATTTCCAGCACACCGAGGGAGACGATGAACGATGGGATCCGCCACGCCACGGTAATCGAACCGGTGACCGTACCCGCCAACGCCGCCACGGCCATGCCGAGCAAGGCCGATGGCCACACGCTCCAGCCCCAACCGAGCACGGCCACGCTGACCGTCGATGCCGCAAGCGCCAGCACCGACCCCACCGACAGGTCGATGCCACCGATGATCAGGATGAACGTCATGCCGACCGCCAGCACCATCAGGTCGGGAATCTGGTTGGCCAAGGTGCTGAAGGTGTCATAGGACAGGAAATGGCTGCTCAGCGCCGAGAACAGCGCGATCATGGCCAGCAGCGCGCCAGCCAGGCCCAGGTAGGTCCCGAGGCCATAGAAGTTGCCACTCGATTTGCCGACGGCAGGTGCGGTTTTCATGAAAGATCCCTAGGCGCTGCTTCGTTGAGCAACGCATCACGTTTCTGGTAGCCGGCGAATGCGGCGGCAAGCAAGTCATCCTGGGTCCAACTGTCGCGCTCGAAGGTGTCGATCAGGCGCCCGGCGGACAGCACGCCGATCCGGTCGCAGATCAACATCAGCTCCCGCAGGTCGCTGGACACCACGACCAGCGCCTTGCCCTGGCGAGTCAGCTCGCCGAGCAGCGCATAAATGTCGAATTTGGCGCCGACGTCGATGCCACGGGTCGGCTCATCGAACAACATGACCGCGCAATCGCGTTCGAGCCAACGACCGATCACGACCTTCTGCTGGTTGCCGCCCGACAGCTCGGACACCAACTGGGTCGGGCTGGAACTGCGGATGCGCATGGCATCGACCTGGCGCTGCGCCAGGGCCAGTTCGGCGCTGCCATTCACCAGGCCGGCGCTGGAGATCTCCGGCATGTTACCCAGGGCAATGTTGGCGGCGATGGACTGCGTCAGCAGCAATCCTTCGCCCTTGCGGTCTTCGGTGATCAACGCGATGCCATGGGCCACCGCATCGGACGGCGAGCGAATACTCACCACCCGGGCCGGCGAACCCAGCGCCACCGTGCCGCTGTCGGCCGGATCGGCACCGAAGATCAACCGCAACAGTTCGGTGCGCCCTGCCCCGATCAGGCCGGAGATGCCGAAGATCTCGCCACTGCGGACTTCGAAGGACACGTCGCGGACCTTGTCGGAACGGGTCAGGCCTTTAACGGTCAACGCCGGCGCGCCGATCTGGCGTGGGCCAAGGTCGATATGTTCGCCCAGCTCCCGGCCGACCATCAGGGTCACCAGTTGCTCGCTGTCGTAGTTGGCCATCGGCTCGACGCAGACCAGGTTGCCATCGCGCAGTACCGCAATGCGCTGGGCGACCCGCGCCAGTTCTTCGAGGCGATGGGAAATGTAGATGATCGACACGCCACGCGCCTGCAAACGAGTGATCTGCTCAAAGAGCATTTCGACTTCGCGGGCCGTCAGCATGGCGGTCGGTTCATCGAGAATCAGCACATGGCAATCGCCAATCAGGTTGCGGGCGATCTCGACCATTTGCTGGTGACCGATCCCCAGTTCGCCGACCAACGTGTCAGGATCGATCGCATCGAGCCCCACCTGGGCCATGGCCTCGATGGCCGCCTTGCGCAATTGCTTGCGACTGATCCAGCCGCCGTGACTGGGCAGGTTGTCGAGGAACAGGTTCTCGGCCACGGACAGGGTCGGCAGCAGGTTGAGTTCCTGCATCACCATGCGCACGCCCAGCTCTTCAGCCTGGGTCCGGCTGCCAGGACGATAATCCTGCCCCTGAAATTGCATCTGCCCGGTCGTCGGCGTCACCAACCCGCCGATGATCTTGGACAAGGTGCTTTTGCCGGCGCCATTTTCGCCGGTCAGCGCCAGCACTTCACCGCGCATCAACGTCAGGTTGATATCGGTCAGTACCGGCTGGGCATAGGTCTTGCCGATACCGCTGACGCACAGGACAGCGTTCGGGTCGCGAACGGACATAACAAACTCTCCAATGCACTCGCCCGAATGGGCGAGCACCGTTGTGTCGCCAGGATAACTACTTGGTCACCAGCTCGACCGGAGTTTCGATAACGCCGTTGGTACCGCTGTCGACTTTTTCGCCCTTGAGGATCTTCAGCGCCGTCTCGATGCCGAACACGGCCTGCTTGGCGGCGAACTGGTCGGCCGTCGCCAGGACACGACCGTCCTTGAGCATTGGCTTGATGGCGTTGATGTTGTCGTAGCCGACCACCTGCACCTTGCCCGCCTTGCCCGCCGCGCGCACGGCCGATACAGCACCGACCGCCATGCTGTCGTTACCGGCCAGCAGTGCCTTGATGTTCGGGTATTCGCTGAGCATCGACGCGGCAACCTGGTTGCCCTTGTTGATTTCCCAGTCACCCGATTGCAGGGAAACGACCTTGACCTGCGCCGCTTCCATTGCATCCTTGAAGCCTGCGGTGCGTGCCTGGGCATTGGTCGTTGTGGACACGCCTTCGATGATGCCGACTTCGTCACCGGCCTTGAGCTGCTTGGCCAGGTACTCGCCCACCAGGCGCGCGCCTTTGCGGTTGTCCGGGCCTACGAACGGCACGTTGATGTTCTTGCTTTTGACCACGGCCGGATCGAGCTGGTTATCGATGTTGATCACCGTGATGCCAGCGTCCACGGCTTTCTTGATCACCGGCACCATGGCCTTGGAATCCGCTGGCGCGATAATCAGGGCATCGATCTTGGACACGATCATCTGCTCGACGATGCGGATCTGGTTGGCGGTGTCGGTTTCATCCTTGATCCCGTTGGAGATCAGGTCGAAATCGGCGGAGTGTTCCTTCTGATAAGCCTTGGCGCCGTCTTCCATGGTCAGGAAGAATTCGTTGGCCAGGGATTTCATGACCAGGGCGACCTTGGGCTTTTCTGCGGTCTGGGCGAATGCCGAGGAGATAGGCAGCGCAGCGGATGCGGCCGCGAGCATGGCAACAGCGAGAAGGCGTCCAGCGAATGGCAACTTCATGGGTTCACTCCGATCTTATGATTATTGTGAGCAAATCAATGCACGGAACGCCGCGCAAACGTTTGCGTGAAGTGAACTATGGTAAGGCTTCGCAGATTTGTCAACGTTGCGGTTTGATCCGCAACGTCGAGGCTCAGGCCGTTGTATTGACCACCGAACCCGAACCGCTGCCCTTGGCCAGCTCCGTGACCAGATGACCAGTGACTTCCAGCAAAGCGCCACTGGTGTCGGCGATCTGTCCCTGGACGGCCATGACCGCCGAAGTCTTGGCTTCCTCCGTTGCATAGTCGCGCGCCTCTGCGGCGGCCAGTTGCTGTTGCTGCTCCCTGAGCTGCTGCTGAAGCTCTTGCATCCGCTTGAGCAGCACCTGCACCGCCACGCTCTGGGTGCTGCCGCCCTCCTGCGCCTGGTCGGTTGCTTCCGCGCCCGTACCCGTACGGACTTTGCCGGGCGTTTGCGTCTCGCCAAGGGCCTCATCGACGGCCTCGGCACTCGCCTCGTTCAAGGCCTTCAGGGTAGCGGTGGATTGACCGCCGATGGTCACGGCCGCCGCATTGGGAAAGCCGACTGAAAATGACATGACAAAACTCCATGGATGGGATTCCTACGCAGGACATCGCCCGCCGAAGCCATTTCTTTAGCGCTTGCGCAAAGCTGTCACAGGCCAGAGCGGTTGATCCACCTGTTTATGCCAGCCAATAAAAAATTCCCTTCTCCTACACCAAAACGAAAAAAGTGCTGTCAGACGATTTTCTTGAATTTTAAGCAGTTGCGTAATTGCCTACGGTCAAATACTGTATGCACGTACAGCTTAATAAGGATAATTCTGTGGCCACGCCCTCCGCTGCAACTACCCCCTTAGATTCCTATACACGACTCGGCCTTCGGGTCTCGAAAATCATCAACGCCCCCACCGCGCAAAAAGCCAAGGCCGCCCTGATCTTCCGTCTGCCTGACGAGCCGGTGGATGAGTGGGAGCGCCTGTTGGAAGAAATCGACGAGAACGACAACGTGACCCTCGCCTATCGCGATGATGGCGGTGTGCAGGTTTTTTGGGTTGTGCCGAAGGAAGATTGAGCCTGATGAGTGTTCGCTGTTTAGCTTTTTTGCTTGTGTTTATCGCGATGGGCGCACAAGCCGGTGCGCCGCGCACCTTCAACGAAGCCAAGAAAGTCGCCTGGAAACTCTACGCACCACAATCCACCGAGTTTTACTGTGGCTGTAAATACACTGGCAATCGCGTGAACCTGGCCGCCTGCGGTTATGTACCGCGCAAGAATGCCAGCCGCGCCGCTCGCATCGAGTGGGAGCATATTGTCCCGGCCTGGCAGATCGGCCATCAGCGTCAATGCTGGCAACAAGGGGGTCGCAAGAACTGCACCCGCTATGACCCGGTCTATCAACGGGCCGAGGCCGACCTGCACAACCTGGTGCCCAGCATCGGGGAAGTGAATGGTGATCGCAGCAATTTCAGTTTCGGCTGGTTGCCTGTGCAGAAGGGCCAGTACGGCTCATGCCTGACCCAAGTGGACTTCAAGGCCAAGAAGGTCATGCCCCGCCCTTCTATCCGGGGCATGATCGCCCGGACCTATTTCTACATGAGCAAACAATACGGCCTGCGCCTCTCGAAACAGGACCGGCGCCTGTATGAAGCCTGGAACAAGACCTACCCGGTCGAAAGCTGGGAGCGTCAGCGCAACCAGAGCGTGGCGTGCGTCATGGGCCGTGGCAACGAGTTCGTGGGGCCGGTGGACATGAAGGCCTGCGGCTGACCTCGCACTCGTGAACAGCACAAAACCGACTGTGGGAGCTTGCTCGCGATAGCGGTGGATCAGCCAGCATTGATGTTGACTGACATCCCCCTATCGCGAGCAAGCTCGCTCACAGGTTTTGTGGCTTGGCTGACTTTTTTGGGTTGCCCGATTAATGGGCCGTCGGGTAATCCACCACCAACGTCTCGATGTTGCGTTTTTTCGCCCGGACCAGGGCAGCCGTCACCTGTTCCTGCTTGGCTTCGGCCTCAGCCTTGGAACTGAAAGGACCGACCAGGACGCGCTCCTTGCCGTTTTCACGCACCACGTTCGACATGAAGCTGTGTTCGATGAGCCAGCCGGTCAGGTCGCTGACAGCCTGCGGCGTCTGGCCACGAACCTCGACGGCCCACTGCGGCGCGGCAGCGGAGGTCGCTACGGGTTTGGGCTTCGGTGCTTCGACGTTACGCCCCTCACCGCATCCTGCCAGCACCAATACCGCAATAACCCAAGCCAATTTGCGCACAACGTTTCCCCCGGAAGACATGAGGCACGGATTTTAGCACCCGTGCCCTTCAAGATCGCCGCAAACAGTGCTCAAAACACGAGAATCCTGCCCGGCGTCTCTGTATAGTCGCACCCTGGGAATTAATGCTGCGTCTGCGCGTCAGAAAGAGGCACCCACATTGTGACACTTAGCACTAATCTATAAGCAGTACCGACATCTGCACTGTCTGAATCAGGTGCCCTATAAAGTAATCAAGGAGAACACCATGCTGATACTCACCCGCAAAGTCGGTGAAAGCATAAACATTGGTGACGACATCACGATCACCATTCTGGGCGTTAGCGGCCAACAAGTCCGGATCGGCATCAACGCCCCGAAAAACGTTGCGGTGCATCGTGAAGAGATTTATCAGCGTATTCAGGCAGGCCTTACCGCCCCTGACAAACCGCAAACTCCCTGAGCCTTGCTGCAGTCCGTAGCCAGCCCGTTTGCATCGTCGCAATGGCTGGCTAAAGATTCTGGTCGACCGTGCCTCACCCTGCCCCCATCTTTTTTCGTCCAGCCCGTTGAACCGATACTAATGACATGGCGCTTAGCATGGCTGTCAGACGTTTCGTTTTAATGATGACGAAGCAGGCGTTCGCGGCCGGTCAACCCAGGCTCACGCCGCGCGCCATGCCCGTGGCAGCGATCACCATCAGGATCAGCAACAAAGCTTCGATGTGACTGATCCCTGCAAACCGGCCGGCTTTCGAGGGATCGATCGCAGCCCCTTTGCCCAGCGCCATCCGCCATTTGATCAGGGCGATCATTGGCGCGATCTCAAGCAACAGGATCAGCAGGAACAAAGTCATCTTCAGGTGAAACAGCGGTTGGTGCAGGTAATAATCCGTGCCCTTTTCGTACCCCGCAAAAGCGCGCATCCCACCGGTCACCAGCAGCACCAGCGCCGACAGCCCCCACAGGTTGTCCGCCATCAGCACATTTCGAACCGCATCCACACCACCCGCCAGGCGTCGTAGCGCCGTGCCGCGCGTCAGCACCGCCCAGAACCCGAGGGCGAACGCCAAAAGATGTATTGCCGCCAGAGACCAATGAGCCAACATGGAAGAGCCCTGTCAGAGAACGTCGAATCGACCTGACAGTACTAGCTCATAAAGGAATGATTGCCAGGCTAAGCACAAAAAATTGTGGGAGCGAGCTTGCTCGCGATGGCAATCTTTCAGCCAACATGATTGTTGACTGATCCGACGCTATCGCGAGCAAGCTCGCTCCCACAGGGGTACGGCGAGCTTTAGAAGATCTAGTCTGCCAGGCGCCAGGTCGTCCCGCCCTTGCCGTCTTCCAACACCACGCCCATGGCGGTGAGCTGGTCGCGGATGCGGTCGGATTCGGCCCAATCCTTGTTGGCGCGTGCAGTCAGGCGCGCCTGGATCAACGTCTCGACTTCGGCGGCGTCCACGCGGCCTTCGGCACCGGCCTGCAGGAAGTCATCGGCTTCGAGCTGCAACACACCCAGTACACTGGCCAGTTCTTTCAGGCGAGCCGCCAGACCGGCCGCCGCATTGAGATCACTCTCACGCAGGCGATTGATCTCACGCACCATCTCGAACAGCACCGCGCACGCTTCCGGCGTGCCGAAGTCGTCGTTCATCACTTCGGTGAAACGCGCCACGAAGGCGTCGCCACCGGCGGCCGGCACGCTCGGCAGCCCCTTCAACGCGTGATAGAAACGCTCCAGGGCACCCTTGGCGTCCTTGAGGTTGTCTTCCGAGTAGTTGATGGCGCTGCGGTAGTGGCTCGACACCAACAGGTAACGCACGACTTCCGGGTGGTACTTGTCGAGCACGTCGCGGATGGTGAAGAAGTTGTTCAAGGACTTGGACATCTTCTCGCCGTTGATCCGGATCATGCCGCAATGCATCCACGCATTGGCGTAGGTCTTGCCGGTGGCCGCTTCGCTCTGGGCGATTTCGTTTTCGTGGTGCGGGAACTCCAGGTCGCTGCCGCCGCCATGAATGTCGAAGGTCTCGCCCAGGCAGCAGGTGGACATCACCGAGCATTCGATGTGCCAGCCCGGACGCCCGGCGCCCCACGGCGACTCCCAGCTCGGCTCACCCGGCTTGGCGCCCTTCCACAGCACGAAGTCCAGCGGGTCTTCTTTCGACTCGTCGACTTCGATACGCGCGCCGATGCGCAGGTCTTCGATCTTCTTGCGCGACAGCTTGCCGTAGCCCATGAACCTGGCGACGCGGTAGTACACGTCGCCATTGCCCGGTGCGTAGGCGTAGCCCTTGTCGATCAAGGTCTGGATCATGCTCAGCATGCCAGGGATGTGGTCCGTGGCACGGGGCTCCAGGTCCGGCTTGAGGATATTGAGGCGCGCCTCATCCTCGTGCATGGCCTTGATCATGCGCTCGGTCAGCGCATCGTAAGGCTCGCCGTTTTCGCGGGCACGGTTGATGATCTTGTCTTCGATGTCGGTGATGTTGCGCACGTAGGTCAGGTCATAACCGCTGAACCGCAGCCAGCGGGTCACCAGGTCGAAGGCGACCATGCTGCGACCGTGACCAATGTGGCAGTAGTCGTACACGGTCATGCCGCAGACGTACATGCGGACCTTGTTGCCATCCAACGGCTTGAAGACTTCTTTGCTCTTGGTGAGCGTGTTGTAGATCGTAAGCACGGTGTTTCCTTAAGACTTGATCACTGGCCCCACGAATCACGCAGGGTCACGGTACGGTTGAATACCGGCTGACCTGGTTTCGAGTCCTTGATATCCGCGACGAAGTAACCTTCGCGCTCGAACTGGAAACGGTCTTCCGGCTGTGCATTGCCCAACGAGGGTTCAGCACGACAACCGGTCAGCACTTGCAGTGAGTCAGGGTTGATGTTGTCCAGGAAACTCGCGCTGTCTTCGGCCTTCTCCGGGTTCGGAGAGCGGAACAGGCGATCGTACAGACGCACTTCGCACTCGACGCTGGCGGCGGCCGGCACCCAGTGGATCACGCCCTTGACCTTGCGACCTTCCGGGTTCTTGCCCAGGGTGTCGGGATCGTAGGAGCAACGCAGCTCGACGATGTTGCCGTCGGCGTCCTTGATCGCTTCGTCGGCACGGATCACATAGCTGCCGCGCAGACGCACTTCGCCGTTCGGCTCCAGGCGCTTGTAGCCTTTTGGCGGCTCTTCCATGAAGTCATCGTGGTCGATGTAGATTTCACGGGCGAACGGCAGTTTGCGCACGCCGAGTTCTTCTTTTTGCGGATGACGCGGCAGTTCGAGGTTTTCGACCTGGTCTTGCGGGTAGTTGGTGATCACGACCTTCAACGGACGCAACACGCACATGGCGCGCGGGGCATTCGCATCCAGATCCTGACGGATGCTGAACTCGAGCATGCCGAAATCGACCACACCGTCGGAACGGTTGGTGCCGATCATCTCGCAGAAGTTGCGGATCGACGCCGGCGTGTAGCCGCGACGACGGAAGCCCGACAGCGTCGACATGCGCGGGTCGTCCCAGCCGTTGACGTGCTTCTCGTCCACCAGTTGCTTGAGCTTGCGCTTGCTGGTGATGGTGTAGTTCAGGTTCAGGCGGCTGAATTCGTACTGGCGTGGGGTAGCCGGCACCGGCAGGTGCTTGAGGAACCACTCGTACAACGGACGATGGCTTTCGAACTCCAGGGTGCAGATCGAGTGAGTGATGCCTTCGATGGCGTCCGACTGGCCGTGGGTGAAGTCATAGTTGGGGTAGATGCACCATTTGTCGCCAGTCTGGTGGTGATGGGCGTGGCGAATGCGGTACATGATCGGGTCGCGCAGGTTCATGTTCGGCGAAGCCATGTCGATCTTGGCGCGCAGCACCCGAGCGCCGTCCGGGAACTCGCCGGCGCGCATACGGGCGAACAGGTCGAGGTTCTCTTCCACGCTGCGATCACGGAACGGGCTGTTCTTGCCCGGCTCGGTCAGGCTGCCACGGTATTCCTTGGCCTGCTCGGGGGTCAGGTCGCACACATAGGCGTTGCCGGCCTTGATCAGTTCCACGGCCCAGTCGTGCAACTGGTCGAAATATTGCGAGGCGTAGCGCACCTCACCGGACCATTGGAAACCCAGCCACTTGACGTCGCTTTCGATCGCGTCGATGTATTCCTGATCTTCCTTGGCCGGGTTGGTGTCGTCGAAACGCAGGTGCGTGACGCCACCGAACTCCTGGGCCAGGCCGAAATTCACGCAGATCGACTTGGCATGGCCGATGTGCAGGTAGCCGTTGGGCTCTGGTGGGAAGCGAGTGACGATCTGTGTGTGCTTACCCGAGTCCAGGTCCGCCTGGATGATCGGGCGCAGGAAATTGACCGGCACGGCCGGGCCGGTCTTGGAATTCGAGGTAGGGTCGACAGTGGGCTTGCTCATAGGATCCTTGAACAGACAAGTGCGCGGCCGGGTGCGGCCTGATAAATCAAAGCCCGTATCATAGCCGATGCTGTCAAGCACCTGACAGGCCAGGCCGGCAAACGATTGAATTTAATCGACGGCCTGATGAAAAACAGCCTCGAAATTCGTGCCCGGCACGCTAAACTGCCCTGCCTGGCCGATTACAGCCAGACCGGTTGCGGGCAGTGACGCCCCGAAACCCACGAATTCCTTGAAAGAGTACCGACCATGAGCAAAGTCAAACTGACCACCAACCACGGTGACATCGTTCTGCAACTGAACGCCGAGAAGGCGCCGCTGACCGTGGCCAACTTCGTCGAATACGTCAACGCCGGCCACTACGAAAACACCATATTCCACCGCGTCATCGGCAACTTCATGATCCAGGGCGGCGGTTTCGAGCCAGGCATGAAGGAAAAGAAAGACAAGCGCCCAAGCATCCAGAACGAAGCCGACAATGGCCTGCCGAACAAAAAGTACAGCGTTGCCATGGCCCGTACCATGGAGCCGCATTCGGCCTCCGCACAGTTCTTCATCAACGTGGCGGACAACAGCTTCCTGAACCACAGCAGCAAGACCACCCAGGGCTGGGGCTATGCAGTGTTCGGCGAAGTGATCGAAGGCACCGACGTGGTCGACAAGATCAAAGGCGTTTCCACCACGTCCAAGGCCGGCCACCAGGACGTCCCGGCAGAAGACGTGATCATCGAGAAAGCCGAGAAAATTGAGTGATATTGCTGATTTCAGACTTGCATCTGGAAGAGGAGCGCCCGGACATCACCCGGGCGTTTCTGGATTTACTCGCCACACGCGCCCGCTCGGCGCAAGCGTTGTACATCCTGGGCGACTTTTTCGAAGCCTGGATCGGCGACGATGCCATGACGCCGTTCCAGCGTTCCATCTGCCAGGCCCTGCGCGAATTGAGCGACAGTGGCACGGCCATCTTCCTGATGCACGGCAATCGCGACTTCATGCTGGGGCAGGCCTTTTGCAAAGCGGCCGGCTGCACCCTGCTCAAGGACCCGAGTGTCGTGCAGTTCAATGGCGAGCCGGTGCTGCTGATGCACGGCGACAGCCTCTGCACCCGCGACGAAGGCTACATGAAGCTGCGGCGCTGGCTGCGCAACCCGGTCACGCTGTTCGTCCTGCGGCACCTGCCCCTGGGCAGTCGCCAGAAACTGGCGCGCAAACTGCGCAGCGAAAGCCGCACGCAGACACGCATGAAAGCCAATGACATCGTCGACGTCACGCCCGAAGAGATCCCGCGGATCATGCAGCAATACGGCGTGAAGACCTTGATCCACGGCCACACCCACCGCCCCGCCATCCACAAGCTGCAACTGGGCGAACACGCCGCCCGGCGCATCGTGCTGGGGGATTGGGACAAGCAAGGCTGGGCGTTGCAGGTGGATGAACAAGGGTTTGCGTTGGCGCCGTTTGGGTTCGCCCCGCCGCCACTGCTGCCTGCGCCTCACCCAACCTGAATCCCCCCTGTGGCGAGGGAGCTTGCTCCCGCTTGAGTGCGAAGCACTCAAAAAAGGGACTGCTGCGCAGCCCAGCGGGAGCAAGCTCCCTCGCCACAGGGATTCGGGGGAATTTCAAGTGAACAGCATGCCCACACACTGCACTTCACTTCGTGATCAATGCCCCGCCGAAGCCGGCCCAGCCTTCGCCGCAAACGGCGGCTTCGCCAGCCACACCAGCACGATCAAGCCCATGAACGCCCAGCCCAACAGCGTGAAGTAATCCACGGTGGAAAGCATGTATGCCTGGCTGGTAAGGACCTGGTCAAGCCGGGCATAAGCCGGTGTGCTCGCGCCGCCAAGCTGGTTGAGTGCCTCGCGGGTGGCCGGCTCGAAGGTGCTGATGCTTTCGCTCAGGTAGGCATGGTGCAGGTCGGCCCGGCGGATCCAGATCCAGGTGGTCAAGGACGCGGCAAAGCTGCCGCCCAAGGTCCGCAAGAACGTCGCCAGGCCCGCGCCGTCGGCGATCTGGTGCGGCGGCAAGTCCGACATCAGGATGCTCAGGGTCGGCATGAAGAACAGTGCCACGCCGATGCCCATGAACAACTGCACCATCGCAATGTGCTGGAAATCCACCTCGTTGGTGAACCCGGCGCGCATGAAGCAGCTCAGGCCGATGGCCAGGAACGCCAGCCCGGCCAATACGCGCAGGTCGAACCGGTGGGCGTACTTGCCGACGAAGGGCGACATCAGCACCGGCAGGATGCCGATGGGGGCCACCGCCAGCCCGGCCCAGGTGGCGGTGTAGCCCATCTGGGTCTGCAACCACTGCGGCAGGATCAGGTTGATGCCGAAGAATCCGGCATACCCCCCCACCAGCACGATGGTGCCGATGCGAAAGTTGCGGTAGGCGAACAGGCGGAGATTGACCACCGGGTGGCGGTCGGTCATTTCCCAGATCACAAACACCGCCAGGGCAATGATCGAAATCAGCGCACCGATGATGATGAAGTTCGATTCGAACCAGTCCAGGTCATTGCCTTTGTCGAGAATCACCTGGAGCGCGCCGACGCCGATGATCAACGTGATCAAGCCCACGTAATCCATCGGTTGATGGCTGGTGACCACCGGTCGCGCCTTGAGCTGCTGTTGCACCACGAGCGCGGCGAAGACGCCGATGGGCACGTTGATGAAGAAGATCCACGGCCAGCTGTAGCTGTCGGTGATCCAACCGCCGAGGATCGGCCCGGCAATCGGCGCCACCACCGTGACCATCGCCAGCAACGCCAGGGCCATGCCGCGCCTGGCCGGCGGGTACACGGCAATCAGCAGGGTCTGGGTCATCGGGTACAACGGCCCGGCCACCAGCCCCTGAAGTACGCGAAAGCCAATCAGCTCCGGCATCGAGGTGGAAATACCACACAAGAACGACGCGAGCACGAACAGCATCGTCGCCCACAAAAACAGCTTCACCTCGCCAAACCGCCGGCTCAGCCAGCCAGTAAGCGGCAAGGCAATGGCGTTGCTCACCGCGAACGAGGTGATCACCCAGGTGCCCTGCTCCGAGCTGACGCCCAGGTTGCCGGAAATAGTCGGCAAGGCGACGTTGGCAATGGTGGTGTCGAGCACTTGCATGAACGTCGCCAGCGACAGCCCGATGGTGCTGAGCAACAGGCTGGGCGGCGTGAAAGACGCGTTATTGCTCATTGCGAAATCCTATGAAACGAAGGTGGCGAAATCGTTCGGGGCAAGGCACAGAACCTGTGGGAACACACTGCCGTTCATCAAGGTCGCTTGAACCACCGTGGCGAGGGAGCTTGCTCCCGTTGGCTGCGCAGCAGCCCTTTTTGTGAGCGCTTCGCACTCAAGCGGGAGCAAGCTCCCTCGCCACAAATTCAGTGGTTCCCTTGAATGAACTGTGGTGGTGTGGGAGCGAGCCGCTCGGAGCAAGCTCGCTCCCACAGGTTCATGCCATGACTGGCTAGCGCTGCGCGGTCTTGCTCGCAGCCGCACTGTTGTCGTGGATCAGGCGCGCGATCATCGCGTCGGCGTCGGTCAGCTGCTGATCGTAGACCTGGGTGCTGAACGAGGCTTTCTGCGGTGGCTGTTGGGCCAGTACCGGGCCGCTCTGGTCGTGCAGGTCGACGTTGACCAGGGTCGACAGGCCAATGCGCAGCGGATGCTTGGCCAGTTCCTGGGCATTGATGTGAATGCGCACCGGCACCCGCTGGACGATCTTGATCCAGTTACCGGTAGCGTTCTGCGCCGGTAGCAAGGCAAACGCGCTGCCGGTCCCGGCGCCAAGGCTGTCGATGGTGCCGCTGTACTTCACATCGCTGCCGTACAGGTCGGCTTCGATCTCCACCGGCTGGCCGATGCGCATGTCGCGCAGTTGGGTTTCCTTGAAGTTGGCGTCGATCCACAGCTGATCCAGCGGGATCACCGCCATCAACGCCGTGCCCGGCTGCACCCGTTGGCCGAGTTGCACGGTGCGCTTGGCGACGTAACCGGTGACGGGTGCGATCAAAGTACTGCGGGCGTTGGCCAGGAAGGCCTGGCGCAACTGCGCGGCGGCGGACTGCACGTCGGGATGAGACGACACCACGGTATCGTCGACCAAGGCGCTGGTGGTCTTGAGCTGTTGCCGGGCATTGGCCAAGGCGTTCTGCGCCGAGGTCAGGTCATCCCGGGCGTGAGACAGTTCCTCCTTGGAAATCGCCCCGCCGGCCGCCAGGTTCTTGCGTCGGCTGTAGTTTTCCTGGGCCTTCTGCACTTCGGCCTCTTGCGCATTGACCTGCGCCCGCATGCCATCGACGTTGCTGTACAAGCCACGCACCTGGCGCACGGTCCGCGCCAGGTTGGCCTGGGCACTTTGCAGCCCGACTTCGGCGTCGTTCGGGTCGAACTGCACCAGCACCTGGCCCTCACGCACCAGGTCGCCGTCGTCGGCCCCGATGCTCACCACGGTGCCGGTGACCAGCGGCGTGATTTCCACCACGTTGCCGTTCACATAGGCATCGTCAGTGCTTTCGCTCCAGCGACCATACAGTTCGTGCCAGGCCCAGACGCCCAGGCCCGAAAGAATGACCAGCAGCGTCAGTGTCAGCAGCATGACCTTGCGCTTGCGTGGATTGCCGTCTTGCGCATGTTCGGATTGAGTCGTTTCGGCAGTCGCCATGACAAGTACCTCGAATCAGTTATTTGGCGTGGTAGCGGCCGGGGTGGCCGCCGCCAGGGTCTGGGCCTCGAAACCGCCGCCCAGGGCCTGCATCAGTTGGATCGACAAATCGATCTGCTCGGCATTCAGGTTCGCCAGTTGGCGCTGGGCCTGGAGCAATTGCTGCTCGATGCTCAGCACGTCCAGGTAATTCCCGATGCCCGAGCCGTAGCGCTGGACCACCGTGTCGTAGGAGCTCTGTGCGATATCGGTGGCATGTTGCTGGGCACCGATCTGGCGAGCGATGTCACGCAATTGGTTGATGGTGTCGCTGACATCCCCAAGGGCCGTGACCAGGCTCTTGTTGTATTGCGCCACCGCCAGGTCGTAATCGGCGTCCCGGGCATCCAGGTCCGCCCGCAAGCGGCCGCCATCAAAGATCGGCAGCGACACCGTCGGCCCAACATTGAAGAAGCGGCTGGCCGAACCGAACATCGCATCGCCCAGCAACGACCGGGTTCCGGCGGCTGCGCTCAAGTTGAGATTGGGGTAGAAGTTGGTCTTGCCGGCCTCGATGTTCTTGCTCGCCGCCTCTACCCGCCAGCGTGCCGCGACCAGGTCCGGACGACGCCCCAGCAACTCGGCCGGCAGGTTCGACGGCAAGGCGACCGCGCTGGCTTGCAGCACGTTGGGCCGGGGGATTTCATGGCCGCGGTCCGGACCTTTGCCCAGCAACACCGCCAGGGCGATCTTGGCGCTTTGCAGGCGTTTCTCTGCGTCGATCAGGGTGGCGTCGGCGCTGGCTTCCAGGCTTTCGGTCTGTTGGAACTGATATTCGCTGTCGATCCCGGCAGTGAGGCGGCGCTTGCCCAGGTCGAGCATCTGCCGGGTGCGCTTGAGGTCCTCGGAGGCCAGGTCATAAATAATGTGGGCCTGGCCCAGGTCGCTGTAGGCCCGGGCCACGTCGGCGGCCAGGGTCAGTTGCGCGGCCTGGCGATCGATCTCGGCGGCTCGGGCCTGGCCGAGGGCGGCTTCCCAGGCGGCACGCTGGCCACCCCAGAGGTCGAAGTTGTAATTGAA
This sequence comes from Pseudomonas sp. NFACC51, assembly GCF_900103575.1. Taxonomy (NCBI): domain Bacteria; kingdom Pseudomonadati; phylum Pseudomonadota; class Gammaproteobacteria; order Pseudomonadales; family Pseudomonadaceae; genus Pseudomonas; species Pseudomonas sp. NFACC51. The sequence goes on along the minus strand of NZ_FMXH01000007.1, from coordinate 47,019 downwards.
ATCCACACCTAACGTGCGCAGGGTGCTGTACGCCCCGCCCTGCCCTTGCGGGTCCTGGTCACGGGACAGGCGCGAACGGCTGGCGCCGCCGCTGGCATCGAGAGTCGGCAGGCGCGCCGCGTTGGCAGCATAGGCCGCGGCACTGGCCTGATGCACCCGGGCGCTGGCGATCTGCATGTCCGGGCTATCGCGCAGGGCTTCACGGATCAGGCCGTCGAGTTGCGGGTCGCCGAGGCTCTTCCACCAATCGCTTTTCGGCCACGCGGCCTGCGACAGCGTGACGCCGTTCAGGGATTGCCCGGCCTTGAGGCTCTGGGCCTCCAGGCTGACGCCTTCGGTCTTCAGGCCGCTGTAGCTGGCACAGCCCGCCAGGCTCATGGCCAAGACCACCAGGCTTAATCGGGTACGCAAGGTTTTACACTTCATTTTTCCCCCATTCGCGACACGGTGATGGGGTCACCGGCGGCGAGCAGAATTTTCTTGAGGATCTGTTCGAGGGTTTGCAGCTCCTCGGGGCTGATGGCGCTGGCCAACTGGTTCATGGCCTCGGCACCGATAAACGGCAGGCGATCGGCAAGGGCCTGGCCGGCTTCGGTCAGCACCAGGCGCACTTGCCGGCGGTCCTGGGCGGAGCGTTCACGGGCCAGGAAACCTTTCTGTTCCAGGCGATCGAGCATCCGCGTCATCGAGCCGCTGTCCAGGGACAGGTAGCGACACAGCTCGGCCGGCGTCTCGATGCCGTACTGGGCCATGATGATCAACACCTTGAACTGCGCGGCGGTGATGCCGACGGGTTCCATATGAGTGTCGATGATCCGGTCCTTGAGCAGCGCGGTACGGCCGAGCAGCATGCCGAGATGGCAATTGTGAAAGTTGTCTGGGGTGAAATGCTTCATCTGACCACCGTTTGCTGCCTAGGCAGTGAATGTATGTCGAGATATTACTGCTTAGGCAGCGAATGTCAAACAAATAGTTAGCTTGCTACGCACTAACAGCCAAAACGCAGATGAACCTGTGGGAAGACAAATGTGGGAGCAGCTTGCTCGCGATAGCGGTGTGTCAATCAACGAAGGTGTTGAATGTCATACCGCTATCGCGAGCAAGCTCGCTCCCACAGGGGGTTGGGGAAAGGTTAGAAATCGCGCTTGTAGAAGATGTCCAGCGAGCTGGCGACGCCGCTAGCGGCTTCGAGGTAGACCTTCTTGCTGAGCTTGTAGCGCAGGGCGATGGTGTTGGCCGGTTCGAACACGCCAACGCCGTAGCGCAGGCTGAGTTTTTCCGACAGGTTGCCGCTGGCGACCACGCTGGTGGCATTGCCGCTGCCCTGGGTGTCGAGCTGGAAATCCTCGATCCCCAGGTTATTGGCCAGGCTGGTGGTCACGCCCGAGCTGCCCATCAACCCCAGGCCCAACGCCGCCTGGGCGAGCATGTTGTTGTCCTCGCCGGTAGTGCTCAGTGGCCGGCCCAGCACCAAGTAGGACAATGCCTGCTCCTGGCTCATGGCCGGTTCCGAGAAGATTTGCGTGGTCGGTTGCTCGGCGCTGCCGCTCAAGCGGATGCCGGCGATCACGTCGTCGGTCTGGCGAATCGCTTCGATGTCCAGGTAGGGCTGGTCGATGGGCCCGGCGAACAGCAACCGCGCCCGTCGCACCGTCAGCCGTTGCCCGTAGGCCCGATAACGACCGTCGTTGAGCCAGAGCTCACCGCGGGTGTCCATGTTGTCGCCAATGTGAACCTGGCCCTGCACGTTGGCGGTCAGGCCGAATCCCGAGAACGCGAGTTTGTCCTGGCCGACGATCACGTCGATGTCCATCGCCATGGCCAGCGGTGCCTTGCCCTCTTCGATCTGGTGACCGACGATCACCGTGTCATCCGACACCTTGACGGTGGACGGCGGCAGTTCGCGAATGGTGATCTCGCCTTTGGGCACCAGGACCTTACCGACAATGGCAAGCTGCTCACCGTGCAGGGTGATGTTGAGGTCGGGCGCCACGTCGAGCACCGCATAAGGCTCGACGGTGACCGGCAGTTGCGAGCCCTTGAGGGCCAGGTTCATGGTCAGGGCGTCGCCCCAGCCGATGTTGCCGTTCAGGCTGCCCTGCCCGCTCTTGCCGCTTTTCCAATTGCCATTGAGCTGCACCGCTTCGCCGGTAATCGTTGCCCGCATCTGCAAGGCTTCGAGGCTGACCGGCAGTTCCGGGCCAGACACTTCGCCGTCGCTGAGCACCAGGTTGCCGTTGACCTGGGGCGCGAGCAAACCACCGGACAAGGTCCCGCTGCCGTTCAGGTGACCGGTGAGGGTTTCCACCATCGGCACGAATGGCCGGGCCACGGACAGGTCCAGGCCGGTCAGGCGGAACGAGCCGCTGATGGGTTTGCTGGCGAGCATGGGGTTGATTTGTGCCTGGAGCATCAGTTCGCCGAGCCTGGCGCCGGCGAAATTCAGGTCGGTGTCGATGCGCTTGGGGGTCAGGCGGCTGTTGAGCGTGAGGGTCTGGTACGGGAAGTCCAGCCATTGCGCCTTATCGCCCTCCTTGTCCCGAATCCGTAAAGTACCGCCGCTGGCGTCCACCAGGACCCGGCCGTTCGGGCCGCTGGCCGGCAGGTCCAATTGCAGGTCCGCGTTGAGCCGGCCCTGCCAGGCAAAATCCTTGGGCATCCACTGGGCCAGGCTTTCGATGGGGAATTGCTTGAGGTGATAGCGCAGCTTCGGCTCCGGCATCAGCCGCTGGTCTTCACCGCACAGGCTGGCATCAAAGGAACGCCAGCAATGAGCGCCGACGTTGAGCGTGCCATCGGCCAGGCGCTCCAGTTTCGCCGGAGCTTGCAGGCGCCAGGCTTGGCCGCCGGCCTGCACGTCGCCGCTGGCCAGGCGCCCGCGCCAGTTGCCCTGGTCGAGCGCGCCATCGAGGGCCAGGGTCGTGTCGAGCTGCGGCCCTTGCAGGTCCAGGTTGAGCTTCTGTTGTTTGATATCGCCCTGGCCGCTGACCGTCAGCACGCCCAGCGACGTTTCGCCGACGCGGATGCCGCTGGCCTTGAGGTCGAGCTTGCCACGCTGGGCGCTGTCGAGGGTCGCGTCCAGGTTCAGGCTTTGCAGGCGGTTGTCCTGGAAGGCCAGTTGCGTGCCTTGCAGGCCGAGCTTGCCTTGGGGGGCCTTGAGCGTGCCGGCCACGTCGACACGGCCAACGACTTGACCGCGCAATTGCGGCCAGAGTTGAGCCAGGCGTGCGAGCTTGATGTCGATCTGGCCGGTCAGTTTCTCTTGCAGGCTGGCACTGCCATTGATGCGGTTATCCCCCAGGCGAATGTCCAGCGCGCTGAGCGTCCACTGCTCGCCAGCGCCGCTGGCCTTGGCCTGGAGCACCGCTGGCTGGCCGCGCAGTTTGCCCTTGAGGTCCAGGTCCGCGTCGAGATCGAGGCGGTCGTTCTTCATCGTCCCTTTGCTGCGCAATGGCCCGGCCAGGGTCCCGGGCAGTTCGCCAAGCCAATACGCCGGGTTGATGGCCGACAGTTGCAGCGCCGTGTCCCAGGCAATGCCATCGGCAAATTGCAGGCTCAGGTGCCCTTCGGCCTTGCCCTGCCCCGCCGCGAGCTTGAGCTGCGGCAAATGGATTTGCGTCAGGTCGCCGCTGAACGGGCTGCCCAGGCTGAAGGCCCCGGCGGGTCCGTCCAACGCGGCCTGGAAGTTGCCCAGGTATTGGCCATCGGTGTAAGAGACTTCGCCGTCAAAGCTGCGCAACGTCACCTGTGGCTCATCGATCAGCGGATAGAGGCGATGCCAGGGAAAATCCAGCCAGGCAACCTTCGCTTCGGCGCGCAGACCTTCGCGCCAGTCCAGTTGGCCGCTGAGTTTCAGGCTTTGCTGAGCGCCGGCATCCAGATCCAGGCCGGCGATCTGCGCGCCATTGGCGTCCACCGTGCCTTGCAGCAACAACGCCACCGACCCTTTTTCGGCGGGCAGCGTCGCTTTGCCGAGCAGTTGATAGCCGTTTTTCAGATCGCCTTCGCCGGTCAATTCCAGCTGATTGAGCACCAACGTGTCCGGCAGATCGGCACTGGCCTTGAAGCCGTCGGCGCTGATGCGCACCTTGGCGGGCAGGTTGTCCGCCAGCGGTTGCAGTTCACCGCTCAACTGGCCTTGCAGGTAACCGCTGCTGTCGGCCTTGAGGTTGAGGGTCTTGAGCAGGTTGCCGTCGACTTTCAGGTCCAGCGCCCAGGGCATGGTGCCCGGCGCCGGCAAGGTCAACCGGCCCTCGGCGCGCAACGGCCAGTCGCCTCCCGGTTTCAGCAGGCCGGAGAGTTTCAGGCTCAGTTCATCGCGCTGCAATTGCACCGAATCGATCTGCATGCCCTCGGCGGTCCAATGGGCAACCAATTGCAGCCCTTTGAGCTGCTCGCTGCCGTTGAACGACAGGCTGCCGACCTGCACATCGCCCAGTTCGATGGCGAGCGGCAAATCCAGGTCCGGCAAGCTGATCGGGCCGCTGCTCGGTTCATCGGCAGAGGCAGGCAATTGCAAGGCGACCTGGTCGGCCTTGAGCTGTTCGATGCACAGGGTCATGCGCGCCAGGCACAGCGGCGACCAGGCGAATATCAGCCGATCCACCTCCACCCGACTGGCGTCCCGCTGCCACAGCACATGATCGGCGCTCCACTGCCCGCCCAGCCGGCCCTGGAAGTTCTCCACGGTCAGCCCCAGCACCAGGCCAAGGGCCCAACGGCTGCCGAATGCCGTGCCCAGCACAACGCTCAAGGCCAGCACGACCGCCACCAGCACCCCGGCGAGCGCCAGCAGCGTTATCTTCAAACCACGCGTCACAGCTCAGGCCCCATGGAAAAGTGCAAGCGGATGCCGCCGTCGTCGTCCATCGCATGGGCCAGGTCGAGGCGGATCGGCCCCACCGGCGAAACCCAGCGCACGCCGACGCCCACGCCGGTCTTGAGGCTTGGCAGTTCCAGGCTGTTAAAAGAGTTGCCCTGGTCGATGAACGTCGCCACTCGCCATTTTTCCGCGATGGAATATTGATACTCGAGGCTGCCGGCGACCATGTAGCGACCACCGATACGGTCGCCTTCGGAGTTTTCCGGCGACAGGCTCTGGTAGTCGTAACCCCGTACGCTCTGGTCGCCACCGGCAAAAAAGCGCAGGGATGGCGGGATGGATTTGTAGCCATTGGTGGCGCTGCCGCCGATCTGCGCCCGCGCCAGCAAGCGATGCTTGTCGAATACCGTGGTCAGGCCCTTGACCATGGCGGTGCCATATAAAAGATTGTTGTCCGAGCCGAGCCCTTCCTTGGCGACCTTGGTGTCGAACTGCAAGCGGTAACCGTTATGTGGATCGATGCGGTTGTCGCTGCGCAGGTAGGAATAGCTGAGGCCCGGCATCAGCAATGTGCTCAGGCCCGCATCGTCGCCGAGGCGATACTCCTCGCGCTGCCACTTGAGCGACACCACCCGCTGCCAGCCGCTGGGCAACTTGCTGTGCCATTCCGGGCCCACGGTGAGCAGTTTGCTGAGGCTGTCGGTGCCGGCCAGTTCTTCATATTGATAACCGCCGGCGTAACGTATCTTGTCAGTCAGCGGCGGATCCAGCGGCACGTCGTACCACAAGCCGACGTTCTGCCGGGGCGCCGACACTTCCGCTTCCCAGCCATAACTATGGCCCTGGGGGTTGACCCAGTGGCGCGTCCAGTTGGCTTTGACCCGTGGGCCGACATCGGTGGAAAACCCCAGGCCCAGGCCCATGGTGCGCGGCTTGCGCGTATCAAGCTTGACCGCCACCGGGATCACGTTGTCGGTGGCCGCCGTCGGTGCGGCATCCACCCGGACGCCTTCGAAATAACCGCTCGATTGCAGGGCCTGGTTGAGCTCTGCAATGAGTTCGGAGTCGTACGCCGTGCCGGCCTTGAACGGCACCATGCGCTGCAGCAGGTCTTCGTCGAACGGCGTGTCGCCCTCAAAACTCACCGGGCCCAAGGCATAGCGCGGGCCGCTGTCGTAAATCAGTTCGATGTCGGCGATGCCCGCCTGGGGGTCAACCAACAGCTTCTGCCGAGTGAAGCGCCCACTGAAAAAACCATAACGCGAAGCCTGGTTCTGGATGATTCGCTTGGCGTCTTCGTAGCGGCCATGGTTGAGCACCGCGCCGGGCTTGAGGGCGGCGTTGCTGGGTACGCGAAAGGCTTTGAGCGATGCCGCCGGGCCATCAATGCGCACGGTGACGTTGCGCAAATGCACAGGCTCGCCGGGGTCGATGGTCAGCACCAAGCGTGGGTCCTTGCCGCCCTTGACCTCACTGTCGATCTGCGGCTGGTAGTAGCCCAGCGCCTGGGCGGCCTTGCGCGCCTGCTCCTCGGCACCACGGCTGAAGCGCAGCAAGGCCTCCTCGTCACGATCACCCACACCGCCGATGTAACCTTCTACGTTGGCCTTGAGTTCATCATTGGACGGCTTGACCCGTACTTCCAATTCACTGTTTGCCAGCGCCACGCAGCTGAGGGACAGCAAGAGCGCGCCACTGGTCATTCTTCCTGGGAGGTTCATGGCGCGGATGCTATCACGAGCGTAGGTGCTTGATAGAGCCGGACATTTCGCAAAAGTTCGGCTGACTATGCCGTTGCGCTTTGCAGAACCTGCGGGTTGGCGTGGAAGAACACATGCTCGCGGATCGGTCCTACCGCCACTTCGCCGATTTCCTCATAACCCTGGCGTTTATAAAACTCAAGGTAACGTGGGTTGCCGGTGTCCAGCACCACGCCCTGGGAATGCTCGTCCACCGCACACCAGTTATGCACCGCCTCGAGCAACTGTTCACCGAAATGCTTGCCCTGGAACTGGGGATGCACACCTAGCAGAGGCAATACATGGACCGCATCCGACGGCAGGCAGGCCAGCACCGCCGCGTGGTATTCCAGGTAGCGCCGCGTGCAGCGAAAACCAGTACTCAGGACCATGCGCAGGCGCCAGGCCCAGCTTTCGGTGATGCCCAGGCGCCGCTGCGGCGGAGCGATCAGGGCGATGCCAATCAGGCGGTCGTTGACCAGCAAGCCGATGGCCGGCAAATCCTGAAGAAAATGCTGCTTGACCAGCTCACGCACCGTGGCCCGTACCCGCTGTTCATAACCGGGACGCTCGGATTCGAACAGGTAGCTGAAGGTCGGCTCGTGGCGATAGGCCTGATATAGCAACGAACGGGCTTCACGGGAATAACCACTGTCGAGCATATGGATGTCGGCGATGGCGGTGGCGGTTTCGGGCATGGCGTTGGATCTCCTGGGGCGAGGCTCGGTGAGGCCCTGCTCTTATTGAGTACGAACCCGATAGGGTCGTGATCGTTCCTACATGCAAAGGACATTAGCAGCGCATTTGTCCTACTGCCACGCTGGCTCCCTTCCCACATGTCAGCTAGCATCGCAGTTTTGCCAGGACAGCCGACCATGAAGATCGTCTCCTTCAACATCAACGGGCTGCGCGCCCGTCCCCATCAGTTGGCGGCGCTGATCGAGAAGCACCAGCCGGACGTGATCGGGCTGCAGGAAACCAAGGTCCACGACGAACAATTTCCCCTGGCCGAGGTGCAGGCCCTGGGCTACCACGTGCATTACCACGGGCAAAAGGGTCATTACGGCGTCGCCCTGCTCTCCCGCCAGGCGCCACTGAGCCTGTACAAGGGCTTCGAGGGCGACGACGAGGACGCCCAGCGACGCTTCATCTGGGGCACCTTCGCCGATGCCAACGGCGTGCCGGTGACCATCATGAACGGTTATTTCCCACAAGGTGAAAGCCGCGACCACCCGACCAAATTCCCGGCCAAGGAACGTTTCTACAGCGATTTGCAGCAACTGCTGGAAAGCCGCTTCAGCAACGATCAGCCGGTGGTGGTGATGGGTGACGTGAACATTTCCCCGGAAGACTGCGACATCGGCATCGGCCCGGACAACATGAAGCGCTGGCTGAAAACCGGCAAATGCAGCTTCCTGCCGGAAGAACGTGAATGGATGGCGCGCCTGAAGAACTGGGGCCTGGTGGATAGCTTCCGCCACCTGAACCCGGACGTCACCGACCGCTTCAGCTGGTTCGACTACCGCAGCCGCGGTTTCGAGGACGAGCCCAAGCGCGGCCTGCGCATCGACCTGATCCTCACCTCCCACGGCCTGCTGCCACGGGTCAAGGATGCCGGCGTGGACTACGAACTGCGGGGCATGGAAAAACCGTCGGACCATGCGCCGATCTGGTTGCAGTTGAGCTGATCGAGTCCCCTGTGGAGCTTGCTCGCGATAGCGGTCCAGCCGTCACATTGGTCTTGAATGTGCCGCCGTCATCGCGAGCAAGCTCGCTCCCACATTGTATTTGGGTACTCCGTCGCACCCCTGTCACCTTTCAGTAACCTGACTGACTTAATCTTCCGGCACTTCCTCAGGTTCAGAAGGTGCCGGCATGCGGCTGTGTGTTGTGGTTTTCATGGGCCTCTGGCTGCCGTTCTTGGCATGGGCCGGCCATTTGCCCATTCCCGAACAGGGCCCAGCCTTGCGCCTCCAAGGCTCCAATACCATCGGCGCGGCGCTGGGGCCGGCTTTGGTCAGAGGTTTGATGGAAGATCAGGGCCTGCTCAGGGTCAGCAGCGAAATCACCGGGCGCGACAACGAGCAGCGCATCGTCGGCCTGAGCGCCGATGGCCGACGGGTGGAAGTCGACATCGCGGCCCATGGTTCGAGCACCGGTTTCGCCGCCCTCAAGCAGGCCAGCGCCGACCTGGCGGCCTCTTCCCGGCCGATCAAGGACAGCGAACGGAAGGAATTATCGTCCCTCGGCGATCTGAAAAGTCCCACGGCCGAGCAGGTCATCGCCATCGATGGACTGGCGATTATCCTTCATCCGCAAAACCCGTTGCGTCAGCTCGACACCGTGCAACTGGCACGAATATTCAGCGGCGAGGCGAAGATCTGGGAAGCGGTGGGCGGCGTTGGCGGGCCGATTCATCTGTATGCCCGGGATGAACAATCTGGCACCTACGATACCTTCAAGGAATTGGTGCTTGGCCGACACGGTAAGCGGCTGGATCCCACAGCGCGACGCTTCGAATCCAGCGAACAATTGTCCGACGCCGTCAGCCAAGACCCGCAAGGCATCGGTTTCATCGGTTTGCCTTACGTACGCCAGGCCAAAGCCTTGGCGATTGCCGACGGTGATTCCCAACCCATGTTGCCGTTGAACAACCTGATCGCCACCGAGGACTACCCCCTGTCCCGCCGGCTGTTCTTCTATTTACCTCCCCGGGAAACCAACCCCTGGGCCACGGCACTGGTCGAGTTCACCCAAAGTGACAAAGGCCAGGCCATCGTCGCGGCCAACGGGTTCATCGCCCAAACCGTCCAGGCCATGGCCGTCACACCCAATGCATTGATGCCCGAGGGTTACCAGGCCCTGAGCCGCCATGCCCAGCGCCTGACGGTGAATTTCCGCTTTGAAGAAGGCAGCGCCAGCCTGGACAACAAGGCCCACCAGGACCTGGGCCGGGTGCTCGACTACATCCAGAAACACGGCAAGACCGAGCGCCGCGTGACGCTGGTGGGTTTCGGCGACGCCAAGGACGACCCGGCGCGGGCGGATCTTCTGTCCAAACTGCGGGCCATGGCGGTTCGACGTGAACTGGTCAAGTACGGCGTGACCTTGCGGGAAGTGCGCGGCTTCGGCGCGCTGATGCCGGTGGCGGCCAATAGTGAAGATGAAGGAAGGATCAGGAATCGGCGGGTGGAGGTTTGGGTTTACTAGGGTCCAAAGGCCGGACACCTCTCCCACGGCAAACCTCATTCCCGTGGCGAGGGAGCTTGCTCCCGCTGGGTGGCGAAGCCGCCCCAAAATGGACTGACGCGGTCTTTCCGGTGGACCGCATCAGCCGTTTTTACGACTGCTTCGCAGCCGAGCGGGAGCAAGCTCCCTCGCCACAAGAGCCGTGTGTTTATCCCGCTGATTTCGATGTAGGACCAAGCTCCGTCGCCTTGCGCCATTACCTACAACTACGCCAGAATCCGCCGGCTTGTACGCCTTAGGGTCGGGCACAACGTCGAAGCGCGCTAGCCGCTGCAGCTCGCTCCCACAGGACGACATAGCGCGTTATCGCCCCGCCAACTCCATGATCATCCGCGACAACAGATAAATCCTTGGCACCACACTCTCGACTTCGGCGTATTCCTCCGGCGTATGGATGTTGCCACCGACGATGCCAAAACCGTCCAGCGTCGGCGTGCCAACCCCGGCCGACAGACTGGCATCCGCCGCTCCACCGCTACCTTCTTCAGTCAGTTTGCGCCCGAGTTCACCATAGATGCCTTGGGCCATGGCCATCAACCGGTCCGACTCCGCCGTCTGCGGCATCGGTGGCAGGCCGCGCTTGAGGCTGGTGGTGACTTCGGTGTCGGCGATCAATTTGTCCTGCGACACCCGGGCCAAGTCTTTTTCGATGCGGTCGAACTCTTCCGGCACCGCCGCCCGCACATCCGCCTTGGCGCTCGCCTGGTCGGGGATCACGTTGGTCCGGTCGCCGGCCTTGATCACCGTGAAGTTGATGGTGGTTTTCTTTTCCGCGTCGCCAAGCTTGCCCAGTTGCAAGATCTGGTGCGCGGCTTCCATCGCCGCATTGCGCCCCAGTTCCGGTGCGACACCGGCGTGGGACGCCTTGCCCTTGACCTCCACCAGCGCCGTGGCACTGCCCTTGCGCCACACCACCAAGCCATCGGCCGGGCGCCCCGGTTCAAGGTTGAGGGTCACGTCATGGGCCTTGGCGGTTTTCTTGATCAGGTCGGTGGCGGCGTCCGAGCCGGTTTCTTCGCTGGCGTCGAGCAGGAAAGTAATCTGTGCGTAGTTCTTGAAGTCCAGGTTCTTGAGCACCTTCAAGGCGTAGATCCCGGCGACGATGCCGCCCTTGTCATCCATCACCCCCGGCCCATAGGCCCGGCCATCCTTGATGTGGAAGGGACGCTCGGCGGCCGAGCCTTCCTTGAACACCGTGTCCATGTGGGCCATCAGCAGGATTTTTGCCTTGCCGGTGCCCTTGAGGGTCGCCAGGATGTGCTGGGTACCGTCCGAGTTAGGCACCTTTTCGATGGTGGCGCCCAACTTCGTCAATTCATCGATCGCAATATCACCGACCTGGGTCAACCCCGGCACATAGCCTGAGCCAGAGTCGATGTTCACCAACCGCTCAAGCAGTTTCAGGGCCTCGCCCTTGTACTGTTCGGCGTCGCTCAGGACTTGTTGATGGGGCTGTGCGAAAGCACCGGGGGCGAAGGCGCCGAGGGCCAGGCTCAGGCCAAGACTGACGGCCAGACGGGAGCGAAGAGCGGTCATCATCATGATTTCATCCTTGTTCCGTATCGAAAGAGTGCCATAGGCACCCTACCCGACAATGGGTCAAGGCTCTAGACCGCAGGTGGCCACCTCAGGGAGACATGACCGATTCTTCCAACACCTGCCGATGCCGAAAACAAGTGACTCGGTTGCGCCCGCCGGTCTTGGCCTCGTAAAGCGCCTGGTCGGCATCATTGAGCCAATGGGTGGCATCGCCATAAGCCGGGTTGAAGGCTGCCAGGCCAATACTCAGGCTCACCTTCAGCGCCGGGTTCTGTTCATAGCTGAGCGTCGCGAAGCGCTCGCGCAACCCGTCCATGGCCTGCACGGCGTTGTGGAGCGTCAGGTCCGGCAGGATCACACAGAACTCGTCCCCCCCCATAACGCCCGACCACATCGGCGGCGCGCAGGTTTTGCTTGAGCATCTTGCCAAGCTGGCGCAGCACGACGTCGCCGGCGACATGGCCATAGGTGTCATTGATGGCCTTGAAGTGATCGATGTCGATCAGCGCAATCGCGCCGCGCCCTGCCCCGTCATTCGAGTGACGCTGGCAGCGCTGGAACTCCTCGTTGAGACGATCTTTCCAGGCGCCATGGTTAAGCAAGCCGGTCAGGCTGTCGGTGCGACTCAGGGCCAGCAATTCGCGCTTTTGCCGGCCCAGCGTGTAGGCCTGGCGATAGCAGAACCAACCCAGTGCCATCGGATACAGGCACAGCAACGGCAAACACGCATATATCTGCGCCGGGCTGGTCATGGGCACGCTGGTCAGCGGGAAGATCAGCACGCCCACGACAATGCCGGCCACTTGGGCCAAGGCCCCAATGAGCAGGAAACGCAGGCCACCAATGGCGACATTGTTCATCGCCATCATCGCCAGCGTGACGGCCGCGGGCAACGGGTTGAACTGCATTGCCGCGACCCAGAAGCCACCAAGCACCGCATCGATCAATAAATTGAGGTGTTCGGCGTGGTAAGGCATCGAGCAACGTCGGGCCCACCAGTAGGACAAGTGTGGCCAAAGCAGGCCATTGAACAGCATGAAACCCCAGACCCACGACGCCGGTTCGAGAGGAAAGATGGCAGCACTCACCAACAGCAACCCCAGCGTCAGGCCCAGAATGCGCGATATATAAAGCCTCCTGGCCAGCGTCCGTCCCTTTTTTCCCGTGTTTTGCATAGGAACCTCTGCACCGCGGGTTTCCCAAGTCATTGGGACGGGGGGGGTAGCTTGGAGTCTATCAGGGCGGCATCAAATAGCCACCACTGAATGAAGGGGTATTTATTCTCCTTCAAATGTCGGGCTTTGCCGCGGATTTTGGCTATACATGAGTCATCCAGCGGTTGTCATAGCAAGTAGCAAAGCAAATGCGTCACGTCATCGCGATGTCCTCGGGTTTCAGCTTCACTTAGAGAGTATCTGACCCGTCGGCTCAGACTGGCCGATCACATTCTGTCCTGATCCATGGAGGGCAAAACATGCTGGTGTTGTGGGTAGTCCTTGCCGTGTTTATCGCCTGGAGCTGGTTGACGTATCCAGGCATCGGCCATGTGCTGTACGACATGGGCATGGCGCTGGAGGCACGTCTCTACCGGTTGCACAAGATCACCGTCCCCATCAGCGAGATGACCGTCTCGACCTGGCAAGGCGGGCCCTATGAAGCATCCGGCAGCATCCTGATGCTGCATGGCTACAGCGCCGACAAGAATCTCTGGCTACGCTTCGCCCGGCATTTTGTCGGCGACTACCGGGTGGTGGTGCCCGACCTGGCCGGCCATGGCGAAACCGGCTTCAAGGCCGGCGGTGGCTATGACATCCCGACCCAGGCCCGGCGGGTCATCGAGTTGCTCGACGCCTGCGGCCTGGACAAGGTCCATGTGATCGGCAATTCCATGGGCGGTTACCTCGCCGCATGGCTGGCGGCCACGTCGCCCGAGCGCGTGCTCACCCTGGCGCTGATCGATCCGGCCGGTGTCACCGCCCCCCAGGCCAGCGACATGGAACGCCACCTGGCCGCCGGGCATAACCCGTTCCTCGTCGACTCGCGGGACGATTTCGCGCCGTTCTACGCAATGACCATGGCCTCCCCGCCCTGGGTGCCCAGCGTGGTACTGGCGGCAATGGCCGAACGTTACGAACAGCGCCGCGATGAACTGGCGGAGATCTTCGTCGATTTTCGCGCCAGCCCGCCGATGGAACCGCACCTGGCCGACATCCGCGCCCCGTCGCTGCTACTCTGGGGGCGCAAGGACCGCCTGATCGACGTCAGCAGCGTGCCGGTGTGGAGCAAGGGCATCGCCGATTTGCGGGTGGAAATCTGGGACGGTATCGGCCACATGCCCATGGTCGAACGACCGGGGAAAACCGCGGCGCTGTATCGGGAATTTCTCAAGGGGTTGGGGCAGTGACGGCAATGTATAAAACAAAATGAACGCCCTGTGGGAGCGAGCTTGCTCGCGATAGCGGTGACACATTCAACGGGGGATGCAAGCTGCCCCACCGCCATCGCAAGCAAGCTCCCACAGGGATTCCAGCCGACCCAGAGGTATCGACTTCATGAACATCCTCTACGACGAACACCTCGACGGCCCCTTGCCCAAGGTGGACAAACAGGCCCTGCTTCAAGCCTTGCAGGCACAGATTCCGGACCTGGACATCCTGCACCAGGAGGAAGACCTCAAGCCCTATGAATGCGATGGCTTGTCGGCCTACCGCACCACGCCCCTGCTGGTGGCATTGCCCAGGCGCGTCGAGCAGGTGCAAGCGCTGCTCAAGCTCTGCCATGGGCTGGATGTGCCCGTGGTCGCCAGGGGTGCCGGGACCGGTCTGTCCGGTGGCGCCCTGCCCCTGGAGAGCGGCGTATTGCTGGTGATGGCGCGGTTCAACCAGATCCTGCACATCGACCCCGACGCCCGCACCGCGCGGCTTCAGCCCGGTGTGCGCAACCTGGCGATCTCCCAGGCGGCGGCACCGTTCGGGCTGTATTACGCACCGGATCCCTCATCGCAAATCGCCTGTTCCATCGGCGGCAATGTCGCGGAAAACGCCGGTGGCGTGCACTGCCTCAAGTACGGCCTGACGGTGCACAACCTGTTGAAACTGGAAATCCTCACCATCGAAGGCGAACGCCTGACCCTCGGCAGCGAAGCCCTGGACTCGCCGGGCCTGGACTTGCTGGCACTGTTCACCGGTTCCGAAGGTTTGCTGGGGGTGATCACCGAAGTGACGGTCAAATTGCTGCCCCGGCCCCAGGTCGCCAAGGTGCTGCTGGCCAGTTTCGATTCGGTGGACAAGGCCGGGCGAGCGGTGGCCGACATCATCGCCGCCGGGATCATTCCCGGCGGCCTGGAAATGATGGACAACCTGGCGATCCGCGCCGCCGAGGACTTCATCCACGCCGGCTATCCGGTGGAGGCCGAAGCGATCCTGCTGTGTGAACTGGATGGGGTCGAGGCCGATGTCCATGACGATTGTGAACGGGTCCGCCAAGTGTTGGAGCAGGCCGGTGCCACCGAAGTGCGCCAGGCGCGGGACGAGGCCGAACGGCTGCGGTTCTGGGCCGGGCGCAAGAACGCCTTCCCGGCGGTGGGGCGCCTGGCGCCGGATTATTACTGCATGGACGGCACGATCCCGCGACGCGCCTTGCCCGAAGTACTGCAGCGCATCGCCAGCCTCGGTGCCGAGCATGGCCTGCGCGTCGCCAACGTCTTTCACGCCGGCGACGGCAACATGCACCCGCTGATCCTGTTCGATGCCAACCAGCCCGGCGAACTGGAGCGCGCCGAAACCCTGGGCGGGAAAATCCTCGAACTGTGTGTCCAGGTGGGCGGCAGCATCACCGGCGAGCACGGTGTGGGCCGGGAAAAAATCAATCAGATGTGCACGCAGTTCAACAGCGACGAACTGAACCTGTTCCACGCGGTAAAAGCAGCGTTCGATCCCCAAGGCCTGCTCAACCCCGGCAAGAACATCCCCACCCTGCACCGCTGCGCCGAATTCGGTGCCATGCACATCCATGGCGGGCAACTGCCGTTTCCTGAACTGGAGCGTTTCTGATGAGCCGCGAAGCCGACCAGGACGCCAGCGACCTGCTGCTCGAACAGGTCAATCGCGCCCGGGCCAACGCCACGCCGCTGCGTATCCAGGGGTCGAACAGCAAGGCCTTCCTGGGGCGCGAAGTGGCTGGCGAAGTGCTGGACACCCGCGTGCATCGTGGCATCGTCCACTACGACCCCACCGAACTGGTCATCACGGCCCGGGCCGGCACCCCGCTGCGGGAACTGCTTGCCGCCCTCGACGCCGCCGGGCAACGGCTGCCCTGCGAACCGCCAGCATTTGGCGATGACGCCACGGTCGGCGGCATGGTCGCCGCCGGGCTATCGGGGCCGCGTCGTCCATGGGCCGGTTCGGTGCGCGACTTCGTCCTGGGCACGCGCCTGATCAGTGGCCACGGCACGCTGTTGCGTTTCGGCGGCGAGGTGATGAAAAACGTCGCCGGCTACGATCTGTCGCGCCTGTTGGCCGGCAGTTTCGGTTGCCTGGGGGTCATCACCGAAGTTTCCTTGAAGGTCCTGCCCAAACCCCGTCACAGCCTGAGTATCCGCCTGGA
Source organism: Pseudomonas sp. NFACC51 (assembly GCF_900103575.1). Lineage (NCBI taxonomy): Bacteria > Pseudomonadati > Pseudomonadota > Gammaproteobacteria > Pseudomonadales > Pseudomonadaceae > Pseudomonas > Pseudomonas sp. NFACC51. Next base: position 31,065 of record NZ_FMXH01000007.1, on the reverse strand, counting down.
ACTGGACAGCACCGAGGCCCTGGGGAAACTCGCCGAATGGGGCCGTCAGCCCCTGCCCGTCAGCGCCGCCAGCCATGACGGCGACTGTCTGCAGCTGCGCCTGGAGGGTGGCGAAGGCTCGGTCAGCGCCGCTCATCAGCGTTTTGGTGGCGAGGTGATCGACGATCAATACTGGACGGCACTCAATGAACATCAGTTGGCCTTCTTCGATGAAGGCGTGCCGCTGTGGCGCCTGTCGCTGCCCAACCATACCGGGCCGCTCACCCTGCCGGGCGCGCAACTGATCGACTGGGCCGGTGCCCAACGCTGGGTGAAAACCGAGGCCGACACGGTGCAAGCCCTGGCCCATGAAGTCGGCGGCCATGCCACCTGCTATCGTCAGGGTGCCAGCGACACACCGTTCCAGCCACTGGCCCCGGCGCTGCTGCGCTATCACCGGCAACTCAAGGCCCAGCTCGATCCCCTGGGGCTGTTCAACCCTGGTCGGATGTACCCGGAGCTTTAGTGCCCTGTGTCGCAAATGCGCTCCTTTTTTGACGAGTGGCTGTTGTCGTCAGGCAAGGCGCCGCGACGCGTCATAGCTCGCGATGGCGAGGAGCGGCAACGCAGCATAACGACAACAGACGCCGTCAAAAAGGAACAGCATTTGTGATACAGGACACTAACTATGCAGACTCGCTTCAGTGAGGAAAGCAAAAACCTGCCCCGCGCCGAAGAAGCCGAACGGATCCTGCGCAGTTGCGTGCATTGCGGTTTCTGCAACGCCACCTGCCCCACTTACCAATTGCTCGGCGATGAACTGGACGGCCCGCGCGGACGCATCTACCTGATCAAGCAAGTGCTCGAAGGCCAGCCGGCGACAGCCAGCACCCAGTTGCACCTGGATCGCTGCCTGTCGTGTCGCAACTGCGAGACCACCTGCCCGTCCGGTGTGGATTACCACAACCTGCTGGACATCGGCCGGGCGGTGGTCGACCAAGCCGTACCGCGCCCCGCCGACCAACGTGCGCTGCGCCTGGGGCTGCGAAGCCTGGCCGCCAGCCCCGAGCGGTTCAAGGCCCTGCTGCGTCTTGGCGCGGTCTTCCGTCCGTTGCTGCCGGCGAACCTGACCGCCAAGTTGCCCCGCCCTTCCCCGTCTCACGGCGAACGCCCGCCTCTGCGGCATCGGCGTACGGTGTTGATGCTCGAAGGTTGCGTGCAACCGGGCCTGTCGCCCAACACCAATGCCTCGGCAGCGCGAGTGCTGGATCGACTCGGCATCAGCGTGATCCCCTGTGCGCAGGCCGGCTGCTGCGGTGCGCTGGAGTATCACCTCGACGCTCAGGCCACCGGATTGGACCGCGCCCGACAGAACATCGACGCCTGGTGGCCGCACCTGGAAAACGGTGCTGAAGCCATCGTCCAGACCGCCAGCGGCTGCGGCGCATTCATCAAGGACTACGGGCACCTGCTGGAGCACGACCCTGCCTATGCCGCCAAGGCCAAGCAGGTGAGTGAACGGGCCCAGGACCTGGTGCAAGTGCTCGGCAAGGAACCGCTGGAACAGATCTGCGCGGCCAGGAACCAGCGCATTGCCGTGCATTGCCCCTGCACCTTGCAGCACGCGCAGAAACTCGGCGGCAGCATCGAGGCACTGCTGACGCGGCTGGGTTTCAACCTCACCGAGGTGCCCGACGGCCATTTGTGTTGCGGCTCGGCCGGCACCTATTCGCTGACCCAGCCCGCCCTGGCGCGGCAATTGCGCGACAACCGCCTCAATGCGCTGGAAAGTGGCCAGCCGGAGCTGATCGTCACCGCCAACGTCGGCTGCCAGAACCACCTCGACGGCGCCGGTCGCACGCCCGTGCGGCACTGGATCGAGCTGGTGGATCAGTCCCTGGCAGAATGAAGTCCTGAAGATTCTTCGTTTGCCGGGGCCGGCGAAGGCTGCGATCTTTCGTCCAACTTTCCCACAGCCCTCGCCAGGAATTCTTACGATGAGCTTCGTCAGCCCCGACCTGATCCGCCAACGCTTCTCTAGAGCGATGTCTGACATGTACCGCGACGAGGTGCCGCTGTATGGCGCCCTGATGAAGCTGGTGGAGCACACCAACGCCCAGGTGCTGGCCGAAGACCCGATCCTGGCCGCACACCTGCGCAGCACCGGCGAACTCGAACGCCTGGACCTGGAACGCCACGGCGCGATCCGCGTCGGTACCGCCGCCGAGCTGGCAACCCTGGGGCGTCTGTTCGCGGTCATGGGCATGCAGCCGGTGGGCTACTACGACCTCACGCCTGCCGGGGTGCCGGTGCATTCCACCGCCTTCCGCGCCGTGCACGAAAGCGCGTTGCAGGTCAGCCCGTTCCGGGTGTTTACCTCGCTACTGCGCCTGGAACTGATCGAGAACGCCGAGCTTCGGGCCTTTGCCGAGTCAGTGTTGGACAAACGGCAGATCTTCACCCCCAGGGCCCTTGAGCTCATCGAACAGGCCGAATACCAGGGTGGCCTGAGCGAGTCCCAGGCTGAGGACTTCGTCCTACAAGCCCTGGAAACCTTTCGCTGGCACCACAGCGCCACGGTCACCGCCGAACAGTACCGGCAACTGAGCGCCCAGCATCGGTTGATCGCCGATGTGGTGGCGTTCAAGGGCCCACACATCAATCACCTGACACCGCGCACCCTGGACATCGACATCGTCCAGGCCCGGATGCCCGTGCACGGCATCACGCCCAAAGCCGTGATCGAAGGCCCGCCTCGCCGCCAATGCCCGATCCTGCTGCGCCAGACCAGCTTCAAGGCCCTCGATGAGCCGGTCAGCTTCACCGATCAATCACAATCCCAAGGCAGCCACAGCGCTCGCTTTGGCGAAATCGAGCAACGCGGCGCCGCCCTCACGCCCAAGGGTCGTGCGCTCTACGATCGATTGCTCAACGCTGCGCGGGATGCGTTGGGGGATTTCCCCAACGAGGCCAACGCCGAACGCTACAACACGCTGATGAGCGAGCACTTTGCCCAATTCCCCGACAACCACGATGAGCTGCGTCGAGAAGCACTGGCGTACTTCCGTTATTTCGTGACGCCCAAGGGCCTCGCCGCCAAGGGCAGCGTCGAGCGCACGGCCTCGCTGGAACGCCTGTTGGAGCAGCAATACCTGCGTGCCGAACCCTTGGTGTATGAAGACTTCCTGCCGGTCAGCGCCGCCGGCATTTTCCAGTCGAACCTTGGCGATGCTGCCCAGAGCCACTACGCCGGGCAGTCCAATCGCCACGCCTTTGAAGCAGCGCTGGGGCGGGCGACCATCGATGAGTTGGGGCTGTACGCCCAGACACAACAGCGATCCATCGATGAGTGCAGGGCTGCATTGGGCGTGTAGGAATAAGCCGAAGGACAAAACGGCAAAAAACTGCCTGAGAGGCGTGCGCGCGGCGCGCCTTTCTTGGCCTGCCGACCCGGGCATCGCGGTGCCTGGTGGAGTCGCGAGGCACTGCAATGGGCCGGGCAAGTCTTTGAGCGCTTTCTGGTCTGTTTGGAGGAAGGATCAGCCCGATACAAAATCAACTTATTGATATTTATAGTTTTTTTAAAAATGGCATAGCTCTTGATAATCGTCAGGCCACCTCGGGCGAATCCAGTCCCAGGCCCCATCGTTATCCAGGAAGGAGAGCATCCATTGGCTACCCCCGCGTACATGACCATTACAGACAACAGTCAAATATTACTGACCGAGAAGGCGTTTACCGCCGACTCGGTGGGTAACATTTATCAGGAAGGTCATAAAGACGAAATCATGGTGCAAGGTTTCCAGCATCAGGTGACCATTCCACGAGACCCCCAGTCCGGTCAGCCAACTGGTCAACGCATACACCAACCCTTGGTCATCACTAAAGTCTTTGACAGAACCTCACCGATGCTGCAGGAAGTCCTGTGCCGCGGCGAAACCCTGGCCAAAGTTGAAATCAAGTGGTACCGCACTTCAGCCTCCGGAACCCAAGAGCATTACTACACCACTACGCTGGAGGACGCGATTATCGTCGAAATCAAGGACTACATGCTCAACTGCCAAGACCCGGCAAATTCACATTTCACTCACTTGCAAGATGTGCACTTCTCGTACCGCAAGATCACCTGGAATCACATAGCCTGCAGCACGCTGGGCGTCGATGACTGGCGTGCACCGGCCGCCGGTTAAGTCCGCGCATTCGTCAATGCACCGGCCAGTCCTGCTGGCCGATGTGCATTGAAGTAAACAGGGATATTTTCCCTCAGAGGTGTTCGCCCAGTGCGACGGCCTCGGCAATCCATGCACTGGTAAAGAGCCTGACACTGGGCGAACGGCACAATATTAGTGGAACTTGCAGGATATTTCCGCGAGTCCATTTAAATAATTATTCATCCTTGATGCGCCACCTCAACCACGCCGGCCAGTTTTCTGCGCATCGGTCTCTCCTGCTCCCGCATCCCCCTGCTGCTGTTTGCGCTTGGCGGGATCGTTGGGGCGCAAGGCGTCGTTGTCGCGTTCCACTTCGCCAGGCATCGCCGGCTCGTCAGGGTTGTGCGGCGTTTGATCGGAACGGTGGTTCATGACGAACTCCTTGGTTGTTCAAGCCTGGCAATCAGGCATCAGGGTCGGCGACTTCTTCAGCGACGTTGGCATCGGGGGAGCGCTGGTGCAGTTGCTCAGCCTTGGTCTTCAGCGCCTGCCACTGCGCCAGGTCGATAGCTCCCTGGCCAAACAGATCATCGGCCACCCGCATCAGCTCGGTGAAATGAACGTCGGGTGATTGTTGCCAATAGGCCTTGTCGTCGAACAGCCGCTGCCAATCGGCCAGCGACGGAGGTTTGAGGTCATCGCTCATGACGGGCTCCTGCGAGGCATTCATAAGGTATGAGGGCTGAGATTCGTGGGGAGTTCCGGCGATTCTCAGTAGCCGGTCATTTCCAGGTAGCCGTTGCCGACGTGGCTACCGTTCAATCGCACCGGCCCTTCCCAATAAGGAATCTGCAAGTTCATCCAGGCGTTGGGGTTCAAGGGTTGGGTCGTCACGTCGAGCTGCCTGGCAGGGATCTTGATCGACCAGCGCACCGGCATCGACCGCCCGGCGACCTTGGCGCTTTCCAGTGGCGCCAGGCTGATCTGCCCGGCGTGCAGGGTTTGCGCTTGGCCCTGGGCGTCGATCCAGGTGCCCGTGAGATACGGCGCGCCGTCCTTGTGGCGCATGCGGTAGAGCATCAGGTGCTCGCCGTTGTCCAAGTGCAGGGAAAACCAGTCCCAGCCAGTCTGGTTTGCGCTCAGGGGCTGGCTGCTCCATTCGCGGTCGAGCCAGGCCGGGCCGCTGACCGCGTAACGCTGGCCATCGATTTCCAATTCACCGCTGGCCTGGAAGAACGGCTGGCTGTAGTAGTACGACGCCTGCCCCTGTTCGGATTTCTGGCTGAAACCTTGATCGCCCTGCAACACCAGCGGCCGGCTCGACGTCAGCTGCAATGCATAGCTGAAGCGCGGGTTCCGGGCCTGCAATTGCATATCCGCCAGCGGGTCGACGCCCGTCGTCCGAGTGCTGAAGCGCCAGTCGTCGATCCAGGCCTCGAAGGGTGTCGTCCGTACCCCGGCCTGCCCCACCCCGCCTCGTGCATAACGTTCGGCGGCATGGTGCACGGTGGCGGATGTGACCGCCGCGTGGCCGAGCCAGATCGTCTGGTTGCGCCAGCCGCCGGCCTGGGGCGCGGCATTCAAGGCGCTGCGAAACAACGTCCATTGCACGCCGAACTCATGCCCCTGGGCATCCTTGAGATTGGCGGTGACGTACCACCACTCGATACGAAAACCTTCATGAATCCCGTGGTCGGCGGGGAAACTGAATACCCGCCCAGGCACCACCGGGGTGAAGGCCACAGCCTGGTCGCCGAGGCCGGCAAAGCCCTTTGGCGCTGGCGCGGAGTCATCACAACCGCTGAGCAATGCCAGCAGCAACAACACGCCGACTCTAATCTTCATGGGCAAAGGTCCTCAGCAAATCCGCCGGCTGCGTGCGGTACAACGCATACAGCGGCCAGGCCGATGCCAGCAGCGTGGCGAGCATCGCCAGGGCCAGCAATTGCACCAATTGCAACGGGAACACCCGCAATGGCAGGCGCCAACCGAAAGCCTGCACGTTGATCACCGTGTCCAGGCACCAGGCCAGGGCGATGCCCAGCGGCAACGCCAGGACCAAGGTCAGCAGCGCCAGCAGCCAGGTCTGGCCGAGGTTGAGCAGCATCAACTGCCGACGCGTCACCCCCAGCGCCCACAGCGGCGCCAACTGAGCGAGGCGACTCTGGCTCTGGGTCAGCAGACTGATGAACAACGCCACCCCGGCCACCGCCAGGGTCAGGCTGTTGAGGGCAGCGGTGGCGGCGAAGGTTCGCTCGAACACCTGGGTCGACCAGCCCTTGAGCCGGGCCTGGTCGACGATGCGGCTGTCATCCAGACTGAACCGGTCTTGCAACGCTGTCAGTAGCGCCGGGATCGCGGACGGTTCGATGCGCAGGTTGAAACGGTTCGGCGTCAGGTTCGGCCAGTGCGCCAGCAAGTGATCGACGTTGACCAGCACATGGCCCTTGGGATTGCCATAGTCGGCGTAGATGCCAACGATGCGCAGTGCCCATGGCCCCTGGGGTGTCGGCAGGGTCAACTGATCGCCGGTACTCACCTTGAGACGCCGTGCCAGCTGTTCGCTGAGCATGAGGGTGTCGGCGGCGGCCAGTTGCTCCCACGGCTTGTCGCCGGCCGATTCCAGCAGCGGCCAATGCTGTCGATAGTGGGGGTGATCGATGATGCCGTGGATATCCGTCGGCCAGCCCTGCAACGGGACCGAGACTTGCCAGAGGGGAACGACGGCAGTGATCGCCGGTTGTTGCGTGAGCCAAGCGTGCAGTTCGTCCGCCTGGGCCGGGGTCTGCGGGTTGATATACAACTCGGCGGTCAACCGTTGTTCGAGCCAGTTGCTGAAGGTCTGGCGAAAGCCGGCGGTCATGCTGCCGGCGCCGATATTGGCCGCCAGCGCCAGCAACAAAGCCATCAGCGCCAGGCTCAATGTCGGCAATTGCTGGCGACAATCGGCAAGAAACCACTGCCCGAGCACCGAGCGGCTGCGCCTCGACAACCGCTTCAGCGCGCTGTTGAGCAACACCGGCAAGGCCAGCGCCGCGCCCAGCAACAAGGCGGTCATCAGGACAAAACCACTGGCCAGGCTATCGCCCCAGATCAACGCCGATGCGGCAATCAATGCCGCCACCGTCGCCACCCAACCCTGGCGTCGCAGCCATTGGGCATGGGCCTGATGCCAGGCCTGGGGGTTGGCCAGCGCCAGCAAGGGCAGGCGCGCCGCCCGCAAAAGGCTGTCAGCGCCGGCCAGCAGCGCACCGAGCAGACTCAAGCCGACACCGCTGAACCACCACCATGGGCTGAGGTTCAAGTGCCCGGCCACTTCGGCGCCATACAAACCTCGCAGGCTCGCCGCGACATCGGGCAACAACAGGCTCGCCAGCCAATAGCCGCTGAGCACCCCGGCGATCCCGCCCAGCAAGGCCAACGCGCCCAGTTCGATGGTCAGGCTGGTGACCAGCACCCGCGCACTGACACCACAGGCGCGCAGGGTCCGCAACAGACTGCGGCGTTGCTCCAGGGCCAGGCCGATGGCCGCGTGAACGATGAACAGTCCCACCACGAAGGATAAAAACCCCAAGGCATCAAGGTTCAGGTGAAAACTTTCGGTCAGGCGCGACAGGTTGTTTTCTTCATCGGCGTGCTTGAGTTGCAGGCGACCGGTGAACGCTTCCGATAATGCGGCACTGAACGTGGCGGGCAACAACAGTCGCGACAGTTGCTCCGGCAACCCGAGTACCTGTTGGGCAAAACCGATGTCCATCAACAGCACGCCCGGCGCCATGTCCTCCTGGGCATGCAACGGCGGCAGGGTTTGCCCATCGACACTCCGGGGTCGGTCGCCCTCGGTCAGCCCCAGGGCTTGCAAGGTTTGCGGGGCGATCCAGGTGCGGCCGGGGTCGGTAAAGAACGCCACCACCTCAGTCATCTCCCGCGCCTGCCCCGCCAGCGCGGCACCGGGCGGCAGCGACACCGGGTCGATGCCCATCAGTTGCAGGCGCTGATCCTCGTGGTCCTTGAGCAGCACCCGAGCCTGCACCACTGGCGACACCGGCCAGCCCTGGCGCCGCAGCTCGACAAACCATTGCTGGGGGAACGTGCCACCACCGGGTGCACTGAGGCTGGCCTGGGGTTCGCCGCCGATCAATTGGCTGGCCCGAGCGTAGCTGTCCCGGGCCTGACTGTTCAGCGCTTGCACGCCAGTGAGCAGGCTGGTTGCCAGCCACAGGCCGGTCAGCACGCTGAAGAATTGCACCGGGTGTTGGCGCCAATGGCTGAGCAGGGCCTTGAGGGTCTGGCGAAAAATCATCACCCCTGGGTCACCTGCGCCAACTGCCCGCCGTGCAATACCACGCGCTGGGCCAGGCGAGCTGCCACCCGTGGACTGTGGGTCACCATCAGCAGGCTGGTGGGGCTGCCCTCCAGCAGTTCCAGTAGCAGTTGCAGGACTTCGTCGCTGGTGGCTTCGTCGAGGCTGCCGGTGGGTTCATCGGCCAGCAACAAGGGCGGTCGCGAAGCCAATGCCCGCCCCAGCGCTACCCGCTGTTGCTGGCCGCCGGACAGTTGCTCGGGATAACGCCGCAACAGCCCTGAAAGCCCGAGCCGCTGTACCAGATGGGCTTGCCACGCTGCGTCATGACGGCCGCACAGACGCGCCTGGAACGCCAGGTTGTCCTCCACCGACAAGCTGCTGATGAGGTTGAACTGCTGGAACACCAGGCCGATTTCCGTGCGTCGCCAATTCGCCAATTGGCTTTCACTCATGCCATCGAGCCGATACTCGCCACTGCGAATGCTGCCGCGATCGACCTTGTCCAGCCCAGCGACCAGGTGCAGCAGGGTGCTCTTGCCACTGCCCGACTCCCCCATCAGCGCCAGACTGCTGCCGGGCATCAGTGTCAGATCGATGCCTTGCAGCACTGGCAATGGGCCCTGAGGCGTGGGATAGCTTTTGTGCACTTGGCGGACTTCAAGCATGGAAAGGCTCGACGGGTGGACTTGAGGTTCAGGATAGCGGAGTTGAGTGATGGGCCCCATCGGCCAATACAGCTGTGCGTCCCCATTTCGCTGGTGAACCTTGGTATTTGCTTGTCGGATGGGGGTGTATATCCGTTGCTGCGGTAACGGCGACTTAGGGTTCCGCCCTGACGGCGGGTCACTTTCGAAAAGCGCGAAAGTAACCAAAGCGCTTCTGCCCCACCACTCGGTGCCTCGCCTAGGCTCGGCATGCCGGAGTGAGGGCACACCGAGCCTAAGCGAGGTGCCGAGTGGTGGGGCAAGCCTTTTTTGCTTACTTTTTTTGGCGTTTGAAAAAAAGTGAGTCGCCGTCAGGGCGAAACCCTAAGTGGCCGTTACCGCAGCAATGGATATGTACTCAATCAACAAGAACTCAGCTCCAGTCAACGCCCCACCGCCATCTCAACCTGGCCGGACTGCGGTGTCACGATGTCGCCCAAGTCGATGTGTTTCCAAGCCGGCTTGGCCCCCAACCGTGCATTAAAGCGATAGTTGAAAGTGAAATCATCATCGGTTGGTTGGCTCAGGGATTTCCCATAGGCCGATTCAACCCCGGCCGGGTCGTAACCCATCAACTGCAACAGCGTCGGGAAGATGTTGTAGTGGCTCGAACGATCCTTGTTCCGGGCCCAGGCATCACGCCAATCAAGGGTGTGCAATTGGCTGCCCTGGATCACTACCAACGGCACCAACCCCTCCTCCGCCACCGGGTCACCGCCGCAATGGGTGTTGAGCCCGGGGTTGCCACGCTCGTGCAGGTCCTGGCCGTGGTCGGAGGTGTAGATCAGCACGGCATGGCTCAAATCGGCCTGCTGGAAGATTCGCTTGAAGAACTCGCCGACGTTCCACAGCAAGGTGTTCTGGTAAGCATTGCGATACAGCAACCAGTCATCTTTCTGGCCATTGAAGCCATCGCGGCTAGCGGTGTCGGCCACCTCCTGAAACTGCCCTCGCGGCAAGGCCGGGCGGTAGTTCATGAAGTCGTCGGGGTATTTGTCGTGTACCGGGAAATGCGCCCCCACCTTGTTGATCACCACCAGTTCGGCCTGGTTGTCGCCCAGCAGTTCGATCAACTTCGCCGCAGCCGCCATGTCACGGTCGCGCACGCTGGCCTGGTCGAATTGGACGAATTCGTCGATGTCCTGTTTTTCCAGCTCGGTCATCAGGTTTTGCAGGTAGCCACCAGTGCGCTGGGCGTCGATGTAGACGGTACGCAAACCCGCCTTTTTGGCATATTGCCAAATCGACGGCCGGGTGCTGTTGATGCGTATGTAGTCGGCGCGCGTGCCGCCATAGCGCAGGGTGACGTTGGTGTCGGCGCTGCAATTGGCGATGGAGGCCGCATAACCGAAATTGAAGATGTCCACGCCCTCCGGCGGCGTCTTCAGCCCGGTGTGCACGCCGAATGGCGCGTTGATATCCAGGTAATTGCCGCCAATGCTTTCATCGATGATCAGCACGATATCCTGCTCGATCAAAGACGACCGTCGCACCAGGGTGACCGGCTCCCGGGGACCGATGGTGCTGTGCAAGGACTCGTAGGCAAACAGATTCAAATAGGCCAACGGCGTGTACATCACCGGCAGGCCGCGCGCGCCCTCGCCCGCCCGCACGAACAACACGCCACTGAGCAACAACATGCCCAGCACCGGCGCCGCGATCGGCAGATAACCGGGCAACCGCACCGACCGCCGAGGCTTGAGCGCGATGCCGAATAACAGCAGCAAGCCGCTGATCACCGCGCGGATAATCACGTCGCGGTACTGATAAGCCGCCTCCTGGATAAATCCCCCCGAGTACACCAGCGAAACGAACTGGCTATAGGTCAGGTAACTGTCCGTGACCCGGGTGTACACCTCGAAAAACACCGCTGAAACAAACATCGCCAAGGCAAACACATGCCTCACCAGGGTCTGGCGTATGTAGGCACTCATCCACAGCGCCAGCACCAGCACCGTGAACATGGCGCCGAACAGCAACGTTGCGAACCCCAGGCCCAACGCGGTGAGACGGTCGAGGTAATAGTCGTATCCCTTGAGCAGGTACAGAACCAGCAGCAGTTCCTTGAGGTAACGGGCCATGTTTTCCTCGACCAGATCGCCGTATCCAAAGCACTTCGTTCCTGCACGTTAGCAGCCGATTTTCAAAGCGCAAGGAATGCTTCATCCGAAGCACGCGTCAAAAAAAAGTTACCCCAAAAATGACACGAAAATACGTCACAGAATGTAAAAATCTATGGATTACTACCGTTTATCGCTTTGTCAAATCCCCGTAAAGCCCAATAAAACAGCCACTTTACTAAGACTGTCAAGGACTTGATATCAAAAGGCCCGACTTCACTTGAATTGCCAACACTGACAACTGTCATTTTGCTGACACGCTTTTCTGAAGCTGCGCTATACCCCTCTAAACAGTTTCATCCGAGTTACATCATTCGGTTTGCGAGGCGCGCCAAAAATGGACGTGAGTGTATTTGGTACGGGGTATGTCGGGCTGATCCAGGCCGCCGCCATGGCCGACGTCGGACATCGCGTTTTGTGCATCGATATCGACCCGAACAAAATCCGGCAACTGCAACAGGCCGTACCGACCATCAGCGAGCCGGGGCTGTCCAGCTTGCTCGAAGACAACATCAAGGAAGGACGCTTGTCGTTCAGCTCCCAGGCCAGCGACGCAGTCAATCATGGCGAGCTGATTTTCATCGCCGTCGGCACCCCCGCCGATGAAGACGGCTCGGCAGACCTGAGCCATGTGCTGGCCGTCACCCGGCAAATCGCCGACTTCATGGACAGCGACCGCACCCTGGTCATCAAATCCACGGTGCCGGTGGGCACGGCCGACAAGGTGGCCGAATGCGCCCGCCAGGCGCTGGCGCAGCGGGGCCTGAAACAGTTGAACGTACGCGTGGTGTCCAATCCCGAGTTCCTCAAGGAAGGCAGTGCGCTGGCCGATTGCATGCGCCCCGACCGGATCATCATCGGCACCGCCGACCCGCTGGCCCGCGACCAGATGACGGAGCTCTACGCACCCTTTTGCCGCAACCACGAAAAACTGATGTTCATGGACAACCGCAGCGCCGAACTGACCAAGTACGCCGCCAATGCCATGCTCGCCACCCGCATCAGCTTCATGAACGAACTGGCCAACCTCACCGAACGGCTGGGCGCCGACATCGAAGCCGTGCGCAAAGGCATCGGCTCGGACCCACGCATCGGTTACCACTTCATCTACCCCGGCTGCGGTTTTGGCGGCTCATGCTTTCCCAAAGACCTGCGGGCCTTGCTACACACCGCCGAACAAAGCGGCATGCCACTGCGCTTGTTGCGCAGCGTCACCGACGTCAACGACAGCCAGCGGCACATCCTCTTCGAGAAACTGGCGACGCAATTCCAGGAGGGCCTGGCCGGCAAATCGATTGCCATCTGGGGCCTGGCATTCAAGCCCAACACCGATGACATGCGCGAAGCCCCCAGCCGCTACCTGATGGAAGCGCTGTGGCGCGAAGGCGCCCGCGTCCACGCCTATGACCCGGAAGCCATGTCCGAATGCCGGCGCCTCTACGGCTATCGCAAGGACCTGAACCTCTGCGCCACCCGCGACGACACCCTGGAAGACGCCGACGCCCTGGTGATCTGCACCGAGTGGAAGAATTTTCGCGTGGTGGACTTCGACCTGTTGGCCAGCAAGTTGCGCGCCCGGGTGATCATCGATGGCCGCAACCTGTACAACCCCGAACACCTGGCCGCCGCCGGACTGCTGTATCGCGGTATCGGGCTGCGGCACACCGTGCCGGGCACCCCGCTACCCGGGCCGCAAGCATGAACATCCTGGTCACCGGCGCGGCCGGTTTCATCGGCGCCCACGTCGTGCTGCGACTGCTGCGCGACGGCCATCGGGTGTGCGGGCTGGACAATTTCAACGACTACTACGACCCGCAGCTCAAGCACGACCGCGTGACCTGGGTGAACGACCAGGCCGGCGAATTTCCCCTGGCGCGGATCGATCTGGCCGACGCGCCGGCCATCGATGAACTGTTCCAGGCCCGGCGCCCGGACGTAGTGATTCACCTTGCCGCCCAAGCGGGCGTGCGCTACTCGCTGGAAAAACCACAGGCCTATGTCGACAGCAACATCACCGGGTTCCTGAACATCCTGGAAAACTGCCGCCGCTATCCGGTCAAGCACCTGATCTACGCCTCCTCAAGCTCGGTATACGGTGCCAATTCGCGCACGCCTTATTCGGTGCAGGACAACGTCGACCATCCGCTGTCGCTGTACGCGGCCAGCAAAAAAGCCAACGAACTGATGGCCCACAGCTACAGCCACCTGTTCGGCATTCCCTGCACCGGCCTGCGCTTCTTCACGGTGTACGGCCCTTGGGGCCGACCAGACATGTCGCCGATCCAGTTTGCCCGCGCCATCGTCGAAGACCGTGTGCTGCAACTGTTCAATCACGGCGAGCACCAACGCGATTTCACCTACATCGACGACATCGTCGAAAGCATCGCCCGCCTGCTCGACCGTGCGCCCCAAGTCACGCCCCTGTTGGATCACGAACAACCGGACCCGGCCACCAGCCGTGCGCCCTGGCGGATCTACAACATCGGCGGGCAGCACCCGGTGGCGCTGCGCACCTATGTCGCACTGCTGGAAAAGCACCTGGGACAAACCGCCCGCATCGAACTGCTCCCCCTGCAAGCAGGAGATGTGCTCAACACCTGCGCCGATGCCAGCGACCTGGCACAGGCCACCGGTTTCAAGCCGTGTATCGAACTGGACGACGGCCTGGGCCGCTTCATCCGGTGGTTCCTCGATTACTACGCACAGCCTGCCCACGCACCGCTCGCAACTGAACGCTTGCGGCCCAACCTCAGCGGAGGAATCCATGACCCGACATGAGCAAGTCATCGAGATCAACGCCCCTGGACGCGACAAGCGTGTCGATCCCGACCACCGCAGGCGCCTGGACGCGGCCATCCACCGCCAGGGTCGAGGTTGGTTGACCGGTCGCGACGGCGGCCGGCCCTGGACGGTCTCGCGCACCAATCGCGTGGTGGCCTGCCTCGGCGCGCTGGCGATCCTGCTGCTGTTATGCCCGCTGCTGCTGGGCCTGGCGCTGCTGGTCAAGTTCTCCAGCCCCGGTCCCGTGCTGTTCGTGCAGAAGCGCACCGGGTATCGCGGCCGAGTCTTCGGCATGTACAAGTTCCGCACCATGGTGGCCGATGCCGAGGCGCTCAAGGAGTCGCTGCGCCACCTCAACAAACACGGCGCCGATGCCATCGACTTCAAGATCGACAACGATCCGCGCATCACGCCCATCGGCCGGTTCCTGCGACGCAGCAGCCTCGACGAACTACCGAACCTGATCAATGTAGTGACCGGCGACATGCGCCTGGTGGGCCCCCGGCCGACCTCGTTCAACGCCTATCGCTACAAGGACAACCATCTTGTGCGCCTGAGCATCTACCCCGGCATGACCGGCCTTTGGCAGATCTCCGGGCGCAGCAATATCGACTTCGACCAGCGTGTGGAATTGGACCTCAGCTATATCGCTGAACAAAGCCTGTGGCTGGATTTGAAGATCCTGATGATTACCCCCTTCAAAGTGTTCAGCGGCCACGGAGCGAGTTAAATGGACGGTTCAACGAATATCCTGACCATAGCCAGCCCGAGCGAGACCAACCTGACCTCGACCGTGCTCGACCCTTCCCTGCGGATCCTGCTCTTGACGTCCGCCAACACAGGCACCGGAACCAGCACCAGCGCGATGGCGCTGGCCGCTCAACTGGCGCAGATGAGCAACGGTCGCGTACTGCTGGTGGATGCCAGCCAGTCACCGCGCAACCTCAGCCAGCAACTGTCGTTGCACAAGGAGCGCGGTTTTACCGATCTGTTGTTCAACAGCCTCGCCCCGCCCTTGCTGCAGGACTGCGTGGTGCAGGCGTCCAGCCTGCCCTTCGACGTGTTGCCCCACGGGCGCCTGGGCCGCAATGCCGAACGCTTGAGCCCCGAACGACTGCGCCCACTGTTCAGGCAACTGGCGGCGCAATACCGCTTTGTGGTGATCGACGCCGACGCGGTGTATTCGGCCAGCGACACACTGGTGCTCAGCACCCAGGTCGACGGCGTGGTGCTGGTGGTGCGTGGTGAAGACACCCGCTGGGAAGTGGCCCAGGCCGCCCGCCAGCGCCTGTCCCAGGCCGGCGCGAAAGTGGTGGGCAGCGTGTTCAATCGCCGCAAGTACTACATGCCCAAGTGGCTCTACAACAACCTGTAAGCCTGCAAAAGGATGACGAGATGAACGCCAGAATGCTTGTCCTGCTGTTGCTGCCGCTTGCCGGTTGCTCCAGTACCAGCGATACCCGCTCGATGCCGGTGCAGATCCTCACGGCTGCGCCGGCCAATGCCCAGGCCACCGACATGCCGAAGGTCGAACAGACCTTGCGGCCCCAGGATGTGCTGGATGTGATATTCCACATCGGCACGACCTCCTCCCAGGCGTATCGAGTGCAACCGGGCGACCAGGTTGCCCTGAACTTCACCGCCGCCAGCCAGCTCAATGGCACGCAACAAGTGATGCCCGACGGCACCATCGAACTGCCGGGCGCCAACACTTCGGTGAAAGTCGCCGGATTGACCACCGACGAGGCGCGCCTGGCGGTGCAGCGTGCCTATGACCAGAAGATGCTGTTCCAACCCAATCGCAACCAATTGACCGTCCTGGTGACCAGCCCGCTCTCCGGCGAGGCGAACCTGCGCAACACCCTGACCCACCCGGCCACGGGCATGAGTCGGGAAATCATCGTGGGCCGGGATGGCTACGCCAGCTTCCCGGAAATTGGCTCGGTGCCGTTGCAAGGCATGACCGTCACCCAGCTGGAGACCTTCCTCAACGAGCGCTACGCCCAACTGCCCGGCCACATGACCGTGGATGTGCTGCTCAAGTCCACCGCCGGCAACGAGATCTATGTACTCGGTGAAGTGGCCCAACCCGGCGCCTATGCGATCCGCCGGCCGATCTCGGTTCTCGAAGCCCTGACCCTGGCCCGTGGCACGAACGTCAAGGCCCGGCTCGACTCGGTGATGATCATGCGCCGCAACGGCAACCAGGTCGAAGCCCGTCACTACGACGTGGAAAAGGCCTTGAGCGGCGACGCCTCGCAGATCGCCTACCTGCAGCCGGAGGACATGTTGTACGTGCCCAAGACCGGACTGGCCAAAGCCGGCGAAACGGCCAGGCAACTGGCCGACGTAGTGCTGTTCCAGGGCGTGGGGTTCGGCTTCGGCTACCGCGTCGACAACAAAGGCAGCGACAACTGAAACTCAGGTGACCGATCATGAACCCCAAGGAAAACTATCTGCACGAGTTCTTCAGGATCTTCTTCGCCAACAAGCAGTGGGTGAAGCGTATCTTCCTGATTTTCGCCGTGATCGCCCTGGTGCTGCCGTTGATGCTCAAGCAGAGCTTCGATATCACCGCCCAGGTGATCGTCCAGTCGAAAAAACTCTCCCAGGGCGACGCCACCACGTCGCTGAACCAGGAAAACGCGACCTTCATCCCGCCGTCCCTGGCGGACATGGAAACCGAAAGCAATATCCTGCGCTCGCCAGCGTTGATCCGGCAGACCATCAGCACCCTGCGCGACCGGGGCGAATACACGCCCAGCCCGGGCATCCTCAACAAATGGGTGAGCGAGCCGCTCAAGCGTTACATCACCCAGCCCCTGCGCGAGTACGTCATCAACCCGTTGCGCGATGGCCTGGGGCTGGAAGTCGATCCGGTGCGCGACACCGTGCTCGATACGCTGACCGACGAGGCCATCGAAAACCTGAAGATCGAGACCCTGCCCGGCTCCAACGTCATCTCCATCGTCTACAGTTTCGGCGACCCGGCCCAGGGCACCCGGTTCGTGGCGCAACTGCTGCAGAACTACCTCAGCAGCCGCCAGGACCTGCAATCGATCGAACTGCCGCAGACGTTCTATGAGCAGAAGAAAGCCCAGTACCAGACCCGTCTCGACGGCCTGGAAAGCAACCGGCTCGGGCTGCTTGAAAACATCGGATCGTCCGATCCCAAGGAAGAAGTCACCTTCCGCCTGAACGCCATCAATACCGAAGAGCAGGCCCTGAACCTGTACCAGGATCGCCTGCTGCAAAGCCAACGCTGGCTCGATTACCTCAAGACCAGTCTCGCGGCGGCGAACAGTTCGCGGTTCAACGACTACACCTTCCCGTTCACCTTCACCACCACCGTGGACAACATTGCCTTCGAAGACCGGGAAATCAGACAGTTGGGCGAGCAACTGACCAGCCAGGTCAGCCGCTACATGAATGACCTGGCGATCTTCCAGCCCGGCAGCGAACCGATGCTGCTGGCCCGGGAACAGATCGTCCGCACGCGCCAGCAGTTCCTGAAGGTGGTGAACAACCGCATTCAGGAACGCACCACCGATCTGGCGGTGGTCAGTTCGGTGATCAATCAGAAGATCGAACGCATCGCCGCCTTCAAGCAGCGTATCCATCAATTGCAGGAAACCCAGAGCAAGCTGCGGCAGATGGACACCGAGATCAACGCCCTGCATGCGGCCTTCTCCACCTACGCCCAGCGCTTCGCCGAAGCCAGCACCGCGCGTTCGCTGGACAACGACCTGTCCAACGCCCGGGTCCTGAGCCCGCCGTTCGAACCAACCGCTGCGGCCTTTCCCAAGCCGATGCTGATCATTGTCTTCGGCATGTTCAGCGGCCTGCTGCTGGCGATTGCCCTGGTCTATGTGCGTGAGTTCTTCGACCATCGCTTCAAGCACCCAGCACAAATCACCCAGCAACTGGATGTGCCGGTGCTGTTGGTCATCAACGAACAGTCCCCCGACAAGGTCAACCCGCACCGCAACTGGAGCCTGCCCAGCCTTGTCCATTGGGTGCGAAATTGAACGCGCCGTTCGGCCCGACCCGCCACAGCAGTCCCCTGTCGATCATTCATCTGCTCGACAGCGGCGGCTTCTATGGGGCCGAGCGGATGCTGCTCGATCATTGCCTGGCGACGCCTGGGCAGCACCAAGTGCTGTTCCTGGCGGCGCCCCCCACCTTGATCAAGCGTTTTCGCCAGGCCGGGGTCGATTGCCGTCATTGCGCCAGTTGGGCCGAGTTGTTGCAGCACTTGCGCCAGCGCCGGGACGAGCGGCCGCTGATCAACACCCACAACTTCAAGGGGCTGTTGTTCGGCTGGTCCGCCGCCACGCTGCTGGGCCTGCCGCTGGTGATTACCCAGCATGGCTTCACCCCACGAAGCCCCAAGCAGCGCTTCTATACCTGGCTGAGCCTGCAACTGTGCCGCACCGCCTCGGTCAAGCGGGTCGTCTGCGTGGCCGAGAGCATCGCCACGCTGCATCGCCGGGCCAGCGTGCAGGCGGAAAAACTCGACGTCATTCCCAACGGCCTGCCAGCGGCCAGCACGCCGCTGGCCCATCGCGCCGACAAGCAACGCTGGCGGGTCGGCTACGTCGGCCGCTTGAGCAGCGAGAAAGGTCCTGACCTGTTTCTCGACGCCATGATTCCGCTGTGCCAGAAGCATGCATCGCTGCACGCGGTGATGCTCGGCGACGGCCCTGAGCGCCAGGCGCTACTCAAGCGCATCACCGACGCCGGACTGCCCACGCGTATCGAATTGCCAGGCTACCAGACCGACATGAACGCCTGGTGGAGTCGCCTCGACGCCCTGGTGATCAGTTCGCGCACCGAAGGCACCCCGATGATTCTGCTCGAAGCCATGCAGGCCGGCGTGCCGGTGGTGGCGTTCGGCGTCGGCGGCATTCCCGACGTATTGCAGGACCGTCATAACGGCCTGCTCGCGGCACCGGCCAACAGCGCGGAACTGGCAGCGCAGATCGAAACACTGTTCAGCGAACCGCCCCTGGCGCGGATCCTGGCCGATAACGCACGCCGTACCCAACGGGACCGCTACGACCTGCGCACGCTGGCCGAATGCTGGTCGCAGCTTTACATCCGCACGGCACGGGAGGCTCGCTCATGATTGTCCCGCTCTCGATCGTCAGCCTGCTGGGCCTTGTGTGCCTGGCGTTGCTGGCCAGCCCTTATCCGTTCCTGGCACCGGGCGCGGTGCTCGGCCTGGTCGGCGTCGCCCTGCTGTACCGCAAGCCCGGCTGGGGTTTGCTGGGCATTGCCGCGCTGGTGCCATTCGAAGGCCTGTTCAAGGACAGCGCGTTTTCCGGCAGCAAGTTCCTTGGCCTGGCGCTGATCCTGATCTTGATGCTGCAACTGGCGGTGCACCAGATTCCCGCGACACGCCTGCGCAGCAATATCTGGCGGCCACTGATCGGCTTCATGGTGCTCTATGGCCTGAGTCTGTTGCTCTCGGAAAACATGGACCTGTCCCTGACCCACCTGCGAGAGCTGACGGTGGGGCTGATTCTCTTCGTGATCACCCTGCTGATCGGTCGCGAACTGAACCTGGACCTGTTCGCCCGCCTGATGACGGTGAGCGTCTCCACCACGTGCGTGCTCGCCATGTTCTCGGCCCAATATCAGGATCAGGGCCGCGCTTCCGGCCTGCTGGAAGACCCCAACGTCTTTGCCCTGTTGATTGCGTTCACCGTACCGCTGGCCTTGTGGCTGGTGCTGCGCAGTCCGAACCTGTTGCACCGATTGTTCTGGAGCGCAGGGTTCATCCTGTTGCTCGGTGGCATGACCAAGACCGAGTCGCGCTCCGGACTGGTGGTGCTGTTGCTCAGCCTGATGATCGGGCTGTATCACTACCGCGCGCAGTTGCCGCGTATCCGCCCACGGCACCTGGGTTTCGCCATGCTCGGGCTGGCGATCATCATTCCCCTGGCAATCGCCGTGATGCCGGCCGGCTACGTCGCCCGCATCCAGTCATTGAGCATCCTCAGTGCCGGCGCCAGCGCCCACAAGGACGAGTCCCTGGGCCGCCGCGCCTCGTACATCCTGGTAGGCAGCCAGATGATCCGCGAGAACCCGATACTCGGGTCAGGGCCCGGAACCTTTCCCCTGCACTACGCGCCCACCGGCTATGCCAAGGCGTTCTCGGCCAACCGCAAGCTGGGGGATCTGTATCGCCGGGCCCATAACACCTACCTGGAAATCTTCAGCGAAATCGGCGTGCCGGGCGGGCTGATGTTCGTCGGCATGATTGGCCTTGGCCTGTACAACCTGCTGCATGCCCGACGCCTCTGGCTGCAACGCCGGGACTGGGCGCAAGCCGACCTGCTGACGCACCTGGGCATGAGTTTCCTTTCGCTGGCGTTGTTCCTGATGTTTCTCAGTGCGCCGAACCACAAGTTGCTGTGGATCATGCTCGCCCTCACCAGCGTGTTGCGCTACGACGCCGAACGGGCCGCGCCACTGGAGGCTCGCCCATGAGCCGGGTCAGCATTGTGATCCCGATGTACAACGAGGCGCGTCACATCGGCCGCACGCTGTTGGCTGCGCAGGAAGCCGCGCGCCAGGCGCAGCTGGAGTGCGAATTGATCGTGGTGGACAACGGTTCCGACGACGCTGGCCCGCGCATCGCCAATGAGTTGGGCGCGCGGGTGCTGATCGTACCCGGCGTGCACATCGGCGCCCTGCGCAACCGCGGTGCCGCCGTCGCCAGCGGCGACTGGCTGGCGTTCATCGACGCCGACATCGAAATGCCGGCCGACTGGCTCAAGCTGTTGCTGGAGCTCGAAGGCCACCAGGGCGATGTGCTGGGCCTGGACCTGGACACGCCCCGGCAGGCGCCGTGGTTCGCCGAAGCCTGGCAGCGCCGCAGCCAACGCCCGGCATCACGTCTCCTGCATCGGGTGCAGTGGCTGCCCAGCGCCAACCTGTTGATGCGCCGCAGTTGGTTCGAACGGGTCGGCGGCTTCGACGAGAGCCTGCGCACCGGTGAAGACAAGGACTTCTCCTGGCGCCTGCGCCAGGCCGGAGCGCAGCTGTTGCTGGTCAATGAAAGCGTGGCCTTGCATTGGGGCTACGAAGGCAGTTGGCGCGAGTGGATGAGCAAGGAGCTGTGGCGCCAGGGCAGTCATTTGCAGCTGCTGCGCAGCCATGGTCCGAGCCTGCGCCTGCTGCGCTTCCCGGCGCTGTCCATTGGCGCCTGGGGCTTGGATTTGCTGACGTTGGTGGCGCTGCTGCAGGGGCAGCTGCGTCTGGCGCTGATGCTGATGCTGATCACCTCGCTGCCGGCCTTGTTCCTCAGCCTGCGCCAGAGTCGGCGCGACCTGCGCCTGACGCTTCAACTGTGGGCCTTGCATGGGGTGCGCCTGCACCTGACCGGTGCCGCACTGCTGCTCAATCTGTGTCATTGGAATGCCAGGAGACCTGCCCGTGGCTGAATTCATTTACTGGTCGTGCCTGTTGCTGCCGGTGTACGCCTACCTCGGTTATCCCTTGATGTTGAGCCTGCTGGCGCCGCTGTTTCCGGTGCGGCGCTACGGCAAGGCGCTTCCGATGGACGTGAGCATCGTCATTGCCGCCCACAACGAGGCACGGCACATTGAGGACAAGTTGCGCACCTTGCTGGCCCAGGATTATCGGGCCCATTCATTGCGAATCATCCTCGCCAGCGACGGCTCCACCGACGACACGGTGGCCTGCGCACGCAAGGTGATCGACCCGCGCATCACCGTGCTCGACCTGCCGCGCCAAGGCAAGGCTGCCGCCCTCAATACCGGTGTCGCCCACAGCCACGGCGAGATCCTGGTGTTCACCGACGCCGATAACCAATGGGCCAACGACACCCTCAGCCATCTGCTGGCGCCCTTGGGCGATCCAGAAGTCGGCGCCTGCGCCGGGCACATGGAAATCCCGGTGCCGGGCAAGGGCCTGAGCCTGGGCGACAGCCTGTATCGCCATTACGAAGGCTGGTTGCGTCGGGTGGAGAGTCGCACCGGTTGCATGGTCTCGGCCGACGGCGCGCTGTTGGCCCTGCGCCGGGTGCTGTTCCAACCGATACCGGCCCAGGTCAACGATGACTTTTTCCTCAGCACCTGCGCGCCAGCTGCCGGCAAGTCCATCGTCTATGCCCCCATGGCCCGGGTGACCGACCAGGGCGTGGACGAAGCCGACAAGCAATTTCGCCGACGCCAGCGGGTCACCGTTGGCGGGTTGCAGAGCCTGGCTCAGCGCCGGGAACTGCTCAACCCACTGCGCCATGGGCTCTACGCCATCGGCTTGATCAGCCACAAGTTGATCCGCCGCCTGGCGCCGGTGTTGCTGCTGCCGCTCTTGCTGAGCAATGCCTGGCTGTGGAACGACCATCCGTTCTATCGCCTGAGCCTGGTGGCGCAACTGCTCGGTTACGCCATGGCGCTGATCGGATTGATGGACGCGCGCCACCGCCTGCCCCGGCCCTTTCGCCTGGCCGCATTCGTGCTGGTGACGCTGGCGGGCATGAGCATCGGGCTCTGGCAGTTCCTGCGGGGCCAGCGCTACAGCCAGTGGAACCCCGAACAGAACCGCTGAGGAGGACGGCCCATGTCAATCAAACAAGTCTTCAAGCGCACCGGCGGCTGGCTGTACCTGAACACGTCCCTGGGCCGCCACCCCCTGCGTGGCGCCGGCGTGATCCTGATGCTCCATCGTGTACTGAACAACGACCGCGCCGCCGAACTGCCCCACCGCAACGAACTGTGCGTGGGGCCCGAAGCGTTTGAACATTTGCTGATCTGGCTGCTACGGCATTTCGAGTGCGTGCCGCTGATGACCTTGTTGCTGGCCGATCCCGAAACCGTTCCGAACCGTCCGCGAGTGGCCCTGACCTTCGACGACGGTTGGCGCGACAATGCCATGAACGCCTTTCCGTTGCTGCGCCAATACCAGGTGCCGGCAAGTATTTTCCTCTCCACCGATTTCATCGGCAGTCGCCAGCACTTCTGGTGGGAAAGCATCGGCGAAACCCTCTGGGGCAGCCATGGCCAGGTGGCACGGCGCTCATTGATCGAGCACTTGCAGCACGTCGGTCGACCGTTACCGGTGCTGCTCGATGACATCGACGACGAGCGCCGCAGCCTGGCGCTGCTGCATTACCTGCAAAGCCTCAAGAGTCTCGATACCCACACGCTGAGCGACCTCACCGACGCCTGCCCCCAGGGTTCCCAGCCCCAGGCCCTGGACTGGCCCCAGGTGCGCATGCTCGAAGATTCCGGGCTGATCCGCTTCGGTCCCCATGGCGCCAGCCACGCGATCCTGACCGGGCTGGATGACCAGCGCCTGCACGAAGAACTGACGCGCAGCTGGATCGCCCTGGAAAACGGCTGTGCCCATCCGTTGCCGGTGTATTGCTACCCCAACGGCGATCACGATGCCCGGGTGCGCCAACAGGTGGCGGCCCATGGGTTTGCCTTCGCCCTCGGCACCGAGGCGGGGCTGTATCGCAACGACGGTGACCCGCTGAACCTGCCGCGCTTCGGCGTCAGTCAGAGCAATGCCCATCACCCTGAATTGCTGGCCTGGCGCATTCGCCGCGGGACACGCCCATGAGCCGCGCTCATTACCTCAAGCACTTGGCACTGAGCATGGGCACGCGCCTGGCGATGATCGGCCTGCGCCTGGTGCGCAATGTGCTGCTGGCGCGGATTCTCGGGCCCAGCGAACGCGGGCTGTTTGCCTTGCTCAGCACCCTGCCGGACCTGATCAGCGCCGCCACCAGCGGTGGGCTGAATGGCGCCGTGGGTTATCAGGCGGCGCAGCAGCGCTCGATGGGGTTGTTGCTCAGCCAGGTGCTGGTCTTCGGCTGCCTGTTGGCCGGCTTGCTGACCTTGCTGGTGGTGGCGTTGGTACGCGAGTTCGGCGGCGAGCTGGACATCACCACGCAATTGGGATTGCTCGCCTGGCTGCTGTTGCTGGCCGTGCCGTTGACCGTGCTCAAGAGCGGTCTGCTGACGCTGCACAACGCCTCCGGCGGCGTGGGTGCCTTCAATGCCTTGCGCCTGATGGAATCCCTGGCGCCACTGGTGCTGTTCCTGGTGTTGTTCTGGATGTGGAAAGATGCGGCCCTGGAAGCGGCGCTGATCAGTTGGCTGGCGGGCCTGAGTCTGGTGGTACTGGCCGGCTGGATGTGGTTGCGTCGCGATCATGTGGTGACCCTGCGCTGGGATCGCACCCATCAGAACGAACTGCTGCGCTACGGCGCCCGCAGCCATCCGGACCTGCTGTTCCAGCAAGTGCTGCTGCGCTCGGACTTCCTGTTCATCGGTGCCCTGCTGGGCAGCACGGCCCTGGGTCACTACGCCATGGCCAGCGCCGCCGCCGAATTGCTGCTGATCGTGCCAGAAGCCGTCACCACGCCGCTGATGAAACGCCTGTTGCAGCAGGACCGCGACATGCAGCGCCTGACGCCCCTGGCCTTGCGCCTGACCGCCACGGTGATGCTCGGCGCCTGCCTGAGCATGGCGCTGATCGGCCAATGGCTGATCGTCACCCTGTTCGGCGCCGCCTACCAGCCGGCTTATCCCGCCTTGCTGGCGCTGCTGCCGGGGCTGTTCGGGCTGTGCTACGCGAGCATCCTGCGCCTGGACCTGCTGGGCAAGGACCGCCCCGGCACGGTTTCGCTGCTGATGGGCGTGGGCGCGCTGCTGAACCTGGCGCTGAACCTGATCCTGATTCCCCGCTACGGCATCGTCGGGGCCGCCGCCGCGTCTTCAATCGCCTACCTGGGCGTGACCGTGGCGCTGCTGGCCATGTACTGCCGCCTCAGCGGCGTGGCGCTGTGGCAGACACTGATCATCCTGCCCAGCGACTTGCTGCCGATGCGCCAGATGCTGTTGGGGAAATCGACATGAGTGTGGTTGCCTGCCAAACCGCCATTGCGAATAAGCTCGCGATCGGGCCAGTGCAGCATTGGTGGAAAGTGGCTGCAGGCCTGTGCCTTTGGAGCCTGGCCTTTTTGGCCCAGGGCGCGGTGATGCAATGGACCGGCATCCGCGACGGCAGCCTGTACCTGCAGACCGACCGCCCGGATTACGTGACTGTGCGCTGGGTACCAGCCTGGCAGGCCAACGCCAATAGTGAGCACCTGTACCTGCTCAACGGCCAGGGGCGACTGGTGGGTACGCGCTTGATCAAGGCCGCCCAGGAACGTGGCGAGCAGCAGTGGCCCTTGCTGCCGGGGGCCGCCAGCTATCGACTGGAAATTCCCGGCTACAGTTTCCGTCGCTACACCGTCGAGCACGACGCCCATACCCAAGCGATGTTCGCTCCGGCCAAGGTGCATTTCAGCGCTGAAACCCATGACGGCGATGAGTTGTACTTCAAGGTCGCCCCCGGTGAGCAAGCCATGCTCGCGGGCAAGTTCCACGGCGGTGTGCGCAGCCTGCAAGCCCGTCGCGTCGCCGATGGCAAACAGCTGCAATTGAACCTCAAGCCATACCCGGCCTATTGGCAGTTCGACCAGGTCGCCCTGCCCGTTGCCAACGTCGAGCAAACCTGGCGCTTGCAGTTGCAGGGCAACGGCAAGGCGGCGTTCTGGCTGGACGGCACGGCGAACCTGTTCGCCCAGACCGCCGAGCATCTGCACCCGCTGCGCCAGGACCCGGGGCAAGCGCACCTGAAACTCTATGGCGATGTCCTGGGAACAACTCCGAAACTGGGTATGTCCCTGCCCTACGCCATGCCCCCGCCCTCCGCTTATCCGGTAATCGATGCCCTCAAGCCCCAGGCCGCCACTTATTACAGTTTTGTCGACGTTACCGCTGCCAAGCCGGACCATGAAGATGGGTTCCGGCGCCTGTACCAGGACCGCTTCGGCATCACCCGGGACATCACCCTGCTGGCCGGTAGCGCACGCAAGGCCGACCTGCAGGCCGACCGCGTCAGCAACAGCGGCTTGCAGGCCTGGCTCAAGTCGACCCGCGCCATGGGCGGCAAAGGTATCCACTACCTCAGTTTCGCCGATGAGCCGAACCTCAACTACCCGGATTTCGCCAGTTTCAAGCAGGTGTTCGAGAGCATGGCCAGTCAGGTTCGCGCCGTCCCCGCCAACGCCCGCGCCGGGGTGCGCATTGCCATACCGGCCAGCTCCCGGTTCACCAATGGTCCCCTGGCGGAAAACGCCGCTGACCGGCGCGGGATCGACTGGGCGCGACGCTTGCTGGCCGAATCCAGTGACCAGATCGACGCCTTGGCCTGGCATGAATGGATGATCCGCGACCTGCTGGCGACCCGGGTCTATCGCAACAGCGTGCGCCGCGCCGCGAATCTGGTGGGCCTGGACAGCAAGGGCCGGCCGAACAAAGCCTTGCTGCTGGACCAGACCAACATGTCCAGCGGCTCGAGCCTGAGCCCCTACGACCAGGAAACCCATTACGCCGCCCTGTGGTGGACGTCCGTGGTGATCAACGCCTCGGCGGACGGTTGGCTGGACATGCTCAACTGGTTCCAGTCCGCCGACGAACCGGAGTACCCAAAAGGCATGGTGCGAGTGCTGGACAACCAGCGCTTGGAACTCAAGCCGGTGGGCCTGGCCCAGCAATTCATCCAAGCGCATTGGCTCGAACAGGTGTTACGCCTGGATAACGACGCCTTCGAAGTCGACGTACTGGCCATGGCCACCGACGCAAGACGCAGCCTGCTGGGCGTAAACAAAAGCACGCGCCTGCAACAGGTCAGCCTGGACGGCGTGCCCTGCCCCCAGGCGAAAGCCGAGTTGGCGTATTTCGGCCCCGACAACCATAGCCGCAGCGCCCCGTTCAATTGCGAGGCCGGGCAAATCCACTTTCTCCTGCCAGGAGAAACCCTGTTTGCCCTGAGCTGGACCGCTTCCGTTTCCCCCCACCCCACCACCCGTCAGGAGGCACCATGAACGTTCTGCAGAAATTGCGTGATCGCATCCAGAAAAAAGGCCTGCGCGCCGTCCTCAAACAGCTGTTCAGACGCTACGTGTTTCTCCACTCGCAACTGGTATGGCTGGAGCACGATGTGCGGACCCCACTGCCCCCGCATAATCTCAAGGCCTACCCGCCGATGCGCCTGGAGTTCATCACAGTCAACAATGCCGACGCTTTTGCCCGGTATTTCGGCGACCGCGTCAAAACCATGCACGAGCTGGCCGCCGAAGGCTACACAGGCTTGATGTACCTGGACGGTCAAGGCGACACCGTGGGGTTCGCCTGGGGCAGCACGCGAGACTATTTCGACCGTCATTTCTATCGCTGCAACTTCCCGATCAACCCCGGCGAATACTTTCAGTTCGGCGGCGAGATGACCCGCG
Organism: Pseudomonas sp. NFACC51; assembly: GCF_900103575.1. NCBI lineage: Bacteria > Pseudomonadati > Pseudomonadota > Gammaproteobacteria > Pseudomonadales > Pseudomonadaceae > Pseudomonas > Pseudomonas sp. NFACC51. Next base: position 3,700 of record NZ_FMXH01000007.1, on the reverse strand, counting down.
CCTACTGGGGCTCCGGGATGTCGGCGGACATGCAGCTGGAGATGTGGAAAGTCATGGCGGACAAAGGCTGCGACACCATGGTCGATGTCTGCGACATAGAGAACATCCCAGCGATCAAGATGCATATACGCATGGGCTTCCAGGAACGCGGCAAGATCACCCATGTGTATCGCCTGTTCGGTCGCTGGCGTTTTTTCCGCGACACGCTTTACAACGGCTCGGCACTGGACGCCTTCCGTAAACCGGCCCAGCCGGTTGCATCGACTGCAGCGGCCTGACGCCCATGGCGATCCGGTTCCAATGGTGTCGCTCCCTGGGCGCCGAGGACTTTCCCATAACGGCCTATGACCAGCTGCGAACCCAGGTGCCCGACGCTACGCCCTTCAACACCCTGGCCTGGTTGCAAGCGGCGGAGTTCGCCCTGCTGCCGGAGCAGCAGTTACAGGTTTTGCTGGGCTGGGAAGACCAGGCGCTGTGCCTGTGCCTGCCCCTGGTATCGGGGCGTGAGCGTATCGGCGGGCTGCGGTTCCGGGTGTTGCATCACTTGGGTTATCCATTGGCCGACCGCATCGCCTTGATGATGCGCCTGGACGCCGAAGGCATGGGACAGGCGCTGATGCAGATCCGTCAGCACTTGCCCCACGCGCTGCTGCAATTGAACGAGGTGATCGAGCCGGTCGGTGAGCAAAGCGTCCTCAGTGCCTGGATGACACTGAGTTCCACCGGAGAACGACGCCTGAGTTGCCGGGTGCCGGTGCATTTGATCAGCGACAGCGACCATCAGGAAATCTCTGGCGACCCACGCTACAAATTGCGCCGCGCACGCAAGCGAATCGCCGCCTGTGGCGCCGAGATCCGCCGGGTGAAACCGGATGCCATCAGCATGGGGCAGTTGTTGCGCAACCTAGCCGAGGTCGAGGCGGCCAGTTGGAAAGGCGAGGAAGGCGTCGGCATCTTCGCCGACCCCAGGCGCCGGCAATGGATGAACCACGCCTTCACCGCCCTCGCCGCCCAAGGCCTGGTGCGGGTGGTGATGCTGGAGCTGAACGGCGAATGCATCAGCTATCGCCTCGGTTTACTGGATCAGGGACGGCTGTATGACTACAACCTGGCGTTCCTGCCGCAGCATGCCGACCTAGGCAGCGGCCGGGTATTGCTCGAAGAGTGGATTCGCTGGGGGCTGGACGAGAACTGGCACTGGATCGATGCCTCGCGCGTCAGCCTGGAGAACTCCAGCCATCAGCTACACGAACGCATGACTGGCCAACTGGAACACTGGCGCTGGAGTTTTTACTCCTGGCAGCCCGGTGGCTTGCTGCTGGGGTTTGCCTTGCGGCTATGGAAAAGCTTGAAGCCATGGTTCGGCAAACGCCGGAGCAAACCGACCGCGACGACGGCATCGTCCCCTCCAAAGAACCAGGAGAAGACGGATGCCGCGCCAAGTGATCGTCAACGCTGACGACTTCGGCCTCAGCCTCAGCGAAAACGCGCTGATCCTGCGGGCCTTCGAGACCGGAGTGATCAGTTCTACCACGGCCATGGCCAACATGCCGGGTTTCGGTCAGGCGTGTGAAATGGCCCGGCAACCGTTGCTCAACGGCCACGTTGGCTTGCATTTCAACCTCAGCTACGGCCTGCCGCTGGGCCAGGCGATCACCTCACGAGCGGTTTTTTGCGACGCCAGTGGCCAGTTCGACCTGAATCTGTCGCGTTATTGCCTGCGCCTGGGCTCAAAGGATCTGGCGGCAGTGGAAGATGAACTGCAAGCGCAATGGCAACACTGCCTGGACCACGGCCTGCGACCCAGCCATCTCGATTCCCATCAACATGTGCACAACATCTGGCCCATCGGCGAACTGGTGGCCCGCTTCGCCGCCAGGCAAGGCGTGCCCATACGCCTGGCGCGCAACCTGGGGGCAAACTTGAACCTGCCCAAACGCATCTTCAAGACCCTGCTCAACCGGCGCATGCGCAGCCTGTGCGGCGCGACAGCGGACTACGTCTGCACCCCAGCCGACCTGGACCACGCCGCGCCACCGGCATATGGCTCGCTTGAGGTCATCGTGCATCCGATGCAATTGGACGGGGATTTTGGCGATGCCAGCTTGAGGCCAGGCGAGTCGTTGACCCAAGTACTGCACAAGCGCCTGGCGGGCGTGCCCAAGGTCGCAAACGGTCGGAACGCACGGGTGTTGACGATGGTTGAGTACGGGGATGTGCACTGACAGGGACGCGGTGTTTACCTGTGGCAGGGCGTTTGCTACCTCGCCACGGCCGTCCGAAATCCCTGCGCCGCTTCCGGAGAATCTGCTACAAGGCATCTTCTGTTTCGAGTAGCGAATTGCGTCGATGCCTTTACCTTTATTCTCTCGCCTTCGGCGGCGCTGGCTGGCCTTCCTTGTCATGAGCGCAATGGTGGTCGGGCTGCCGGTGGGCTGTACAGTGCTGCAGCATAAGGAACGCGAGCTGGTCTTTCGCATCGAGCCGGGGACAGCGAGCTGGTTCAGTGGGCTTCCCAGTGGCGTGCAGGAATTCGATCTCAAGCCCAAGAGTTTCAAGGCCGGGGAAAATATCCACGGCTGGTGGTGGCCGGCCGAACGCAAGAACGCACCGGCGATCCTGTACTTGCACGGTGTGCGTTGGAATTTGACCGGCCAGTTGTTTCGTATCCAGCAACTGAGGGCCCTGGGTTATTCGGTGCTGGCTATCGATTATCGTGGCTTTGGCAAAAGCCATGGGGATCTGCCGTCGGAAGCCAGCGTCTATGAGGATGCACGCATCGCTTGGGAACGCCTCAAGGTACTGCAACCGGACCCGGCCCTGCGGCTGATCTACGGTCATTCTCTGGGCGGTGCCGTCGCGGTGGACCTCGCTGCGCAGTTGGGCCAGGAGGCCGCGAAGAATGGCGCTGCCCAGGTCCGCGGCCTGATCATCGAATCCACGTTCACCTCCCTGGGCGATGTCGCCACCGCGATGGCAAATACGTCCCTGCCGGTGAGCTGGTTGTTGTCGCAGAAATTCGACTCCATCGACAAAATCGGCGAGATCAACATGCCGCTGCTGGTGGTCCATGGCTCTGCCGATCGTTACGTCCCGCCGCGCTTCAGCGAGCAACTGTTCAACGCCGCCCGGGAGCCCAAGCACCTGCTGCTGGTGCCGGGGGCGACGCATAACAACAGCATGAGCCTGGCGGGCAAAAACTACGGGCAGGCATTGAATGCCCTGATGAAAAGCCCACCATCGCCCGTGGCCGGAAACGCCTTGGCCAGCCCGGCCAAAGCGGGTTGATCACTCGCCCTTCAGATCACCACAATCCCCAGTGGGAGCCGAGCTTGCTCGCGATAGCGGTGCAAGCGCACGATCGAGTAGGAGGCGGATTTGCATCCGCCGTCCTCTCACACCACCGTACGTACGGTTCCGTATACGGCGGTTCAGGTTATGCAGATAAGCCGTTGATCGTGTCCAGTATCGAGACCAGTCCGAGTTGGTTCCACAGTTTCTTCGGCAGCGCCTGATTCATATGCGACGCCCCCGAGTTCCACCATGGGCCGCGGCCATTCGACGTTGACTTGCAGGCACGAGCTTCGCCAAGCCCCAAGCGCATTAAGTTGCGCGCCCTCGTCGAGGGCTGCTTCCATTGGCGCCAGATGGCACACCGAAGCTTACGTCGCACCCATCCGTCCAACTCCTCAAGTGGCTT
>NZ_FMXH01000025.1:0-50492 GCF_900103575.1 Pseudomonas sp. NFACC51 | reverse complement strand
GGATGGGTGCGACGTAAGCTTCGGTGTGCCATCTGGCGCCAATGGAAGCAGCCCTCGACGAGGGCGCGCAACTTAATGCGCTTGGGGCTTGGCGAAGCTCGTGCCTGCAAGTCAACGTCGAATGGCCGCGGCCCATGGTGGAACTCGGGGGCGTCGCATATGAATCAGGCGCTGCCGAAGAAACTGTGGAACCAGCTCGGACTGGTCTCGATACTGGACACGATCAACGGCTTATCTGCATAACCTGAACCGCCGTATACGGAACCGTACGTACGGTGGTGTGAGAGGACGGCGGATGCAAATCCGCCTCCTACTCGATCCTGAAATTTGATGTTCTTGCGGTGAGGTGTAGTTAGTGGCCTCTTGGAAATGGCTGGGACAGTGGTCTTTTAGCTTTTTCGGATAGGGCTCTTACCCTTGAGTTCCTTTTCCCTTCCAGTCCTTACCCGCCGTTTTTCCGCGTGTCCCTTTGTGTGGCAATCGGAATATCGATCTATCCTAGTGCCGTTTTGTTGGGTGCGTATGCTGGTACGAAAAAGGAAAGTGTCGGTACACTGCGGTGCGAATTTTAGATCGGGTCTCGCCATGAACCTCACAGATGCCACGCTCGTACTGCTGCTCGCGGCACGTATTCATGGAACAGACGAAGCCGTCAGGGCTTCGGCGAAGAGCGTGGTCAAGAAGTTACCGCGCAGCAAACGTGATCTGATCTACAAGGTGATTGACAGCCGGAGCCCGCTCCATCTCGTGGGTTTTCTGGCAGAGAATCTCGATGATTGATGGATGTTCAGCGATAAAATTCTTTCTGGTTTAACTGACCCTTTTGCGCAGCCTATTGCCGGTCAGCTTGGTGAGGTGAGAGCGAGTGTCTAGAGAGCACGCAAATGGTGATATTCATCATGGATGGCCGGTTTTTATTGCGAAGGGGGTCTCCATTTGGCAATAATCTCGCCCCCGTATTCTTCTGTCAGCCCTCCATCCCTCTCATTCGGGGGCTGCGTTTTGGAGAAGTGGGTAACCCGGCCTTCGTGCCGGGTTTTTTGTTTATTGGGAGCGGGGCTTTTTCTTCTCAATCGACTTCGAGCGACGATCAGAGGTAAGCGTCTGCCTAACAGCTCTTGCTTCCTGATCAGCCTCTCTGAATAGAATGGGTCCACCTCGTAGAGACTCCGCGCCGCCCGGATGATCACTGGGCGTGTGGCCGGTCTCAGGCCGCTCGAAACATTCTCGGCAGTTATGCGGCGAGCTCGATATAGCTAGACTCCCCACCCCCGGTCGCCCCCGACAACCAACCCCATACAAAGGTAAGAGTGGTACGCCCCTCGTGATCAGCACCTACCGTGCCACGAGACCAGCCAGCAAGAATTTCGCCTTCTGTAGTTAGGCAATGAAACAGAAGCTCAATGGTATCGGGCCCCGTCACGCGCCCAACCTGATGACCGATGCGAATCCGGCCACCTTGGTATGTACTCGAAATGGACTCTCCCTCGATGTGGTAGTGAAACACTGTGCCCGCACCGGATACCCCGTGGGAGTTGTCCGCTACGGTAAATCGGCGATTATTCAAACGCTCACTGATTTGGGAAAAGGGGACTTCCATATTAACTCACGTCCTTAGTTGAGATTTTCATTTCCAGCCTTCGGCGATCCTAGGCCTTTTTGTCGCGCCTCATCAAGGCAGTGCCTTGGCTATCAGGGGAGCGCGAGTCCCAGCGATACGGGCAGATGGGTTCACTGGCCGTTTACTTTCCTCCCAAGCGAGTCTTTTGAATCTACCAAATGATAAGGCTCAGAGTTACAGAAGATATGCTAGGATTAGATAACCTAAATAACCCTGTAGGGTGATTTCCATGAGCGTCGTTTTAGACCAATCGGGCGTTTCCACTTTGGTCGGCACGCCCAAAGAGGTACGGGCCCGCCTGAGCCGCTCGCATGCGGATCGAGTGCTGGTCGTGTCTTTCGATCACATCAAACCCAACGTTTTCGAAGCATTGGCTGAGAATTTCGCAAATGTGGCGTCCTCGATGTACGAGGTTTTGCAGGAGCGCCAAGACTTGAATTCCCTGGAGCGATTGGCCGAAGTCTTTGTTACGCGTAAGCCGCCTTCGCCCCGTTTGCTCAAGGAGGCGGCGATGCTGGTCCAAGCTCGCAAGGCGGTCTTGGAGAGTGGCGACTGGCTAACCGCAGCCGACATTGCACAAGTGGCGCAGTTAAGTACCCGAAACCCCAGCGCCCAGCCCAACAAGTGGAAAAAGCAAGGTCAGATCTTCGCTATCAATCATGGTGGGGTCGACTATTTCCCCGGTTACGGTCTGGACCCGGATGCAAGCTACCGGCCGTCGAAGGCGCTGGCCAAAGTCATTGAGGTTTTCGAGGGGCACAAGGACAGCTGGGGTATGGCTTACTGGTTCCGTTCAGACAACAGTTTTTTGGGCGGCAAAAAGCCCCAAGACCTATTGGCATCGGCGCCTGACCGAGTGATCGACGCGGCACTGGATGAGATTCAAGGCATCGCCCATGGCTAAGCGCAGTGCTAAGGGCAGTGAACGTGAGGCTCCGCCGTCGGATGATTCGGCGGCATCCGCGACTCCGGCGCCTGAGGCTACGCTGCACGTCACGTTCACTGAAATGGCTAAAGGCGAGGTGCTCCATCGCGTGCACCACGACAAATACCAGCCAGATCAATTCAATCCAGGCGTGCAGGGCAATGCACGCTTCAGCCCGATCCAGAATGATCAAGGGCAGGCGATTCCAACGTTATATGGTGGTACGACAATAGAGTGTGCCTTGATGGAGACCGTCTTTAACGATGTTCCCCATACGCCAGGCTTCAAGAGTTTCGATAAAGGAAAGCTAGCTGGACAGGTGCACTCCGCTGTCCAGATCGATCAACCGTTGCAATTGGTCGATCTGTCCAGCGTTCCCCTGCGCAAATTGGGCATCACCCGTAGGCAGTTGATCGACACTGAGAAGGATCAGTACCCGGCGACGCGCAAATGGGCCGAAGCGATCCATCGCCAATGCCCGGATGCGCAAGGCTTGTATTGGGTATCCAGGCAAGACGATTCTGCACGAGCTGTGGTTCTTTTTGGTGACCGTATTCCCGGAGGTTCGCTTCGTCCACAGGGTGTTTCGCGCAGCCTGGTAGACGATCCTATTGTCTACGACGCAGTGCTCGATCTGGCAGATCGGATTGGTGTCGCCGTCATTGCAGGGAAAAACTGAACGAATGCTCGAACAGTGTCCCGTGATTCGTTTCTCTGAGATCGAAGCGGCCGTGCCTACGGCCCCTGGTCTTTATGAGATCGTCACTGACCAGGGCGAGATTCTAAAGGTGGGCATCAGCGTTAATCTTCGTAAAAGGCTTATACAGCACCGACAGTCGAGGCAGTCTCGCTTGAAGCTCAAGGATGGAGGTGAATGGAGTAACCCCTCTGACGTTGTAAGCAAGCAGTCGATCCTCGCCAAGCATCTTTTCTTCTCAGGGCAGGTCTCGGGTTATGACTTGCAGACCGAGGCTGGCCGGCAATGCTATCTGGAAGAGAAGTGTCATATTCTCATAACGCCTACCACGACCCGGGACGAGGCACGGGCAATTGAAAGGGTGAAAGAAAAAAGCGGCGCCTATCGATTCGGAGGCAAAGTCAGGCTTTCATGCTGAGACGCTCCAGTACAAGAAGAGTGGGTACACTGCGGTGCATCATTTTTGGGTCTAGCAATGAACCTTACTGACGCTACGCTCGTGCTGCTCCTGGCAGCGCGTATCCATGGAACAGACGAGGCCGTCAGGGCTTCAGCGAAGAGCGTGGTCAAGAAGTTGCCGCGCAGCAAACGCGACCTGATCTACAAGGTAATCGACAGCCGAAGTCCTCTTGATCTGGTTGGATTTCTGGCAGAGAACCTGGATAACTGAAAATCAACCGTCTGTGGCGCGTGCAGCTTTCGAGATAGCTCTCGGAAGCGAGCCGTAAAGTTATTCACGAAAAGCGTGGGTATATCTGTGGATAAAGCTCTACGCGCCCCGGAGTAGCTTGATTTCCACGGTGTGATTACTAACTGATCAGCAGTGTTCCAGCTGGTTGATGGCGTGCGATTTCGACATCGCTAGAATGTCCTTCAGGGGCATGCGGCCTCATTGTTGCCTTGTTGCCTTGTTGCCGGTTGGCAGATAGGCCCATTTTCATCGAGCCATGAAGCCCTGAATCGGTGAGTTTTAACTAGTGAAGGCTGCCCACCTTCTCAGGCCGATACTGTTGCTTAAGGATTCTCCGATCAAGTCAGCACAGCTCATCTGACCTGTACTGACTTGATCGGAGAATCCTTAGGCGAGTGGTTGTATCTGAGTTCAGAGCGCTGAAAATCTGACTTTTTCAACAGAGTTGACTCAAAGCGGACATCGGAGCACCAAGGGTGTTATATCCGCACAGAGGGTGTTGCCAGCTACAAACAGAAAAATCTAGTTGAGAAATTCGCTAGGCTATCCGACAACCTCTGAGAGCGCGGCGTATCTAAATACCGCGCTCAGTAATGAATACTGGAAATAAATATTTATCGAAGGGAAATAGGGTAATTTATGATAATGCGATTTTCATCAAATTCATTGGTATTAAAATCCCTCCGAACGCTTGCGTTCCGCCATCGAATATTAAGATTTTTCAGCGTGCCGGACTGCACCACGTAAATTAATTCCGATTCTCGAACCCATTCTTTTCCGTCCACTACCAATCCGCTACGTACATTATCTCCGCTGATATATCGATTCATCAGAGTCAGCCCCGGAATCCCTAACACAGCAAAGTCGAAATTGTGTCGCACCTGCCATGAGCGCTCTTGTGCGTTATCAAAACTACCGTTGAAGGTATCATTGGCCACGGTTCCGCCATTGGTTCCATTCACACGCAGCCATGGACTGTCGCCGGTTAGTTTCTGAAGGCCCAGGTAGAAAGTGTTGCCACCGTACTTGGCAGATAGCAGAGCGAAAGCGGTCTTGTTGTCTAGACTGCCGGCCAGTGCTTTTCCGTCTTCCTTGCCGTTAAAAAAACCTACGTTCGCCCCAAGTATCCAGTCGCCTGCCGGCTGGCTATGAGTGAGGTTGACGAACTGCTGGTGGTAGATGTCACTCAGCTCTGCGTACCACAAGCCTATCTGCGTACGCTTGTCATTAAAACTATATTCGGCTCCGCCGAAGTTAAAACGATCCGAAGTGGACGCGGGTTTACTGTTTATGTACATATCTTCCATGCTTGCGTCGTTGCGCGGGCTGTTACCTCGGAACTGGCCACCGTAAAGTGTGAGGCCGGCCATCTCCCTGGAGGTCACTTGGCCGCCGCGAAAGGTTTGCGGCAAGGATCGGCCATCATCAGAGCGTAGTATCGGCAGCAAGGGCATCCACTCACCTACCTTCACTTCAGTTTGTGATACTTTCGCTTTCAGCGCGCCCCCCAGGCGGCCAAAGTCATCTGCTGGACGGCCGTCGTCATGGATCGGCAAAAGTTGAGTGCCTCCGGTGCCCTTGCCACCGTCAAGCTTCTGAGAATAAAGCCCCAATAAATCAACCCCAAATCCAACCGGACCTGGCGTATACCCAGAGCGGGCATCAAGGATGAAGCTCTGAGTCCATTCCTCTGCCTTGTTCTGTGGATTGGCTTTGCTAGGGTAGGAAGGATTGGTAAAGTTTCGATTAATGTATGCGTTTCGCAAATTGATAGTTGCGGAAGAACTCTCCAAAAAACCGACGTTCTCAGCGGCTTGACCATCGAACGGGGAGCCCACGCAAACCAGCAAGACTGAGCGGTTCAGAAATCGACGTGCGAAGACGCCAAGCATACTTATAGAGTGTCGCATTCTATGTTCTCACAATGATTGTTATTGTTCTTGCGATATTGAGTGCGTATAAATTCAAGCTTTATTGTTTTTTTCGGTATTTCTGTGTTTGATTGCCGGTGTATGTATGTTGGTCTGAATCTATCCCTCGTGTTCTCGAAGATTTTTAGAGGACCCCACGCATGCGCAGGCATGAGCTGTCTCTAACGGGAGGCCGTTTGCAAAAAAATCTCCGAATCAATCTTTCATAACATCATGATAAGCAAAATCAGCGATCCAGGCGGAGGACGTGATGAGGTCTTTTCCGCAATTTCGATTACCCCTCAACTAAAGTTGGACCTTCAATTCGGCGATGAGCAGAGCAGAATAAAAAATCTGCTTATGTCCCGTTGAAATGGGTGCTAAAGCCATCAATAGAATGAGCTTCTGCATTATTCGTTATTGATCCCGGGGAATACATATTCATGCCCTTATGCTGCAGGCCATCGGGGCTGGCGCCATTAAATATAACGACCTGCATCAACCTATGAATAAAGGCTTCTTGTTTTGGATTCTAACGGGTGCCCCAATCAAAACCGTATTCCTATGCTAAGGCCTTCATTGGAATTCAATCGGCTTGAGAACGAGTCATTTGCTTCTGCCTCTTAACCGCAATGACGATCAAAACCGCTGCTGCTCCCATCCAGAACACGCCAAGCCAACCGGTAGCCACGTAGCTCCCAGTTGCCTGCCGCAGTATGCCATTTATCGTGGGACTGATGACCGAGCCTAGAATCCCGCAACTCGTCATTACGCCTATTCCCAAGGGCCTAGCCAAGCGCGAAAGCATAGTCGGGGGAACTGTCCAAAGTAACGCCATTGCCGAAAAACCACCCGCTGTCGCAGCAATTAAGCCAACCAACTGGAGCCCAGGGTTACCCGTTTGGGTGCTGGCGAACCACCCCAGTGCTGAGAGGGTTGCGGCAAACGCGAAATGACCTGCGCGCTCTTGTTTGCGATCAGAAGATGCACAAAGTAGTGGCATCATAATGATTGCTGCTAATCCTGGAAACGCAGCCGCAAGTCCGACATTCAAAACACTGGAGCCATTGTAAATATCCTTGATAATTAAGGGCGACCAAGTTCCTAGAGTGCTCAAACTTGCGACCATAAAAAGGTTGGCAACGCAAACTGTGACGAAAGGGAAGTTAACAAATGATTTAAATGAGACCTTACTTTTTTCCACTTGCCCGGTAACTTTCTCAGACGCCAGCTCGGCTACAAGAGCGTCGCTTTGAGACTGTGTAAGCCAGCGTGCCTTCTTAGGTCCGTCCGGCAAATATTTGAGAACAATAAGTCCAAGGACAACGGTTGGAAGAGCTTCAATGATGAACATCCACTGCCAACCATGCATTCCCAGATATCCGTCCATCGAAGCCAGTATCAATCCTGACAGAGGTGAACCTAGCATGATTGCAGCTGGCTGAGCGGTCATAAATAGCGCATTTGCCCGGCCCCGCTTGGATGCTGGAATCCAGAAAGTAAGGTAAAGCAGGACTCCTGGTAAGAAACCCGCCTCGGCGATACCCAGTACCACCCGCGCAATATAGAGTCCCCAAGGGCCTGTCGCAAGACAGGTGGCCATGGACGCCACACCCCACGAGATCATGATTCGGGCAATCCAACGCCGAGCCCCAAAGCGAACAAGCAATAGATTACTTGGAACTTCGAAGAAAAAATACGCTGCGTAAAACAGCGTGCCAGCCAGCCCAAATTGCGTGAGCGTTACGCCCAGGTCGCTATTCATTGTAATGGCGGCAAAACCGAAATTTATTCGATCGATGTAGGCCATTACATAACAGGCAAAGAGCAACGGCAGGAGGTGTCGAAAGGCTTTTTTTACCGCTTCGTCTAGGTCGGCACGATTTACTGCAGGCGCAAGATGTTCTTGTGCATAAGTTGCACTGTCCATTGTGTAGTCTCCGCTTGTGATTTCTTGTTTTTGTCGAATTAACAGCACGAGGCTCTGACGAAAATGCTGGCATGGAATGGTCACTGCCATTCCAGCCTGCCTCTACCGGATAATTTGCGGTCAATACACGCTCAATTTACCGCCTTCAATGATCTGATTCAGACATCATTTTTAAGCCCTCCGCCCGACCATTGCGGATCGGTGCGCTGAATGAAATGGGTTTCTGAGATTCTTTCCCACAAAATTGGGGGATTGAATCAAATTCCGATTAATGCAGTTTTCATGTTCTGTAAAATGACACAGTCAGTAACCTTGTGACCTGTCAATTTCGCCTGTCAAAGGCTCGCCGGTTGTCAAGCGTCTTAGGTTGTCTATGAATTGCTCTACAGCAGACATCACCGAAGGCTGGGCCGCAATATGAGGAGTAACCAACACTTCCTCGCGCCGCCAAAACGCGCTAGTCGGATGTAAAGGTTCGGTTTCAAACACATCGAGGGCGGCGCCGCTTAGGTGACCGTCGTCGATCAATTTCAACAGGTCAGACTCAACTACAATGCCTCCACGCGCTACGTTGATCACATAGCTTTCCTTCGGCAGCTTCGACAACAGTGAGTGATCAATCAGGCCTGCGGTCTCTGTCGTGAATGGAAGTAGACATACCAGGTAATCACACTGTTCAAGAAACGGCTGGATGTTACGTTTGCCAGTGAATACCGGCACGTTCACTGCGCGCGTATCAGAGCGTGTCCATCCAATTACTCTGAAACCCAACTCTCCGACCACTCTAGCTACCACAGCGCCAATGCTACCCAAGCCCATGATGCCGACCGTCACCTTACTGGCGTCAGGCACTGGGATCCTTCTCCACTCGCCGGCCAAGTGCTGGGTTTGCAGTTTGGACAATGACCGAAATCGAGCCAAGATCTGCAGAGCCACATATTGCGCCATGCTTAGCCCTAGACCTGGGTCCATCACGCGTGTAACTCGAACATTCTCCGGAAGATCCTGCGCCGCAAGTATGCCATCTGCACCAGCCCCAACAGAGGCCGCCAGGCGCAGGTTCGGCAAGCGCGGCGCGATACCAGATGGCAACTTAAATGAGAACAATGCGGTTACGTCTGGATCAGGTTCCGTGCCCAGCTCAGTGATAATCTGCAGCATGGGCGCCCGAGCTCTTAATTCTTCGTATCGACTTTTGACGAAGTCCGAAGTGAGCAGCATCAAAACCTTTTGATTTCCCGCTTCAAAGGAAGTCATACAAGGTTTCTGTTGAAGCTGAATTCGGGGTTATGACGCCTAACTTGGCGTACGAGGAGTTTCCATCGCAGATCTACGACATCTGGGCGCTGCAAAAATGCCTTGGCCTGCCGTGCTTCCTCCGGCGGAAGCTGCTTTGCTGTGCCAACAGCCATGGCTTGCAATTGCACGCGGGCTGCAAACTCAAGGACGGTGGCTGCGATGGTGGTTTCTGGTATGGAATCCCCAACCACCACAGAGCCATGGTTCCGCAGCAGAATGGCCCGATTGCTGCCCAGATGCGTAGCAATGCTTGCGCCTTCTTTTTTGTCCAGCACGATACCGTCGAATTCGTCGAATAGTACGATATCCTCGTAGAACAAGGCACCGCTCTGCGTGACAGGTTCAAGATTGCTACCTACAACGCCCAGCGCCAGGGCAGCCTCGGAATGTGTATGCAGAATGCAGCAGACCTCTGGTCGAGCCTCATAGATTTCGGTGTGAATGTTCAGCGTCGGATTGCAGGGTAGGGTTCCCGTGACAGTCCGCAGATCGAAATCTGATTCAATGAGGTCGTCCGCCGTAGCCTCTTCAAAACCGAAGCCGTAGGGAATGCTCCAAAAGGTTTTCGCACCAGGCAAGCGGGCGGTCAGATGACCCGAGATCCCGCTTCCTTGCCCGTCCATTGCGAGGATTTGAAAGGCATGCACCAGATCATGAATTAATTCCGGCAAATTATTATTGTTCATTTATTAACTCCCTAAATGGAATCAGCTCTCAACTGGGGTACTTGATTCATTCGTTACATCGACAGCAGTGGCGTCGTAGCTAAACAGCCACTCATAACGCTGTCTTACGCTTTCTTCGTTCCACTCAGCAGAGACATAACGGCTCGCCTCGGCAGCATCGGCCAAAAGCGAATTGTGAAACCGCTCGCCATTGGCTGCCGATCCGCGAACAATGCGCGAGGTACGCTCCAGTCGCAGCGCCTGATATCGCAACAGACCTGTCGCTGGATCATTGCGATGCGCCGCGAGACAACGAGCTAGTACTACGCCGTCCTCCAACGCCATAACGGCACCTTGGGCCAAGAAAGGGAGCGTCGGATGACATGCATCCCCAAGAAGAGTTGCGCGACCCAAGGTCCAGTTTTCCATTGGCTGGCGACTTAGCAGCGCCCATTTGTAAGGTTGATCAATACCTTTTATGAGACGCTGGACATCGTCGTGCCAGTTTCTGAAGTCGTTTAAGCATTCCTCAACACTACCTTTCTCAGTCCATGACTCAACTTGCCAGTCACTGCGCTCGATGATGCCTACAAAGTTTACGAGCTTACCTTCGCGCAGAGGGTAATGTATGACGTGAGCACCGGGCCCGACCCAATTAGTACCCAGATTGGCATTCAAATGTGGCGGCAGATTTTCGCGCGGTACTAGGCCACGCCAGGCTACACAACCGGTGAACTGCGCACTGCTTTCGCCAAACATTGCACGTCGGATACGAGAATGGACACCATCGGCGCCAATGAGGATGTCGCCACGGATGGTCTCGCCATTTTCGACCTCGACGTTGACGCCCTCTGCGCCTTGGGTGAAACCGATAACTTTGGTGCCTAGCCGAATCGCGTCCGGCTGGCGTTGACGCACATGACGAACCATCAGTGCATGCAAGTCTGGCCTGTACATCAGGTAGTAAGGAAAGCCGTATTTCTCTACCGATTCAGCACCCAGGTCAAAAAGCTTCCAGGTCTGGCCAGTATTCCAGAGCCTGATTTGCTTGCCTTCCGCCTGGGTGGCCAACTGCTTTACTTCTTCGCCCAGGCCGATATCGGCAAGGCAGCGGGACCCGTTGGCACTGACTTGGAATCCAGCTCCAACTTCACCAAGTTCGCGAGCTTGCTCCAGGACTGTGACGCGAATGCCGCGTCGCTGCAGTGCGAGTGCACAGCATAAGCCTCCTATGCCGGCACCAGCGATTACCACGTGCAGAGGTTGAGCGGTCATGAGCTCTATCCTTTCTTATTGTTCGGCCCGATTGGCCTCCCTAGAATTGAGCCTCACCTGCATCTATATTTGAAGTTAAACTATCAAATCAATTAATAAGCGCTGCTAATGAACGTTAATACCCGCCAGCTCCAAGCCTTTCTCGCTATCGCCCGATTGGGCAGTTTCACTCGTGCGGCTGAAGAGATCTTCGTAACTCAAGCGGGCCTGAGTCTCATGCTCAAAGATTTCGAGGCGCAAGTTGGCGCTCGTTTGTTTGATCGCACCACTCGTTCAGTGAGTCTTACCCCGGCCGGGCAGGCATTGCTTCCGACGGTCCGAGGTATGTTGGCGGACTGGGAGAGCGCCATGTTCAACATCGACCAATTCTCTGCGGTGGCCGGGCAACGGTTGGAGTTGGCAGCGACACCATTGATTGCGTCCAGTGTGCTCCCGGATTGGTTACACGAATTCAGGCGAGTCCAGCCTAGCGTCCAGGTCAATGTCTGCGATCTCGATCGACGACAGATTCTGCAAGGCATCGAGTCCGGCGAGATCGATTTGGGACTGGGGGCTTTTTTTAAACCTGCTGCAGGTATCGAGCGGCGTTTACTAGCTACTTTTCAGATGGTACGCATCTGTTCCAGGGCGGGTTATGAGACGACTTCCCGTCAGCGCGGACGGCGCTCGGGTCTGGGGCAACAAGCGAGATGGGCTGATTTTTCGGGCGAGCGCTTGCTGACATTACCCGCCGATAACCCGATCCAAAAGCTGGTTAATGATCAATTAAGCGGTGTTCACGCCGCGCCCGTTCTAGGGGGAGGCCTGCAAAATATCCAGACCATCATCGGAATGGTTGAAGCTGGCCACGGTGTGGCAGCGTTGCCGGGGTTTGTCGTCTCGGCATGCGAGCGTTACAACGTCATGATTGAACCTTTGATCGACCCAGTCGTTCCGATTGAATATTTTGCTGTGACTAAAAAGGGTCGGCAAAAGACTGAATTAGCCACGCACACCATGGACAGTATCGAGACATATTTTCAGAGGTTGAGCCAGATCAGCGTCCATTGAAAATAGACGTCTATCGCCGATGGCGACACCTGTGCGCAGTTGACCCTCCATCAACACTGAAGACACCGTAAGGTAAATTGGTCAGCGGAAAATCGCCGTGACTATTTGCAGAAGATACCCAACTGTTCATTTTCTGCTCGCTCATTCAAGAATTTGGTGTGTGTACTTTGAGATCAAGCCTTGCCAACATGCATCGTAATTGCTCTGTAAGGCGGGGTTGTTCAGGGCAAATTTCGTAGGTCGCAGAACCTGCGAGGTTTCAAACATAAAGGCCATGGTGCCGCTGAGTTTCTGAGGCTGGAGAGAAGCAGTGATCGCCTGTTCACAGGTATGCGCATCCGGGCCATGGGCACTCATGCAAGCGTGGAGCGAAGCGCCACCTGGACTGAAGCCATCCGCTTTTGCGTCGTACTCGCCTTCGATCAACCCCATGTATTCATTCATGAGGTTGCGGTGGAACCAAGGTGGACGGAACGTATTTTCAGCTACCAACCAACGCGGCGGGAAGATCACAAAATCCAGATTTGCAAGGCCCGGCACGCTGGTGGGTGAAGTCAATACGGTGAAGATGGAAGGATCAGGATGGTCGTAACTGATTGATCCGATCGCATTGAAATGTCTTAAGTCGTATTTGTAGGGAACATTGTTGCCATGCCAGGCGACAACGTCGAACGGAGAGTGATCGAGCTCTGTTTCCCAGAAACTGCCTTGAAACTTCTGTACCAATCGAGTCAGCCCTTCACGTTGTTCGAACCACGCTTCAGGCGTGAGAAAGTCACGGGCATTGGCCAAACCGTTGCTGCCAATTGGGCCGAGATCTGGAAGACGCAGCGGCGCAGCATGATTTTCCGCGACATAACCCTGGGCTTCTGGATCAAGGAGCTCAACTTTCAATTTCAGCCCTCGAGGAAGCACTGCGATTTCTAAGGGGCTGAGTTCAATCCGACCTAACTCCGTTACCAACATGAGACGACCGCTCTGGGGAACGATCAGCATCTCCCCATCGGCGTTGTAGAAAACACGTTCCATAGAACGGTTCGCAACATAGTGATAAACCGTCACTCCGCTCGGATGGACAAGGCTCGAATTGGCAACCATGGCGCGCAAACCGTCCAGGAAGTCGGTCGGTGCAGTCGGCACAGCAAGAGGGTCCCAACGCATCCGGTTTGGATTCGCAGGAGCCAGCTCCGGCTCGGGGATTGGAGAAAGCATGGGCTTGAACGATGGATGTGCAGCAGATGGTCGAATTCTATACATCCATGTCCTCCGGCTTTCGTGCCTTGGCATCGTGAAGGCAGTACCGGAGAAGAGTTCAGCGTAAAGCCCGTGCGGCACGCGCTGCGGAGAGTTCTGGCCTTCCGGCAGTGCTCCTTTCACTGCCTCACTGGAGAAATGGTTACCGAATCCTGACTGGTAGGTGAGCTGGTGTGATGGCTGGTTCATTTTTACCTCCTGCAAACTCAAAAGTTATGCTTAGCGTAAAACGATTACACATAGCGTAATTACGGGGTTGCGTGCGGTCAAGATATTGCCGTTCAAATCTGCGCAGACAGACCTAACGAAACCACCGTAGAGAAACCGAGAGCCTGAAGAAATCCCTAGAGGCGGTTGGTCTCCGTTTTCCTCATTCGACGAGAGAAGGCCGTGACGAGACCGCCAAGCAGGGCAAAATGATTAATTTCGCATCGGGGGAATTTCGGTAGGACAATGGCTGGCGGAGCAAGCTGCACGGGCGCTGTTCAGAGAGATCTTCAGGGTGGTCATCCAGCGCATAGGGAAATTCTGGTGGCTGGATTAACTGCAACCAATCCGGGGCAGCTTCGGCGGCGGCGGTGATGACATGTCATGTCTTTGGGTTGGAGACGCTGATGTAGTTTCTGCGGCAACTGTTTCGGTTGTCGAATCAGCCAGCGTTGAGGATGTCAGAAACTTTTACTCGGTCGGCGTGTGTATGGGCGGTGTGAGATTGTTTGCCGTCCGATCTGGCTGTGGGTCGAACCAAATTGCGTAGCCCGAAGCACCCTCCTGTTTGGCCCTTGATACCCTCCAAAAACAAGTCCAGAATTAAGTCTTTCCCTGCTTCGGCAAGAAAAGAAACCCCTTAAATTTCAATGAGTCGGACACCAGATGCGAGTCTCGTTTCCCGCTCCAATTATTGTTCTACAGGCTTCTATTGAAGTTTGCAGAAACTGAAAAAAGAGGCTTCGGCCTCTTTTTTTCGTTCCAGTAAGTTCTTCTCGGAAGCAGACTTCGCGTAGACGCTCTTCGGCACCGACTGTGCTTTGGGCTGTCGCTTCATCGTTCCGTGCGGCTTTCGTGCGCTCGTGCAGGCGCCATGCCGACAGTACCAAGCTTGCTACCGGACGACCGGCGTCCTACGCATGGGCATCGCCCAGGGTTTCGGCGGCCAGTTGTGAGCGAGGCAGTCCGTTTTCGGGCAGTCGGCGGAGCACGCGGTCAACTGCTCTCAGCAACTGGCGTTGTCGACTGGCTCACCGCAATCGCGAGCAAGCTTTGCTCCCACGGGTTTGAGGCTTAATTGATCGGCATTAGGCTTCGGCCTCTTTTTTTCGTTCCAGTAAGTTCCACTCGAAAACACTACCATCCAAGTTTTCTTAATGCATTTTGTAATACATTAATCCAGCGCTCGGTAGATCAATTTTTCATCGGACTCGCCTCTCGGGAAATCGTACAAATCTCCTCTATTCAAACGAGGCGGATATTGTACGTGGCCACTTGCTGAAAACTTACGCCATTTCGAGAATCTTGGGATGAAGCGTTAACGAACAAGTCTGTTCTTTTGCTAGTGAGCGTTTTTCCGTTGCAAGATCGTCCTATAGCAGACGTATCACATCGATCGTCAACCCCGTTAGTTTTTATGCTCTTGCAATAGACATCTGTGAGAAACGCTCAGTTAAAGGAGAGGCGTAACGCATTCTCCATGCTGGCCAGCTTGATTTGAGTTTCCTCATACTCATCTTCCGGTCGAGACCCATCGACGATCCCACACCCCGCAAACAAGTGACAATGCTCAGGCGTAATCAGTGCCGAACGCAGGGCCACCAGAAAATCTCCATTGCCTCTTGAGTCTAGCCAGCCCACCGGCGCCGCGTACCAGCCCCGATCAAAGCCTTCGTGATGCCGAATGAAGCTCATTGCTGTCGCGCCTGGCAAACCTCCGACCGCTGGGGTGGGGTGTAAGGCCTGGATGCCGTCCAGCAAGGTGTACCGCTCTTTGAGCTGCGCCCTGATCGGGGTGCTCAGATGCTGCACCGTGGCCAGCTTCAGGAGTTCGGGTTGGGGGGCAGCGTGCAGTTGGCTGACGATGCTGCTCAATCCCTGCTGGATGGTCTGCACCACCAATTGGTGTTCGTGCAACTCCTTGAGGTCCGCTAATAAGGCTGAGCCCACGTCCTGATCCTCCTTGGGAGTCACGGCGCGGCGAGCGCTACCCGCGAGGGCATGGGTGCTTAGATTGCCTTGCTGGCAACTGAGCAGCCGTTCCGGGGTTGCACCCATGAAACAGCTGTCTCCACGGTGGAGGGCGAAGAGGTGGGCTTGGCTGCGTCGCTCGTGCAGTCGGCGCATGACGGCACCGCTGTCAAGGGTGGCGTCCAGCTGATATTCGATGTGGCGGGCGAGCACCACTTTGCTCAGGTCGCCGCTGTCGATGGCCTGCAAGGCGTTGGCGACTTTGGCCTGCCACTGCGGCGCTGGTAATGCGTTGCGTTCGATAACCTGGGGGGGCGATGCCGGGGCGTGTGGGGAGGCGAATAGCTCTGCGTACGCCGCCAGACTGGCATGCGCCAGCACGGCTGGATCGCTGTCGGGTTCTACCACGCACTGGCATCGCAGCCAGCGGCCATCGTTGTCTTCGCTGAGAAGCCAATGGGCAAGGTGAAAACTGGCATCGGCAAACGGTGCCCAATGTTGCGCGCAAGGCTGCTGCGCGTCGAAGCGCATGCCCCCCAGCAGCAGGGGTAGAAGGGGGCCGTCGAGCACCGCGTCGGCGCACAGCGCGAGCCATTGACGGTTCACGTCGGCCAATCGCTGGGCCCCCGCCGCTTCGATCTGCCAGGCGCAGCCCAGGCCGAACAGCGTTAGGGCTGGCGAATGAGCGCACCAGAAGAAGCCCTGCCGGTGCGTTTCGTAGAGCACCAGGGGATCCAGAGTTGGCGCGGGGTGTGAGCTCACGGCGACGACGGGGCGCTGATACTTCAGCGCGCACTGGTGAGCAGCTTCAAACGCGTTTAACAAGGCGGCTTTGTTCATACGGCCGTGCTCTTTTTCTGCAGCCAGAACGCCGTCTGTTCCGCGATGTACCAGTGGATGATCTGATTGAACAGGCCCTCGATGAATTCGCCGTCCAGACCGGCTTCCTGTGCCCATTGCCGGCGCTGCGGCAACATCGCCGCGACGCGGTCCGGTGCGGCGATACTGGCCTGGTCGGGCTTGAACGACGAGGCCGCCTTGACGTATTGCATGCGCAGCCCCAGGGCATCGATGATCTGCCGGTCGAGGGTGTCGATGGCGTGACGAATGTCCGGCAGGCCGGTGCAGTGTTTCGGGGTTTTCATACCGAGTCTCCTTGAAGATAGGCAGCGCGTTGCAGCAGGTGATGGATAACGGGGCGCGGCTGTTGCTTGAGGTAAAAATGGTCGCCGTCGAATAGGCGGATATCCGGGGTGTGCTTGCTCAGGTCCGCCCACGCCCGGGCCTGGTCCAGGCTGACGTCGGTGTCGGCCCGGGCCAGCAATACGTCGATTGGCGCCGTCAGCCGATCAAGCCGCGCCGGTCGCCAGGTCTCGATGGCCTGGTAGTCGCTGCGCAGGGTTGGCAGGAACAGTGCGCGCAGTTGCGGGTTGTCCCACAAGCCTGTGGCCTCGGCGTCCTGGCGCAGAATGTCGGCAATCAGCGCGGCGTCGTCCTGGCGGTGCAGGTCGCTGCACGGTTGCCGGTGCGGTGGCGGGTGGGCCGAGACAAACACATGTTCGGTGCCGAAACCTGCCGCCTCCAGACGCACACCGACGGCGTAGGCCAGCGCCGCGCCCATGCTGTGGCCAAACAGCCACAGCGGGCGGATGGGCAGGCTCAACAGGGCTTGGCTGATGTGCTCGGCCAGAGTGGCCAGGCACGCAATACGCGTCTCGTTGAACCGTTCTTCACGTCCGGGATACTGCACGGCCAGCAAGTCGATATCTCCCGGCAGGTGCGCCAGCCACGGGCGGAAGAAGCTCGCACTGCCGCCGGCGTGCGGCAGGCACACCAGGCGGGCGCGGGGGTGGTCGCCCTCACGCAATACACGCAACCACGCGGACAATTCGCCGTTCATAAGGCCTGCACCTGTTCCGCCAGCGCCTTGCGGTTGACCTTGCCCAGCCGTGTCAACGGGAACTCGCGCAGCACCTGCAAGCGATCCGGCAATTTGTAGGCGGCCAATCCTCGCTCGCGCAGCCAGGCGTTGATCGGTCCCAGCTCGACGTGTTCCGCGTGGGCCAGCACACAGGCGCAACTGCGCTCGCCCAGCAGCTCATCGGCCAAGGCCACCAGCGCGACATCGCGAATCAACGGATGGCCCAGCAGCAGATTCTCGATCTCTTCCACCGGGATTTTCTCGCCGCCGCGGTTGATCACATCCTTGGTCCGCCCCTCGACAATCAAATGGCCTTCGGGCAAGCGTCGCACCAGGTCGCCGCTGCGGTAGAAACCATCGGCAGTGAAAGCGCGCAGATTCTGCTCGTCGGCGTTGTAGTAGCCACGGATGGTGTAGGGGCCGCGCACCAGCAGTTCGCCCACGGCACCTGGCGCGACAGGAACGTCATCGGCGTCGACAATGCGAATCTCGTCATCGGCGGTCAGTGGCAGGCCCTGGGTTTCGAAGATGCGCGCTTGCGGGTCATCCAGCGGCGTAAAGCACAGTAGCCCTTCAGCCATGCCATAGACCTGTTGCAGCCCACAACCCAGGGCCGGGCCGATACGCGCGGCGATCTCGGCCTTGAGCCGCGCTCCCCCGACCTGCAGCCATTGCAGGCTGCTCAGGTCATGGTCGGACCATTGCGCCATTTCCAGCCACAGCAGCACCAGCGGCGGGATCAAGGCGGTATGGGTGATGCGTTCGCCCTCGATCAGTTCGAAGGTGGTTTCCGGGCTGGGCTCCGGCGCCAGCACGAGCGTAGCGCCGACACTGAACACTCCCAATGCGCCGGGTGAGGCCAAGGGAAAGTTGTGCGCCACCGGCAACGCCGCCAGGTAGCGGGTATGGCTGTTGAAGCCGCACGCGCGGGCCGCCAGGCGGGCATTACAGGCGTAGTCGTCATGGGTGCGTGGGATCAGCTTGGGCAGGCCGGTGGTGCCGCCGGACAGCAGCAGCACGGCGACTTCCCGTGAGTCCGGCGCGGGCAGCGCGCGAGGCTGAGCGACGCAGTCGCCCAGAGCAACGAATTCCTCGGCCGTCCCGACCACCCAGACCTGTTGCAGGCTCGGCGCCTGTTCACGCAGGGCGCGCGCCAGCGGTCGATAATCGAAGCCCAGGTGCCGATCGACGATCACGTAGGCCACGGCCTGGCTCAGGTCGGCCAGGTGGCGCAGTTCATGTTCGCGATGGGCCGGCAGGGCGAACACCGGAATCACACCCAGGCGCAGCAGGGCGAAGGTCAGGCTGAAAAACTCGGCGATGTTCGGCAGTTGCACCAGCACCCGCTGGCCGGCGCGCAGGCCCCGATCGGCGAGGCCGGCGGCCAGGCGGTCGGCCTGCAGGTCGAGTTCGGCGTAACTCCAACGCCGCTGACCGTCCACCAGCGCCTCTTTGTGCGGCGTGCGCTGCGCCTGCTCGCGCAACAACTGGCCCAGGGGGACGCCCTGCCAGTAGCCGTATTCGCGATAACGGCGGATAAAGTCGTCGGGCCAGTCGGTGCATCCATCAAGCATGGCAATCTCCTTGAGCGGTTGGGCACCCCAGCAAACGGGCGCCGTGCAGAGTCAGCGGGTGCGCCAGGCCAGCGATCTGCACAGCCTGTACGCCGGTGTAATCAGCCGCCTGGATACGCAGCAAAGGGTCGTCACCGGTCAGCAGGCTGAGGGCGGTGTGGTCGGCGGGGTTCACGCCCAGGTGGATCGCCGCGAGGCCCGTTGCACCGTTGGGGTGAATCATTCGGGGCGGATGCTGGGCCGGCTCATAGGGCGTGACGAGGAAGGGCAGGCGGTCATGGCGCGGGTAGACGAAACGAAAGCGCGTCTGGCTGCCATCCGCGCAGGTACGCCGCCAGTTCACCGGGCGGCCCATGGCCACGCCGCAGCCCGCAAGCCCCTTGAGGCGCGGCGCCAGGGCCGGGGTCTCGCACAGCAGCGCCAGGTCGCAGAAACCTTCTCCGTGGGCAGCCCAGCGCAACATCCGTCGTCCAGCGCCACGGCCGGCCAGGCAGTCGATGGGCCACTTGAACAGCCAGGCGTGACGCGGTGTGGTGAGCAATTCAATGATCGGCCCGTGGCTGAACCAGATATGCGCGTGTTGGGCGCGAGCCTCGGCGGTGGCGTAGGTCACTTCGAAACCGGCGGCGCGGAAATTCGCCACGGCCTGGTGCAAGTCGCGCACCCAAAGCAACACATGGCTGCAAGTGGAGGAGGATCGGGCAGTGTTCAAAACGGCAGCGCTCCCAACAGTTGGGCGGTGTCGTCACCGCGAGGCGGTTGCACGGCGCCGGCAAGGGCCTGGAGTTCGGCCAGCGGTAGCGCGCGGGGCACGGGCGGCTCAATCAAGACGGGCATGCCGATCAGGTTGTTCATTTCGCGCCACGCCATGGCCACTTCGGTGGCCCAGACGCCACTGCGCAGACGCCGCGACGGTTCATCGATGTCGCGGCATAACTCGTCCAGGGCGATGCTGACCGCGTCGGGCCAGACCTGATTGAACACCTGCTGGTAGCTCTTGGGCACCTGCGGATCGAGCAGCACCATCGTCGGTCCGGCGAGCCGTTCGCTGCCCGGGCCGGTCATGATCAGGCGGTCGGTGCTGTCCCTTGAGGCGTGCAGGCGCGGGTTCCACAGCACCGGGCCGTGGGTGTCGGCCAGGCTCAGCACCCCGGCTTCACAGCCGACTTCGAGGCGATGAAGCAAGAACGAGTGGTTGTCCGGGTCCTTGGGGTGCACTTGGTTCTGCACCCGCAAGCTGATGGGTACGCCATTGAAACGGGCATCGAGCCGCGTGAAGGGTTGCCCCGCGAACGCAGGGGCGGGTGCCGCGAACGTCCAAGGCCGCAGACCACCGGCCAAGCGCCCGAGAATATCCAGCAGGGGATAGGCCACCTGGCTGTTGCAGGCAGCCTCGATGTACGCCAACCCATGGTGATCGTGCAGGTAAGCGGCCACTGCGAGAAAACGCCGAATCGCCAGGATATTCGGGTACAGCGTATTCACCGCATAGGCGGCTTGGCCCTGGCGTGCGGCCTGCATGCACACGGCGATTTCGCGGTGGTGCACCGGGTGCTCCTGCAATACGTGGATGCCACGGTGCAGAAGTTGTTGGGCCAAGTCACCGCCGACGCCCCCGGTTGCGCCGGAGCGCACCACCACGCAGGCGATATCGACGTCATCCGGCACCTGTTCGACGGTCTCGTACAGCGCCACTCCATAATGCTCGGCGCAGGCCCGTGAGTAGGCATTGCCACGCGACAGGATGCCCACGAGCTGGTAGCGGTCATGGGCGCGGGCCAGGGCCTGCAGGTAGATGCGACCGAATGCGGTGCCGGCCACGATCACGCGTTTACGCACAGGAATGCTGTTCATGGCCAGGTCTCCGGGAGGCGAGCCCACAGGGCCAGCGTGTGGTCGTCGGGCAACTGGTCGGGCAGTTCGAGGGACAGGGCGGGTTCCTCGAGGTGCGCGGCCAATGCCGCGCGGCTCAGCCGCTGGGCAGGTACCTGGGCGACGAAGACGCGATGGCCCAGCCGCGCCAGTGGGTGCCCGGTGGCGGGCAGGCTGCGGTTGCCCTGGAACCCGGCCCTGGCCAGCGCGGTTTGCCACTGCGCGAGGTTGAGGAAGGTGGCGCTGCTGTACTGACGTTCATCATCGGCCTGGTTGAGCATGAAGGCCTGTGATGCCATCACCCAGAACTCCTCCTGCGTGGGTTCGCTGAACACCAGCCAGCCGCCCGGCTTGAGCAAGGCGAACAGGGTCGCCAGGGAGCGCTCGGTGTCGCGCGCGGCATTGAGCACGCCACCGGCGATGATCAGGTCCCAGCTCTGGCTGCGATAACCCTGGGCCAGGGCGGGGCGGTCGATGTCGAACACGCCGTGGCGAACCCATGGCCAGGCGTGCAGACGCTTGGCGGCCTGCTCGCAGAAATAGCGCGACACGTCGGTGCATAGGTAGTCCACCGAAGCATTTACCAGGGCGGGCAATACTGCGTGGGTGGTAGCGCCGGTACCGGCACCGACTTCCAGCACGCGCAACGGTACGCCGGCCGGTTGGTGCGCGGCCCAGACTCCCACCCAATGGGCTACGGCGCGATGCTGGTACTGCGCCGCCAGGCTTTCGCGGTACAACGCCGCCGCGCGTTCGGTGCGCCCCTGCGGAAATAGCAGGTGCACGGCCGCACAGTCGCCGCGCATCAGCGCCGGCAATTGGCGCGCATTCTCTCGAGCATATTCGAGGGTGCCGCTGCCTCCGGTGTTGCGCGTCCAGTCCAGGGTCAGTTGCGTCCAGATACCCTCGAGGGCTTCGTCGCCCCAGGTGCTGGCGTCAAGAGTGGGATGTAATCGGGTGCTTTCGCGGCGCAACAGGCCTTGCCCTTGCAACACATCCAGCCAGCGTGCGATCAGCGCGCGGTGACCCGGCGCGATGCCGCCATGTGCCAGCGCTCGGGCGACATCGTTCAGCGGTGCGGGCAGCAGGCCGCAATGGTCCAGGCCGTTGAGCATCGACAATAACGCGGCGTGGCCCAACCGATCGTTGAGTCGTGCCGCTTCGACGAGTCGTTCGGTGGAAAACTGCTGATTGAGGGCGGCTTCAGTTTCATCGAGGTGATCCTCGACCCATGCTGCCTCGCAAGGGTGAGGCACGGCGAACAGGGTCTGGCCGTGCAGCGCGACGCTGTTCACGTCGGGATGCCCAAGGGCACGCTCGCGCCAGCGCTGCTGCTCGAGCTTGACGCTGACCAGGTCGCGCCAGTCGCCAAGGGTCTCCGTAAACCCCTGGACGCGGCAATTGAGCTGTGCCGCCGCGCGTTCGGCGAGTTGCCAGTCGCCCGGTTGCGCCGTGACGAACAGCAGCTGTTCCAGGTGGCTCAGATCGGTCAACGGCAGCGCGGGGAAGTCCAGCAGCCGTTCCAGCTGTTCGGCATTCATGACCGCCACGGCGGGGCGCTGGCGTTCGATGATCGCCAACAGGCGTGCCGGGGAGCGCTGGTGAGTACCCAGGTCGGTCAAGGCAGGCAAATGCCATGGAAACGTGCCGACGGGCAGAGCAGTCAGCAGAATGTCAACGTGCAGCGTCATCAAGAAGCTCCTACGGCGTGAAACAAACGTTGCCCGGCGGCCGCCAGCGGGTCGGTTGCGGCGGGCCATACTTCGAGCAACTGGAAACCTTGGGCCTGCAAGGCCTGGCGCCATGCATCGGGCGTGATGAAGACCTCATCGGTATCGCGCAACGTCGCACCGGCGGGCGGTGATAGCAACAGGTGCATGAAGGTCAACATGGCCGGGTTGTCCGCAATGGACTCACTGAACAACAGGCTCCCGCCGTCTCGCAGGCAAGCACGAATCTGCCCGAGGCTGCGGGGCAGATCGCGGGCGTTGTGCAGCGTATTGCCAGCGACCACCAGGTCCTGGCTGCGCGCCGCGATGCCTTGTCCGGCGAAGTCTTTATCAAGGTCGAGCAAGCCGAAGTGCATCCCCGGCTCCAGGCGAAACTGGCGCTGGGCCGCGCTGGTGAAAAGCGCACTGATGTCGGTAAAGCGATAGTCCTTTTCGCGTTCCTGCAACGCTGCAAGCACGGCGCGAGTGGTGCAGGCGGCACCGCCCCCCAGCTCCAGCACCCGCAACTCATTGCCGTGGACCGCGGTTTCGCCCGCCCGTGTCGCGAGGGCCTGATTGATCGCCGCGGTGAAGTGGTTGTGCTGGTAAACCCCGAGCACCGCGACGGGGTCACCCGATTGCAACAGCAACGGTGCCAGGGTGAGTTGATCGCGCAACAGGTCAGGCAAGCATTCGATGACCTGGCGGTGCAGGGTGGCCATGTTGGGCGGGAAGCCCAGTTCCGCGTACAGCTCGGACAGGTTTTCGACGGCGGCCTTGGGGGGCGTGTCCTGCCAGGCGAGGTGTTCAGCGTCTTCGCCCAGCGCCCCGGCGCGGGTCAGCGCCGCCAGCCAGCGCCGTACGATCCAGGCATGGCGGGGCGCTGTACCTAACGCTTGGTTGATCTGCCCGGCGCTGCGCCAGGCCTGCAATGGCAAGGCCCGGGTGTCCAGCAACACCTGGGCCATCACCCCCAGGCTCAGGTGTTCGAGTTCGTTCAGAGCGTTGTTCATAGGCAACCTTCTTCGACGCTGTGCAGGTGATCGAGTGGGCCGTGCAGCAGGTTCAGGGCACGGATCGCCGAGGTGCGTTGCAAGCGTTCAAGGCTGACGGCGGGCGGCAATACCTGGGCGGCGTAATGGCAGCCGGTGCTGATTTCACCGTGCGCCACGCTGACCACCGTGGCCGCCGCCATTGCACCGGTCAGCGCCGCATTGCCTGCACCGCTGAGCACCAGGCTGCAGGTGCGCGCCTGGCCGTTCCACAGCCCGTCGAGCTGCAGCAACAACGTGACGAAGGGGGCCTGGCCGCTGAGGTCCAGCAGGCTGGCCTCGCACAACCGCCGAACCGCTTCGGCGCGCGGCAGGCTATGGGCCAGGTCCAGCGCCTTGAGCACATGCCCATCGGTGATCACGTTGAACCATTGGCCGACATCCAGGCGCAGGTCCATCGCCAGGCGTTCGCCTTCCTGGTTCAAATAGGGCAACACGTGAACCTGGCCGGGGAAACACGGCAGCAGCACGTCGCGGCTGCGGCGTAGCGCTCGGCTGCATCGGCCGTTGCGCCAGGCCGCCAAGGGTTCGTTGGTGCCATCCACCGCGCCTTGCAGGAAATCATCGGCGGCCACGGCGGTGAAGTGGTCACGCAAGCCGAAATAGCTGGTCAGTTCGAGGACTTGGGTGAAGGCTTGCTCGGCCAGCCAGCGCGGCAACAAACCGGTGAGCCCCGGTTGCAGACCGGCACCGAGGACGGCGCAACGGTTGCGCCATTGATGTGGGGCACGTGTCATCTCGCCGGCCGCATCCACGTAATGCGCATCGGCTTGCAGCGCCGCCCGTGCGGCACGGTCCGCCAGCCGCCAAGAGGGGCCGGCGCAGTTGAGCAGCACGTCGCAGCCGCGGGCGAACCCGGTCAGGGCAGGGGCATCATTGAAATCCACCGCCGTCCATTGCAACCGGGCGTCGGGCCATTGCTGCTGCAGCGATGCCAGGCAGCGCGCACCGTTGCCTGGATCGCGCCCGCCCAGGCGAAGCTCGTTCACGCCCAGGCTCAACAGCGCCCGAGCGCTGGCCAGACCGACATCGCCACTGGCGCCCAGCACACCGATCAGCATGGCTGGGCCTGCGCATTCAGGCGCCAGCCACCGGCGCGCTGGCGATCACGCCAGAACCCGGCGTAACGTCCGTCGAGGGCCAGCAGTTGCGGGTGAGTGCCGGCTTCCACGAGGCGGCCCTGGTCCAGCACCAGAATCTGGTCGGCGGCCATGATGGTCGGCAGGCGATGGGCGATGACCATTACCGTCGAGCTTTGCTTCAGGCTACGAATCGCCGCCTGTACAAAGGCTTCGTTGTGCGGATCCAGTGCGGCCGTGGCTTCATCCAGCAGCACGATCGGGGCGCGCTTGAGCAGCGCCCTGGCCAGGGACACCCGCTGGCGCTCGCCGCCGGACAGCGCCGCGCCGCCTTCGCCCACTGGGGTGAGCCAGCCTTGGGGCAGGCGCGCGACAATTTCATCGACGCCGGCGAGGCTCGCTGCCTCAGCCACCTGTTGCGCACTGGCGTCCGGCTTGCCGACGCGGATATTGGCTTCGAGGCTATCGTCGAACAGGTAGACGTCCTGCATCACCAGCGACAGTTGCGCCATCAAGGCCTCATTGGACAGTTCGCGCACATCGACGCCGCCGACCTTGACGTGGCCCTCGGTCACATCGAAAAAACGCATGAGCAGACGCGTGACGGTGGTCTTGCCTGAACCCGAGGCGCCGACAATCGCCGTCATTGAATGGGTCGGTGCGTGGAATGTCAGGTCGCGCAGCACTGTCGGGCCACTGGCGTAGGCGAAACTGACGTGTTCGAAGGCAAAGCTGCCGGGTTCGCTCAACGGCTGACTGACCTGTGGTTGCGGCAATGGCGGCTCGCGCAGGATGCTGACCAGTTGTTCCAGGTCGTTGCCGGCCATGCGCAACAGCCCGCTGCGTGCCGCCGCCTCGGCCAGTGGCCCGACAAAACGCGCCGCGAGGGCGAGCAGGGCAACCAATTGAATGGCGTCGATGTCGCCTCGGGCAGCGAGGGCGATACCCACGCCCACCAGCAGCGCGAAGGCCAATTGCACGGCCAGGCCGCCGGCCAGCAATTTCGGAAAGGTCTGGGACACCATGGAACCGCCGGCCTGCTTCTGCGCCAGGTTGGCCGCCTGCAACGGCGCGTATCCCTCCTGGGTCCGGCCAAAGGCCCGCAGCACTTGCTGGTAGCGAGCGAACTCCACCACTCGGTTACCGGCGAGGGACGCGGCGGCTTCGACCCGGGCATCGTTGTGGCCGATGGCATCGGCTGACCATCGATGGGTGAAGTAGATCAGCGGTGCGCACAGCACAGCGGTCAGGCCCAGGCGCCAGTCGAAGATGAACAGGGTCAGTGCGACCGTGGCCGGCACTACCACCCCGCAAACCACCGGCCCCAGGTAATGCGCAAACAAGCCGGTGACCATCAACGTGCCGCTGGTGGCGCTGCGCGACAGGCGCCCGACTTTCTCCGAGTTGAACCAGCCCAGGGGCAGGTTGGCCAGATGTTGGCCGAGGCGATCATGCAAAGTGGTCAGCACGACCAGTGCGAGCGCAAAGCCTTTCATCGCCTGCTGGTAATGGGCGATGCAGGTCAGCGCGGCCATCGCCGCGAGGCCGGTCAGCCACGCCATCGCCGTGGACAGGTCACCGGCAAACAATGCGTGCAGGATCGGCACCAGCAGTGCTACGGCCAGGCCTTGCAGCACGGCGCTGGTCACCAGCCACGCGAGGTATCGATAGAGGCGCGCGGCATGCGCCGGCCCCAGTAAAGTGACAAGACTGCGGATCACAGGGACATCTCCAGCTCGGGGGCTGAGCGCTTGGCGCCGGCGCGCCACAGGCGGGCATAGGCGCCGTTGGCCTGAAGCAGGGAATCGTGACGACCGCTTTCCAGCACGCGACCCTGGTCGAGGACGACGATCTGGTCCACCCCGCTGATACTGGACAGGCGGTGGGCGATCACCAGTACCGTGCGACCCCGGGTCAGGGCCGACAGTGCGTCCTGGATCAGCGCTTCGGATTCGGGGTCGGCGTGGGAAGTAGCCTCGTCGAGGATCAGCACCGGCGTGTCGGCCAACAAGGTGCGGGCGATGGACAGGCGCTGCGCTTCACCGCCGGAGAAAATCGCATCCTCGCCGATCACCGATTGATAGCCACGGGGCAGGGCCTGGATGCGCGAGTGGATCTGCGCCGAGCGGGCCGCCATCTCCATCTTTGCAGCGCTGGCATCGGGGCGGCCCAGGCGCAGGTTTTCGGCCACGGTCCCGTGCACCAGTTGCGCGTCCTGCAAGACGAAACCGACCTGCTTGTACAGTTGGCGCGGATCGATCTCTCGTACATCGACACCGCCGACCCGTACGCCGCCGGCGTTGACGTCGTGAAAGCGCGGTACCAGTTTGGCCAGGGTCGATTTGCCCGCGCCGGAGGCTCCGACCAGGGCGGTTACGCTGCCGGCCGGGCAGTGCAGATCGACGCCGTTGAGGATCGGGTGCCCGGCATCGTAGCCGAACTGTACCTGTTCAAAAGTGATGTCGCTGCCCTGGGGCTGCTTGCTGACGTTCGGCGCGGGCAGCTCTTGAACCGTGAGCAGCGCTTCGATGCGGTCGGCAGCGGCCAGGGCGGTGCGTTGCGCGGTCAGGCTCTGATTGATCACCAACAGTGACTGCGGAATCACCACCGCCACCAGGGTCTCGGCAAACAATTGCAGCGGCGTGATCCAGCCTTCGGCCAGCAACAGGCTGCCCACCCCCAGGCTTGCCAGCAGAATCACCGGGACGCTCAAGGCCATCGAGGAAAGCGCTTCCAGACGCAGCAGCGGCTTGACCCAACCGGCGTATTGTTCGCTGAACTGGTTGACCGCCCGTTGATAGCTGCGATGGGCCTGGCCTACCTGGCCGAATGCCTTGACCACGGCAATGCCGTGGACAAACTCGACGATCGCGGCGCTGACCCGGCTCATGCTCTTGTCCAGCAACTGCATCTTCGCGCCGAAGCCACGCATCATCAGGGCATAGGCCAGTGCATACACCGGCAAGGTCAGCACCGCCAGTAATGCCAGGCGCCAGTTCAGCGTGGCCAGCCATACCAGCCCCGCCAGGGGCGTGACGATTGCCGCGGTGAGTTCCACCGCATGGTGGGCGACCAGGTGATGGAGGTCTTCCAGATCGTCCTGGACCACTTTGCGCACCGCGCCCGAAGTGGTGTCGGTGTACCAGCCCAAGGGCACCCGCCCCAGCTTGTGCACCATGGCTTCGCGCAGGCTGGTTTGCAGGCGATGGTCCGCCAGGTGGGTCAACCACAGCGCCACCCCGTTGGCCATCCAACCCAGGCTCAGGGCGATCACCACCAGCGCGGCCCAGCGCCACAAGGCCTGACTGTCGACGCTGCCGGCCAGCAGCAACCGACCCAGTTCGGTCAGCCCGATGAAGGGCACCAGGTTGACCAGCGCGCCGACCGCGGCAAACGCCACGCCGATGCGGATCAGGCGGTTGACCGGACGTTTGAGGGTATCCAGAGCGCTCTTCATGAGTTCTTCCGTAGGGCTTCCAGCAAGTGTGCGGTGACGGTGTGGACGTAAGGCGGTTCGATCACGCTGAAATGGTTGCCTGGCACATCGATCAATTCGAACTGCCCCAGGCACGCGTCTTCCCAGAACGGCGCCGCCAAGTGGCCAACGCCGCCGGTGATACCGAACGATTGCTGCTCCAGGCAGCGCAGGTAGGTCATGTTGCCGAGGAACGGCGGCGGGTCGAACCGTGCCGCGCGCATGCTGTGACGACACACGCGAAACAACGTCGGCACCAGCTCCGGACCGATGGGCACCCCGGCCTGGCCCGACGCCAGGCGCGCATACTCGGCCAGGCGTTCTTCCTGGCTGCGCGCCGATTGTTGCTGCACCGCCAGCGCGAGGGCCTCCAGGCCCGAGTCGCCGCTTAACGAAGCCATGGCCCCGGCTGGTACGCGGCGATTGTCACGGGCCATCAACAGATCGATGGCGCGGTACACGTCATAGTCTTCAATGTGCGCGCCGAATACGGTCTTGACCGGGTCCAGGTTCAGGTTGGGTACGAAGATCGCCTCGTAGGCCAGCTCTTCGTCGGTGTCGATGAACATCGGAATACTGTCGATCAGACTCAAGTCCACCACGTCCATGCCGCGTTCGAGCAGGCGCCGGGCAACCTCGGTGGCAAGCAGCCCGCCGAGGCAGTAACCGATCAACTGGAAGCGCTGGTGACCGTCGGCTATCAAGCGTTCGGCGTAGTCTTGGGCCACGCTTTCGATCAGGTGCTTGGGCTCCAGCGCCAGGTAGCGTTCAGTGTCGGCCACGGCAAAGCCGATCACCGGCCCGGCCTGTTGTTCGGCCAGGGCGCGGCCCAGGTGTTGGAAGTAGTCCAGGGTGCCGAGGGCGGCGTGGAACATCACCCGCACCGGGCCGATCTCGCCACCGCCAAACGGCACCACCAACGCGTTGCTGCTTGATGAACGCTGGGCTTCGCCGCTAGCAGCAGTGGGGGCAGGCGCGCTTTCGCCGTGGTTGAGCAGGCGCGCCAGGGCGGCGACATTCGGCTCGTTGAGCATCTGCCGCAGCAGTGTGTCGTAACTCAAGCCCTGGGCCTGGGGCAGTTGTTCACGCAGTTGTCCGGCGACCCGGGCGAGGATCAGTGAGTCCGCGCCTTTTTCATAGAAACTGTCGTTGACGCCAATCTGCGTCAAGCCCAAGGCCTCGGCCCATAACCGGCAAAGCTCGGCTGTGAGAGGATCACTCGGCGTCGCCTGGTCATTGGATGCCTGGGCATCGACTGCGGGACGCAAGCCGGCCAGAGTCTTGCGGTCGATCTTGCCGTTGGCAGTCAATGGCAAGTGGTCAAGCACTTGCAGGTGCGCCGGCAGCATGTAATCGGGCAAGCGCTGTGCCAGGGCGCGGCGCAGGCTGTCGACACCCAGGCGCCGATACCCGGCCTTGAAACGGGCGGCGAACACCTGCATGCCGAGGGTGGCCAGCGGATGATCGGCCTGGGGCAGGGCGGGCAGGCATTCTCCACCGAACGCCTGGATCCGCGCCTGCCAGGTTTCGGCGTCGCGCAAACCGCTGCGACCCAGGTCGTGGTCGCCGTTGACCGGGGTCATCATGAAGCCCTGGGTCAGCAGGATCGGCGGCCATTCGCCGGTGGGTTCGCTGAACACCAACCAGCCACCGGGGCTGAGCAATTCGGTGATCCGGGCGAGGGCTTGGTCGACGTCCTTGATGCTGTTGAGCATGCCCGCGCAGAGCACGACATCGGCGCTGTTGCTGACCAGCCCTTGGGGCCGGATGTCCTGGTCGATGTCGAGCACGCCGTAACGCACCCAGGCGTGCTCGGCAAAACGTTGTTTGGCCGCCGGCAGGAAAAAGGCGGTCATGTCGGTGAACAGGTAATCGACATCCAGGCCATCGAGCAGGCCGATCACGGGCGCGCTGGTGGCCCCGGTACCGGCACCGATTTCCAGGATGCGCAGCGGACCGTCGCCGTCATGGTGGGTGGCGAGGCGATTGATCAGTGCCGCGATGCTGTGATTGTTGTAGCGCGAGATGGCGTCCCCGCCGTACAGCTGCAACGCCAGCTCCTGTTGGCCCTGGGGGAACAGCAAGTCGAATGGATTGACCTCGCCCTTGAGCAGTTGCGGCAATTGCCAGACATGGTTGAGCTGGTAGTCGAACAGCGCCTGGCTGCACAGCCCCGAGGCGACCGCCTGTTCCACCCGCCCCCAGGCCAGTGCCGGCTCTGGCACGGGTTGCGCCAGTCGATAGCGGGACTGTTCCAGTTGTAGCAGGCCCGCCTCGCACAGCGAGCCCAGCCAGCGCCGCACCAACCAGTGATGGCGCGGCTGTGCCTGCAAGGCGTTGAGAATGGCCGGCGCATCGGGTTCGGCCAGCTCGGCGCTGAACAAGCTGGCCTTGAGCATCACCTCCAGCATCGAGCTCAGCGCCGCAACCTTGAGGTCCGACTGATAATCACGAACGCCTTGTGCATCGAAGGTGCCGACCTGGCTGTCGGCAAAACGATTGATCGTCGTGAGCAACGACGCGTCCGGCAGTGGTTCTGGCGCTGTCCGCGCAGCGGTGACGAAGGCCATCAGGCTGCGCTCGCCGGATGCTTCACCGCTGACCAGGCTGATGGCGCTGTCCACGCCGGGCGTGGCGAGCAAGGCCGCGTCGATCTCGCCCAGTTCAACGCGGTGCCCGCGAATCTTCACTTGGCCGTCTTCACGACCGAGGAACTCCAGTTCGCCACCCGGCAGGTAGCGTCCACGGTCGCCCGTGCGATACAGGCGCTGACCGTCAACGGGATGGGCGAAGAACCGCGCCTCGCTCAGCGCCTGATCGCCGAGGTAACCCTGGGCCAGGCCGACACCGGTGATATACAGGTCACCGGGCACCCAGGTCGGGGCGTCGCGCCATTGGCTGTCGAGCACGCGAAAGCCCTGGTTGGCCAAGGGCAGGCCATAAGGAATGCTGCGCCACGCCGGGTCAATCGCGCCGATCGGGTGCAGGTTGGACCAGATCGATGCTTCGGTCGCGCCACCGAGGCCGACCAGGGCCAGGTCGGGCAGCAGCTGTTGGAGTTGCGGCGGCAGGTTCAGCGGGATCCAGTCACCGGACAACAACGCCAGGCGCAGGCTGTCCAGCGGCCGCGGTTCGGCATGCAAGTAATGAGCGAGCATGTGTAATTGCGCAGGCACCGAGTTCCATAACGTTACCTGGTGGCGCTGTATCAGCTCGGCCCAGTGCGACGGGTCGGCGCCACGGGCCGGGTCGGGCAGCACCAGTGCGCCACCGACGGCGAGGGGGCCGAAGAGATCGTACACCGACAGGTCGAAACTCAACTGTGCCAACCCCAGCACGCGATCACTGGCGCTGAGCTGAAAGCGCCGATTGATGTCCTGCACGGTATTGAGAGCGGCGCGATGGCTGATCATCACGCCTTTGGGATCGCCCGTGGAGCCGGAAGTGAAGATCACGTAGGCGAGGTCATCGGGGCTGCCGTCGACCGCTTTGAAGTCGGCTGGAGCCGGCGCCAGTTGATCCACCAGATGCCAGTGCAGACCATCGGGCAGCGGCGTGTTGGGCAGCGCGTGAGACTGGCCGAGCACGTGGCGCACCTGGGCGCTGCGTAGCACGCGGTCGCGGCGGGCGGGCGGGGCGTTGCTGTCGAGCGGCAGGTAGGCGGCTCCGGCAAGCAATACACCGTAGGCCGCCACGACCTGGTCGAGGCCTTTGGGCATAAGGATTGCCACTGGTTCTTCGGCGGCGCAACCGGCCTGGCGCAAGGTGGCGGCGACGGCCAGGGCGCGTTCGACGAGTGCGGCGTAGGTCAGGCTGCCGTTGGCGTCGATCACCGCCAGAGCCTGCGGATGTGCAGCGGCCATGGCCAGCAGGCCGTCGTGTAAACGACCGGTAGGCAGCGGCGCGGCGGTGGCATTCGCCGCCAGGCGCTCGCGCTGTTGCCAGGCCGGCAGGGGCACGTGCATCGGTTGCTCCCAGGCGATCGGGTCCAGGGCCAATTGTTGCAGTTGGGCCAGGAATGCCTGCTGCATGTCATCGATCAACCCATCGGGGAACACGCCTTGGCGCACGTCCCAATGGATGTGCAAACCGTGATGGTCATCCATCACTTGGCAGTCGAGGGTGACCTGCGGGGTCTGGGTAATGCCGTGGCCCACCCGACGCTGGCTGGCCGCCAGTGGTTCGATCGCCAGGCCGATGGCGCTGGTGAACACCACCGGCATGACCGCGGCTTCACGGCCACGACGGCGGCCGATTTCGCGCATCACTTCAATACCGGAAAACAATCGGTGCTCCAGGTCCGCAAACAGCTGGCTGCCCAATTGGCGGGCCTGCTGGCTGAAATCCTGGCCTTGGGGATCGTTGACCTGCAGCAGGCTCACGGAGGTGAAGTCGCCCACCAGCCGATCCACCTGCGGATGCAACGGCAAGCGGTTGAGCAGCGTCAGGTTGAGGCTGAAGGCGGGGCGCTGGCTCCAGCGTTGCAGGGTGCCTACATAGGCGGCGAGCACCGCAATGGAGGGCGTCAGGCCGCGTTCGCTGGCGACTTTTTTCAGGGCGTTCCAGTGTGGCTGGTCGAGCTGCGCGCAGTGCCGTTGGAAGCGCGGCATGGCCGTGTCGTCGCCACTCAGGGGCGCGGGCAGTTGCGGTGCGGCGGGCAAGTCGTCGACGCGCGCCAGCCAATATTCGCGGTCGCGTTGATGGCGGCTGCCTTCGAGCAGGCCACGCTCGGCCAGCAGATAGTCGCGGAAGGTGATGTCCAGGGGCGGCAGGGCGGCTTGGGGATCGTCCAGCAATTGCTCCAACTCATTGAACAGCAACTGGGCGCTGGCCCAGTCGGCAATCAACGAGTCCATGGAAAAATGCAGGGTGTCGCCACTCTCGCTGCGGCTCATGCGCAACTCGAACAGCGGCCATTGATCAGTGGGGTAGAGCTTCTGCTCCATGGCTTGGCGGATCTGTTGCACGGCGTGCTGACGCTGTTCGCCCGTGGCGTGACGCAG
Organism: Pseudomonas sp. NFACC51; assembly: GCF_900103575.1. Lineage (NCBI taxonomy): Bacteria > Pseudomonadati > Pseudomonadota > Gammaproteobacteria > Pseudomonadales > Pseudomonadaceae > Pseudomonas > Pseudomonas sp. NFACC51. Next base: position 17,312 of record NZ_FMXH01000025.1, on the reverse strand, counting down.
ATCTGTGACGGCCACGCAATACGGGCCGACTTCGGCGAGGACACGTTGCGAGCCTTCACTGGCAATCACCGCGCGCAACATGTCGTGGCGCTCGATCAGACGGTTCCACGCGTTTTCCACCTGTTGCGGGTCGAGCGCCGGCCAGCTCAGTTCCAGGTAACCGTGGCAGGCCACGTTGCCGTAGCCAAATGAAGATTGACGGCCCAAAAGGTAGGCGTTCTGCACGTCGGTGAGCGGGAAGGGGGAGTGGTGGTTTGCCGGGTCAGCCTGGACCAACGGCCGTTCCTGTACTTCGAGCAGGTGCAGGATCTGTTCTTTGTGCTCGCGCAGTTGTGCCATTCGCTCGGCATTGAGCAGGCCTTGCGGGGCGCGGAATTTCAGTTGTCCGTCCTGGGGCCAGAGTTCGACGCCCAGGGACTTGAGTTCACTTAACAGTTTGGCGGCGGGCATGGATACAGCTCCTGGAGAAAAGGGAGGTTGTGCGGGCATCAGATGACACCCTCTTCAACGGTGTCCGAAGACGGCTGGCGCTCAAGGATTTGCGCCACCTCGGTCAAGGTGGCGGCGCCGAACAACTGGCCCATGGGCAGTTCAACGCCCAGGCGGGTGCGCAGCATTTCGAGAAAGCGCGTGGCCAGGAGGCTGTCGCCACCGAGGCGGAAAAAGTTGTCGTGGCGTGACACGCTCGGCACGTTGAGCAATTGCTGCCAGAGTTCGGCGATCACCCGTTCGTCCGGGCGCAGCGGTTGCTCGTCTACCACCGTGCGCGTTTGGGTGGCGTCGGCCAGGGCGGCCTGCAGCGCGCGGCGATCGACCTTGCCGTTGCTGCTCAGAGGCAGGTGTTCAAGCACCAGGATCTGCTCCGGGCGCATGTACCCCGGCAGGCATTGCTCCAGGTGTCGCGCCAGGGCCTGCGCCTCGGTGCTGGCGGTGACGGCGGCCATCAGCTGGTTATTGGCGACCAGTGCCACCGCTGTGTTTACGCAGGGGTGGCGGGCGAGGGCGGCTTCGATTTCGCCCAGCTCGATGCGATGGCCGCCAATCTTCACCTGGCTGTCAGCGCGGCCCAGAAACTCCAACAAACCGTCGGGGTGGTAGCGGCCCAGGTCGCCGGTGCGGTACCAGCCATCGACAAAGCGCTCGGCATTCAACTGTGGCGCGTGACGATAGCCGCGAGCGACACCGGCGCCACCAATCCACAGCTCGCCGGTGACCCAGTCCGGGCAGTCCCGCCCCAGGGTATCGACCACCCGGTAAGCCTGGTTCGCCAGCGGCACGCCGTAGGGGATCGAGCGCCAACCCGGCAAGGGTTGTTGCACTTGGAAATGGTTCGACCAGATCGCCGCTTCGGTGGCGCCGCCCAGGGCGATAAAGCGGCAGTCAGGGGCCTGTTGCCGCAAGCGTTGCGGCAGGTCGAGGCCAATCCAGTCCCCCGACAGCAGCGCCACTTTCAGGCCCAGTGGCTGGCGGTCGTGGGCGTTGGCTTCGAGCAGCATGTCCAGCAGGGCCGGCACGCTGTTCCACAGGGTCACGCCATGGTGTTGCAACGCCTTGAGCCAGGCCCGCGCATCACGGCGTTGATCCTCTTCGATCAACACCAGCGCACCGCCCACCGACAGCAGGCCGAACAAGTCGTATACCGAAAGATCGAAGTCCAGTGCTGACAGCGCCAGGGTACGGTCGCTGGCGTCGATGCCATAACAGCGGTTGATCTCGGTCACGGTGTTCATCGCCGCGCGGTGGGTGATCTCCACGCCCTTGGGCTGGCCAGTGGAACCGGAGGTGTAGATCACGTAGGCCAGTTCTGCGGCCGGGACGGCGAGCGGCGCCGACAGCGGTTCAGCTTCCAGCGCGCGGCTCGGATCGAGGTGTCTGACGCTCGACAGCTGCGGGTCGTGCCCGGCAAGCATCAGGCTCACACCGGCCTGTTGCAGAATGCGTTGGCAGCGCTGCAGCGGTTGGTCGACACCCACCGGCAGGTATGCGGCACCTGCGGCCAGAATGCCCAGCACGCTGGCGATCTGTTGCGGCCCCTTGGCCAATGACACGGCCACCAGGTCGCCCGGCCCGACGCCTGCGTCCACCAGGCTGCGAGCAATGCGCAGCGCCCGGTCGGCGAGTTCGCCATAGCTCAGGGTGCCATGCTCGCCCCACAACAGGGCCGGGCGTTGTGGCGCTTGGCGTGCGTGTTCGAAGAACTCTTGGTGTAAGGTCGGGTCACCCGGCACGCCCGGGCCCGGGGCATTGAGCCGGGCGCGCAGTTGCGCCTGGGCTTGCGGCAGCAGGTCCGGCGGCGGGTTGTCCCAGGCGTGCTCGGCCAGCCAGTTCAAGCTGTACAGGTAGGCGTCGAACATCGTTTCGACCAGACCTTCGGGGAACAGGCCGACCACGTAATCCCAGTTCAAGGCTACGCCGCCGTTGGCTTCGACCACCTGATGGTCGAGCCAGACCTGTGGCGTTTGAGTCAGGCCAAAGACTTGCCGGGCAAACGGCCCATCCACCGGCGCGGCCGTGCCATCCGGAACCCCGAGGGCACTGGTGAACACCACGGGCATGCTTACCTGCCGCTCGCCATTGCCCCGGGCCAATCGCCGCAACAAGCTGACCGAGCCGAGGCAACGATGTTCCAAAGCCTCGCCCAGGGTTTGCTGGGTACGCCGGGCACGGTCGATCCAGCGCTCGCCGGGCACCGGTACATAGCCAAGCAGCGTCAGGGAGGTGAAATCGCCCATGACCTGATCGATCTGGGGATGCAGCGCGCGACGATCGAACAACGTGAGGTTGAGGCTGAGGTCCGGGCGCGCACTCCAGCGGCCGAGGGTTTCGGCAAATGCGCAGAGCAGTACCGCCGATGCGGTGAGGCCGTGCTGTTGGGCCTTGGCCAGGATCGCTGCCCAGGCTTGGGCGTCGATCTGCCCTTGCAGACGGTCGAAGCGCGGTTGGCCAAGGCTGGCGGGGTCAACCGCCAGCGGCAATTGCGGATGCGCTGGCAGCTCGGGCAGGCGTTCCTGCCAGAACTGTTGCGCGGCTTGCAGCTCGGCCGCGTCCACGGCGGATTGCAATTGATAGTCGCGGAACGACAGTTCCAGGGGAGTCAACGTCAATTCGGGGTCACGGTACAAGGCATCGAGTTCTGCGTAGAAGCGCAGGATGCTCAGGGCATCGAGGATCAAGTTGTCCAGGCTGATGGCCAACCGCGTATAGCGGCCGTGGGCCACGGCCTGCACATCGAACAGCGGCCACTGGCCTGGATCGAACACGCGATGGGCACAGTGTTCGCGCAAGTCTGCGAGGTTGGCATAGCCCTGGCCGATCTTGAAGGATGGCAGCTGTTGCAAGGGCAGGATGCGGGCCTGGCCGCATTGATCGAACACGGCGCGGAGCATTTCGTGGCGCTCGATCAAGCGCCCTAGGGCGTTTTGCAGGCGCGGCAGGTCAAGGTCCTCAACGTCGTATTCGCGATAGAAGTGACAGCTCACGCCGCCCAGTACCAGGCTCGGATCGCGGCCCAGCCAATAAGCTTGCTGGACCTCGGTCATGGGGAAAGGCGCGTGGCGTTGCGGCAGGTCGGGCACAATCGTGCGCTGCGGTTCGGCCTGGGTCAGTCGATGCAAATCGGCACAAAAAAGCGCGAGCACCGGTTTGACAAAGACCTGGGCGATACGCGCGCCACCCAGCCCCTGTTCGGCGAGCAGGCGCACCAGGCGGGTGGCGCTCAGGGAGTCACCGCCCAGGGCGAAGAAATTGTCTTCACGGCAGACTTTGTCACAGCCCAGCAACTGCTGCCAGACACGCGCCACCTGCGTTTCGATGTCGCCGCAGGGAGGCGACAGATTGGCCGGTACGCGAGTGTTGTTCACGGCCAGCCAGGCGCTCAGCGCCTTACGATCCACCTTGCCGTTGCCGGTCAAGGGCAACTGCGCGCACCCCAGGATCGTGCCGGGAATCATGTAGGCCGGCAGGTGCTCGGCGAGATGCCGGGCAAAGCCCGGCGAGTCAAACCGAGTGGGCTCTTCGGGGCCATTTGTCAGGCGCACCACCGCCGCCAGTTGCTGGCTGGCCAGCAGCGCCACCGCCTGCTCGATGCCGGGCCAGGCGAGCAGGGCGGTTTCGACTTCCCCGGCTTCGATGCGGTAGCCGTGCAGCTTGAGTTGGAAATCGCGGCGCCCGAGGAATTCGACATTGCCGTCGGGGTGATAGCGCGCATTGTCGCCGGTGCGGTACCAGCGCAGGCCTTGATAGTCTACAAAGCGTTCAGCGGTGCGCACCCGGTCGCCGCGATAACCCTCGGCCACACCGGTGCCGCCGATCCACAGTTCACCGGCGACCCAGTCCGGGCAGTCGTGGCCGTGCGGGTCGACGATGCGCAGGTGGACATTATCCAGTGGCGTGCCATAGGGCAGGCAGTGCCAGGGCAATGTTTGGCCAGGCAGCACTTCGAACAGGGTCGAGTGGATGGCGGTTTCGGTGGCACCGCCCAGAGCCATGAAGCGGCAGCCGGGTGCTTGGGCCCACAGCCGTGGCGCCAGATTCGGAGCGACTTTGTCGCCGCCCAGCAACACCGCGCGTAGCGGCAGGCTGGCGTCGGCAGGGGCGCAACCGAGCAGCATGTCGAGCAATGCCGGCACGCAGTTGAGCACGCTGGCGCGATGCTGTAGGGCCAGTTCACGCCAGCGTCCGGCATCGCGCTGGGCCTCGGGCTCGATACCGATCACCGCGGCCCCCGTCGACAGCGCGACAAACAGGTCGAACACCGACAGGTCGAACTCCAGCGCCGACAGCGCGAGGATTCGGTCGTCACTGTTCAAGTGCAAGCGCCGTTGCAAGTCTTGCAGGGTATTGGCGGCCGCCTGATGACTGATTTCCACGCCCTTGGGTTCACCTGTGGAGCCCGAGGTATAGAGGATATAGGCCAGGTCGTTGATTGCTCCGGGCCGCGGAGCGTCCAGCGCGGTGCCGGTGGCGGGCAGTTCCGTGAGCAATAAGCGTGCACCCGATGACTCACGGATTTTCTGGCAACGCGCCGTAGGTTGATCGACGCTTATGGGCAGGTACGTGGCGCTGCACGCCAGGATGCCCAGCACCGCAATCACCTGCTCGGGCCCCTTGGGCAGTTGCAACGCCACCACATCGCCGCGCCGGACGCCTTGGCCTTCCAGGTAGGCCGCCACGCTCAGGGCGCGCTCGGCCAGCTGGCCGTAGTGGATGACGGGCTGATTGCCGTGCAACAACGCGGGCAGGTCTGGCGTCAGGCGCGCCTGGGCAAAAAAGGCTTCGTGCAGGCGCTGTTCCGGCAGGGGCGCGACCTGGCCTTGAACGCTGTTGCGGACCTCAAGTTGGTTGGCGGGGATCAGCGCCGGCGGCGGCAGATCCCAGGCCGAAGATTCAAAACACAGGCGCTGCAACAGGCCGATGTAGGCCTCGAACAAACCGTCCAGCACCCCGTCGGCGAACAGCCCCTCACGGGCATCGAGATTGATCAGGATGCCACCATCCAGTTCGGTAACCTGAGCGTCGAGCCACACCTGCGGGCCCTGGGAAATGATCCAGGCCGGTTCGCCGAAACACGCCTGCACGCCCTCGGCGAACAATTCCCCTAGCCCCAGGGCGCTGGTATACACCACCGGTGCCAGCACTTGCTCACCGCGTTGCCGCGACAGCTCGCGCAACACCTCCAAACCGGAAAACGCGCTGTGCGCCGCATCGCTGTGGAAGCGTCGTTGCAGGGCCGTGGCGCGAGCGGCAAAAGTGCCGGCGACATGACCGTCCCAAGCCAGCAGGATCGATGAAGTGAAATCGCCAACCAGGCGGTCGACATCGGCATGCAACGGGGTGCGGTTGAACAGCGGCAGGTTGAGCAGCAGCTCGGGCGTCTCGCACCAGGCACCAAGGGCTTCACAGAACACCGCCGCCAGGGCCATCGCCGGCGTGAGCCCCTGTTCCCGGGCGTGGCGCTCGAAGGCCTGGCGCTGGGACGGCGGCAGCCAATGGTGACGGCGCCGCACCTGGCGATCGTCGCCCTGGGTCTTGACGGGCAGGCGCGGAGCACCGGGCAACCGGTCCAGGCGCTGCAACCAGTAGTCACGGGCGTGTTGATGACGAGCAAGCTGCTCAGGGTCGGCCTGTTCATCGCGCAGGTCGGCCAGGTAACAGGCGAAGCTGTAGTCCAGCGCGGCCAGGGGCTGTTGGTGATACAACTGCACCAGGTCGCCGAGCAAGATGCGCAGGCTCAAGGCATCGGCTGCGAGCATGTCGAGGTTCAAGTGCAGGCGAGTCCCGTCGGGCAGCAGCGACAACTGGATATCCAGTACCTGACCTTGTTCAACGGCCAATTGGCGGTGGGATAGCTCCGCGCGCAACGCCTCCAGTCGTTGTTGCTGTTGATCGACGCTGGCCTGGCGCAAGTCATGCACTTTCAATCCTGGCCAAGGGCTCTGCGCGAGGATCTGCTGGCGGCCGTCGTCGAGAAACTGCGCGCGCAACATCGGGTGCCGCACCAGCAGCGCCCGAACGGCGGCTTCCAGGCGGGCGGGGTCAACGTCGCGGCCATCGAATTCGTTATAGAAGTGCGCCGCCACACCGCCCAATTGCTGGCCGGGCGCACGCCCGATCCAGTAGGCGTGTTGCATCGGCGCCAGTTCGAAGGGCTGCCCTTCGTCTACTTGCACAGTGGGCGCGGCGGGGGCAGGGGTCGCCACATCGAGCAGTGCCAGCCAGGCTGACAGGCGCGGGTCGGCGATCAACTCGGCGAACCGCGCGGCCAGGCCCTGGCGGCGCCATTGGCCGGCGAGGCGAATCAGGGTGACGGAGTCCAGCCCCCATTCGATCAGGTTCGCCTCCAGGGGAATTTTCTCGGCGGGCAGATCGAGGGCTTGGGAAAGGGACTGGCGCAGCAGTGTCGCGGTTGAGGTGCTGGGAGTGGCCATGGCTCAACGTCTTCTCATTACTAGGGCCCGGACCGGGGTTGGCCCAGGCGCTGGGGGCAGGCAGATGCTTGGAGGAAGATGCTAGTCATTCTCATTTTGGCAACTACCCGGATCGAATCGTTTTTGCCCCGCATCCGCGTCTCGCTCACCGGTTGCAGTGGCGTGGTGGCTGCGCGCAATGCCGGTCGGTCGCAGGATGCGGTTGGAAAATGACTTGAATCGGGTAGAGCCCGACCATGGCCTTGATTACCGTCGCTCGCCGCCCTCTTGCAGGGCCTGTGTCCCTCTGATCTGGTCTGGAGTTGTGGATGTCTTTCGATTCGGGTTTACAAGTGCGCGGCCTGCGCAAGCGCTACAGCAACGGCGTCGAAGCGCTGCGCGGCGTGGACCTGAGCGTCGGGCCCGGCATGTATGGTCTGCTGGGGCCGAACGGCGCGGGCAAAAGCAGTCTGATGCGGACCCTGGCGACTTTGCAGCAACCAGACGCCGGTAGCATTCACCTGGACGGAGTGGATGTGCTGGCCGATGCCGATTATTTGCGCCGCCGCCTGGGCTATCTGCCGCAGCAGTTGAGCGCGTATCCGGGCGTAAGTGCACGGGATCTGCTTGATCGTTTTGCCTGGCTCAAGGGACGAACCGACAGCCGTCAACGCCGTGAGGAAATCGAGGGTCTGCTGGACAAGGTCAACCTCCGGCAGGCAGCCCATCGGGCGCTTGCCACTTATTCGGGCGGCATGCTGCGCCGGTTCGGCATCGCCATGGCGCTGGTGGGCTCTCCACGCCTGTTGATCGTCGACGAACCCACGGCAGGCCTCGATCCGGCGGAGCGCAACCGTTTTCATCGAGTGCTCGCCGATGTCGCCGCCGAATCGATCGTGTTGCTTTCGACGCACATCGTCGAGGACGTCGAGAACCTCTGCAGCCGGCTGGCGGTGCTGGCCGGTGGACAGATTATTGTCGAAGGGAGCCCGGCGCAGTTGTTGGGCGCCGAGCAGGGAAGGTTGTGGGAAGCGTCCTTCGACCGTGGCGAGGCGCTGCCCGATGCCTTGCATGTGGCCGCCAGTCCTCAAGGCAGCCGCGTCATTGTGCACGGCGCATGTCCTGCCGACCCTCGCTTCGTGCCCCACGCGCCGCGCCTGGAAGACATCTATTACCTGGCCCTGGCCCAGGCGGGTGAGGCGATCGACGCATGAATACCTTTGCTCTGCTGATGCGTGAGGCCTGGGTTGAAGTGCGCGCCGGCCTGCGCAGCGGCATCCCGTTGCTGGTGTTCCTCGGCCTGACCGGCTATTTGCTGATGTCCCTGGCCAACGCCGACTACGTGCAGAAAATGGGCGCCAGCGATATCGCCCGCAATGCCCCGAGCCTGATCTACCTGATGTCGTGCGGCTGTATGTTCTTCCTGTTTTTTGCCTGGGCATGGGTCTTTGCCCAGCCGGCCCTGAGGGACCGCAAGGCGCAATTGGAAGAAGTGTTGCTGGCTTTGCCACTGTCGCTGCCGGCGCTGTTGTGGGGACGTTTCATCGGTGCAGCGCTGGTGGGTGGTTTACTCGCCAGTTCGTTGATCGTCGGGTTTCTGCTCAGCCCGGTGCTGGGGTGGCTCGGCTGGGTGCCAGCGGCGAGCATCGGCGCGCCAAACTGGTCGGCGCTGGGGTTTGCCTGGGTCGCGTTGCTGTTGCCGGTGAGCACCGGGATCGGTGCGTTGTATTACCTGCTGGCCTTGCGCAGCCGCGGCCTGGCCGCGCCGTTTGCTTTGGCAACGGTGCTGATGCTGCTGTGGATGTTCGCGGTAGTGGTGCTCAAGGGCGGGCATATCAACCCGCTGCTGGCCGCCAGCCTTGATCCGTCACTGTTTACCTTTGCCCAGGCCCAGGTGGAAACCTGGTCCGCCACGCAGAAATCCCGATCGCTGTTGGCATTGACGCCGGGGTTCTGGCTGAACCGGGCGCTGTGGTGTGGGTTGCCCTTGCTGCTGCTCGCCGTCGTCCTGGCCCGCACCAGCCGCCAAGGCTTGATGGGCCGGCGCAGCGGCACCATGTTGGCCGAGCCACCGATGCAGTTGGCGAGCCACGTGCGCTTGCCGGGTCTGTTATCCAGCAGCCAGTGGTCGCGGGCCTTGTGGCGCGAGGTTCGCTGGCAGGTGCGTCAGTTGTTTGCCCGGCGCCTCTGGTGGGCAGCCCTCGGGTTGTTGCTGGCCATGGGCATTCTTAGCGGGTTTGTCCACATCGTCTGGCATGCACGTGGGCCGATGGTGCCGCGGCCGGATCTGATCTTGCCGCTGTTATCGAGCGCGTCTTTCCTGGTGATCGCCTTTATTGTCGCAGCGCTGGTGGGGCTGGTGTGCCGGCGCGATGACGTCGAAGGCTTGGGCGCGATGCTGCAAGCGACCCCGGCGCCGGCATGGCTGCGCTTGTTGGGACGGGTGGCCTGCGTGCTGACGGCGACATCGGCCTTGGCACTGGTGCCGGGCATTGCCAGTCTGGTGATCAGCGCGATTGCCGCCCCCGGTAACCTGGCCCCAGGCTTTGTGCTGATCTATCAGGTACTGGTATTCGCGCCACCGTTGCTGGAACTGGCGATGCTCACGGTGCTGGTGCATGCCTTGATCCGTCGCTCCGGCCTGGCGTACGCGACGTCGATGCTGCTGACATTTTTCCTGGTGCTCAACCATGAGTTGGGGCTGGTCAGTTATCCCGCCTATGCCATGGCGATTCCGGCTCACGTGGCGTTGTCGCAACTCACGGGCTGGGGGCCCTGGTTGCCTTATCTCGCCACCTTGACGAGCTGGAAACTGGCCGGCTGCCTGGTACTGGTCGCGTTGGCGGCGCTGGTCTTGCCCCGGGGGCCGGAACGGCGACGTCTCATCGATGTACGCCGCAGCCTGTGGAGTCTGCCCGGTGCTTTGCTGGTATTGGGGGCTGTCGGTTTGCTGGGCAGCGGCGTGCTGTTGCATCGGCATCTGGTAGAGCAGGGCGAGTACCGGTCGGTGGCCGAGGAACGGGCCGAGCACGCCGAATGGGAACAGCGATGGCTGGCTGGGGCGGGCGCTTGGCAAGTAGCGCAAGGACGTTTGCGCTTGCGTATCGACAGCGTTGCGCGACGTGTCGAAGGCGAGTGGACACTGGGGGCTGTGACCGCTGCCAATCAGCGCCTGGACGCCGAACTGCCGCCGGGTTTGCACATCACGACGGTGAGCGTCATGGGGCGCCCGGTGATTTTCGAGCAGGCGGCCGGGCACCTGCGTGTGCCTCTGAATGAATGCGCGGCGAGCGGCTGCAGCATGCAACTGAACTGGACGCTGGAAGCCGCCGGCTGGCCGTCCGAAGGTGACGCATTCTGGCTGGGACCGCGAGGGGTGTGGTTGCAGGCGCGCCGCGTGATGCCGCGCCTGGGCCTGGACCGCGAGCGCTTGCTGCGTGCGCCGGCGCAGCGTGCCGAAGCCGGTTTATCGGCTGAGGTGCCGAGTCTGCCAGCAGGGTCGACAGTTGCCGTAGACGCGGTGGCGCCGGCGGGGGCGTGGCAGTGGCTGATCGAGGTTGATGGCCAGGCTTTAATCGGACAAAGCGACGGGCCACTGGACTTCGCCTACTACATGGCCGCGACGCAAGACCTCGACGGCGTGAAGGTACTCGCCGATGCCGGCCGCCAGCAAACCGCCCGTGAAGTCCGCGAGGATCTGGAGCTCATGTCCGCTTGTGTGGCTCGGCGCCTGGGCCATCGCCCGACCGTCGAACACCTGAGCCAGTGGCCGCCCGGCATGGGCTCCAGCCAGTTGAGCCAGACCCATCTTTTGCTCGGTCAGGCGCCGGATTGGGACGTGGCGCCAGCGGGCGTCGGGCGCTGGACGCGCCGCGCGCATATCGCCGAACTGCTCGCACGCCGAATGCTGATCGACGCCAGCGACCTGCGGCAAGCCCCAGGCTACCTCTGGTTGAGCCAGGGCGTGGCGGGCGCGATCGGCCTGCTATGTGTCGGTGATGTCGACGGCGCTGATGCCCGCTCGGCCCTGGTGAAGTTGATGGGCGAAGACTTGACCCGTGCCTTGGGCAATGACGGCGAGCCCATCGGCACCTTGGCTGACGCCCGAGAGCAGGGCTGGGTTGCGTCTTATGCGCCCCTGGTCAGCCTGGATTGGGTGGCCGGACAAAGCGCCGGACAACTGATGGCGATGAGCACAAATATCCGAAACGGCCAGGGATGGCCCGCCGCAATGCAGGGCCTGCTGGGCGCGCCCTCCGATCAGGCAATCACCACGGCGCTCAAGCGCTGGGGGCCTGCGCAATGAATTCGAACCATCCCTGTTTTTTGGAGCTTCCCATGTCACCTGAGTTGTCTCTCCAACCGCTACGCCGTCCGCTTGGCTGGCGGGAAAACGTGTTGACCCAAACCCTGGCGCTGGCGTTGTCCAGCCAGGTATGCACGGCCTATTCCGCCGGCTATCAACCCTCCACCAGTGCGGAGGTCATCGAGTTGGCCCCGCTGACAGTCAGCGCCCGGTTGAACGAGGAAAGCGCCAAGGATATTCCCTTCGGACTTTCCGTGATCGATGGACAGACCCTCGAAGCCCGGCGCTTGCGCAGCCTGGAGGATGCATTGCGGACCACGCCGGGCGTGGATGTGAACTCCTGGGGCGGCGCCAACGATGCCAATGTGCGCATCCGTGGTGTCGGTTCGCTGAACCAGATGAGCATGGACGACGGCTCGGTGGTACTGAATGTCGACGGGGTTCCGATGTCGGTGCGCAACGCGGCGATGGCCACGCTTGATGTGCAGCAAGTGGAGGTGCTCAAAGGCCCCCAGGGCACACTGTTCGGGCGCAACAGCGAGGCGGGCGCGATCAATGTGACCACCCGCAAGCCGACCCGCGAACTGGAAGGTTATGTGCGCGGCGAAGTTGGCAACCAGGGCCAGTTCATGACCGAAGGTGCCATCGGCGGGCCGTTGACCGAATCCCTCGCGGGGCGTATTGCCGTGCGCCGTAGCGGCTTCGATAACTGGATCGACGACCAGCAGGACGGCGACCCGTTGACCAAGCCTCGCGACCTGGCCCTGCGCGGCAGTCTGCTATGGGACAACGATCAGGGCACAACCGGCCTGCTGACCGCCGAGCGCCAGCGCGCCGATCATTATGCCGGCCTGGAAATGCTGCGCCCGTTTGGCAACCGTCCCAGCCTGGACTACACGCCCGGTACGTTCGATGACAACCAGAAGACCAACGAGCGTTATTCTTTCGAGCTCAATCATGACTTGGCGCAGTCGCGGATCACCTCGATCAGTGCATACACCAGCACCGATTTCAATGCGGTAAAAGGCTATGACCGCAACATCACCGAGGCTCTCTACGGATCACCGTTCGAATACCTGATCGAAGATACTGCCAAGGAGCGCGTGTGGAGCCAGGATCTGCGCCTGGGCTCGCTGGAGGATGCCGAGGTGTTCTGGGTGACCGGGGTGAACCTGTCGCGCTCCGAGCGTAGCTTCGACTCCGACGACTTCACCAGCGGCGCCCGTCACAGGCGCGATTTCGCCACCAACAGTTATGCGCTGTACGGCGAGATGACGTATCCGATCGCCGAAGACTGGAAGCTCACCACAGGCCTGCGCCACACCTGGGACGGCAAGACCTACGGTGCCGACTATTCAAGCGGGGGCAATAGTGTCGCCGACGATCGCCGGTTACGGAATGACTACAACACCGGGCGCGTGGCCTTGAGCTACGCGCTCACGCCGCAGACGAATCTGTATGCGGTGCTGTCGCGAGGCTATAAATCAGCGGGCTTCAACGATTACGCGACGTCGGTCAGGGACAGCGAACCTTACAAGGCGGCCAAGGTGAACTCCGCCGAAATCGGTTTCAAGCATGAAAGCGCCGAGGGTGCCGTGAGTCTCGAGGGTGCGTTGTTCATGACCCGTGTGCAGGACGACCACCTGCTGGGGTATGACTTCAACACCCTGGCGGTCAGTGCCGTGAATGCCGATACCCGCAGCAAGGGCGCCGAGCTGTCGAGCACCTGGCATGTCACTGATGAGCTGACCCTCGGCAGTGCGGTGAGCTACACCAACGCGGTTGTGACCTCTGATGCACCGGGCGTTTCCGGTGGCGATGTCGCGGCGGGGAATCGTGTGCCGGACGTGCCGCTGTGGAGCGGTAACTTCAGCATCGCCTGGCAGAGGAACCTGGGCGAGTTCATGGGCTTGCCTGCCCCGCGGCTGAACACGTTGCTCAACTATCGCGTGCAGAAAAATCGCCCCGCCGACCCACAGAACCACTACGACCTCAAAGGCTACGCCAAGCTGGACCTGCACGTGGGCCTGGAGAGTGGCGGTTCGGAAGTCTACCTGTGGGGCGATAACCTGCTCGATGCGCGATATGACTTGTATGGATCGTACTCAACTGATCAAGTGCTGACCGGCATGCCGGGCCGGGGGCGCTCGGCCGGCGTGGGGTACAGTTATTCGTTCTGAGTGCTCCTCATGGAGTCAAGGGCAGGTCAGAACTGATAGGTGTAGCCGAGACCCAAGGTGCGCCGCCGAGCCGGTGCACCATAGGCTACAGGGTCACTGTAGAAACCATAGGTGTCGTAGGTCTGGTTCAGCAGGTTGTCGGCGAAGGCATAGACTTCGCCGAAGCGGCTTTCGAGGCCCGCGCGCAGGTCGAGTTTTTCGTAGTTGTCCAGGTTGAAGTGGTTTTGTGGATCGGCTGCGCGTTCGCCCACCAGATGATAATTGAGGCTGGTGTTCAAGATCGTTTCGCCAAGGCTGGTAAAGCTGCCCAAGGGGTGTCGCCAGCCGATGTTGAGATTGCCGCTCCAGCGTGGAACATCCGGGGTACGGTTGCCGGCGGCGACGTCACCGGCCTGGATACCGTGTACGGCGCTGGTGATCCTGGCGTCGAGGTAGGTGGCGCTGGCGGTAACGGCCAGGCCATGGTCGAAGCGCCAAGCGCCTTCCAGTTCAGCGCCCCGGGTGCGGGTATCGGCATTGAACGCACTGGTGGCGAAGGTTGCAGCGTTGTAGCCCAACAGGTGGTCGTCGTGCACGCGGGTGTAGAACAGCGCACCGTTCAGGCTGCCACGGCGATCTTCGGTTTCACTTTTGAAGCCCAGTTCGGCGGCTCGGCTGACGGCGGCCTTGTAGGGCTCGCTGTCGCTGACCTGCGCGGCATAATCATTGAACCCGCCGGATTTATAGCCTCGCGCCAATTGCACGTAGACGTTGGTTTGCGGGGTGAGCGCATAGCTCAGGGCTACGCGGCCAGTGCCGTAGTGGTCAGTCAGCTTGCGTGAATCGTCCACGACGCTGGCGCCAGCGAAGTACTGGCCGTCGTAGGTCTTGCGATCCCATGAGTGGCGATAGCCGGTGGTGAGCTTCAGGCGCTCGGTGAGCGGGAAGGTGACTTCGCCGTAGCCGGCATACGTGGTGGTGGTGAAGTCGCGAAACCTGGCATCGGCGGTGCCATAGGTATTGCGCGGCGTGTCGTAGCTGCGCTCGTTGCGGCTGGCGGCAAGGCCGGCGATCCAGAACGTGTCGGCGTCGGGCAGCGAGCTCAAGTGCAGGTCCTGGCTCCAACTGCGCTCGAAGGATTTGTCCATCGCCCAGTACTCGCTGGGCGTGCCATACAGGGCGCCCATCAGTTTGCTGTCGTAGGCGACCAGGCCTTCGAAATCGGCGGTGGAGGTCGCGGTTGTCGACGTCAGGCGACTGTTGGCGAAGTCATGATCGAGCTTGACGGCGTAGCGCTCGGTGGTCTTGTAATTGTCGTCGAACAGACCGGGCGTCAGGTCCAGGCTGGGGTCGCTGCCATAAGGTCGCAGCACCAACGAGTTGGTGGCGCGTTCGGTTTTCTGGCGTTCAGCGCTGAACAGCACATGGGTGTCATCGTTGAGGTCCCAGCGCAGGCTGGCGCGATAAGCCTCGTTGCGTGGCTCGGTGATCGGATCGTGGGTCTGATCGTTGTCGATCCAGCTGTCATAGCCGGCCCGGCGCACTGCCAGGCGGCCGCTGAGGCTGTCGCTGATCGGTCCGCCGATGGCACCTTCGCTGAGGAACTGGCCCTCCTGACCCATCTCGCCGCGTATATAACCTTCCGGTTCGCGGGTCGGCTGCCGGGTAGTGATGTTCACTGCGCCCGCCTGGCCAATCGCACCGGACATCGTGCCCTGGGGGCCCTTGAGCACCTCGATGCGATCGATATCCAAGGTGCCGAAACCGAGACTGCGTGACGCGACTGGAACACCGTCGATGTTGAATGCCACCGAGCTGTCATCCATCGACATCTGGTACAGCGAGCCGACACCACGGATCAGCACGTTGAAGTCATTCGGGCCACCGGAAGAGTTGACGTTGACCCCGGACGTATTGCGCAGGGCGCTTTCCAGCGTGTCGAGCCGCTGGGTACGCAGTTGTTCGCCGCTGATCACGCTCAGGCTGATGGGCAGGTTTCGCGGATCTTCCTGCTCCATGCGCGCGGTCACCGTCGAGACGGGTAATTCAAAGGTCTCGTCAGTGGCGGCGAGTACCGGACTGGCCAATGTCAAAGTTAAAATTATTGTTATAGTATTACATTTGTAGCATGATCCAGGGGTAGCCGTCGTGTTGCGTCGTGCAGACATTGTAGGTCCTTGAGCGAGGATTCTGATCGGTGCGCGTTACGTTGGCTGCAACGAATTGGCGCAGAAATGGGGAGCGCGCCAGATGCTAATAATTATCAATTGCATAGATCCACCCCAATGTGATCTGATTCGAGCCGTATCCGGTCAACCAGGAGATTCACGATGTCAGTCGTTCAAGGAGGGGCAGGAGAGCCGATGCCGGTCTCGCGAATAATCACGGGAGAATATGGAAGTGATCTCGGGCCTGGGGCGCACTGTCGGGTCACGCGAATGAACCTGCAGGACGGCCTCGACATCGTGCGTTGGCAAAGCAAGTTCGAGCAGCCGATCGAATTACCTTTGCAGGACGATAGCGAATGTATCCATTTCAGTTTTACCAACCTGCTCAAGGGCAAGGCTGCCTGCAGCTTTCGTGATGGTCGTCGGCAGCGTCGCTACGTGATCGACGAAGGCGCCGGCTGCATCAGCTACGGGCGTCGTCGCCACGGTCTTTATCACCAGCACGGGGAGATCGACAACATCACGGTGATGATCCGTCCCGAGGTGCTGGTACAGTGGGAGTTGAAACTCGATCCGCTGCTGAACAAAGCACTGGCTTGCGATCATTGTTTTCTTGAGGGGCACCGCAGCGGCGAAATGAGCGCGACGGCGCATCTGTTGTGCACGGCGATGGACCAGGGGCCTGATTCACCGAGTAGCCAACCCCGAAGCGGCCTTTGGCTGTACGGTCAAAGCGTCACCCTGGTCAGCCTGTTCCTGGAGGCGCGCCACAATGTCGACTGCACCTGCCGCGTCAGCCACATCGATCGCCAACGCTTGCTTCGCGCACGTGAACGGCTGCTCGCGGATCTTGGCAAGGCACCAAGCCTGTCAGAACTCGCTCGCGAGTCCGGGATGAGCCAACCAAAGCTTACACGCGGGTTTCGCCAATTGTTCTTGAACAGCGTCTACGGCGTCTTCCAGCAAGCGCGGATGATCCAGGCCCGGAGTCGATTGTTGAACGGAGAAGAGTCGGTGATGAGAATCGCGTCGGACCTTGGGTATGCCAACGCGAGCCATTTCGCCACGGCGTTTCGCAAACAGTTCGGGATCAACCCTTCGCTTCTCAAACATGGCGGGAGGAGCAAGTTATCGATTTCGGTAAAGTGAGCGCCGTTCGTTAGGAAGAATGGTCTCTGCGTGGCGTATTAACGAACCTGGAGTCTGTTTTCTCCACGTCGCACTGCAAGCTTTCCGGAAAAAGCCACGCTAGCGCTGTCGAATGGAAAGACCTATTTTTTCCTCCTTGAAGCGGAATTCAAACAAGTCCAGAATCAAGTCTTTTCCTGCTCTAAAAAGAAAATAAACCCCTTAAAATTCAATGAGTCGGACACCAGATGCGAGTCTCGTTTCCCGCTCCAAGATTCAGAAAAAAGCCACTCAGATGAGTGGCTTTTTTTTGGTGCGCCAGGCATGGCGCGTTGCGCGCAAGCGCAACCAGCTTGGCTGTGGTGGTCACGCTGGTGACTTGGAGGTGAAAGTCCTCTACACACCCGGCAAGGGGAAGTGTTAGCCAGAGGCAAGGGTGTCGCGGGTGACTGCGAATCTGAAGGAAGCCCGAGGCAAAATGCTGGCCTGACGAACAGGAAGCGGATTAGGCGGTGCAGCGGGGTAAGGTAGCCAAAATTGCCAAAGCCCAATACTTGCACGGAACGCTGTGACGTAGATCCGACAGGCATAAGCAGGAAGGTCGCGCGAATTACCCTGGGAGATCTGCCCGTTTGCCAGTGTGCTA
>NZ_FMXH01000004.1:0-468507 GCF_900103575.1 Pseudomonas sp. NFACC51 | reverse complement strand
CCGCCCAGCCCCTTGCCACTCCCAGTAGAAACTCGCCCCGCCGGCCAGTTGCCGCTGGAGGATGACGTGCTGGTCGTCGTAGTCGTAGCGTTCGCTTTCACCGGCGGCATTGGTCGCTTCGATCAGTCGGAAACGTCCGTCGTAGCGGTAGGACATCAGCGTCTGTTCGGTCCGCCAGGCTTCGTCGAGGGTGATGGCGGGATGGAAGCTCTGGTAGTCGACGGCGATCAGGTGGCGCTGCTCGTAACGCAGGCGCAGGGCGCGCCCGGCGCCGTTGTCCAGGCGGCTGATGTCGCCATGGATGTTGCGCTGCAGGGTCAGGCGGTTGTCGTAGCGGTCGCTGAGGGCGGTCAGGTGACCGTCGCGAAAGTGCAGGAACGGGGCGTTTTCCCCGGGCTGGGCGACGATCAGTTCGTCCGGCTCGGCCCCCAGGTAGATCGCCGCGCGGGCCAGGCTGTTGTGGATGGCCGGACGCTGGGCGTTGGGCAGGGGAAACGTCGTGCGGCGGTTTTCCTGGTCGACCCAGGTGACCTGCTCGCCCTTAAGCTCCAAGCGATGGGCCAGGGCATGGCTCCAGCCGCGCCCGAGGCCGACGTCCAGGTCTGCGGCGCTGGTGCGGTACAAACGGGTGAAGACAAACGGCAAGCGGCCATCGAGGGTGCCATCGTCGAGGGTCAGCAGTTCTTCGCCGGTGACCATCGACACCGGGCAGCCGCTGGTCTGGGTCTGGGCCGCGGTGTCGGCGCTGTCGCCGTTGGGGTTTTTCGACTGGGCGGGGGCGTCGTCGTGATGTTCGTGTTTTTTCAGCATGGTGTTGCGCTGTGCATCCCAGCGCAGTTGCATCCGGCCCTTTTTCACGCCGGCCGCGATACCGCGTGCCGCCACGGTTTTGTAGCGGTCCACGTAGGTCATGAAGCCGTTGACCACTGCAAAGATCGCACCGATGAAACGCTGCAAGGCGCCCAGCAGGCGCGCGCCCACATTCCCCAGGCGCATCGACAGATAAGCGATACCGGCACCCGCCCCGGTGAAGGTCAGGACAACACCAATCAACAGGTCGATCAACAACTGGACCGTCGCCCTCGACAAGGCTTCGGCCGTTTCGCCGGCAACCTCACTGGGCGGCAACATATCCAACCAGAGGCTGGCGGTGCGCACCAACAGGCACAGCGCCGCTTCGTCGCTGGCCAACAGTTGCAGCTTGGCCATCACCCGCGGTGTTTTTTTCGCCAGGTCCTCCAACTGCCTGGCGCTTTCGCCCAACCGCTCAACAAACTGACCGGGATCCTTGAGGATGTCCGAGAGCAAACTGATGCTGTCCCACACACTTTCAATCGCCGCCCAACTGCCGGCGAGCAACCCGTTGCCCACCGCCGCCGCCGAAGTCGACAACGATTGTTGTGCCCATCGCGGCTTGAAGCCCTGCCACTCACCGCGCAACCAGTCCGTCAGATTGGTGGTCAAGCCATCGTAGGAAGAAAACAGATTCGCGATTTGCTTGGCGGACACCTCTCCCTGAACGTGAACACGATAGGATTTGCCCGCCTCCCCCATGAAGGTTCCCAGGCCGTGGGCATCCAGGGTGACCGGCGTGACCTCGCCGCTGGCCACATCCACCACGTCCACCACAATGTCGCCCAGTGGGATGTCGTATACCGATTCGAACTTGCTTTCGATCGTCATCGGCCCGCCCTTGGGACACTGGACGACCGTGGAGAGGAAGTCATCATCGCCGGTGCTGACAGCGGTGGTGCTGTCGCCAAAGCGGATCAACCGCTCCATGCCCATAAGCGAGGGCAAGTCAGCCATGTGACTGGCTCGATCCGCCGCTCGGCTGTACCAGCGCTCGAGTTGCTCGCGATAGACCGAAAGGGTGTCTTTGAAGCTGTCGAGTTCCTGCTCGATTCGGCTCACCTGATCCATCAGGACAGGGCTCGCTCAAAGGCCGGCAGGAAAAAACGATCGAACATGGGCAGACGTCTCGCAGCACTCAGGGAGCGCGAGACTTTGCCGGGGATGACTGGGGAATTAAGTCAGGGGGAGGAGACAGAGCCCGTAGGGCGATTCGCTAAATTCGTCTGACCTGCACAACGAATCGCCAGTGGATAACCCTAGAGATCGCGAGCTTCAAGTGATTTGAGCTTGATTTCGGCCAGCGGATGCCCGGCTTTCGCCGCCAAGGTCCACCAACGCGCCGCTTCAACCGGGTCCGGCGCCTTGTTGGCTGTGCCGGCCAGGCTGATCACGCCAACCTGGTAGGCGGCCTTGCCATCACCGGCCAATGCCGCCAGCCGCAACAGGCGAATCCCTTCTTCCCGGGCGCCCAGCCCTTGGCCGCGAAACGTGAGGATATGCCCATAGAAGCTTTGCGCACCGACGTCGCCCAAGTTCGCCATGCGAGAGAACTGCCCCTCGAGCCAGGCCCAGCCACGCGGCTGACGGACGAACCAGGACCAGTAAAACAACCGACGCGCCAGCCAGTAACCGGCCCGCGCCTTGAGTCGCCAGAGCACTCAGGCCTCCGCCGACTCGGGGTACTCGTATTCAAATACCCGGACCACTTCCGAAGCGTGCCAGGAAGCAGCGGCCACGCCATCGGAAGGCCCGGAAAAGCGACCCAGGCGTTCTACACATTCGAAAAACCCCGTGCGCGGCAACCGACTGGCACCCTGGCTGATCACCAATGAACTGCGCAGCGGCTGTTCCGCCCGGGCGTCCAGCGCCGCCAGGTGTTCAAGGGCCGCGGTCAAGGTCTGCATGGCCGGGCTGGGCAGCTGCAGACGCTCCAGCAACGCGCGGTAGGTCAATAAATGCCGCTGGCGGCGCGCCTGGTCCAACTCACCCAACAACCCATCCCAATGCTGCCGACTGATGCGTACGCTCACGATTCTTCCCTCCAACCCGGCACCGTCAACTCCCAGGCCAGACTGCGCCGAATCGCGGCATCGGGCTGACGCTCGCCGCTCTCGATCAAGGCCAGATAAGACGGGCTGATACCTACCGTGCGGGCCAGCGCCTCGATGGCGATGCCCTTCCCTTCGCGTAAACTGCGTAATTGATCCAGGCCAGGGAGAACCTGGCCCGGTGCCGCCGCGTGACGGACTGTCGCTTCGCGCGGCGGAGCTTGATCGATGCCTGCTGCCTTCAACAACGACTGGTACTGATCCCACGGCAAAACCGCGTATTCGGGCTCTCCGTCACGTGTGATTATTTGAATATCCATGTCTACCCCGTAGGACAACAACACTTAGCGAGACAGCCTTTTTTCTTAGAAGTGTAATCCTAATACCGGCTAAGGTCGCGGGGCGATGAATTCTCTGGGGCAAGTGCTACCGAATCAGGTTTTTTTCTGACCTTGGAGTTGAAGTTGTTCCGCGGTATCGGGAAGCCTTTCGACCTGGGCAAGCTTTTCGGGCGACTGCCGATAACGCCAGGCGCGGAAAGCCTCGAGTTCAGCGTCGAGGGTTTTCATGACCCAGGCCAGCACGGCGATATCGTCGAACATGCCAAACATCGGCAAGATATCTGGAATCGCATCCAAGGGGCTGAGGAAATACATGAGCCCTGCCACCACCGACAGCATCGACTTGGCGCTGACAGCGCGGTATTCGCCCCGCCAGTAGGCCAGGCACAAGGCCTGCAACAGATGCAGGTCCTCCTTGAGTTTGCCCAGTCGTCCGCCCTCCCGGGCACCTTTGCTGGCGACGGCGAACAGCAACGTAGGCAATCGACCGCGGGCCAGCAGGCGGCCTGCCAAGGGCAGAAATCGCGCAAAATTCCACGGGGCCTTCATTTTTTCTCCGACTGAAATGTTATCCACACAAATTGTGGATAACCTTGTGAACAGAGCTGCATTTCACCGCTGAAGCCCCCGTTTCATAAGGGCCCGGCTTAGATCGGGCGTTTTTTACTCACATAAAAAAACCCAATATTTCATTGACTTGACCGGCTGACTGCGTCTAGCACAGCGCCTGTAATGCCTATGACTATACCCTGCATCGTGCGTTCGGTTTTTTTTGCCATTTTGCCGCAGCCCAGATGCGACAACGCCCCGCATGAGCGAGGCGTTGGCGTTATAGCAGACGCGATTACTTGGCTGCGTCTTCTTTTGCCGGATCCTTGATCGCCAGCAGTTCCAGGTCGAACACCAGGACCGAGTTGGCCGGGATTGCCGGGCTCGGGCTCTGGGCGCCATAGGCCAGGTCGCTCGGGATGTACAGCTTGTACTTCTCGCCGACGTGCATCAGTTGCAGGCCTTCGACCCAACCCGGGATCACGCCGCTGACCGGCAGGTCGATCGGGCTGCCACGTTCAACGGAGCTGTCGAACACAGTGCCGTTGGTCAGCTTGCCGGTGTAGTGAACAGTCACTACGTCGGTCGGCTTGGGCTGTGGACCGTCGGCTTTCTTGACCACTTCGTACTGCAGGCCGGAAGCGGTGGTGGTAACACCGGCTTTCTTGCCGTTTTCTTCGAGGAATTTCTTGCCGGCGGCTGCCGACTCTTCGCTCATCTTGGCCATGCGCTCTTCGGCACGCTTTTGCAGCGCGGCAAAGGCTTCGACCAGTTCTTCGTCTTTCAGCTTCTGTTCTTTCTTGCCGACGGCATCTTCGATGCCCTGGGCGACCGCTTTGGAGTCCAGGTCATCCATGCCTTCCTGAGCCAGGCTCTTGCCCATGTTCAGGCCAATACCGTAGGAAGCTTTCTGCGCCGGGGTCTTCAGCTCTACGCTGGTCTGCGAGTCGCAACCCGCGAGTACCAGGCCAACCAGGGCCACCGCCGCCGCCAACCGATGCTGTTTCATGCTATTTCCTTGTTCATGCGCCTAAAGGGCAATCGAATAAAGCCGCGAGCTTATCAGGCGGCCACGACCAATGGCTACCGGCATGTGAGCCACAAAGTCATGATAAGTTCAGGTCCGCAAACGCTTTTTAAGCCTGGACGAATGAAGCATCTGTCATCTGTTACGTACAGGGACAAATTGCCGCTCCCCTACAGGCCAGAGGTAATGGCCACTTGCCCGCCGCGCAGCACTGAGGCATAAGGGCTTATCAAAAAACAAGGACGTTACCGTGCGCCTTCTCTCTCGTATCCTCTTGCTGCTCCTCGCGCTGCTGATCATTGTCGTGGCCGTGGTGCTTTATTACGTCGCCAATCCTCGCTTGCCGTTCTACACGCCCGTCGAACAGGTGAATTACCTGGACCAATGGAGTGCCGCCGAGCGCCAGACGTATTACTTCACGCCCCAGGGCACCCAGGTCAAAGGCCTGCGCTACGACTGGTTCACCGCCCTCGAATTACCGTTTTCGCAACAACGCTTCGCATCGCCCGAGTACCTGGCGCGCTTTGGGTTCCTGGTCGATCCGGCGCAGAAAGCCTCGTCGGCCAATCCTGGCAACTTGCCGGTAGGGTTTGCGCGGCACCAGAACCCGGGCAGCACCGAGCAGTTCCTGGATATCACTTGCGCGGCGTGCCATACCGGCGAATTGCGCTTCAAGGGCCAGGCAATACGGATCGACGGCGGCACGGCTCAGCACGTGCTGCCCTCCAGTGTTCCTACATTACGCGGTGGCAGTTTCGGACAAGCATTGGTCGCCAGTCTGGCGTCTACCTACTACAACCCTTGGAAATTCGAGCGCTTCGCCCGCAAAGTGCTGGGCAAGGACTACGAAGCCCGCCACGAGGAATTGCGCAAGGCCTTCAAGGCCTCCCTGGACACGTTCCTGCGGGTGGCCTGGAACGACACCCATCGTGGCCTCTACCCCACCGAAGAAGGGCCTGGCCGTACCGACGCCTTCGGTCGTATCGCCAATGCCAGCTTCGGCGACGCCATTTCGCCGCAAAACTACCGGGTGGCCAACGCCCCCGTGGATTACCCGCAGTTGTGGGACATATGGACATTCGACTGGGTGCAGTGGAACGGATCGGCCCAGCAACCGATGGCCCGCAACGTCGGTGAGGCGTTGGGGGTCGGCGCCACGCTGAATTTCTTCGACGCCCAAGGCAAACCGCTGCAGGGCGATGCGCGATACCCCTCCAGCGTGCGTGTGCGCGACTTGAACAAGATCGAAGAGACCCTGCAACTGCTCAAACCGCCTGTATGGCCGCAAGCGCTACTGGGCCCAATCGACAAACCGCTGGCCGCCAAGGGCCGGGCACTGTTTACCGAAAACTGCGCCGGCTGCCATGTACCCAAGGTGGTCCAAGGGCCCGACAGGCCGGTCCAGCAATTGCACATGCTGCCCGTGCAGGTGATCGGCACCGACCCGGGCACTGCCAATAACATCGCCGATCACCGCTTCGACCTGACCAGCCTGCAGTGGGATCCGGCCGAGCTGGCGAAGCTGGAAGTGCAACTGCACCCGAGCCCAACAGAACCGCTGGACCTGAGTCAACTCTCGGTCGCCAAAGGCCTGGCCTACGTGACGGCATTCGTCGAAAACCGCGCTTACCGCGACGCCGGCGTCACCCCCGCCGAGCGCCCGGCGCTGGACGGTTTCGGCTTGCCCATTGGCGTACGTGAATTGCGCGCCTACAAAGCCCGGCCACTGGCGGGTGTCTGGGCCACGCCACCGTTCCTGCACAACGGCTCGGTGCCGACGATCTATCAACTGCTGTCCCCTCAGGATGAGCGCGCGACCACGTTCTATAAAGGCAACTTCGAATACGACCCGCGCCACCTGGGCTATCGCACCGAAGCCTTTACCAACGGTTTTCTCTTCGATACCCGCATTACCGGCAACCACAACAGCGGCCATGAATTCCGCGCGGGCGAGCGAGGCAATGGCGTCATTGGCCGCTTGCTGCAACCACAGGAACGCTGGGCCTTGCTGGAGTATTTAAAGGTGCTGGGCGGGCCATTGGAGTCGCAACTGTAATGATGAACCCCACAGGTAAAAGGAAGTTTCAATGTTGATCACGCTCTGGCTGCGCCTCGGTGCCTTTTTGGGCAAGACGCTCCTGTGGCTGCTGGGCATCGGGCTGCTCGGCTGGGCACTGTCCACAGCCTGGTTTGCCTGGCAACACAAGGGGCCGGTCCCGGACAAGGAACAGGTGGCGCCCGGCGAAGCGGCCATGACCCAGGACATCATCCAGACCGCTATTCGCATCGTCGATCAGCACCGCGAAAGCACGCGTTATCTGCGCGATGCCCACGCCAAGGCCCACGGCTGTGTCATGGCCGAAGTCCAGGTGCCGAGCGACCTGCCGGCACCGTTGCGCCAAGGGGTATTCGCCGAGCCGGGGAAGGTCTGGCAGGCGACGATTCGCCTGTCCAACGGCAATGCCTATCCGCAGTTCGACAGCCTGCGCGATGCACGGGGGATGGCGATCAAGCTGACGAACGTACCGGGCAAGCAACTGCTCGCTGATCGGCAATCACAAGGTGAGCAGGATTTCGTGATGTTCAACCATCCGAACTTCTTTGTCAGTGATGTCGCCGAATATCGTCAGAATGTGGCGGCTCAGGCTGACGGGAAAAAGGCGATGGCCTTTTTTCCGAGCCTCGACCCGCGCAGTTGGCAGATTCGGCATTTATTCATCGCCCTGGCGACCCTCTCACCGCCACCGGCCAGTCCGACCCAGACCACTTATTTCTCGGTATCGCCCTATAAGTTCGGTGAGGCCAACGCCAAGTTTCGCGTCGCACCGGATCCGGACAGTTGCCCAAGCTACACCTTGCCGGCCCAGAACCAGGACCTGCCGAACTTCTTGCGTAGCGCATTGAACCAGCAGTTATCCACAGACCGGGTGCCGGCGTGTTTTGTCTTGCAGATCCAGCGCCAGGATCCGAGCAAGTACATGCCGATCGAAGACACCAGTATTGAATGGCAGGAAAGTGATGCGCCGTTCGAGACCGTGGCACGGATCAAGGTTCCGGCTCAGGATTTTGATACGCCCAAGCTGAACCTGGCTTGTGATAATCAGTCGTTCAATCCTTGGTTCGGCATTGAGGCGCATCGGCCTATTGGTGGGATCAATCGCTTGCGTAAAGCGGTGTATGAGGCGGTCAGCGATTACCGTCACAGCCGTAACGCCGAGCAATAGAGGCAGGCAAATGCCAGACAGCAAAAAGCCCGCTCAATGAGCGGGCTTTTTGTTGGTACCTGGCGTTCAGCATTCCAGATAACCGAATATGGCGCAGCGGACGGGACTCGAACCCGCGACCCCCGGCGTGACAGGCCGGTATTCTAACCGACTGAACTACCGCTGCGTATCGCTATGGACTTGCGTCCAGTTAACTCGTCTGACCCAACCCTTTGAGCTTGGATCTCGAACCAGGCGAACCTGCTTAATATGGCGCAGCGGACGGGACTCGAACCCGCGACCCCCGGCGTGACAGGCCGGTATTCTAACCGACTGAACTACCGCTGCGTATCGCTATGGACTTGCGTCCAGTTAACTCGTCTGACCCAACCCTTTGAGCTTGGATCTCGAACCAGGCGATTCCAGGTAACCGAATATGGCGCAGCGGACGGGACTCGAACCCGCGACCCCCGGCGTGACAGGCCGGTATTCTAACCGACTGAACTACCGCTGCGCGTAACACGTTGAACGAATGGTGGGTGATGACGGGATCGAACCGCCGACATTCTGCTTGTAAGGCAGACGCTCTCCCAGCTGAGCTAATCACCCTTCGCTTTCGGTGTGGCGCGCATTCTACGGAGCACTCTTTAAGCTGGCAAGCACTTTTTAAATTAATTTTTTCAGGCCTTCCAAAGGCTTAGCGAAGGGTTGGCCTATGGCGCCGCGAAGAGAATAATGCCCCCCTTTGTATAAAGGAGAGACTCACCCCATGTGGTTCAAAAACCTGCTTATCTATCGCCTGACCCAAGATCTGCCTTTTGATGCCGAGGCGTTGGAAACTGCACTGGCCACCAAACTGGCGCGTCCATGTGCAAGCCAGGAGTTGACCACTTACGGTTTCGTCGCGCCGTTTGGCAAAGGCGAAGACGCGCCATTGGTGCATGTCAGCCAGGATTTCCTGCTGATCGCCGCGCGCAAGGAAGAACGCATCCTGCCGGGCAGCGTCGTGCGTGATGCCCTGAAGGAAAAGGTCGAAGAGATCGAAGCCGAGCAAATGCGCAAGGTCTATAAAAAGGAACGGGACCAGCTCAAGGATGAAATCATCCAGGCGTTCCTGCCGCGCGCGTTCATCCGTCGCTCGTCCACCTTCGCCGCCATCGCGCCGAAACAGGGCCTGATCCTGGTGAACTCCGCCAGCCCGAAACGCGCCGAAGACCTGCTGTCTACCCTGCGCGAAGTGATCGGCTCGCTGCCGGTACGTCCACTGACGGTAAAAATGGCCCCGACCGCCACCATGACCGACTGGGTCAAGACCCAGAAAGCCGCGGACGATTTCTTCGTGCTCGATGAATGCGAACTGCGCGACACCCACGAAGACGGCGGCATCGTGCGCTGCAAGCGCCAGGACCTGACCAGCGACGAAATCCAGCTGCACCTGAACACCGGCAAGGTCGTCACGCAACTGTCCCTGGCGTGGCAGGACAAGCTGTCCTTCGTGCTCGACGACAAGATGGTGGTCAAGCGCCTGAAGTTCGAAGACCTGCTGCAGGACCAGGCGGAACAGGACGGAGGCGACGAAGCCCTTGGCCAACTGGACGCCAGTTTCACGCTGATGATGTTGACGTTCGGCGAGTTCCTGCCGGCGCTGGTTGAAGCCTTGGGTGGGGAAGAGATTCCGCAGGGGATCTAAAGGCTGTTGATCTCTAGTGTGGGAGCGGGCTTGCTCGCGAAGACTGACTGACATTCAACGATGATGTTGACTGACACTCCGCTTTCGCGAGCAAGCCCGCTCCCACATCGGGTTTTGTGGTGTTCTTAATAATAAGGATCAGGTCATGCGCGCATTGGCTGCATTGAGTCGCTTTGTCGGCAATACCTTCGCTTACTGGGTGCTGTTTTTCGCGGTACTGGCATTCCTGCAACCGCAGTGGTTTGTCGGCCTGAAAATCGCCATCGTGCCGCTGCTGGGCCTGGTGATGTTCGGCATGGGGTTGGCGCTCAAGCTGGAAGACTTCGCTGAAGTGGCCCGCCATCCTGGCCGCGTAGCCTTGGGGGTGGTTGCCCAATTCGTGATCATGCCCGGCACGGCATGGCTGCTCTGCCAAGTTTTCAACCTGCCGCCGGAGATCGCCGTCGGTGTGATCCTGGTGGGTTGCTGCCCGAGCGGCACGTCGTCCAATGTCATGACCTGGCTGGCGCGCGGTGACCTGGCCCTGGCCGTGGCGATTTCCGCCATCACCACCCTGCTTGCCCCTCTGCTGACCCCAGCGCTGATCTGGCTGCTGGCCTCGGCCTGGCTGCCGGTGTCGTTCTCGGCGCTGTTCTGGTCGATCCTGCAAATCGTACTGGTACCGATCGCGCTGGGCATCATTGCCCAACGCCTGCTGGGTGCCCGGGTTCGTCATGCCATAGACGTGCTGCCGCTGATATCGGTGGTAAGCATCGTGATCATTGTGGCGGCGGTGGTAGCGGCCAGTCAGGCGAAGATCGCCGAATCCGGCCTGCTGATCATGGCCATTGTGATACTGCACAACAGCTTCGGTTATCTGCTGGGGTATTTCACCGGGCGTTTGTTCAGCCTGCCGTTGGCTCAGCGCAAGACCTTGTCGTTGGAAGTCGGCATGCAGAACTCCGGCCTGGGCGCGGCGTTGGCCAGCGCGCACTTTTCGCCACTGGCGGCGGTACCCAGCGCGCTGTTCAGCGTCTGGCACAACATTTCCGGGGCCCTGCTCTCGACGTACTTCCGGCGCATGAGCGAAAAACAGGACCGTGAACTACAGGCCCGTCAAGCGGCGGACTGAAGGAGAATCTTGACCGACTCGTCAGCATTGGGCACTCTTGCGCCCAATGCGGGGACGACCCCGCAACGCTAGAGCGTTCGTTATCCGGGGACGACCCCATCCATCGATGAGGTGTGTGATGTCCTGGATCATTCTGTTTTTTGCCGGCCTGTTCGAAGTCGGCTGGGCGGTCGGCCTGAAATACACCGACGGTTTCAGCCGCCCTCTCCCCACTGCACTGACAATCGCCGCCATGGCGATCAGCCTCGGCCTGCTCGGCCTTGCAATGAAGGAACTGCCGCTGGGCACGGCCTATGCGATCTGGACCGGGGTCGGTGCCGTGGGCACGGTGATCGCCGGGATCATTCTGTTCGGTGAGTCGATGGCGCTGGTTCGGTTGGCCAGTGTCGCCTTGATCATCGTCGGGCTGGTAGGGCTCAAGGTCAGCGCCTGAATTGACCTGCGGGAGCGAGCTTGCTCGCGATTGCAATTTGCCTTCTGATATTGCTGTCACTGGCAGACCGCTATCGCGAGCAAGCTCGTTCCCACAGGTTTCAACCTATCGGACAGTCCCACGCAACTCCCCCACCAACGCCTGCAACTTCGCCGGCTCAGCCACTTCCACCGCAACCGCCGAACCCGCCACCAGCGTCACCCGCGACCAGAACCGACGAAACAGCCCTTTGGCCGGGTCGCGACTGAAGAAGCTGCCCCACAACCCCTGCAGCGCCAAGGGAATCACCGGCACCGGGGTCTCTTGGAGGATGCGTGTCAGTCCACTCTTGAACTCATTGATCTCACCGTCGCCCGTCAGTTTTCCTTCAGGGAAGATGCAGACCAGCTCGCCGTCCTTCAGGTATTGGGCGATTCGCTTGAAGGCTTTTTCGTAGATGTGAATGTCTTCCTGGCGCCCGGCAATCGGGATCGTCCCGGCGGTGCGGAAGATGAAATTCAGCACTGGCAGGTTGTAGATCTTGTAGTACATCACGAAGCGAATCGGCCGACGTACCGCGCCGCCAATCAGCAAGGCATCGACGAAGGAGACGTGGTTGCACACCAACAGCGCAGCCCCTTCATCCGGTATCGCCTCCAGGTTGCGGTGCTCCACGCGGTACATGGAATGGCTCAGCAGCCAGATCATGAAACGCATGCTGAACTCGGGGACGATCTTGAAGATGTAGGCGTTGACGCCGATGTTCAGCAACGACACCACCAGGAACAACTGCGGGATCGACAACTTGGCCAGGCTCAGCAAGACGATGGAGACAATCGCCGAAACCACCATGAACAAGGCGTTGAGAATGTTGTTGGCAGCGATCACTCGCGCCCGTTCGTTTTCGACGGTGCGCGA
Organism: Pseudomonas sp. NFACC51; assembly: GCF_900103575.1. NCBI lineage: Bacteria > Pseudomonadati > Pseudomonadota > Gammaproteobacteria > Pseudomonadales > Pseudomonadaceae > Pseudomonas > Pseudomonas sp. NFACC51. The sequence continues at coordinate 456,353 of NZ_FMXH01000004.1, read as the reverse complement.
CTGGATCAAGGCGTACAGCGGCACGATGTAGAAACCACCGAAGACACCCAGGCCAAGGATGTCGATCAATACCAGCCAGGCGTGACCGAAACCGAGCACTTCAAGCCAACCATGGCCATCGACGCTGTCGGGGATTCCACCGGAATGCCACCACAACAGCAGGCCGAACACCGTCAGCCCGAACGAGCCGAACGGCACCAGGCCGATCTCGACTTTGCGCCCGGAAAGCTTTTCGCAGAGCATCGAACCCAAGGCGATCCCCACCGAGAACACCGTCAGGATCAAGGTCACCACGGTTTCGTCACCGTGCATCCACTCCTTGGCATAGGCGGGGATCTGCGTCAGGTAGATCGCACCGACGAACCAGAACCAGGAGTTGCCGACAATCGAACGGGACACTGCCGGGGTTTGCCCCAACCCCAGTTTCAGGGTGGCCCAGGATTGGCTGAAGATGTTCCAGTTCAGGCGCATCTGTGGCGAGGCCGCGGCCGCGCGCGGAATGCCGCGGCTGGCCAAGTAACCGAGCACGGCAACGCCGATGATCGCGGTGGACACCACGGGTGCGTAATGCGCCGAGGACATCATGATCCCGGCGCCTATGGTGCCGGCCAGGATCGCCAGGAAGGTGCCCATTTCCACCAGGCCATTGCCGCCGACCAACTCTTCCTCACGCAAGGCCTGGGGCAGGATCGAGTACTTCACCGGGCCGAACAACGCCGAATGCGTGCCCATGGCGAATAACGCCACCAGCATCAGCGATAAGTGATCGAACAGAAACCCTACTGCACCCACCGCCATGATGACGATTTCGCCGAGCTTGATCAGACGAATCAACGCGTCCTTGGCGAATTTTTCCCCGAACTGCCCCGCCAGCGCCGAGAACAGAAAGAACGGCAGGATAAACAGCAGCGCGCAGAGGTTGACCCAAATCGAGCGGTCCCCCTCGATGGTCAATTTGTAGAGGATGGCGAGGATCAGCGACTGCTTGAAAATGTTGTCGTTGAACGCGCCCAAGGACTGCGTGATGAAGAACGGCAGGAAACGCCGCGTGCGAAGCAAGGTGAACTGCGAAGGGTGACTCATCTTCCATGTTCCTACAGTGGCGTGGACGCTTATTGGAATGAACGTTTTTCGATCCAGGCCACACATTACCTGTCTTTAGCGATTATTTCGCCAGCCCTGCAATGCAGGGCGACACAAACAACTCACCGTGCCAGGCGCCCTGCACCGTACGCCGTCCGACGATCAGCCACATCACCACCAGCATCGCCACCAGCACAGCCCCGAACACGCTGAAAAAACCCAGGCTCAGCAGCTCCGAAAGCTTCAACGTGGTCAACGCGTACACGCCCAGGGGAAAGGTAAAGCCCCACCAGCCGAGGTTGAAGGGAATGCCTGCGCGCAAGTAGCGCGCGGTGATCAGCAGCGCCATCAACATCCACCACAACCCCAGCCCCCACAGCGTGATACCGGCTATCAGGCCCAACCCGGCGGCGATTTCGCCCACGCCGGACAGGCCATTGGCGGCAAAAATCAGTGGGGCATCGTTGCCCAACAGCAACATGCCCAGGGCGCCAGTGCCGATCGGGCCGAGGGCCAGCCAGCTCGAGGCGGCCATGTTTTCGTGAGGCAGTTTGTGCAGCGCCATGCGCAACAGCAAAATCGTCAGGATGCTGAACGCCACCGGCAGGGAAAAGGCCCAGAGCACGTAGCTGGTCACCAGCATGACCAGTTGCCCATGAGCGTCGGCCAGATGCGGCGCCATCAGCCCGCCACTGGCCGCCGCGACTTCGGCGGCCACCACCGGCAAGAGCCACACGGCGGTCATCTGGTCGATGCGGTGTTCCTGGCGGGTGAACATCAAGAATGGGATCAGCACACCACAGGCCAGCGACATGGCCACGTCGATCCACCATAACGCTTCGGCCAACGGCACCACACCGTTGCCCCAGCGCGGCAGCCCGAATACCAAAAAGCCGTTGATGATGGTCGCCAGCCCCATGGGAATGGTGCCGAAGAACATCGAAACCGTGGAGTGGCCGAAGATCCGCCGCGCCTCGTCGAAGAACAACAGCCAACGAGCCGTGTACAAGCCGGCGAACACCACGAACAACAGGATGTTGAACAACCACAACCCTTCACCGAGTAAGCGCAGGCCCGGTACGTTTCCGGGCCATTGCGCCAAAGCCAACGCCAGCACACCGGTGCCCATCACCACGGCAAACCAGTTAGGCGTGAATTGGCGAACAGCCTCCAGCGGCCTGGGCAAATGGCTCAATGGACGCAAGCGGTTTTTTGCAGCGCAGCATGTCATGGCGAACTCCTGTCCTCGGATGAGGGTGGAGCCATGCTAGAGCCGGATCGAATATCTATATAACGGGTAATTTCTCTATCCGTTATCGGTTTCACAGATAACTATCAGACACTGCCCTCGGTCTCGATCACCAGGATTCTCGCTTCGCCCAACGGCCTGGCCACATGTTCAGTGCCCACCGAGGCGTAGAAAATGTCCCCGGCCTCCAGCAAGGTCTCCTTTTCGACACCCTCTTCCCGATAGCACATCCGCACTTGCCCATCGAGCACCACAAAGACTTCCTCGCCGTCATTGACGTGCCATTTATACGGTTGATCGGTCCAGTGCAGGCGCGTGGTGATGCCATTCATGTTGGCGATATCCAGCGCCGCCCAGGCGCGGTCCCCGATGAAGGATTTGCTGCGGATAATTTTCAAAAGCAATCGACCAAAATAAATGCAGAGGCGTCCAGGCTAGCGCAAAACCGCCAAGGCGGCGCTTGCATTCAACACTTTCAAGGTCGAACCCCGTCGCCCAATGGTTTTACAGATTGACGCAGCAGCCCCAGCAAGGCGCCCGCCGACAACACGATCAGCACCGCGCCATAGCCATCGGTGGTCGGAATCAACCCGAACACCCGTGTCAGGTTCCCGGCCAACAGCGATGGAAGACTGAAGGCCAGGTAACTGAGGACATAGAACGCCGACATCAAGCCGGCCCGCTCGTGGGGCAAGGCCAGCGGCATGATGCTGCGCAGTGCCCCCAGGAACCCGGCGCCGAAACCACTGCCAGTGACCAATGTGCCGACAAAGAACAACGGCAAGCTGGCGCCGTGCACCGCGAGCAACACCAGCGCCAGGCCAATCACCAACAAGCTGGCGGCCAGACGCAGCATCTTGTCTGCCCCCTGGTTGCGCAGCGTATAAATGGACAGCGCGCCGGTAAGCGTCAACACCGCCACCAGCGCGCCGCCAATCAGGTTGGACGTCGATCCCGTCGCGGCCCGCACCAGCGAAGGTGCCAGGGACAGATAAAAGCCGCCCACCGCCCAGGCCGCCAGGTTCAGCGGCAGGATCAACCACAAGGCGCGCCGCGCCTGGATTGGCACATGCAAGGTCGGACGCAGTGACTGCCAGGCGCCAGGCTGCGGACTGACGCTCTCCGCCAGGCGCCAGATATAAACAGCCTGGAGCAGGAACAACCCGAGCAGGATCCAGTACGTCAGTTGCAAAGGCCGCGGCGCGAATTCCGCCAGCAGGCCGCAACCGAGCGCCCCGCACGCCATGCCCAACAGCGGTGCGACACTGGTGATCAATGGGCCTTGGCGACGGTCGAAATCCAGCAAGGCAGCCCCCAGCACGCTGGTGGCCATGCCGGTGGCAAATCCCTGGATCAATCGGGCACTGATCAACCAGGCAACGTTGTCGGCGCTGATGAACAGCAGCATCGCCAGCATATTGAGCAACAGCGCCACGAAAATCACCGGTTTGCGGCCCAAGTAATCCGACAACGAACCCACCGTCAGCAAAGCCGCCAGCAGACTGAAGGCGTACACACCGAAAATCAGCGTCAGGACGGCCGGGGAAAATTGCAATTGTTCCTGGTAGAGGTGGTACAACGGCGTCGGCGCACTGGACGCGGCGAGAAAACCGAGCAAGGTGAGCGCCAGGAATATCAGGCTGGCGCGGGTCGAAGCTGGACGGGACATGGGCACGCTCCACAGGAGTATTCGCAAAAGCTAATTTTTTGCTTTTGCGGAGTGTGCTACCCGCATGCGCTTAAAGCAAATTCTTTGTGTTAAGGTCTGACGCATGGCGATTAAAGAAGGTTTACGCCCAGGCGGTAGAAGCGCCCGGGTCCAAGAGTCGATTCATTCGGCGGTCCGCGACCTGCTGCAAGAGCAGGACCGCGCGACCCTGACCGTGCCGCAAATCGCTGCGCGCGCTGGCGTGACGCCGTCCACCATCTACCGGCGCTGGGGTGATCTGCCGGCGCTGCTGGCCGACGTCGCCATCGCTCGTTTGCGCCCCGACAGCGACCCCGCCAACACCGGCAGCCTGCGCGGCGACCTGCTCGCCTGGGCCGAACAGTACCTGGACGAAATGAGTTCCGAGCCCGGTCGCAACATGATGCGCGACATCCAGGCCTGCGCCACTGCGGGGTATTGCGTGGGGATCATCAGCCGTCAGTTGCAGATCATTCTGGATCGCTATCCCGATGAGCCCAATCCAGGCGTCGAACGGCTGATCAATGTGATCGTGGCGCCGACGGTGTTTCGCATCCTCTTTGCTAGCGCGCCGCTGGGGGTCGAGGAGTTGCATCGGTTGGTGAATATTGCGTTGGGTCAGTAAGGCCGCCTTCGCGAGCAGGCTCGCTCATTTGATCTGGGTGAACCATGGATTTGTATTCACCCCAGGTCCCTTGTGGGAGCGAGCCTGCCCGCGATGAGGCCCGTCCAAACACCTCATCGCCCCGTGTTTACCGCAACCCGCGACACCCCACCACGCCTCGACCTTGGTCGACACTGACGAACCCGAGCGGGCATGCGAGACTGTCCTGCCGGGCTCAAGTCCCGGTGTCTTTGTTGGGGAGTTTCCATGTCGTTGTCCAGCGGGCTGATCGCCGTTGTCGCCCTGGCCTATATGGCCATCATGTTCGCCATCGCCTTCTACGGCGACCGGCGCAGCACGCCGCTGCCGCCACGGGTGCGCGCCTGGGTCTACAGCCTGTCGCTGGCGGTGTACTGCACCAGTTGGACGTTCTTCGGCGCCGTGGGCCAGGCTGCTGAGCAGCTTTGGTCGTTCCTGCCGATCTACCTCGGGCCGATCCTGCTGCTGGTGCTGGCGCCGTGGGTTCTGCAGAAAATGGTGATGATCAGCAAACAGGAGAACATCACCTCCATCGCCGACTTCATCGCCGCTCGCTACGGCAAGTCCCAATCCCTGGCAGTGGTGGTCGCACTGATCTGCCTGGTGGGCGTGTTGCCGTACATCGCCTTGCAGCTCAAGGGCATCGTGCTCGGGGTGAACCTGTTGATCGGTGCCGGCGCCGATGCCATGGGCACCCGCGCCCAGGACACCGCGCTGATCGTCTCGCTGATCCTGGCGCTGTTTACCATCGTATTCGGTACGCGCAACCTGGACGCTACCGAACACCACCGTGGCATGGTGCTGGCGATTGCCTTCGAATCCCTGGTCAAGCTGTTCGCCTTCCTGGCGGTAGGCGCGTTCGTGACATACGGCCTGTACGACGGCTTCGACGACCTGTTCAACCAGGCCATGCTCGCCCCACGGCTGGAGCAATACTGGAAAGAAACCATCAACTGGCCGTCCATGGTGGTGCAGACCGGGGTGGCGATGATGGCGATCATCTGTTTGCCGCGGCAGTTTCACGTGACCGTGGTGGAGAACATCGAGCCCCAGGATTTGCGCCTGGCCAAGTGGGTATTCCCCGCCTACCTGGCCCTGGCCGCGCTGTTCGTGGTGCCCATCGCCCTCGCCGGGCAAATGATGCTGCCCAGTTCGGTACTGCCGGATTCGTTCGTCATCAGCCTGCCACTGGCCCAGGCCCACCCGGCTCTGGCGGTGCTGGCCTTCATTGGCGGCGCCTCGGCGGCTACCGGCATGGTGATCGTGGCCAGCGTGGCGTTGTCCACCATGGTTTCCAACGACATGTTGTTACCGTGGCTGCTGCGCCGCAACAACGCCGAGCGGCCCTTCGAAGTGTTCCGCCAGTGGATGCTCTCGGTGCGGCGGGTGAGCATCGTCGTGATCCTGCTGCTGGCCTACGTCAGCTACCGGCTGCTGGGTTCGACGGCGAGCCTGGCGACTATCGGCCAGATCGCCTTCGCCGCCGTGACCCAACTGGCCCCGGCCATGCTCGGCGCGCTGTACTGGAAACAGGCGAACCGCCGCGGTGTGTTCGCCGGCCTCGCCATGGGGATTTTCCTGTGGTTCTACACCCTGGTGATGCCGATCGCCGCTCACAGCCTTGGTTGGTCGCTCACTAGCTTCCCCGGCCTGGCCTGGTTGCACGGCAATCCATTGAACCTGCCGATTACCCCTCTGACTCAAGGGGTGGTCCTGTCCCTGGCCGGTAACTTCACGCTGTTTGCCTGGGTGTCCGTGCTGTCGCGCACACGCGTGTCGGAACACTGGCAGGCCGGACGTTTCATCGGCCAGGAAATCAGCGCCCGCCCCAACCCCCGCTCAATGCTGGCGGTGCACATCGAAGACCTGTTGCAGCTGGCCGCGCGCTTCGTCGGCGAGGAACGGGCGCGGCAGAGTTTCATTCGCTTTGCCTACCGCCAGGGCAAAGGCTTCAACCCGACCCAGAATGCCGACAGCGAATGGATCGCCCACACCGAACGCCTGCTGGCCGGTGTACTCGGGGCCTCTTCGACAAGGGCTGTGGTAAAGGCCGCCATTGAAGGTCGGGAGATGCAGCTCGAAGACGTCGTCCGGATCGCAGACGAAGCCTCGGAAGTGCTGCAGTTCAACCGCGCGCTGTTGCAAGGCGCCATCGAGAACATCAGCCAGGGCATCAGCGTGGTCGACCAGTCCCTCAGGCTGGTGGCCTGGAATCGTCGCTACCTGGAACTGTTCAAGTATCCGGACGGCTTGATCAGCGTTGGCCGGCCCATTGCCGATATCATCCGCTACAACGCCGAACGTGGCCTCTGTGGCCCAGGCGAAGCCGAAGTGCACGTTGCCCGACGCCTGCACTGGATGCGCCAGGGCCGCGCCCATACCTCTGAACGACTGTTTCCCAACGGTCGGGTGATCGAGCTGATCGGCAACCCGATGCCCGGTGGCGGTTTCGTCATGAGTTTCACCGACATCACCGCCTTCCGTGAGGCCGCACAAGCGCTGACCGAAGCCAACGAGGGGTTGGAGCAACGGGTGGCCGAACGCACCCGAGAATTGTCACAGCTGAACCTGGCCCTGACCGAAGCCAAGAGCACCGCCGAAGCGGCCTATCAATCCAAGACCCGGTTCCTGGCGGCGGTCAGCCACGACCTGATGCAACCGCTCAACGCCGCGCGACTGTTCTCTGCCGCGCTGTCCCACCAACACGAAGGCTTGCCGGAGGAAGCCCGACAACTGGTGCATCACCTGGACAGCTCACTGCGCTCGGCCGAAGACCTGATCACCGACCTGCTGGACATCTCCCGCCTGGAAAACGGCAAGATCAACCCCGAGCGCAAGCCATTCGTCCTCAACGAACTGTTCGATACCCTTGGCGCCGAGTTCACCGCGCTGGCCCAGGAACAAGGCCTGAAATTCAGGGTGCGCGGTTCGCGGTTACGGGTCGACAGTGACATCAAGTTGCTGCGCCGGGTTTTGCAGAACTTCCTGACCAATGCCTTCCGCTACGCCAAGGGGCCGGTGCTGCTGGGCGTGCGACGGCGCAATGGGGAGTTGTGCCTGGAAGTCTGGGACCGTGGACCCGGCATCGCCGAAGACAAACAGCAGGTCATCTTCGAAGAATTCAAACGCCTGGACAGCCACCAGACCCGCGCCGAAAAAGGCCTCGGCCTGGGCCTGGCGATCGCCGACGGCTTGTGCCGCGTGCTCGGCCATACCTTGCGCGTGCGTTCCTGGCCGGGGCGCGGCAGTGTGTTCAGCGTCAGCGTACCGCTGGCCAGCACCCAGGCCGTCGCCCCCAGCCCGGTGGCCGAACTCAACGGTCACTTACCCAGCGGCGCGCAAGTGCTGTGTGTCGATAACGAAGACAGCATCCTGATCGGCATGGACAGCCTGCTGACCCGTTGGGGTTGCCAGGTCTGGACCGCGCGTAACCGGGAAGAATGCGAGCGCTGGCTTGCCCAGGGCGGACGACCGCAACTGGCCTTGGTGGACTTTCACCTGGACGATGGCGAGACCGGCACCGAGCTGATGGCCTGGCTGCGCACGCGCATGGGCGAACCGATCCCGGGCGTGGTGATCAGCGCCGACGGCCGGCCCGAAATGATTGCCCAGGTGCATGCGGCGGGCCTGGATTACCTGGCCAAACCGGTGAAGCCGGCGGCACTACGGGCGTTGTTGAGTCGGCATTTGCCGTTGTAGGGAACTCGGGGGATATAGGTGGCCCCTGTGGCGAGGGAGCTTGCTCCCGCTTGAGTGCGCAGCACTCACAAAAAGGGGGGCTGCTGCGCAGCCCAGCGGGAGCAAGCTCCCTCGCCACAGGGGTTTGCATCAAGCTTAAGGGTTTCATTAATCCTGGGTTTTTGCCGTTTCTTCAGGCAACTCAGGCAGCCCATCCGCATCGGTCATCGCCCGTTCGAGCAAATCGGCGGGCAAACTCTTGCTCGCCCGGGCACCGAGGAGCTTGAGCTGTTCACTGCGACTGATCAGGTTGCCGCGCCCTTCGGTCAGTTTGTTGCGTGCTGCGCTGTAGGCCTTGTCCAGTTGCTGCAGGCGACTGCCGATCTCGTCCAGGTCCTGGATGAACAGCACGAACTTGTCATACAGCCACCCCGCTCGCTCGGCGATTTCCCGAGCGTTCTGGCTCTGGCGTTCCTGCTTCCACAAGCTGTCGATCACCCGCAATGTCGCCAGCAGCGTGGTCGGGCTGACAATCACGATATTGCGATCGAAGGCTTCCTGGAACAGGTTCGGCTCGGCTTGCAGGGCGGCGGAAAACGCCGCTTCGATCGGCACGAACAGCAACACGAAATCCAGGCTGTGCAGACCGTCCAGGCGTTTGTAATCCTTGCCGGCCAAGCCTTTGACGTGGGCGCGCAACGACGCCACATGTTGCTTGAGGGCGTGTTGGCCAATGGCGTCGTCCTCGGCGGCCACGTACTGCTGATAGGCCGTGAGGCTGACCTTGGAATCGACCACCACTTGCTTGTCGCCGGGCAGGTAAATCAACACGTCTGGTTGGAAACGCTCGCCGTCCGGGCCCTTGAGGCTGACTTGGGTCTGATATTCACGGCCCTTCTCCAGGCCGGCATGTTCGAGTACCCGCTCCAGGATCAACTCGCCCCAGTTACCCTGGGTTTTCTGGCCTTTGAGGGCACGGGTGAGGTTGGTGGCTTCATCGCTCAGGCGCAGGTTCAACTGCTGCAGCCGCTCCAGCTCCTTGCCCAGGGAGAAACGTTCCCGGGCCTCGGCCTGATAACTTTCTTCGACACGTTTTTCGAAGGACTGGATGCGCTCCTTCAGCGGATCGAGCAACTGGCCCAGGCGCTGTTGGCTGGTTTCGGCGAAACGCTGCTCACGCTCATCGAAGATTTTTCCGGCGAGCTCGGCGAACTGTGCCCGCAACTCGTCGCGCGAACCTTGCAGATCATCCAGACGTTGCTGATGGCTTTCCTGCTGCTCGCGCAGTTCGGCATGCAACGACGCCGCCTGGGCATCGAGCCGCCGCAGTTCCGCTTCCTTGTTGGCGCGCTCAAGGTTCCAGGCGTGGGCCGCATCCCGGGCGTTGTCGCGCTCGATCTGCAACAACTCCACTTCACGACAGGCTGCGGCAAGCTCGGCTTGCTTGGCGGCGTTCGCCTGGCTCAGGTCGCTGATCTCATCGCGGCAGGCATCAAGCTGGGCATTGAGGCCATCGTGGGCCATGTGAGCCGTGGCCAGGCGCTCTTCCAGCAGGGCCAGTTCGGTCTGCGCCGCGGCGGCCTGGCGTTGCAGGTGCCAGGCCAGTGCCAGCAACGGCACCGCAGCGCCCGCCAGGCCAAACAACAGGCTGGTCAAATCCATAGCCATGACAATTCCTGCCGATCAAATAAAGCCCGAAGGTTAACCAAGCGGCCGGGGGTTGCCCAGCTCGGTCTTCGTTTTCAGCCTTCGATTTCACCGAGGGCCCGGCGGGCTCGATCATCGCCGGCACGCGCAGCTTGGCGCAGCAGGTCCTGGCCGATACGGCGATCCCGGGCGTTGCCGCATTCACGGCACATCAATTGACCGAGGCGACTTTGCGCGGCCACCACGCCTTCACGGGCCGGTTGCTTGAGTAACCGGCCGGCCAAGTGCTTGACGCTGGGGCTATCTCCCAGTCGTGGGCTATCGAGCAGCCACTCAGCCACCCGCATCGAAATACGCTTGGGTGGGGTAACACCAGGGGGTGTGGAGGTAACAGGATTTGATACGGAGCGAAACTTCATAAAACACTGTGGGATAGATCGGAAGGCGCGCCACTCTACTCCTTTTTTCGTACGGGTAAAGCCGAAAAAAACCGGCACGCCCGTGCTAGAGCAAGCGCTTGGGACAATCCACAGAAGCTGTGGATAACTCAGTGGACAACCCCCCCTGAACTCGCGCAAAGCCCTGTGGAACGGGGCCTGCGCTCAAACTGACGATTTTTTCACCAGTAAAAAAAAGCGATGTTTTTCATTGACTTAAATTTTGGATGCAGGCACCCACCCCGGATTGTTTCGACATGACAGTACAGTGACAAGTGGTGCAGCGAGTGTGCACAAGTAACAGCCGAATGGGTTATAACGCTGCGCTTTTTTTGTATGTTTGGCAGCAGAACCTGGGGATAACCTTGATGCCCTACCCAGCGCAACAGTGGCTTGGATGCACCGCAGTCCTCGGGATCCTGTGCTATGTCGGTGGCGAGGGAGCCGTGTCCATCCTGTCCCCGGTACAGACAGCATGGTTTGGCCTTTCTCTTATGGCCCATTTGAATATTTTTTAGCCAACGCCCTTCCCTTCACGAGTTCGATCCGTTAGTATCCGCGGCGTTAGTACCAAGCTGAAAGTCAATTCCGGGTCGAACACATCTCCAAGGTCAGCCATCCTTCAAAGGACGCCTCACCGAAAAAAGGAGACCGGCCCCCTCGATGGTTTCCAGGTAAACCTTGCGTCAACACAGCCTTTGATCGAATGCAAAGGGTGTTGCCAGGCTCCTTACTCTGACCGAACCAACCTGCAAAATTGATCAGGATCTTCACCCCGGGCCCAGAACCTTTGCCCTCGATGTGTTGCCTGCCCTCCTAAGTACCTACCTGCCAGCCCAAGCGCGCACTTCATATAGCGCTCAAACTGGCTGCTTTGTTCCAGTCGGGTTCTTCGTTCGACCAATGGTGGTCGACGTTACTGGAACGTTTTAACGTTGCACGGTTCTTAACCGTGTCATTTGCAGGAACACCCATAACATGTCCACTCAAATCCACGCACAGGATGCTATCCGCACCCTAACCAACGCTTTTGCCCCGATGAACTGCCTGATCATGGCCGCTCGCAAAGGCTGCTTCAGCTTCACCCTGGTCAACGAACACGGCATCGCCCGTCACAGCGAACGCCTGTACCCCGATCAGTACTCCAGCGCCGAGCCGCTGCAGGCCGTGATCGAGCGTACTCGTCAGGCACTGGTTGCCTGAGACGCCAGAAAGGCTGAAACCCCAAAGGCCCCGCCCAAAAGCGGGGTTTTTTATTGCCCGGAATTCCTCGATTAAGCGAAACGGCGTAAGTACCAAGGGATATAACAGTTATAACCGTTCGTTGAAGATGTTTTAAAAACAGTCCTTTACAACGCAAATATGACACTAAACTTCAAGTCAAGCGGCATGATCCGCTTCCGGCGGGGCCTGGACCGATCCACCGCTGCCAAGCCCACACTCTTCAGGCTCCGCCCATTTCACACTTCGAGGGTTTTATGGGTATCGCTGCCAGCGAACTGTGTCGATATGTGATCCGCCCGACGCTCCTCTACCTTGAGCGTCACAGTGCAACGGCGGAATCCTTGTTGTTGGGTATTGCCGCCAGCCAGTCCGCCCTGGGTTCAGCCCTGCATGATCGCCGCGGGCATGGCCTGTATCGCATTACCGAGCCCCGACACCAGGCACTCTGGGACCATTACCTGGCGCTGGACCCAGAACGTGCCAGCCTGGTACGCGGCCTGGCCAGCCAGCACGCCTTTCTCAGCGGTCCGCACCTGGAATTGACCGTCAACCTGCGCTATGCCACTGCCATTGCCTGGCTGCTGGTGGAGGAACAGAACACTCCGCTTCCCGAAGCCGATGACCTGCTTGGCATGGCCCGCATCTGGCGACAAACCTTCCACCCCCAAGGGCGCCTGCGAGATTTCACCTGCGCCTGGCGAAGCTGTGTTTCATCACTGAATCAGGTCGCTTGCTGATGGGAAATTTGGAAACTTCCTGCAACGGTCGCGAATCTGGTCGGATTGTCCTACAAAACCCCTCTAAATCAAGCGATACGGGCTATAGCGCTTGCACGAAAATGTTGGTAATTTTCGCCCCGGTGATCATCAGGAGTTCTAACAATGAAAAAAATCATGCTCAAAACCACCCTCGGCCTTGCCGTCACCTTGGCATCCACCCAACTTTTCGCCAGTGGCTTTGCCTTGAACGAACAAAGCATCAGTGGCATGGGCACTGGTTTCGCAGGTCGTTCTTCCATTGCCGATGACGCCAGCACCGTTTTTGGCAACCCTGCCGGCATGTCGCGCCTCAAGCGCCAGCAAGTCACCGGTGGCTTCGCCGCCATTGATGCCTCCACCGATATCAACGATGCCAGCGGCACCCAGTCCGGCACCAACAAGGGTGACATGGTCCCGCTGACCGGCGTTCCGATGGGCTATTACGTCAAGCCTATCGATGATCAGTGGGCTTTCGGCCTGGGTGTCTACGCACCGTTTGGCTTGATCACCGATTATGAAAACGGCTTCCAGGGTCGGAGTTTCGGCAGCAAGAGCGAAGTGAAAGTCGTCACTTTCCAGCCAACCGTCAGCTATGCCTTCAACGACAAGGTATCGATCGGTTTCGGCCCGACCATCAACCGTATTTCCGGCTCCCTGGAATCGCAGTTGGGCGTACCGGGCCTGCCCGAGGCCGGCGTAGAGATCAAGGGTGACGACATTGGCTACGGCTATAATGTCGGCGTGCTGGTCCAGGCAACCGACACCACTCGTGTCGGCTTGACCTACCATTCCAAGGTCAAGTACAAGCTTGAAGGCCACACTGAAGTGAACCCGGGCGCCGGGATGCCTGCCTTCCTGCTTACCGACGGTCGCTACGACGCTTCGCTGGACATCACCACGCCTGAGTCGGTGGACTTTTCGGTCACTCAACAAATCAATGATGCCTGGACCGTCTATGCCGGTAGCACTTGGACTCGTTGGAGCCGCCTGAAAGAAATCACGGTGGAAAACGAAGGCACCAGCAGCGGCGGTGGTTTACTGAACCCGTCTCTCGGCACCATCACCGAAGAACAAAACTGGCACGACACCTGGGCCTACGCCATCGGGACTTCCTACCAGTTGAACAAACAGTGGGTACTGCGTACCGGCCTGTCTTTCGACCAGGCGCCCACCAACAACGCCGACCGCTCGCCACGCATCCCTACTGGCGACCGGACCATCTTCAGCCTCGGTGCCGGCTGGAGCCCAACCGACGATCTGACCATTGACGTGGCGTATTCCTACCTCAAGGAAGAAAAAGTCAAAGTCAGTGGCAGCAATGCTCTCAACCAATCCTACAACGCTGAATACGAAAACAGCGCCAACGGGTTTGGTGTCGGTGCAACCTACCGCTTCTGATGGTGCACGGCGAAGCTGAACGCCTCGCCGCTGAAACGAAAAAAGCCCCGCACTCTGCAAAGAGCCGGGGCTTTTTCGCGGCTGGCGGTCAGGGTTTCGAAGCGATGGCAGCTTCTACAGCCTTGATCAACTCAGGATCATCGGGCTTGGTCCGGCTGGAAAAACTGGCGATGACCTTGCCCTGTCGGTCCACGACGTATTTGTAGAAATTCCACTTCGGCGCACCGGACTGTTCGGCCAAGTGCCTGAACAACGGGATGGCATCCGCGCCGCGCACCGGTTGTGGTTCGGTCATGGTGAAGGTCACGCCGTAATTGACGTAGCAGACCTTGGCGGTTTCAGCGCCGTCCTTGGACTCCTGCTTGAAGTCATTGGACGGCACACCCAGCACTTGCAGCCCTTGGTCCTTGTAGCGCTGGTTGAGCGCCTCAAGACCTTTGAATTGCGGGGCGAACCCACAGAAGCTGGCAGTGTTGACCACCACCAGCGGCTTGCCGGCGAAGCGCTGGCACAGATCGATGGTTTCCTTGGCCCGTAGCTTGGGCAACGAACCCTCCAGCAACGGTGGGCAACCAGCGGCCCAGACTTGCCCGGTCACAGCCAGCAACAGGGTGGGAACAGCAAACCAGCGCATCAACATGTCGATTTTCCTTAAAAGCACGTCAGACCAAGACGTTACTCGCAGCGTCCGACGCCGTCCATTGTCAGCAGTTGCCCATGCCCAACTGCATCAAGGCCAATCCGCCCTGATGCCAGCCCCACCAGGCGAACGCCAGCAGCAGGCCGGCACCGGCAGCGATCAACCACGGACCGATGCGACTCATGCTGCGCCTGCCTGGACTTGCAGGCGCGCCACCGGACGTTCACGTACTGGCCAGTTCAACGCCGCCGCCAACAGGCTGAGCAGGATCGACACCTGCCAGATCAAGTCGTAGCTGCCGGTGCGGTCGTACACCACCCCGCCCAACCAACCACCGAGGAACGAACCCAATTGGTGGAACAGGAACACGATCCCACCCAACATCGAGAGATTTCGTACACCAAACAAGGTCGCTACCGTGCCGTTGGTCAACGGTACCGTCGACAGCCACAGCAAGCCCATCGCCATGCCGAACAGGTACGCCGTGGTGGTGGTCACGGGCAGCCACAGGAACAAGCCGATCACCACCGCCCGCACCAGGTACAACCCGGTCAGCAGGCGTGGCTTGGACATGCGCCCGCCCAGCCAGCCGGCCGTGTAGGTGCCGAAGATATTGAACAACCCGACCAGGGCCAGCACGGTGGTGCCGACGCTGGCTGGCAGATGTTGGTCCACCAGATACGCCGGCAAATGCACGCCGATGAACACCACCTGGAAACCGCAAACGAAAAAACCAATCGCCAGCAGCCAGAACCCCGAATGGCTGCACGCCTCACGCAAGGCTTCGCCCAGGGTTTGCTCATGGCCGGCGACCGGCAACGGCGCGTCCTTGAGCATGCTCACCAGCGGCACGATCAACGCCACCAGCAACCCCAGCGCCAACAACGCCGCCGACCAACCGAGCCAGCCGATCAGCCCCAGCGTACCGGGCAGCATGGCGAACTGGCCGAAGGAACCGGCGGCACTGGCGATACCCATGCCCATGCTGCGTTTTTCCGGCGGCACGGCCCGCCCGACCACACCCAGAATCACCGAGAACGACGTGCCCGACAGGCCGATACCAATCAAAAGACCCGCGCTCAACGACAAGGACCATGGCGAATCAGCCATGCCCATGAACACCAGGCCCAGCGCGTACAGCACACCGCCGATCAGCACCACTTTCGCCGCACCGAAGCGGTCGGCCAGCGCCCCGGTGAACGGCTGCGCCAAGCCCCAGATCAGGTTCTGCAAGGCAATGGCAAAGGCGAACACCTCACGGCCCCAGCCGAACTCGGCACTCATGGGCGCCAGGAACAGGCCGAAGCCATGCCGTACGCCCAGGGACAACGCCAGGATCAGCGCGCTGCCCACCAGGACCCAACCACAGGTACGCCACATCGATGTCATTCTTGTTCTCCGGTCGCGGGTATATACCCACTTATCATCGAACGAACCGGCTTCACGCCAGTTCATCCAGCAAGGCCAGCAAGGTCGCACGCTTTTCGGCGCCCAGCTTATCAATCAGTTTCTGCTGCGCCGCTTCCCAGGCCGGCAACGCCGCCGCCAACCGGGCCTGCCCCGTCTCAGTGAGCACGACGATGCGGTTACGCAGGTCTTCCCCCTCGGCCAGCGCCACCAGCCCTTCGCCTTCCAGCACACGCAGATTACGACCCAGAGTGCTGCGGTCCAGGCCCATGGCTTCGGCCAGGGAAGAAATACTCGGCTGGTCCAGGCGCGCCAGGTTACTCAACAAAGAATACTGGGCAACGTTGATCCCGAAGCCGTCGAGGGCGCCGTCGTAATACCTGCTGACGCCACGCGCGGCGCGACGCAGGTTGATGCACAAGCATTGGGAAGGAAGCATGGTGCGTGTATATACCCGGGGTTGATTGAATGCAAATTTAAATGGCGATTTTCACTTATGCCATGTTCCCTAGCCTCGCTTTCTCCTGGTTTTTTGCTTGGTCAGGACAAACGGAATCGTCAACCAGACGGAAATAAATCCCACAAAATCAGGCGCTTTGGCTGACAGCCTTTTCAACCATTACTCATTAGAGTCCCCCACCTGTAATGTCTGACAGGTTTCAGGTGCTTTGAATCAAGCTATAAACGAAACCGTGCTTTCAGCCCTGCCTGCAGGCTTGAAGACGGGTTGTGCGAACCATGCCATCAAGAAGTGGGAAGATTCCGCCACCCCCACGCCATCAAATAATGATGATGAATGGGAGTTTCAGTCATGTACCACAGCACCGCGATTTCTGGACGTTCGGCGCCATACCAGGACCATTACCACTCCACGGAAAAAAAACCTGCTCAAGCGATCCGACTCACCAATCGGGAGAAGGAATTCCTGCAGTGGAGCGAGGCTGGCAAATCTTCTTGGGAGATTGCCGTCATCGTTGATTGCAGCGAGGCCAACGTCAATTATCACTTCAACAACATTCGCCGAAAATTCGGCGTCAGTTCGCGTCATCTCGCGGGAAAAATCGCGCGCGAACGAGGCTTGATCTGAGCGCTCCGACGGCTTGTCAGCAGCGGTCGGGATGTACTTGACCCCTGTAGAGGCAGCAATGAATCTGAACCACACGCCCGAATGCCGCGACATTTTCGGCCTCAGCACCTGTGACGATACGCGAGTGTCGCACAGGCCTTCTTCGGACAACCCTATACGCATCATCCTTGCCGATGATCACCCCGTCGTGCTGACGGGTATCGAAATGGTCCTGGCGGGGGCTGGGTTTTCAGTGGTTGCCAAGGCTCGCAACGCCGATGAACTGCTCCAGCACTTGGAGCGCACCCCCTGCGACCTGGTCATCTGCGACTATTCGATGCCCGATGGGCAGTTCCCGGACGGCCTGGCCCTGATGGGCTATTTGAAACGCCACTACCGCGCCTGCCCCCTGATCGTGATCACCATGCTACGCAATCCGTCCGTGTTGCAGGCCTTGCTCAATACCGGCGTGAACGGCTTGTTCGATAAACGCAGTCCTTTGATGGAACTGAAACAGGCCATCCTCGGTGTCACTCAGGGGCGGCAGTATGCATGCCCGGCTTTTCTTGAGCTTCTGCGAGGGCAAACCTTGGCCGCCACGCACTCGGACGCCAACCGGGTGAGCCTTTCCGAACGGGAGCTGGAGGTGGTGAGGCTGTTCGTGCACGGGATGTCGGGCAGACAGATTGCAGCCCAGCTCAATCGCAGTGAAAAAACTATCAGCCGACAAAAACGCACCGCCATGGACAAGTTGGGGCTTGGGCATGACGGTGGATTGATGGAGTTTGCTCGGGTGAGTGGGTTAAAGGGTTGACCCCTCAAATCCCGAAACGGCCCACCATCGCGTTTCCCGTCAACTCAGACCCACCCCAACCCCACCAACACCGCTATTTCAAGCAACTCCAGCAACGCCCCGGCTGTATCCCCGGTGCAGCCCCCGAGCCTGCGCAGCATCATCCGCCGCAAGCCAACGAACACCGCGAAAGCAACGGCCAATGCCCAAACGCCGGGCCACCCCGCCACCAGCACACAGCCCAACGCACACACCAACAACACCCATCCACCCGCGCGCCGGGGCAGATGATCGGCAAGCGCTTGACCCAACCCGCCGGCGCGCACGTAAGGTGTGCTGAGAAACAGGCCAAGCAACGCCGCACGCCCCAGCACCGGCACGATGATCAAGGCCAACGCTTGCCCCTGCTCGATCAACGCCAGCAGCGCGGCGAACTTGAGCAGCAGCACCAACACCAAGGTGATCACCGCAATGGGTCCGCTGCGCGGATCCTTCATGATCAGCAGCGTGCGTTCGCGGTCACCAAAACCGCCCAGCCAGGCGTCGGCGCTGTCGGCCAGGCCGTCGAGGTGCAGGCCTGCGCTGAGCAACACCCAGGCCGTCAGCAACAGCGCGGCGTGGAGTAGCGACGGTGCACCCAGCAGCAGTGCATTGAGCAGCCACAGCAAAGCACCGAACACCAGCCCCACCAATGGATAGAACAGCAGCGAACGCCCCAGTTGTTCGGGCTCGGGCATGCCAGGCAGGCGCACCGGCAGGCTGCTGAGAAATTGCAGGGCGATCCAGAAAGGCAACATGGTCAATCCGCCTCTTCGAGCACTGGACCTGCCGACACGGTCAGGGAGAACAGTGCGCCATGGGCGACTTCGACGTTGAGCAATTGCTCCCTTGGCAAGCCGCGGGCCTGGGCCAGCAGCAGGCGCATCACGCCGCCGTGGCTGACCAGCAAGACCCGCTGACCGGCATAAGCCGCGTGCAAGCGTTTGACCGCTGCCAGGACGCGGCTGGAAAACGCCAGCACCGGCTCGCCTTCGGGGGGCGTAAAGGCATAGGGATCGGCCCAGAACTGGCCCAGTGCTTCGGCGTCGGCGTCCATCAACGCCGCTGCGCTACGACCTTCCCAAGCGCCGAAATGCAGCTCTTGCAGGTCCTTGTCCAAGTGCACCGGCACGCCGAGTCGGGCGCCGAGTTGTTCGGCGAAACGGGCGCAACGCTGCAACGGCGAACTGACCAGCCGATCCCAGGGCCCGCCGTCTATGACTGCCGCGTACATTTGTTCCCAGCCCTTGGCAGTCAAGGCATCATCGAGGCTGCCGCGCAAGCCGCCACCCAATTCGGTTTCGCCGTGGCGCAGCAGGTCCAGGCGCAAGGTCATGCCGGGCGATCCGCCACGGCCGCTTCGGCAAACGTCGCCATCTGCCCGTGCAAGTCACAGGCCAGGCGCAACAGTGGCACCGCCAACGCCGCGCCACTGCCCTCGCCCAGGCGCAGGCCAAGGTCCAGCAGCGGTTCGGCGCCGAGGGTTTCCAGCACGTGGCGATGGCCCGGCTCGGCGCCGCGATGGCCGAACAGCAACCATGGCCGGCATCCGGGATTGACGCGTACCGCCACCAGAGCCGCGACACTGCAGATGAACCCGTCCACCAGCACGGCGACGCCTTGCTGGGCACAGGCCAGGTACGCGCCGGCCAACGCGGCGATTTCAAAACCGCCGAGGTTGAACAGGGTCTGCAACGGGTCGTCGCGTTGGGCTGCGTGCAGCGCCTGGGCCCGTTCGATCACTTGGGCCTTGTGGCTGACACCCGCCGCGTCCAGCCCGGTGCCCGGGCCGACCAGATGCGCCACCGGGCAATCGAGCAAGGCACAGGCCAGGGCGCTGGCTGCCGTGGTGTTGCCGATGCCCATCTCGCCGCCGATGAACAAGTGCGTCCCGGCCGCAACGGCACGCAGCACACTGTCGCGGCCGGCTTGCAGGGCTTGCTCACCCTGGGCCACGGTCATCGCCGGGCCATGGAGGAAATTCGCCGTGCCAGGGCCGACGCGCAGATGCCGCACGCCGGGCAGGTCCAGCGCAGGCGTCACGGTGCCCAGGTCCACCACTTCCAGCGAAGCGCCCAGTTGCCGCGCCAGGACGCTGATGGCCGCGCCGCCGCTGACGAAGTTGAGCAGCATCTGCCCGGTCACCTCCTGGGGAAAGGCTGAGACGCCCTCCGCCACCACGCCATGATCGCCGGCAAAAATCGCGATCCAGACGTGATCCAGGCTCGGCTTGACCTGCCCTTGCAGCCCCGCCAGTTGCACCGCCACCGACTCCAGCCGCCCGAGGGAGCCAGCCGGTTTGGTCAGTTGTTGCTGACGGGCCGTGGCCTGTTCCAGGGCCTGGGTATCGAAGGGCTTGCACGGGTCCAGCCACCAGCGGTGATTCATAACGCAGTACCTTTGAGAGTCAGGGGCAGGCCGGCGACGGTCAGCACGACGCGCTGACACCGTTCGGCCAAGGCTTGATGCAGCCAACCGGCTTCATCGACATAACGGCGAGTCAACTCGCCCAGGGGCACGACACCCATGCCGGTCTCGTTGCTGACAAAAATGATCTCCCCGGGCAGCGCGGCGAGGCAGTCCAGCAGCGCTTCCCGCTCGGTGTTCAGCCGCTCGGGGTCGTCGAGCATCAGCAGGTTGGTCAGCCACAGGGTCAGGCAATCCACCAGCAGGCATTGTCCGGGGGCGGCGTTTTCTTGCAGCACCCGGGCCAGGGCCAAGGGTTCTTCCACCAGCGCCCATTCGGCCGGGCGACGGGCTCGGTGTTGGGCGACCCGTGCGTTCATCTCGCCGTCCAGGGGTTGGCTGGTGGCGATGTAGGTCACTGGCCAGCCTGTTTCGACCGCGAGTTTTTCCGCCAGGCGGCTTTTGCCGGAGCGGGCGCCGCCGAGGATGAGTTGGAGCATGATGTTTTTTACCTTTCAGATGGCGGTGTTGCTGCCGGCCTCAAATCCACAGAGTTCACGCAACAACCCAGTGTCCAAATGCCGCTCCACCAGATCCGCCAGCCGCTCGATGTCCCGTTCGCGCAAGCCGTGGTAATCCACCGTCTGCACATCCTGCAACCCGGCCCAACGCAACAACGCGCTGCAGGCCTGGGGAGACTCGAACAGCCCATGCAGGTAGGTGCCGAAAATCTGCCCATCGAGACTTTGCGCGCCGTCGCAACGACCGTCTTCCAAGTACACCGCTGCGTGTTCCAGTGCCGGGCCGGTGGTTACCCCGGCGTGAATCTCATAGCCGCTGACTTCAGCCTCTTCCAAGGCCAATCGCCCGCGGACATTGCGCAATTGTTTCTCATGTTCCAGCGTCGTTTCGAGATCCAGCAAACCCAACCCGGCACTGGAGCCCGCCGCGCCTTCCAGCCCCAGCGGGTCGTGGACCTGCTGGCCGAGCATCTGCAAGCCGCCGCAAATGCCCAACAGCTTGCCGCCATAGCGCAGGTGCCGTTGGAGCGCGCTTTCCCAGCCGTTGGCACGCAGGTAGGCCAGGTCGCTGCGCACGCTTTTCGAACCGGGCAGGATGATCAGGTCGGCCGGCGGGATGGGCTGGCCCGGGCCGATGAATTGCAGGTCGACCTGTGGGTGCAGGCGCAACGGATCGAAATCGGTGTGGTTGCTGATGCGCGGCAACACCGGCACCACCACCTTGAGCAGCTGTTCGACCTTATTGGCCTGGCGCTGGTCGAGGCCGTCCTCGGCTTCCAGGTGCAGGTCCATCACGTAGGGCAGCACGCCCACCACCGGTTTACCAGTGCGCGCCTCCAGCCAATCCAGACCCGGTTGCAACAAGGCGATGTCGCCGCGAAAACGGTTGATGACGAAACCCTTGACCCGCGCCTGCTCACTGGGCGACAGCAATTCCAGGGTGCCGACGAGATGGGCGAACACCCCGCCGCGATTGATGTCGGCGATCAGCAGCACCGGGCAGTCCACCGCTTCGGCAAAGCCCATGTTGGCAATGTCGCCAGCACGCAGGTTGATCTCCGCTGGCGAGCCCGCGCCCTCCACCATCACTACCGGATAGGTCGCGCTCAAGCGCGCGTGGGAGGCCAGCACCGCTTGCATCGCGATGGCTTTGTAATCGTGATAGGCCACGGCATTCATGGTGGTCACGGCGCGACCGTGGATGATCACCTGGGCGCCGGTGTCGCTGTTGGGCTTGAGCAGCACCGGGTTCATGTCGGTGTGCGGTTCGAGGCCGGCGGCCTGGGCCTGCACCGCCTGGGCGCGGCCGATTTCACCGCCGTCAGCGGTCACGGCGCTGTTGAGCGCCATGTTCTGCGGCTTGAACGGCACCACGCTGACACCCTGGCGGCGGACCCAGCGGCACAACGCCGTGACCAAGGTACTTTTGCCGGCATCGGACGTGGTGCCTTGCACCATCACAGTGGTCATCGAATGTCCTTGGTGTAGGCCTCGAAGGCCTGTTCGAGGCGCAGGAATTCGCTGTCGTCGGCTGGCAGTCCGAAGCGCAGGCTGCTGGTGTTGGTAAACAAGCGCAGGAGAATGCCGCGATGGGCCATGAAATCATGAAGCCCCAGGGCGTGTTCGGTGACCAGCCATTGGAACAACCCGCAGCCGCCCTGCGGCTTGAAGCCGTGGCGTTCGAGCATCAGCGCCAGGCGTTGGCTGGTGGCTTCGCAGCGTTGGCGCTGGTAGGCGTGGGCATCAGTGTCCAGCAAGCACGCCTGCCCCAGCACGCGGGTCGGCCCGCTGACCACCCACGGCCCGACCTGTTCGGCGAGCAACTTGAGCAAGCGGCGCTCGGCCAGTACAAACCCCAGGCGAACCCCGGCCAGGCCAAAGAACTTGCCAAACGAGCGCAGCACGATCAACCCGACCAGATGGGTGTGCGCCGCCAGGCTCAGCGCCGGCGTGACGTCCATGAAGGCTTCATCCACCACCAGCCAGCCACCGCGCTGGGCCAGGCGCCCATGCCAGTCCAGCAAGCGCTCGGGTGCAAGGCTCAGGCCCGTGGGATTGTTCGGATTGACCACCACCAGCACGTCGAGGCTGTCGAGAAAAAAATCCACCTCCGACTCCAGCACTTCGCGCACGATGTAGCCGCTGCGGCGCCAGGCTTCGGCGTGCTCGGCGTAACACGGCGACAAGACACCGACCTTGCCGGCCCGGCGCAGGCGCGGCAACAGCTGGATGGCCATTTGCGAACCGGCCACCGGCAACACATCCAACGCACCGTAGTAGTCGCAGGCGGCCTGTTCCAGGCCGTCATCGGTTTCCGGCAGGCGCGCCCAGGCCCGCAGGGGAATCGCCGGAACCTCGAACGGCCAAGGCGCCAGGCCGCTGGACAAATCCAGCCAGTCAGCCTCGGCGATGCCGTATTGCCGGGCTGCGTTACGCAGGCGTCCACCGTGCTCAAGCATAAAACTCAGCTCCCAGGCAGAGAATCAGCAGCCATAACCATACGCCGCGCTGGACCAATTGCCAGCCGCGATCGATGGAATCCGCGCTCGCCGGCACGCCTTCGCCGAGCGGCGGACGTTGGTGCAGTTCACCGTGATAAATCGCCGCCCCGCCCAACTCCACACCCAGCGCACCGGCACCGGCGGCCATGACCGGCCCGGCGTTGGGGCTGTCCCAGGTCGGGCCCTGGCTGCGCCAGCACTTGAGCGCCAGGCGGGTCTTGCCGAGCAGCGCGTAGGTCAACGCCACCAGGCGCGCCGGAATGTAGTTGAGCACATCGTCAATCTTTGCCGCCGCCCAGCCGAAGCGCTCGAAACGCTCGTTGCGATAGCCCCACATGGCATCGAGGGTATTGCTCAGGCGGTACAACACCACACCGGGCGCGCCGGCCACGGCGAACCAGAACAGCGCGGCGAACACCGCGTCGCTGCCGTTCTCCAGCACCGACTCGGTGGCGGCGCGGGCCACGGCGGTTTCGTCCAGCTCGCGGGTTTCGCGGCTGACCAGGTAGCCGACACGCAGGCGCGCTTCGTCCAGATCGCCACTGCGCAGCGCCTGGGCCACCGGTTCGACATGTTCGCCGAGGCTGCGCAGGCCGAGGGCGCAGTACAGCGCGAGGATCTCCACCAGCCAGCCAACCATGGGCGCCCAAGACAGGGCCGTGGCGAGCAAGGTCAACGGCACCACGGCGATGATCCACGCCGTCACCCCATGGCTGCGCCAGCCGCGCCCACCGGAGTTGAAACGTTGTTCGATCCGCGAGGCAAAACCGCCGAACGCCACCAGCGGATGCCCGCGCCGGGGCTCGCCCAGCAGCGCGTCCAGCGCCACCGCGGCGACCGTGAGCAAGGCCACACTCATGGGCGCACGCCCCACTGGTTTTCATAGAGCAGTTCATTCAGCGAACGCGGTTGCGCCCAGCCTTCCAGGGCGAGCATCGGCGCCGGGTAAAAAGCCTCGACCGGACCCAGGCAGAGTATCGCCAACGGCTTGGCGCCCGCTGGCAGGCCCAGCAGATCGGCCAGGGCCTGGGGATCGAACAACGACACCCAGCCCATCCCCAAGCCTTCGGCGCGGGCCGCCAGCCACAGGTTCTGGATCGCGCAGGACAGCGAGGCCAGGTCCATTTCCGGCAAGGTCCGGCGACCGAAGATGTGCCGCTCGCGATCCTCCATCAACGCCGCCACCAGCACCTCGGCGCAGTCGTTGATGCCTTCGACCTTGAGCTTCATGAATTCATCGCTGCGCTCGCCGAGGGCCTCGGCGGTGCGGATGCGTTCTTCTTCCACCAACTGCTGGATGTTCCCGCGCAAGGCGCGGTCACTGATGCGGATAAACCGCCAAGGTTGCATCAGGCCGACGCTGGGCGCCTGGTGCGCGGCTTCCAGCAGCCGGCGCAGCAAGGCCGGTTCAACCGTGCCACCGCTGAAGTGGCGCATGTCACGGCGCTCGGCGATGGCGCGGTAGATTGCGTCGCGTTCAGCCTGGGAGAAAGCGTTGTCGGTCATGGCCTTTTCGCGGCCTCAAGGTCAGGCGCAAACAGCGCGGCAATCGCCCTCGGATTCGACGGAAAATAAAAATGAACATAGGAAGCCGTCATCCGCCCTTGCCGAAACACCGCTTCTGCTCCACGCCCGCCGTTGGGGCTATGGCCACGGGCAATCGGTTCAAGTTCGGTGCTGGTCAGCGAATGATGATAGGTATGCCCACGCAAGATGCCTTCCGGCAAGTCCACCGATTGCAGCGCCAGGGCCGCCAGACGCTTTTGCATCTGCGCATCCCCCGCCAGCAAACCCAGTAGTTCGGCGGACACGCCTTCAACGTCGGTCAATGAGTCCAGCAAATACAACATGCCGCCGCATTCGGCGAGCAACGGTTTGCCGGCTGCATGGTGGGCACGGATCGCCGCCAGCATCGGCGTGTTCCGGGCCAACGCAACGTGGTGCAGCTCTGGATAACCGCCGGGCAGATACAGGCTGTCCGCCTCGGGCAGTTCGGTGTCATGGATCGGCGAAAAGAAGCTCAACTGCGCGCCCATGGCCCGCAACAGATCCAGGCTCGCGCCATAGGTGAAGGCAAACGCTTCGTCCCGGGCCACGGCGATGCGCACACCGTCGAGCCATGGCTGCGGGTCGATCACCTCAGGCGCGGCGAACTCCACCGCCGGCGGCAGCGCCACTTCGCAACTGCCGGCCAAGGCCTCTGCTGCCGCGTCGAGGCGCAGGTCGAGGTCATTCAACTCGCTGGCCTGGACCAGCCCGAGGTGGCGGCTGGGCAACTCGATGCCGGTTTCCCGGGACAGCGCGCCGTACCAGCGCAGGCCTTCGGTCAGGCTGCCTTCGAGCAACTGCGCGTGGCGCAAGGTGCCAACGCGGTTGGCCAAGACCCCGGCGAACGGCAAGTCCGGCTGATACCGGGCCAGGCCCAGGGCCAGGGCGCCGAAGGTCTGGGCCATGGCCGTGCCATCGATCACCGCCAGCACCGGTACACCAAAATGTCGCGCCAGGTCGGCGCTGGACGGGGTGCCGTCGAACAACCCCATCACCCCTTCGATCAGGATCAGGTCTGCTTCGGCGGCGGCTTCCCACAACAACCGACGACTTTCCTGCTCGCCGACCATCCACATGTCCAACTGATAGACCGGCGCGCCGCTGGCCCGCTCGAGAATCATCGGATCGAGAAAGTCCGGGCCACACTTGAAGACGCGCACCTTGCGCCCCTGGTTGCGATGCAAACGGGCCAGGGCGGCGGTGACGGTGGTCTTGCCTTGCCCCGAAGCCGGAGCGGCGATCAGCACCGCCGGGCAATGGCGACTCGTCATGGACGTGTCACTCACAGCTCGACGCCTTTCTGCGCCTTGATGCCGGCCTGGAACGCGTGCTTGACCATGCCCATCTCGGTGACGGTGTCGGCCAGCTCGATCATTTCCGGCTTGGCGCCACGACCGGTCACCACCACGTGTTGCATCGGCGGGCGGGCCTGGAGATCGCTGAGGACCTGATCGAGGTCGAGGTAACCGTGCTTGAGGGCGATATTGAGTTCATCGAGCACCACCAGGCCAACGGAAGGATCGCCGAGCAACTGGCGCGATACCGCCCAGGCCGCTTCGGCGGCGGCGATGTCGCGCTGGCGGTCCTGGGTTTCCCAGGTGAAGCCTTCGCCCATGACATGAAAACGCACCTGCTCCGGGAAGCGGCGGAAAAACAATTCTTCGCCCGTGCTGTTGCGCCCCTTGATGAACTGCACCACACCACACTGCATGCCGTGGCCCATGGCCCGGGCGAGCATGCCGAACGCCGAACTGCTCTTGCCCTTGCCGTTGCCGGTCAGCACCAGCAGCAGGCCACACTCGTTCGGCGAGTTGGCGATGCGCTCGTCGATCACGGCTTTCTTGCGCAGCATGCGCGCCAGGTGGCGTTCGTCGCGATCCGGGGTGTCGGTCATGGGGGAGCTCTCCGTTGGGCTTGGATAACGGCGGGCGGGCACAAAAAAAGACGGCAACAAGCCTGGCATCGCCCACCGTGATGCCGTTGGATGAATCAGGCCGGTCTCCGGGCTCATGAGCGGCGTGATGCCGGGCTGCGCGCCTTCCCATGTCCATGGACACAGTGGCCTGTAGGCAACCTTGACTCATTTACCGTTGCGGGGGCAGCGCCGGGTTCGTGTGCACTCACCGGCTTCCCTGTTTCACTCTGTCGGCCACGGCCACAGAGCACCTGAAACAAGCGGCGAAGGTTAGAGGGTTGGGGGTGGAGCGTCAATTAAAGCCGCCACGGGTCCAGCGCTGTTTATTGGCCGGGATCAATGGAATGACGTCAATCTTGTGTCACGCTGAGGGAAGTGATATCAAAGCGGCATCACGACCCGATATCACAAGAACAAGAGGGCAATGTATGCAAGGCATGATCATCAGCAATCCAAAACTGGAATTCCTGCGTCCGGTGCTGGAACGTTGGTTTGACTGTATCGACCGCTACAACGCCGTGCGCGGCGATAACGACACGCCTTACTGGTTCGATGAACGGGCCAACCTGGGCCTGCTGTCGGCCGCGGCCTGGATGGCCGAGATGGTCACGCTGCAGGATGCCCCGACCCGCAAACAGAATGAAGAAGGCGAACGCAATGTCAGCGCCGATCTGTTTATCGCCAGTACCGAGGAGCGCACCTTCATCCAGGCCACCCAACGCTGGCCCAAGGTCAGCAACCTGAACCTGACCCAGCCCCTGCAGGAAGCCGCCAGCGATGCCAAGCGCATCAGCTATGCCAGCGACCTGAAGCTGGGTTGCCTGTTCGTCTCGCCGCAAAAAGCCCAGCAGAGCGCCACGCCCGAAGAACTGCAGGACATGATCGACGACCTGCAAAAGGAAAACACCTGCGCCGTGGCCTGGTATTTCCCCTACGCCTACCGCAAGTTGCGCAATGAAGCCGGCTTCTATCACCCCGGCATCGCCGTCCTGTTCAAACAGGCCCACGGCTGACTCATTCAAGAACTGTGGGAGCTTGCTCGCGATAGCGGTACGCCTGGCAACATCTATCTTGACTGTCACGCCGTCATCGCGAGCAAGCTCGCTCCCACAGGGTTTCGCGTGCAGTTTGAACCATCCGTGCGTCTACGCTTCTCTATGAATAACTCCATGCATTCATAGGGAAGCCAGCATGCTCAAGCCACCCCATCTCCTGATCGTCGCCCTTGCCGCCGGGCTTGTCGCTTGTGGCGAGTCGTCCACCCTGCAAGTGTCCGACGGCACCGGTCCCGCGCCGAAGCTGCCTGAACCGAACAAGACCCTGGTGCCTACCGTCAACATCGCCGAAGCCGTCGGCTGGGCCAGCGGCGCCAAACCCACCCCGGCCCCAGGCCTGCAAGTGGTCGCCTTCGCCGAAGGGCTGGACCATCCGCGCTGGCTCTATGTGTTGCCCAATGGCGATGTGCTGGTGGCCGAAACCAACGCCCCACCCAAACCGGACGATTCCAAGGGCATCCGCGGCTGGGTGATGAAAAAGGTCATGGGCCGCGCCGGTGCCGGCGTGCCCAGCCCCAATCGCATCACGCTGCTGCGCGACGCCAATCATGACGGCGTCGCCGAAACCCGCACGGTGTTCCTGGAAAATCTCAACTCGCCGTTCGGCATGACCCTGGTGGGCAATGACCTGTACGTGGCCGACACCGACCGGCTGATCCGCTTCCCCTATAAGGACGGTGACACGCAGATCAAGGCGCAACCGACCAAGGTCGTCGATTTGCCGGGCGGCACGCTCAATCATCACTGGACCAAAAACGTCATCGCCAGCCGGGACGGCAGCAAGCTGTACGTCACCACCGGTTCGAACAGCAACGTCGCGGAAAACGGCATGGAGGCCGAAGAAGGTCGCGCCGCCATCTGGGAAGTGGACCGAGCCAGCGGCAATCACCGCATATTTGCCTCGGGCCTGCGCAACCCCAACGGCCTGGCCTGGGAACCCCGCAGCGGTGCCCTGTGGACGGCCGTGAACGAGCGGGATGAAATCGGCAGCGACCTGGTGCCGGACTACATCACTTCGGTCAAGGACGGCGCGTTCTATGGCTGGCCCTACAGCTACTATGGGCAGCACGTCGATGTGCGGGTCGAACCGCAGAATCCGGCCCTGGTGGCCAAGGCCATCGCCCCGGATTACGCCGTCGGCCCTCACACCGCATCGCTAGGCCTGACCTTCGCCGAAGGCAGCCGCTTGCCTGCACCCTTCACCGAAGGGGCGTTCATCGGGCAGCACGGGTCCTGGAACCGTAAGCCCCACAGTGGTTATAAAGTGATTTTTGTACCGTTCACTGGCGGCAAGCCCGTGGGACAACCCGTGGATGTGCTCACCGGTTTCCTGAACGCCGACGAAAAAGCCCAGGGCCGGCCGGTGGGCGTGGTGATCGATCAACAGGGTGGGTTGCTGGTGGCTGATGATGTGGGGAACAAGGTTTGGCGGGTGTCGGGTAAATAACCCACCACCAAGACTTGTGAAGGAACCCTGTTTGGTCCGGGGACATGGTGAACCCCGTGGCGAGGGAGCTTGCTCCCGCTGGGCTGCGAAGCAGCCCCTGCTTCTGGCGGTTGCTGCGCAACCGAGCGGGAGCAAGCTCCCTCGCCACAAAAGCTTTCTAGCACTGCAAACGTTGAAGGGTCAGGGATTGCGCGCCAAATGCTCCGGCTGCAGCACCCGCTTGGCGCCCAGGTAAGCCTTCTGCCAATAGGCCTTGGACAAGCTGTCGAGCTTGACCGTGCCACCGGTGGCCGGTGCATGGACGAAACGGCCCTCCCCCACATAGATCCCGGCATGGCTGACCTGGGAGCCGCCGTTGGTGGCGAAGAAAATCAAATCACCTGTCTGCAACGCCTCCTTGCCCACATCCGGGGCGCGCATGCCGATCATTTCCCGCGTGGAACGTGGCAGGGAAATACCCGCCGCATCGCGGTAGACGTAACCAATCAAGCCGCTGCAATCGAAACCCGAATCCGGCGTATTACCGCCCCAGCGATACGGCGTCCCCACCAAACCCAATGCCCGGAACAGCACATCTTCGGCGGCAGGGGAAAAGGTTTGTGAGGGG
The DNA here is from genome assembly GCF_900103575.1 of Pseudomonas sp. NFACC51. Classification (NCBI taxonomy): domain Bacteria; kingdom Pseudomonadati; phylum Pseudomonadota; class Gammaproteobacteria; order Pseudomonadales; family Pseudomonadaceae; genus Pseudomonas; species Pseudomonas sp. NFACC51. The sequence continues at coordinate 426,604 of NZ_FMXH01000004.1, read as the reverse complement.
GCAAAGACCACCGGAGCCCGCACGGGAGCTGGCGGTGGAGTGCGGCTGGCGCAAGCGCTGAGCAGCGCGGCGAGGAACATGAGAGCGAGACGGGCCGACGTCGACATATGCAGAACAATCCTGATCTGGATGCGGCTTTTCTGCCGTGGGCATGAAAACAAATCCGCCTGCGGAGTACGCAGGCGGATTGCCATCAAACAATGATCAGGATTCTAGCGGCTATACGACAAACTTCAAGTAAGACTTTAAGTTTGCCTTACAAACTGTGTGCTTACTTGCGGGCAGTGACCACAGTCGGCGCCATGGCGAGGGCGCGCTTGGCTTCGATGAAGGTCTTGCTCCAGTAGCTGTCGCCCAGGCTGTCGATCCGCACGCCACCGCTGCGGCGGCTGCTGGAATGGATGAACTGGTTGTCGCCCAGGTAGATACCGGCATGGCTGACGCGACCGCGACGACCGTTGGTGCTGAAGAACAGCAGGTCACCGGGCTCCAGTTGGTTGCGAGCCACCAGTGGGGCGTTCACGTTGATCATTTCGCGGGTGGAGCGCGGCAGGTTCATGCCGGCCTCTTCGCGGAACAGATAACCGATGAAACCGCTGCAATCGAAGCCAGCTTCAGAGGTGCCGCCAAAACGGTAGCGGGTACCGATCAACGACATCCCACGTTCCAGGATGCTGTCAGCCAATACTGGAAGCTGGTAAGGCTTGCTGCCGGCGAAGGCTGCGAGCTCTTTGTCGGAGGCCATTTCTTCCTGGAACGCAACGGAGGAAGACTGGGCGGTAACAGAGTTCTTGACCTGTGGTTGTTGCTCTTGCTGGGACACTGGGGAGTGGGCAGCGCAACCAAACAACAGGGTAACGAGTGCGAGAGGCACGAGGGGTGCGAAGCGATTTAGCATGGGCACGACCGTGGCTGAAGTAGTAAAGATGGCGAGACTATGCCTTCTATCAACCTCATTTGCAAATTCAATCGATGCAAATGTGACTTCTCGGTTTTACACTTACATCTAAGCGCTTAAGCCCGACCTGAGCGGGTTACAGCCCTACAGCCCAGTAAAACCGCGGGCTTCACCGGGTCCAGAAGAGGCTTTAAGCCATCATCGGGCGACAGCTTTACCAGCCCAAAGTTTCTTTCAAAAAAGGAATGGTCAGCTTGCGCTGGGCCTGAAGGGAGGCCTGGTCGAGGCGTTCGAGCAGTTCGAACAACGCGCTCATGCTGCGGGTGCCACGGGTGAGGATGAAATGCCCGACTTCGTCGGTCAGGTGCAGGCCACGCCGGGACGCGCGCAGCTGCAAGGCACGAAGTTTGTCTTCGTCGGAAAGCGGACGCATCTGGAAAATCAGCGCCAGGGTGAGACGGGACTTGAGGTCCGCCAGCTTCACCGGCAGCTCCCGTGGCGATGTCGACGCGGCGATCAACAAGCGCCGACCGCTGTCGCGCAACCGATTGAACAGATGAAACAGCGCCTCCTCCCAATCAGCCTTGCCGGCCACGGCCTGGAGATCGTCCAGGCAGACCAGTTCGTACTGCTCAAGGTTGTCGAGGATCTCAACACCGCGGTCAAGCAATTCGGCCAACGGCAGGTACACCGCAGGTTCGCCCAATTGTTCGAACCGCAGGCACGCGGCCTGCAACAGATGCGTGCGCCCTACCCCGTCCTTGCCCCACAGGTAGATCAGGCTTTCGGTCCAGCCGGCGTCGGCTTCGCAAAGCCGCTCGACATAGCCGAGTGCAGCGGCATTGGCGCCTGGGTAGTAATTGATAAAGGTGGCGTCATCACGCAGACGCACACCTAGGGGCAGCTGAATCGGTTTCATGCTGACTGAACAGTTCCAAAGGAACCGTTAGTGGCCTCTGTGTAAAGTTCGCAAAGTTTATACCCGTGACACGGACCGCACAATGCGCCGGACCACGAGCAAAATCAAAGGTTTGCAGCGGCAAGAGGACAGAGCGTCGGTTTCCCTGACGCTCCGCCAACGATTTGCCCTACAGGTCGGGGTCTTCAGCGCCGCTATAAATGTCCGAATCCTTGTACAAATCATGCATATGGCGCACCAGCACCATGATCACCGCCGCCACCGGCAGCGCCAACAGAATCCCGGTGAAGCCGAACAACTCTCCCCCAGCCAGGATCGCGAAGATCACCGCTACCGGATGCAGGCCAATACGATCGCCCACCAGCAGCGGCGTCAGCACCATGCCCTCCAGCGCCTGACCGACCATGAACACCGCGACGATGCCCACCATCGGGTACAGGTCGCCGCCGAACTGGAACAATCCGGCGATCAATGCCGCGCCAATACCAATCACAAAACCCATGTACGGCACGATGGCGGCCAGGCCGGCGATCAGGCCGATCAACAGGCCCAGTTCCAGCCCTACCAGCATCAGCCCTGCGGCATAGATGAAACCCAGGGCCACCATCACCAGCAGTTGCCCGCGCACGAACGCCCCCAGCACTTCGTGGCATTCGAAGGTCAAGGTCATGATGCGTTCTTCACGGTGACGCGGCAGCAGGCTGCGGATCTTGGCCATCATCAAGTCCCAATCCCGCAACAGATAAAAGGCCACCACCGGAATCAGCACCAGGTTCGCCAGCCAGCCGATCAACGCCAGGCCCGAGGCCGTGGCCTGGCTCAACACCACGCCAACGATGTCGGTGGTCTGGCCCATGTGCTCGCTGATGGCCGCCTTGACCTTGTCGAACTTCCAGAAACCGTCCGCCAACCCCAGCTTCGATTGCACCCACGGCATCGCGCTGTGCTGCAACCAATCGAGCATCTGCGGCGCCAACTCGTACAGGCGCAACAGTTGCTTGGCGAGCATCGGTATCAGCACCAGCAACAACGCGCTCACAATCAAGGTGAACAGTGCAAATACCGCCACCACGCCCCATGTGCGCGACAGGCCGAGTTTTTCCAGGCGATCCACCACCGGATCGAACAGATAGGCCAGCAGCAGCGCAACCAGGAACGGCGTCAGGATCGGATGCAGCAAATAGATAAGGGCGAACAGCAGGGCAACCCCACCCAACCAGAACCAACGCCGCGTATCGCCCATGAACCACTCCTAGCTATATAAAGAAAGAAAACCTACCAGCGGAACCGCAGATTGGCTGCCGGCGCCGGCACAGGTGCTGCAACCGGGGCCGAGCCATCGGCGGCGGGAGGCGCCACTGGCGCTGGCGCGACGGCCTCGCCGGGCGGAATTTCCTGAAGTTTCGCCAGGGCCAGTTGCGCCTTCAACTGCTCGGCGCTGCCGTTGACTCGATAGACGATCCGATCACCCTCGACCTGCTGCAACTGCCCACCAAATGGTTCGAGCAAACGCCCAAGCGCCGCATACCGCTCAAGGTTCATGCCCTGCACCTCCAGCAACTGTTCAGTCGCCACGCCCGGCTTGGCGACGAAGCGCGGCGCCAGGCGCTGGTTCACCGCCAACATCACCGCGTCAGCCAATGCGGCCGGATCGGCGCCCTGGGCCGTACCCTGCTCACGCTGATCGCCCAGCCACAGGCGCCAGGCCCCATTCCACTGCCCGCCCTCCTCCTTGGCGTGGACCGCCAGCAAGGCGTCTGTCGCGTAGCGCTCCGAGGCATCGCGCAAAGGCGCCGGGTCGCTGCCTTCCAGGTTTGGTGCGGTGGCAACGATCTGCTCGCTCAAGTCCGCCAGCGGCAGGTGCAACGCCAGCCCCCGATGCTGGGCGGCACGCCGCAATGGCGTGGCGCTGGCCTGGCCATCGCCCACCAGGCTGGAGCCCTCGGCTGAGTCGTTCAGCCACCAACTCAGGATCGATGGCCGGTTCGCACTCCACAGTGACAAGCCTGCCGAGCGCAATGCCCGGTCGGTACTCGCCGGGTCGAAGTCCACCTTGAGGCTTTCCGGCGGGCCGGCGTCGTAGCCATATTGAAGAATGATCTGTTGCGGGTCCTTGCGGATCGCCGCCAGGCCAGGATTCTGGGCAGCCTTGGCGTCGCCGGTCAGGCGCAGCACCAACGTGTCCAGCGCACGCAGAGTCGCCTGGTTACGCTCTTCCGGGGTCTGGCTGCTGACCGGCTCGAGCACTTGATACAGGCCATTGACGGTTTCGGCATGGCTCGCCAGGCTGATCAGCGCCAGGCAGCCCATAGACAAGAATTTGAACAAACGCATGGAAGATTCCCGGACATAACGGCTGGAACAGGCCGTGTAAAGAAGATTGAGCATGGCTGTGACCACAACACCCGGCAAAACATTCACACGCCCGATGGAAGTTTCGCATGGTCATCACCATAGCCGGTTACCGCTACACCTTATACAGACGCGCTACGCAGTACCAATATAAGAAATATCGGTTTTTTTCCGTGGATATGTCCCTGCCCGTCGGCGCGAGGATGGCCGCTGCCCCTCAAGCCTGATAAAATCGCGCGCCTTCGCAGACCGGCAATGGCTGGGCTCCCGGAATAATTCGTACAACGGTTATTCAATGGTCCCGGCGTCGGTCGTTACCCAGAAATCCCCCCTAAAGGCCTGGATCATGAGCAAGCAACCCTCCCTGAGCTACAAGGACGCCGGTGTAGACATCGACGCCGGTGAAGCATTGGTCGAACGCATCAAGAGCGTCGCCAAGCGCACTGCGCGTCCGGAAGTCATGGGCGGCCTGGGCGGTTTCGGCGCCCTCTGCGAGATCCCGGCCGGCTACAAGCAACCGGTCCTGGTCTCGGGCACCGACGGTGTCGGCACCAAGCTGCGCCTGGCCCTGAACCTGAACAAGCACGACAGCATCGGCATCGACCTGGTGGCCATGTGCGTGAACGACCTGGTGGTCTGCGGCGCCGAGCCGCTGTTCTTCCTCGACTACTACGCCACCGGCAAACTGAACGTCGACACCGCCGCCCAGGTGGTGACCGGCATCGGCGCCGGCTGTGAATTGGCCGGCTGCTCCCTGGTCGGCGGCGAAACCGCTGAAATGCCTGGCATGTATGAAGGCGAAGACTACGATCTGGCCGGCTTCTGCGTCGGCGTCGTGGAAAAGGCCGAGATCATCGACGGCTCGAAAGTCGCCGCTGGCGATGCCCTGCTCGCCCTGCCGTCCTCCGGCCCGCACTCCAACGGCTACTCGCTGATCCGCAAGATCATCGAAGTCTCGGGTGCCGACATCGAAAACACCCAGCTCGCCGGCAAGCCACTGGCCGACCTGCTGATGGCCCCGACCCGCATCTACGTCAAGCCGCTGCTCAAGCTGATCAAGGACACCGGCGCCGTCAAGGCCATGGCCCACATCACCGGTGGTGGCCTGCTGGACAACATCCCGCGCGTGCTGCCAAAAGGCGCCCAGGCCGTGGTCGACGTGGCGAGCTGGACCCGCCCGGCGGTGTTCGACTGGCTGCAAGAGAAAGGCAATGTCGATGAAACCGAAATGCACCGCGTGCTGAACTGCGGCGTGGGCATGGTCATCTGCGTGGCCCAGGAGCACGTCGAGACCGCCCTGAACGTATTGCGTGAAGCTGGCGAGCAGCCTTGGGTCATCGGCCAGATCGCTACCGCGGCCGAAGGCGCTGCACAGGTCGAGCTGAAAAACCTTAAGGCGCATTGATGTCCGCAACCTGTGACGTGGTGGTGCTGCTGTCCGGCACCGGCAGTAATTTGCAGGCCCTGATCGACAGCACCCGGACCGGCGACAGCCCGGTCCGTATCCGCGCGGTAATCTCCAACCGCGCCGATGCCTATGGCCTGCAACGCGCCAAGGACGCGGGGATCGACACCCGCGTCCTGGATCACAAGGCGTTCGAGGGCCGCGAAGCCTTCGACGCCGCGTTGATCGAACAGATCGACACCTTCAATCCGCAACTGGTGGTCCTCGCTGGCTTCATGCGCATCCTCAGCGCCGGCTTCGTGCGTCACTACCAGGGCCGCCTGTTCAATATCCATCCTTCGCTGCTACCCAAATACAAAGGGTTACACACTCACCAGCGGGCGCTGGAGGCCGGAGACACGGAGCATGGCTGCTCGGTGCACTTTGTCACCGAGGAACTCGATGGCGGACCACTGGTCGTACAGGCAGTAATACCGGTAGAGTTGCACGACACGCCGCAAAGCCTGGCGCAACGGGTTCACGCCCGCGAGCACCAGATCTACCCGATGGCCGTGCGTTGGTTTGCCGAAGGAAGGCTGACCCTCGACGATCGCGGAGCCTCACTGGACGGCCAGTTGCTCGCCGCCAGCGGCCATTTGATTCGATACTAGGAGATTTTATGCGTCGCGCCCTGCTCTTCGCTTGCGCTCTGCTTGCCCTGCCCCTGGCACAGGCTGCGGAACTACAACCGTTCTCCGCCAGCTATACCGCCGACTGGAAACAATTGCCCATGAGCGGCACCGCCGAGCGCAGCCTGACCAAGGAAGCCAACGGCACCTGGAAGCTGAGCTTCAAGGCTTCGATGATGATCGCCAGCCTGACCGAAGAAAGCACCCTGACCCTGGACAAGGACACGCTGCTGCCACAGTCCTACCACTTCGAACGCGGTGGCCTGGGCAAAGCCAAGAAGGCCGACCTGGACTTCGATTGGAACACCAAGATGGTCACCGGCACCGATCGCGGCGACGCGGTCAAGCTGCCGCTCAACCGTGGCATGGTCGATAAATCCACCTATCAACTGGCCCTGCAGCACGACGTGGCGGCCGGCAAGAAAAGCATGAGCTATCAGGTCGTCGATGATGGCGAGATCGATACTTATGACTTCCGCGTGCTGGGCTCGGAAAAAGTCGACACCAAGGCCGGCCAGATCGACGCGATCAAGGTCGAGCGCGTGCGCGACCCGACACAAAGCAAGCGCATCACCGTGCTCTGGTTCGCCAAGGACTGGGACTACCTGCTGGTGCGCCTGCAACAGGTCGAGACCGACGGCAAGGAGTACAACATCATGCTCCTGGACGGCACGGTCAACGGCAAGGCTGTGAAAGGCAGCTGATCGACGCAAACATCAGGAAGCCCCGCCATGCGGGGCTTTTTATTGCCTGGATTTCAAGCTCCCACAGGATTTGTATTCATGGAGGATTGCGACATGAAATCTTCTTCATGAAAAACACCTGCGACCGAATGCCGCGCACCACTTGGCCTGCAGGATTATGGCGCTTTCCATGAAAACTTCTTAACGAACCGGGGCATTTACTTAGCACGCTATCCAAATCTATAACAAAGTCCTGCACACGCCTTGCTGCAGATAACAGAGATTGGAGCTTGCAAGATGACTGTGAAAGTAACTGAACGCGATGACGCCCATATGTCCCACGAAGGCATTGCCGCCGGTATCCGGATCTGGGATGTGCATCAACAGGATTTGCTGGTGGGGATGTTCCACTCGGAGACGGATGCCCATAGCTACAAGGCTGAGCTGGAGCGCGAGGAACGGCTGCGCTCGCGAGAAATGACGGAATCCTGAACGACACGGGGACCCTGTGGCGAGGGAGCTTGCTCCCGCTGGGCTGCATAGCAGCCCTTTCTTGTGAGCGCCTCGCACTCAAGCGGGAGCAAGCTCCCTCGCCACGGATCGTTTTTTCAGGTTGCCGGCGTTACCACATCAAATCATCCGGAATCTGATACGCCGCGTACGGATCATCGGCATCCACTTCTTCGGTCTGGGTGTTGAGCTGGACGATGCGCTTGGGATCGCGTTCCTGGATCTTCAGGGCCGCCTCGCGCGGGATCACTTCGTAACCGCCGGCATGGTGGACGATCGCCAACGAGCCGCTGCTCAGCTTGTTGCGCATCAGGGTGTTGACCGAGATGCGCTTGACCTTCTTGTCGTCGACGAAGTTGTAGTAATCCTCGGTGGTCAGCTTCGGCAGGCGCGAGACTTCGATCAATTGCTTGATCTGCGCGGCCCGGGCCTTCTGCTCGACCTTTTCCTGCTGCTGCCGGTTGAGTTCCTGGTCGCGCTTGACCTTCTCGGCCATGGCCTCTTGGGCCGCACGCTGCTGGGAATCATCCAGTTCGATCTGGCCTTTGTGGGCCAGGCGCTGCTGCTTCTGTTTCTCTTTGCCGACCTGCTTGGCCTGCTTTTGGTTGACCAGCCCTGCTTTGAGCAACTGGTCGCGAAGGGAAAGGCTCATGGTGCTTACTCACTTAGGCAACGGCCTCAGCCACAGCTGGGCAAATTCTTTTCCTGACGTTTGGCTTCGCCCCACAAGGCGTCCAACTCTTCGAGGGTGCAATCTTCCATGGGACGGTGGGTGTCGCGCAATGCCTGTTCGATAAATCGGAACCGTCGTTCGAACTTCCCGTTGGCGCCACGCAGGGCGGTTTCCGGGTCGACCTTGAGGTGGCGAGCCAGGTTCACCACGCTGAACAGCAAGTCACCGATCTCGTCGCTGATAGCCACCGGATCGTTGCCGGCCATGGCTTCAAGCACTTCGTCCAGCTCCTCCCGGACCTTGTCGAGCACCGGCAACGGGCCTGGCCAGTCGAAACCGACCTGCGCCGCACGCTTTTGCAACTTCGCCGAACGGGACAACGCTGGCAAGGCCGTTGGCACATCGTCGAGCAACGACAACTGCTCGGGCGCGGCGGCTTTCTCGGCCCGCTCCTCTGCCTTGATCTCTTCCCAGCGCTGCTTGACCTGCTCTTCACTCAGGCGCGGGATGTCCACTGGCGCGTAAAGGTCACTGGTAGGAAACACATGGGGATGACGACGGATCAGCTTGCGGGTGATGCTGTCGACCACCCCGGCGAATTCGAAACGGTTTTCTTCCCGGGCCAGTTGGCTGTAATACACCACTTGGAACAACAAGTCGCCCAACTCGCCCTGCAAATGATCGAAGTCGCCGCGCTCGATGGCATCGGCCACTTCGTAGGCTTCTTCAAGCGTATGAGGAACGATGGTCGCGTAGGTTTGCTGGATGTCCCACGGGCAGCCGTACTGCGGGTCCCGCAGGCGATTCATCAGGTGGAGCAGGTCTTCGAGGCTATACATCAATCCATCTCATCACAAAATAACCCTGTGGGAGCGGGCTTGCTCGCGATGGCGGCCGGTCAGTGATGGACCGCTATCGCGAGCAAGCTCGCTCCCACATGTTTGGACTGCGCTTAACCTGGCGTCCGGTTACGCCGGGTCTCGATGATGTTCGGCAACTGGGAAATCCGCCCCAGCAACCGCCCCAGCGCATCCAGCCCTGGGATCTCGATGGTCAGCGACATCAGCGCGGTGTTGTCTTCCTTGTTCGAACGGGTGTTGACCGCCAGCACGTTGATCCGCTCGTTCAGCAACACCTGGGACACGTCACGCAGCAGGCCGGAGCGGTCGTAGGCGCGGATGACGATGTCCACCGGGTAGGTGAGCACCGGTACCGGGCCCCAACTGACCTGGATGATCCGCTCCGGCTCGCGACCGGCCAGTTGCAGCACCGAGGCACAGTCCTGGCGGTGAATGCTCACGCCACGGCCCTGGGTGATGTAGCCGACGATCGCGTCCCCCGGCAACGGCTGGCAGCAGCCGGCCATCTGGGTCATCAGGTTGCCCACGCCCTGGATCTGAATATCGCCGCGCTTGCCTGGCTTGTAACCGGTGGCCTTGCGTGGGATCAGTTCCAGTTGCTCGTTGCCGCGTTCCGGCTCCACCAGTTGCTGGGCCAGGTTGACCAGTTGCGCCAGGCGCAGATCGCCGGCGCCGAGGGCGGCGAACATGTCTTCGGCGGTTTTCATGTTGGCTTTTTCGGCCAGCTTGTCGAAATCCACCTGCGGCAGGCCCAGGCGACCGAGTTCGCGCTCGAGCAGGGTCTTGCCAGCGGCGACGTTCTGGTCGCGGGCCTGCAACTTGAACCAGTGGACGATTTTCGCCCGCGCCCGCGACGTGGTGATGTAGCCCAGGTTCGGGTTCAGCCAGTCGCGGCTCGGCGTACCGTGCTTGCTGGTGATGATCTCGACCTGTTCACCGGTCTGCAGACTGTAGTTGAGCGGTACGATCCGCCCGTTGATCTTGGCGCCACGGCAGTTGTGGCCGATCTCGGTGTGGACCCGGTAGGCAAAGTCCAGCGGCGTCGCGCCCTTGGGCAGGTCGATGGCATGGCCGTCGGGGGTGAAGATATAGACCCGGTCCGGCTCGATATCGACCCGCAGCTGTTCGGCCAGGCCGCCGATGTCACCCAATTCCTCGTGCCACTCCAGCACCTGACGCAGCCAGGAGATCTTCTCTTCGTAGTGATTGGAGCCGGACTTGACGTCGGTGCCCTTGTATTTCCAGTGGGCGCAGACGCCCAGCTCGGCCTCTTCGTGCATGGCGTGGGTGCGGATCTGCACTTCCAGCACCTTGCCTTCGGGGCCGATCACTGCGGTGTGCAGCGAGCGATAGCCGTTTTCCTTGGGGTTGGCGATGTAGTCGTCGAACTCCTTCGGAATGTGCCGCCACAAGGTATGGACGATCCCCAGCGCGGTGTAGCAGTCGCGCATTTCCGGGACCAGGACGCGAACGGCGCGAACGTCGTAGATCTGGCTGAATTCCAGGCCCTTGCGCTGCATTTTTCGCCAGATCGAGTAGATGTGCTTGGCCCGGCCACTGATGTCGGCTACCACGCCGGTTGCCTGCAACTCTTCGCGCAACTGGGTCATCACATCGGTGATGAAACGCTCGCGATCCAGGCGCCGCTCATGCAACAGCTTGGCGATCTGTTTGTATTGATCCGGCTCCAGGTAGCGGAAGGACAGGTCCTCCAGCTCCCACTTGATGTGACCGATGCCGAGACGGTGGGCCAGGGGGGCATAGATGTCGAACACCTCCCGGGCGACGCGATTGCGTTTTTCGTCATCGGCAGACTTCACGGCGCGGATGGCGCAGGTACGTTCGGCCAGCTTGATCAGCGCGACGCGCACGTCGTCAACCATCGCCACCAGCATCTTGCGCAGGTTTTCCACCTGGCCCTGGGTGCCCAGCACCATGGACTGGCGCGGGCTGAGGCTGGCGCTGATGGCGGCCATGCGCAGCACGCCATCGATCAGCTTGGCGACCACCGTGCCGAAGCGCTGGCTGACCACCGGTAGCTGGATCTGGCCTTCGCGCACGCCGCGGTACAACACCGCCGCCACCAGGGAGTCCTGGTCGAGCTTGAGGTCAGCAAGAATTTCGGCGATCTCCAGGCCCGTCTGGAAACTCGAGGTGCCTTCGGACCACAGGTTCTTCGCTGCGTTATGTTGCTGCTCCGCCTCACGAGCGAACTCGCAGGCGGCCTTCAAGGCTTCGCGATCCAGAGCCATGTCGACGCTGACCGCATGATCGAGCCAAGCCTCGAGATTGATACTGCCGTCGGTGTTGATCGGCTGGTGTGCTCTCACCTGTACCATCTTTACTTACCTTCCCTACGACGCAGATTCAATGCGTCAACTTCGCTGACCTTCATGCCCGTGTTTACGCCCAGGGCTGTGGCGAGTTGGCACGAACGGGTCAGTCGGACAAGCCATCCTGGCTCGCTTCAAATAACGCCATGGCCTCGACATGCGCCGTTTGAGGAAACATATCGAGAATCCCGGCACGTTTTAACCGGTAGCCCTGCTTGATCAGTTCGACCGTATCCCGGGCCAAAGTTGCCGGGTTGCACGATACATAGACCAACCGTTTGGCACCCAGGGACGACAGTTTGCGCACCACCTCGAAAGCACCGTCACGGGGTGGGTCCAAGAGTACCGCAGAAAAGCCTTCGCCGATCCATTGGGCATCAGCCAGAGGCTGGGATAAATCGGCCTGAAAAAAGGCCGTGTTATTCAAATTGTTACTGACGGCATTGGCCGCCGCACGATCCACCATGGTCTGCACGCCTTCGACAGCCACCACCTGGCGCACGCTTTGGGCCAGCGGCAAGGCAAAGTTGCCCAGGCCGCAGAACAGATCCAGCACCCGTTCCTCGGCTCGCGGTGCCAGCCATTGCAGGGCCTGGGCGATCATCGCCTCGTTGACCCCGGCGTTCACCTGGATGAAATCCCCCGGTCGGTAAGCCAGCTCAAGGTCCCAGGCATCCAGGCGAAACCCGAGAGCTTGCCCGGGCTCGACCGGTTGCGGCTCACCTTCACCGTGCAACCACAACTGGGCTTCATGGAACGCGCAGAAGTCCTTGAGGATCGTCAGGTCGGCCTCCGACAGCGGCGCCATGTGGCGCAGCAATACCGCGAGGGACGAACCGGCGAACAATTCCACATGCCCCAACGCCTGGGGTTTGCTCAAGCGACGCAGCATCTCCGGCAGGCGGCTCATGATCGGCTGCAAGGGCTGTACCAGCACCGGGCAATCACCGATGGCGACGATGTCCTGGCTGCCGACGGCGCGGAAACCGACTTCGAGTTTTTTCGCCTTCTGGTCCCAACGCACCGCCACGCGGGCGCGACGCCGGTAACCGAATTCCGGCCCGCTCAAGGGCGCGGCCCATTCCTCTGGCACCACCCCGGCCACCCGCGACAACTGCTCGGCGAGCATGCGCTGTTTCAGGGCGAGTTGTTCGTCATGGGGCAAATGTTGGACGCTGCAACCGCCGCAGCGACCAGCATGGACGCACGGCGCCGCACGTCGCAGTTCACTGGGCAGGAACACGCGCTCGGTACGGGCCTCGACCACTTTGCCATGGGCACCGAGCACCCGCGCCTCGACTTCTTCGCCGGCCAGGGCGCCTATGACAAACCAGGTGCGCCCTTCAATAAAGGCGATGCCCCGACCGTCGTTGGCCAGGCGCTCGATGGTCAGGCGCTGCTTCTTGCCGGTGGGCACTTGCGGGGCCCGGCTTCCGCCGCTGGGCTGGAAGCGCAGGCCTCTCTCTTGCTTGGCCATCAGTTGGGCGCGTCGAAAATGCCGGTCGACAGGTAACGGTCGCCACGGTCGCAGATGATCGCGACGATCACCGCATTTTCAACTTCCTTGGACAGGCGCAGCATCCCCGCCACGGCACCGCCCGAAGACACGCCGCAGAAGATGCCCTCCTCGCGCGCCAGGCGACGGGTGGTGTCCTCGGCTTCGCTCTGGGCCATGTCGATGATGCGATCCACGCGGTCGGCCTGGTAGATCTTCGGCAGATATTCCTCGGGCCAGCGACGAATGCCGGGGATGGCCGAGCCTTCCATCGGTTGCAGGCCAATGATCTGCACGTTCGGGTTCTGTTCTTTCAGGTAGCGCGAGGTGCCCATGATGGTGCCGGTGGTGCCCATCGAGCTGACGAAATGGGTGATGGTGCCGTCGGTCTGGCGCCAGATCTCAGGGCCGGTGGAGGTGTAGTGGGCCTCTGGATTGTCGCCGTTGGCGAACTGGTCCAGCACTTTGCCACGCCCCTCGGCCTGCATGCGCTCGGCCAGGTCCCGGGCGCCTTCCATGCCCTGCTCCTGAGTCACCAGGATCAATTCGGCACCGTAGGCTGTCATCGCTGCCTTGCGCTCGGCGCTGGAATTGTCGGGCATGATCAGGATCATCTTGTAGCCCTTGATCGCCGCCGCCATCGCCAGGGCAATACCGGTGTTGCCGGAGGTCGCCTCGATCAGCGTGTCGCCAGGCCGGATCTGCCCGCGCAATTCGCCACGGGTGATCATCGACAGCGCCGGCCGGTCCTTGACCGAACCCGCCGGGTTATTCCCTTCGAGCTTGAGCAAAAGCGTATTAGTGGTCACGCCGGGCAAGCGTTGCAAACGGACCAGCGGAGTGTTGCCGACGCAATCGGCGATGGTTGGGTACTGCAGAGTCATGGCGTATTCGCAATCCGGACTGCGGGGGCGCCTATCATACCGGCAAACCTGGCGCGGCCATATCACGCAAAGTAAGGGGGTTATGGCTTATGGGAATAAGCGAGCCAAGATGTGACGAGTGAGCTTGCTTCCGCCTGCCGGCGTAGCGGCCTCAAGCTATTTTCTGAGTGGCAGGGGCGAGGAGGCTGCACATCGGCTGAAACTCATCGCTAACGTCGCGGACATGAACAGTGAACGAAGTCTGATGGGGGGACCTTACACATGGAGGCGCCCCCCCTACCCTCAACATCCAAACCTATACCCTCTGGACGTCAAATATCCCATCGACTTTTTGGTGATCCGAGGTCTTCACATCAAAATGACCTCTGTACTTGCTTTTCGTCTCGATGGTGTCAAGGGTCAAGGCTCCGGTTGCCGCCTCCCCCTGGAAACCGTAGAACGACATATATATCCAGATACCATGTTCCTTGATCTCATAGGTACCAGGTGCTGTCAGTGAGCTGAACTGCACGATGACAATACCCTCCCCTATGAGCCCCACAATGGAGTGACCGGGTTGATCCAGGATATGAACATCCTCGGTTTTCGTAACCTGTCCATTAAGCGAGATAGTTATTGAGCCTTTCGCATCAAGTCGGGGTGCAATCTTTACAGCTTTCAATCTTTCTTCTGCATGCTTGGTATTCATGTTGTTCTCCCGTTGTTTCTATGCAGTTCAACGAGACCGAGCTTAAACAGAAGAACAAAAACAACACCTGTTAACGTTGACAGGCCCGACCGAAGGTCCGATGGGCGAGTCTGAGCGGACACAGGCCCGGAGGTTGCTTGCCAGGTCATTACAGGACTGGCAGTACGGATGCGCGGGCAGGCATGATTTTTACGAAGATCGCCCGCCCGCAAATCGCTACACTGCGCAGGTATTGCGTGCTGGATGCGCGCACCGCTCAATCAGACGCTGGATGCAGGAGACAAGTGTGCTCAAGAAACTGGGAATCAAAGGCCGCGTGCTGTTGCTGACCCTGTTGCCAACCAGCCTGATGGCGCTGGTCCTGGGCGGCTATTTCACCTGGATGCAGCAATCGGAGCTGCATGCCCAGTTGTTGCAACGCGGTGAAATGATCGCCGAACAACTTGCGCCGCTGGTCGCCCCAGCCATGAGCCGCCAGGACATCGATCTACTGGAGCGCATCGCCACCCAGTCCCTCGAACAGGCGGACGTGCGCGCCGTCACCTTCCTCGCCCCCGACCGCGTACCACTGGCCCACGCCGGCCCGACCATGCTCAACCGGGCGCCGGAGGGCAACAGCACGCAGCTACTGCAACGCACTGGCAACGACGCCACGCGCTACTTGCTGCCGGTATTCGGCAAGCACCGCAACCTGGCGGGGGAACTGATTCCCGAAGAAGCCGACCGCCTGTTGGGCTGGGTCGAGTTGGAGTTGTCCCACAGCGGTATGTTGCTGCGCGGCTATCGCAGCCTGTTCGCCAGCCTGCTGCTGATCGCCGCTGGCCTGTGCCTGACCGGCTTGCTGGCCCTGCGCATGGGCCGCACGATTAACCGCCCACTGAGCCAGATCAAGCAGGCCGTGGCACAACTCAAGGACGGTCACCTGGAAACCCGCCTGCCGCCGCTGGGCAGCCAGGAGCTGGACGAATTGGCCTCGGGCATCAACCGCATGGCCAGTACCTTGCAGAACGCCCAGGAAGAATTGCAGCACAGCATCGACCAGGCCACCGAGGACGTGCGCCAGAACCTGGAAACCATCGAGATCCAGAACATCGAGCTGGACCTGGCTCGCAAGGAAGCCCTGGAAGCGAGCCGGATCAAATCCGAGTTCCTGGCGAACATGAGCCATGAAATCCGCACGCCGCTCAACGGTATCCTCGGCTTTACCCACCTGTTGCAGAAAAGCGAACTGACCCCACGCCAGCTCGACTACCTGGGTACCATTGAAAAATCCGCCGACAGCCTGCTGGGGATCATCAACGAGATCCTCGACTTTTCGAAGATCGAGGCCGGCAAGCTGGTACTCGACAGCATTCCGTTCAACTTGCGCGACCTGCTGCAGGACACCCTGACCATCCTCGCCCCGGCCGCCCACGCCAAGCAGTTGGAACTGGTGAGCCTAGTCTACCGGGACACACCGCTGTCGCTGGTGGGCGATCCACTGCGCCTCAAGCAGATCCTCACCAACCTGGTGAGCAACGCCATCAAGTTCACCCGCGAGGGCACCATCGTCGCCCGGGCCATGCTCGAAGACGAGCACGAAGACAGCGTGCAGTTGCGCATCAGCATCCAGGACACCGGCATCGGCCTGTCCAACCAGGATGTGCGGGCGCTGTTCCAGGCGTTCAGCCAGGCTGACAACTCGCTGTCGCGGCAACCGGGGGGCACCGGCTTGGGCCTGGTGATTTCCAAGCGCCTGGTGGAACAGATGGGCGGGGAAATCGGCGTCGACAGCACACCGGGCGAAGGCTCGGAGTTCTGGATCAGCCTGCGCCTGCCCAAGACCCGTGACGATGCCGAGGACCTGCCCGGCCCACCGTTGCTGGGCCGGCGTGTAGCGGTGCTGGAGAATCACGAACTGGCCCGCCAGGCCTTGCAGCACCAGCTTGAAGACTGTGGCCTGCAAGTGACGCCGTTCAACACCCTGGAAAGCTTGACCAACGGTATCACCATCGCCCATCAGACCGATCAGGCGATCGACCTGGCCGTGCTGGGCATCACCAGCAACGACATGCCACCGGAGCGCCTCAACCAACACATCTGGGACCTTGAGCACCTGGGCTGCAAAGTACTCGTGCTGTGCCCCACCACCGAACAGACCCTGTATCACCTCTCGGTGCCCAACCCTCACAGCCAGCTCCAGGCCAAGCCGGCCTGCACCCGCAAGTTGCGCCGCGCGCTTTCCGACCTGGTCAACCCGCGCCCGACCCGCAGCGACCCCCACGAACCGGTTTCCAGCCGCGCCCCGAAAGTGCTGTGCGTGGACGACAACCCGGCCAACCTGCTGCTGGTGCAGACCCTGCTCGAAGACATGGGCGCCAAGGTGCTGGCTGTGGAAAGCGGTTATGCGGCGGTCAAGGCCGTGCAGAAGGAAACCTTCGACCTGGTCTTGATGGACGTGCAGATGCCCGGCATGGACGGTCGCCAGAGCACCGAGGCGGTCCGCCAGTGGGAAAGCGAGCGGCACTGCACACCGCTGCCGATCGTCGCCCTCACCGCCCACGCCATGGCCAACGAAAAGCGCGCCCTGCTGCAAAGTGGCATGGATGATTACCTGACCAAACCCATCAGCGAGCGGCAACTGGCCCAGGTGGTGCTCAAATGGACTGGCCTGGCCCTGCGCAACCAGTCACCGGAGCGCAGCGGCGATGCCCCGGGCGGCAGCGAACTGTTGGTGCTCGATCACGAAGAAGGCCTTCGCCTGGCCGCCGGCAAGGCTGACCTGGCGGCGGACATGCTGGCGATGCTGCTGGCCTCCCTGGAAGCCGACCGCGAAGCGATCCGCCAGGCCATCGAGGCCAACGATCACAACGCACTGATCGAACGCGTCCACCGCCTGCACGGCGCCACCCGCTACTGCGGCGTACCGCAATTGCGGGCGGCCTGCCAGCGCAGCGAAACCCTGCTCAAGCAACAGGATCCCAAGGCCGCCGACGCCCTGGAAGAATTGGAGCGGGCCATCAACCGCCTGGCCAGCGAGGCGCGTATCAGCGCCTGATCCAGGGCAATGGCGACCGGAGCGATGGCGGTTAAGCTGGGTCTATTCCAATGCCAGGAGGCCGCCATGCGCGTGATTTTTTTCAGCAGCCAGACCTACGACCGCGACAGTTTCACCAAGGCCCCGACGCCCGCAGGCCTTCAATTGCAATTCCAGCCCGCCCGCCTGAACCTCGACACCGTGGCCCTGGCCGAACGGCATGAAGTGGTGTGTGCCTTCATCAACGATGACCTCAGCGCCCCGGTGCTGGAGCAACTGGCCGAAGGCGGCACGCGGCTGATTGCCCTGCGCTCGGCCGGCTACAACCACGTCGACCTGCTCGCCGCCCAGCGCCTGGGCTTGAGCATCGTCCGGGTGCCGGCCTACTCGCCCCATGCCGTGGCCGAACATGCCGTGGCATTGATCATGGCCCTCAATCGCTGCCTGCACCGCGCTTACAACCGCACCCGGGACGGCAATTTCAGCCTTCATGGGCTGACCGGGTTCGATCTGGTGGGCAAGACCGTTGGCGTGATCGGCACCGGGCAGATCGGCGCGACGTTCGCACGGATCATGGCAGGCTTCGGCTGCCAGTTGCTGGCCTATGACCCCTACCCCAACCCGCAGGTCGAAGCCTTGGGCGCCCGCTACCTGCCCTTGGCCGAGCTGCTCGCGCAGGCGCAGATCATCAGCCTGCATTGCCCGCTCAATGAACAAAGCCGACACCTGATCAATGCCCAATCGCTTGCTGCGATGCAACGCGGCGCCATGCTGATCAATACCGGGCGTGGCGGCCTGGTGGACACACCGGCCTTGATCGAGGCGTTGAAAAGCGGCCAGCTGGGCTATCTGGGCCTGGATGTCTACGAGGAAGAAGCCCAGCTGTTTTTCAAGGACCGCTCCGACCTGCCCTTGCAGGACGACGTGCTGGCCCGGCTGTTGACCTTCCCCAACGTGATCGTCACCGCTCACCAGGCGTTCCTGACCCATGAAGCCTTGGCGGCGATTGCCATGACCACCCTGGACAACATCGCCGCCTGGGCAGCCGGCACGCCGCAAAACCTGGTGGATGGCTGATCCGCTCTAGCCAGCCCCCCCCTGTAGGAGCTCGCTCACACAGGGACTTTGGTCGAGCTCCAATTTCGGCTTCACACAAACCCAATGTGGCGAGGGAGCTTGCTCCCGCTGGCCTGCGAAGCAGGCCTCTGCATTTTTTCAGCCGGACCGCATGATCCGGTTGGCGACTGCTGCGCAGCCGAGCGGGAGCAAGCTCCCTCGCCACGGGTTGTGGGTTGTCTGGGCTGACGCCATCGCGAGCTTGCTCCCACAGGGATGGAGTTTCGTCGGTCAGATCCCTTATGGAGCATCCAAAGCCATGCCCCGTGCTAGCATGTCGCGCCTATTTGGAGGACCCATGGCCGAACACGATTTCCGCTACACCCTGATGAACCCGCAGCACACCTTGACCGAAGTCCGCGCACTGGCGCCGGGCCGCTACCAGGTCACCGGCAATGGCGGTTCGATCCAGGCCAATGATGTGTTGCTCGTCACGCTCAAGGGCAGCAAGGACTTGTCCATGCGCCTGACCGTGGACACCGTGCGGCACCTGCTCAAGCCCATGGGCCAATGGACCGCCATGACCACCGGCCCGGTGTTCGGTGAACTGGCGATCCACACCTGGCAGGTCAACTGCGACAGCTGCGCCAAGGAACTGAGCTTCGAATTCGCCGTCGATGCCAAGCTCGGCGTCAAGGCCGAAAAACCGGCCGCCTCCGCACGGATCGCCGAACTGGGCTGGATCACAGTGGGTGAAAAACACCTGTGCCCGAAATGCCAGGAAACCGCCTGATGAAACGTTTGGCCCTGTCCGCGTTGATCGGCATGAGCCTGATGGGCTGTGCCGCTGAACCTGTACAGCTGCAACATAACCGCAGCTACATCCTGGAGTGGATCGGTGAACGGCCATTGATGGACTACAGCCACCTGACCATCACCCTTGGGGATGACGGTCGCGCCTATGGCAATGGCGGCTGCAACCACTGGTTCGCGCCCTATACCCTGGAAGGCCACCGTTTGAGCTTCGGCAAGATCGGCAGCACGCGCAAACTCTGCGCCCCGGCGGTGATGGAGCAAGAAACGCGCTTCTTGCAGGCCTTGGAAAAGGTCGAGCGCTGGGACATCTCGCCCATCGAGCAAATACGCTTCTGGCCGGCCCAGGGCAAGCCGCTGCGGTGGTGGTTGGAAGAGGGCTGAGGCCTCCAGACACACCCGGTTGGACCAGGGACATGGTTAACCCTGTGGCGAGGGAGCTTGCTCCCGCTGGGCTGCGAAGCGGCCCCCGGATGCACCTGTCACTTTGACGTTTCAGGCGGAATGCAGGGGCCTGCTGCGCAGTCCAGCGGGAGCAAGCTCCCTCGCCACACAAGCCCTCAGCCATGACAGGGGTTATTTGAACGCCTGCAACGCTTCAAGCTTGGCCATCACCCCCGCCGCCGTCTGCTCCCCCAGCAACTGCTCGCGCACCTTGCCCTTGTTGTCGATGATGTACGTCACCGGTAGCCCTTCGCTGCGAGGAAGGTCGAAGATCTCGGCCGGATCCCGGGCCAGCACCGTGAAGCGAATCCCCATCTTGTCGCTGGCGCTCTTGAGTTCTTCGCCCTGCACCTGGTCGAAGTTGACCCCGAATACACCGACGTTGCGCCCCTTGAGCTGTTCGGCCAAGGCATTGAATTCCGGGATTTCGGTACGGCATGGCGCGCACCATTCGGCCCAGTAGTTGAGCACCACCCATTGTTTGTCCAGCCGCTGCGAGGCAATTGCCTGGCCGTTCTGGTCCACGCCGTAGTCGTTCCCGCAGCCGGCGAGCAACAAAATGCCGATAAATGTCAGTGCCGCCGTCAATCGCCTTGCCATGTGCCAATCCTTGTCTGAATGTGAACGCTGCTGCGACCCGTCGCCTCTCTCAGGTGCTAGGGGCTTCGCGGCACAGTAGAATAGCCGCCACCTTACGCAAGATGCGACCCACTCATGACCGATCTGACGCTTTATCACAACCCGCGCTGCTCGAAATCCCGCGGTGCGCTGGAACTGTTGGAGGCCCGTGGCCTGACGCCCACCGTGGTCCGCTACCTGGAAACCCCGCTCGACGCCGCGCACCTGGAGCGTCTGCTGGGCAAGCTCGGCATCACCGCCCGGCAATTGCTGCGCACCGGCGAGGACGAGTACAAAGACTTGAACCTGGCCGACGAAAGCCTGAGCCAGGCCCAGTTGATCGCAGCCATCGCCGCCCACCCGAAACTCATGGAACGGCCGATTCTGGAAGCCGGAGAAAAGGCCGTGATCGGCCGTCCGCCGGAGAAGATCCTGGAGATCCTGCCGTGACCACGCCGTACATCCTGGTGTTGTATTACAGCCGCAGTGGCGCCACCAACGAAATGGCCCGGCAGATCGCCCGTGGTGTCGAGCAGGCCGGGCTGGAAGCCAGGTTGCGTACGGTGCCGGCCATTTCCGCCGAGTGCGAAGCGGTTTCGCCAGACATCCCAGAACAAGGCCCGCTCTACGCCAGCCTCGATGACCTGAAGAACTGCGCTGGCCTGGCCTTGGGCAGCCCGACCCGTTTCGGCAACATGGCCGCGCCGCTCAAGTACTTTCTCGACGGCACCAGCAACCTGTGGCTGACCGGCGCGCTGGTGGGCAAACCGGCCGGGGTGTTCACCTCCACCGCGAGCCTGCACGGTGGTCAGGAAACCACCCTGCTGTCGATGATGCTGCCACTGCTGCACCACGGCATGCTGATCACCGGCCTGCCCTACAGCGAATCGGCCCTGATCGACACCCTGGGCGGTGGCACGCCCTACGGCCCGAGCCATCACGCCGGGGCCGACGGTAAAAGCGGCTTGAACGAACATGAGGTTGCCCTGTGCCGCGCCTTGGGTTTGCGCCTGGCGAAAACCGCCCTGTTGCTGGAGAACGGCCGTGGCTAAGAAGCCGAAGATCCTGCCTTCGATCCAATGGCTGGAACCGCGCGTACGCATCGCCCGCGC
Organism: Pseudomonas sp. NFACC51; assembly: GCF_900103575.1. Lineage (NCBI taxonomy): Bacteria > Pseudomonadati > Pseudomonadota > Gammaproteobacteria > Pseudomonadales > Pseudomonadaceae > Pseudomonas > Pseudomonas sp. NFACC51. The sequence continues at coordinate 405,177 of NZ_FMXH01000004.1, read as the reverse complement.
CCTCAGCCTGCTGTGTTTTTTCGTCCTGGTGGGGCTGCTCAGCGCCTATTACCTGCTGATCGCCGACCTGCACGGCGCGCGGCCCTGGGTGATTCTGCTGATCGAACTGGTGCCGCTGCTGATACTCGCGCCCGGCATGCTCAGCGGCAGCGCCCGCGGACACTCGTGGATGTGCTTCGTGGTGAACCTGTATTTCATCAAGGGCGCACTGGCAGCCTATGACCCGAACCGGCAACTGTTCGGCGTGCTGGAAATGGCGGCGAGCGTGGCGGTGTTCTGCTCGGCGTTGTTGTATGTGCGGTGGCGGTTTCAGTTGAATCGACGGTTGGCGGGCGAGGGAGATGTCTCCGTCGCCTGATACACCGCTATCGCGAGCAAGCTCGCACACAGGGTGCCATCGAGTCCCTGTGGGAGCGAGCTTGCTCGCGATGGCCGCAACGCGGTCTCAATGATTCACGGTATACGCCAGCATCATCGATATCTGGCTCATGGGCCTTCCCCCGCTCTCTTCATGCCACTGGTTGAAGGCATTCTGCACCGTCGCCAGGTCCCGCTGGCTGGTGGGGACTTTGTCGATGATGTCCTGGGCATTGAGCGCGGCCACCACGTCATAACTGGGCACGAAGGTGTCCTTGCCCATCATCCGCAAAAAGCGCGGCGCCGACAGGCCGCCCAGTTGATGGCCGCGTTTTTTCAGGTACGTCCACAGGCCGACGATGTCGGTCACTGGCCAGTCGGCGACCAGTGCGGCGAAGCTGCCCTTTTCGTGGGCCACGTCCAATATCAGTTGCGCGTTGCGCGGTACGCTCTTGAGCTTGCCCAGATGGCGGATGATCCGCGCGTCCTGCATCAACCGCTCCAGGTGCTCGGCGCTCATCAGCACGACTTTCTCCGGATCGAACTTGAAGAACACCTCTTCGAACGCCGGCCACTTGGCGTCCACCAGGCTGTGCTTGAGCCCGGCGCGGAACACCCGCAGCGCCATGGTCGAAAGGTAGCGGTCGTCGCCGATCTTGCGCAGTTGCGCCGGGGTCTTGGGAACCGGCAGGTGGGCTTCCAGTTCAGCCGCCGAACCGAAGCGGTTCAGACAATACTCGTGCAGCCACTTGTAATCGCGCATGCCCTCTCCTGGGGTCGGAAATGAAAACGGCGCCAGTGGCCCTTATAGCCATTGGCGCCGTGAATAGAGCGGTTGGCGCCGTCAGAGGTTCACCACGTTGACGAACCGCGGCGTGGCGTTTTCGTCGATGCGCAGGTTGGTGAAGTCGAACAGGTTGCGGTCCGCCAGTTGCGACGGAATGACGTTCTGCAAGCCGCGGAAAATGCTCTCGGTACGGCCCGGCGTCTTGCGCTCCCACTCCTGGAGCATTTCCTTGACCACCTGACGTTGCAGGTTTTCCTGGGAGCCGCACAGGTTGCAGGGGATGATCGGGAATTGCTTGAAATCCGAATAGGCCTGGATGTCTTTCTCGCTGCAATAGGCCAATGGCCGGATCACCACGTTGCGCCCGTCATCGGCTCGCAGCTTGGGCGGCATGGCCTTGAGCGAGCCGTTGTAGAACATGTTCAGGAAAAAGGTCTCGACGATGTCGTCGCGATGGTGCCCCAGGGCCATCTTGGTTGCGCCGATCTCGTCGGCGAAGGTGTAGAGCGTTCCGCGCCGCAGGCGTGAGCACAGCGAACAGGTGGTCTTGCCTTCGGGAATCAGTTCCTTGACCACCGAATAGGTGTCTTTCTCGACGATGTGATATTCCACACCCAGCGATTCAAGGTAGGCCGGCAGCACATGCTCGGGGAACCCGGGCTGCTTCTGGTCCATGTTTACCGCGACGATGTCGAACTTGATCGGCGCAACCTTCTGCAGATGCATCAGCACATCGAGCAAGGTGTAGCTGTCCTTGCCGCCGGACAGGCAGACCATGACCTTGTCACCGTCCTCGATCATGTTGAAATCGGCGACCGCCTCACCGGCCAGGCGGCGCAGGCGCTTTTGCAGTTTGTTCTGGTTGACCGTAAGAGTGCCCATGACGCGAAATCCGTGAGGTGTGACGAAAGGGCGGCATTTTACGCAAAAAACCTCCCGTATGGCACCGCCCCCCTGTGGCGAGGGAGCTTGCTCCCGCTGGGGTGCGAAGCAGCCCCGAAAATGTATGTATCACCGCGGTGCCGGACAGAACGCAGGGGCCTGCTGCGCAGTCCAGCGGGAGCAAGCTCCCTCGCCACATGAATCTCTTCGCCTGAGAATTACGCACACAGATCAAGCCGCGATTAACCGGCTCCTTTACAGCGCGATTTGCTCTAAGCCCCCCATCCCCCTTGGGGTGACTCCTTTCTATACTGCGACATAAGGTCGCACACACTTACAGACCTTTACTTACCCGGCCATTTGGCCCGTAGGCGCTCCGTTGGGGGGCGATGGCAATAACAAAGGAGTGACTGACTATGATCCATCATGTCGTGGGGCTCTTTACCCACCCTGATCAAGAATGGAAAGAAATCCGTGGCGATCAGGAGGAAAGCATCAGCCACATGTACCTCACCCATACGCTGATCCTGGCGGCCATTCCCGCGGTATCGGCGTTCATCGGCACCACGCAGGTGGGATGGGTCATCGGCAATCGTGCACCGGTCATGCTTACCCAGGAAAGTGCGCTGTGGATGACCGTCATGTCGTACCTGGCCATGTTGGGCGGTGTGGCAGTGATGGGCGCCTTCATCCACTGGATGGCCCGAACCTATGACGCCAACCCGAGCCTGGCCCGTTGCGTCGCGTTCGCCACCTACACCGCGACACCGTTGTTCATCGGCGGCCTGGCGGCGCTCTACCCGCACATGTGGCTGGGGATGATCGTCGGCACGGCGGCGATCTGCTACACGGTCTACCTGCTGTATGTGGGCTTGCCGACGTTCATGAACATTCCCCAGGACGAAGGTTTTCTGTTTTCCAGTTCGGTGCTTGCCGTAGGCCTGGTGGTGCTGGTAGCCATCATGGCGTTCACGGTGATTGTCTGGGGGCTCGGCGTCGGCCCGGTCTATACCAATTGAAGGATTGAAACGGTCCCGATAGTACCCTCCAATAAAAACAGGATCTGCCGACACAGGCCGCCGCAAGGCGGCCTTCCTGTGTTTGAGCCGCTCGACACGACCGCTGGGCGCCTGGACGATTCGCAACGGCCGACGCTTGCGGCATACTCGGGCTTCTGGAGACCCGTAAAGCATGCTCGAGCAACTCAATACCCGCGTCGAAGAGTGTTACCAACAAGCCGAATCCTTTTTCAAACGTCCTTTCAAACGCCCAGTGGTCAGCTTCAAATTGCGTGGCCAGAAGGCCGGCGTTGCACACCTGCATGAGAATCTGCTGCGCTTCAATCCACAGTTGTACCGGGAAAACGCCGAAGACTTCCTCAAGCAGACCGTCGCCCATGAAGTCGCGCACCTGATCGCCCATCAACTGTTTGGCGAACGCATCCAGCCCCATGGCGAAGAATGGCAACTGATCATGCGTGGGGTGTACGAACTGCCGCCCAACCGCTGCCACACCTACGAAATCAAACGCCGCAGCGTGACCCGCTACATCTACAAATGCCCCTGCGACGGCAGCGACTTCCCGTTCTCGGCCCAGCGCCACAGCCTGGTGCGCCAGGGGCGGCGGTATTTGTGCCGAAGCTGTCGCAATACCTTGGTGTTCAGTGGAGAAACCCGGGTGGAATAGCAGGCTTTTGTGGTGTCTGGGCTGGCCCGCGAAGAGGCCCTAAAGGGCACTACAAAATCACCTTGGCATCCCGCAATTGAGCGATCCGCTGCGCACTGAACCCCAACTCCCCCAACACCTGATCCGTATGCGCCCCCAATCCCGCGCCAATATGCCGAGGCTCAGGCAACCCTCCGGAAAATCTCAACGGACAAGCCATCTGCGCCTGGCTTGAACCATCGCCCCGGGGCACCTGTGTCACCAGCGCCCGAGCCTGTAACTGCGGATGCCGAACAGCTTCCTCCAGGCTCAGGACCGGCTCGACGCAGGCATCGATCCCGGCAAACAGGCTGCACAGCTCGGCAAAATCGCGTTTTTCAAACTCGGCTTGCAGCGCCTGCTTAAGAGCGTGCTGTTGTTCAGGCTTGGGCGACAACCCGAGGGCCGCCAGTTCCGGCCGTCCCAAGGCCTCGCACAACGCCTGCATGAACACCGGTTCCAGGCTACCCACCGACATCCAGCGACCATCGCGGGTGCGGTAATAGTCATAGAAGCTGCCGCCGTTGAGCATCTGTTTTTCCCGCCCCGGCTCGACACCGCAGGCCAGGTAACCGGCACCGGCCATGGCGTTGAGGCTGAACACACAGTCGGTCATGCTCACGTCAAGATGCTGCCCCTGACCGGTTTGCTGGCGGGCGATGACCGCCGCCAACAGCCCGATCACCCCATGCAACGAACCTCCGGCGATGTCCGCCGCCTGGATCCCCAGCGGCAACGGACCGCTGTCGGCGCGGCCGGTGTGGCTGGCCAGCCCCGCCAGGGCCAGGTAATTGATGTCGTGACCGGCGCGGTCCTTGTAGGGCCCGGTCTGGCCGTAGCCGGTGATCGACACATAGATCAGCCGCGGATTGATGGCTTTCAAGGCTTCGTATCCCAGGCCCAACCGCTCCATCACGCCGGGGCGGAACTGTTCCAGCAGGATGTCGTAGTCCTCCAGCAATTGCGTGACCACCGCTAACGCTTCCGGTTGTTTGAGGTCCAGGGCCAGGCTGCGTTTGTTACGGTTGAGGTAGGCGTGGCTGGCCGAGGTGCCCTGATCATGGGGCGGCAGCACCCGCAGCAGGTCCTGGCGGGTCGGCGACTCGATGCGCAACACCTCGGCCCCCATGTCTGCCAGCAACAGCGAGGCAAACGGGCCGGGCAGCAGGGTCGAGAAATCCAGAACCTTGAGCGATGCCAGTGGGCCTTGCATAGCGATCTCCGGTGGGTGATGGCTAAAGACTAGGCAGGGGTTGGTGGTAGGGCAATCACCGCAGGTGCCAGTCTGGATGACCATTGCGCTCAGCGTGAGAGCTCTTGTGGCGAGGGAGCTTGCTCCCGCTGGGCTGCGCAGCAGCCCCCCGCCATTTGTCTGAAGCACCGCGGTGGCAGATACATCTTAGGGTCGCTTCGCAACCCAGCGGGAGCAAGCTCCCTCGCCACAGAAGCCTCCTCGACGGAAGAGTTCTTCCAATAAAAAACCCGCCGAAGCGGGTTTTTCATTACAGCCTGAAGATTACTTCACAGTGCCTGGAGCAGAGGACTCAGCCGCTGCAATCTGCGCCGCCGCGATCTGCTCGTCATCTTCACGGACATCGGCGATACCACGACCACCGGAAGCCAGCTCGGTCTGCAACTGGTCTTCGTCCAGTTCCTTGACCCACTTGGCAACCACGATCGTGGCAACGGCGTTGCCCACCAGGTTGGTCAGGGCGCGAGCTTCGGACATGAAGCGGTCGATACCCAGAATCAGTGCCAGACCGGCCACCGGCAAGGTGCCCACGGCCGACAGGGTGGCCGCCAGCACGATGAAGCCGCTACCGGTTACGCCAGCCGCACCTTTGGACGACAACAGCAGCACCAACAGCAGGGTGATCTGGTGAGTCAGGTCCATCGGGGTATCGGTGGCCTGGGCGATGAACACCGCGGCCATGGTCAGGTAGATCGACGTACCGTCGAGGTTGAACGAGTAGCCAGTCGGGATCACCAGGCCTACGACCGACTTCTTGGCACCCAGGCGCTCCATCTTGATCAGCATGCGTGGCAGGGCCGATTCCGACGAGGAAGTGCCCAGCACGATCAGCAGTTCTTCACGGATGTAGCGGATCAGCTTGACGACGCTGAAGCCGTGGGCGCGGCAGATGGCGCCCAGTACTACCAGCACGAACACCACGCAGGTGATATAGAAGCAGATCATCAGCTGGCCCAGTTGCACCAGCGAACCGACACCGTAGGCGCCGATGGTGAAGGCCATGGCACCGAACGCACCGATCGGCGCCAGCTTCATGATCATGTTGATGATGATGAACATCACATGGGCGAAGCGATCGATGAAGTCCAGTACCGGCTTGCCGTAGGCACCCAGGCGATGCAGGGCGAAGCCGAAGAGCACCGAGAACATCAGTACTTGCAGGATGTCGCCGTTGGCGAACGCGCCGACGATGGTGTTCGGGATCACGTTGAGAATGAAGGCAATGATGCTCTGGTCTTTACTGGCGCTGATGAAACCGGCGATCTTGCTGGTGTCCAGAGTCGATACGTCAATGTGCATGCCGGCGCCCGGCTGCACGACGTTGACCACCACCAGACCGATCAGCAGGGCGATGGTGGAGACAATTTCAAAGTACAGCAGCGCATAGCCGCCGGTCTTGCCGACCGATTTCATGTTCTGCATACCGCCGATGCCGCTGACGACGGTACAGAAAATGATGGGGGCGATGACCATTTTGATCAGTTTGATGAACCCGTCACCGAACGGCTTGAGGGCAACACCAGTCTGCGGGTAGAAGTGGCCGAGCAAAATGCCGATGGCAATGGCTACGATCACTTGGAAATACAAGGATTTGTACAGTGGCTGACGAGTCGTCATGGCAAACCTTCCTCAAGAGTCCCGTTTGACGACTTCCACCTGTCGTCCACGGCACCTCAATTGCGAACCCTCCTGCACTGGAGGGATTTGTTTTTTGTCGGCTGCACGCGGCAGACCTGTGTGCTGTATCGCAAGGCTCGTGCCATTTTTCAGAAAACCCCTACAAACGCTGTCGCAGAAGGGTTCTGGAATTATTCACGAGTTAAACACGGCCGTGGAATGTGGCGGATTTCCGCCCACGGGGTGTTTATCACTCCGGGATTTGGCGGATATCCGCCTTGTCGGGCCGCAGTGCCCTGCTACCATCGCCCGCTTAACGGACGGATTCCAGCCATGCGCCAACGCACGATCGCCAGCCACTTCGCCCGCGCAGCCTTGGGCGGCGCGCGCCGGCAAGGCTTCGACTATGTTCCTGTGCTGCAACAGCTGGGCATCAGCCCAGAGCTGTTGGATGAGCCGCGCGCGCGGATTGCGCCCGAGCAGTTCGCGCGCCTGTTGCAGGCGCTGTGGCTGGCATTGGGGGACGAATACCTGGGATTCGGTAGGGCTGCGAGTAAACCCGGGACGTTTGCCATGATGTGTCACGCGTTGATCCACTGTCGGACCCTGGGCAAGGCCCTTCAACGCGGCTTGCTGTTCTACAGCCTGTTCCCCGACGCGCCGAGCCTGACCCTGGAAGCCGAAGGCGAGCGAGTGCGGCTGGTGCTGGACGATTCGACGCTGTGGGACCCGGATCATTTTCTGACTGAAAGCTTGCTGGTAGTCTGGCATCGCCTGGCCAGTTGGCTGATCGGCCAGCGTATCGGCCTGGAACAGGCGACTTTCGGCTACACCAAACCCGCCCACGGTGCCGAATACGACTTACTTTTTTCCTGTCCACTGGTGTTCGAAGCGCGCAGCAGCAGCCTGTTGTTCCACAGCCGTTACCTGGACATGCCACTGCTGCAGGACGAACGCACCCTCAAGCATTTCCTCGAACGCTCCCCCGCCGACCTGCTGTCGCGCCCGGACGATGGCCATAGCCTGAGCAGCCAACTGCGCCGCCTGCTCAGCCGCGACACCGCCCGCTGGCCCGACCTGGACACCGTCGCCGGCCATCTGCACATCAGCCCGCAGACCTTGCGCCGGCATTTGCGTGAAGAAGGCACCAGCTTCCAGGAACTCAAGGATCAGCTGCGGCGGGATATCGCCATCTACCACTTGGGGCGGGCGGACCTGTCGTTGCAGCAGATTGCCGAGCAGTTGGGTTTCTCAGAGCCATCGGCGTTTCACCGGGCGTTCAAGAAGTGGACGGGGCTGACGCCGGGGGCTTATCGGGAGCAGGAGAATTGAGTGGTGACATCCAAATCCTGTGGGGAGCCCGCCGGCCCCTGTGGCGAGGGAGCTTGCTCCCGCTCGAGTGCGCAGCGCTCGCAAGTTCTTGGGGCCGCTTCGCAGCCCAGCGGGAGCAAGCTCCCTCGCCACAAAGGCCGGCAACCCCACCGAAGTATTCCAGTCAAACCACCGGAAAATGAATCCGGAACGCCGCCCCGCCCAGCTCTGAATCCCCCAGGGTCAACTTGGCGCCGTAGCTCTCGATGATGTCTTCCACCACCGCCAGTCCGATCCCCTGCCCCGGATGCTGGCGATCCAGTCGCTCGCCCCGCTGGAGAATCCGCGCACGTTGATCCGGTGGCACACCCGGCCCGTCGTCCTCGACACTCAACTCCGTACCGCCAAGGGTCTGGTGCACGCTGACGCGCACCTCGCCCAGGCACAGCCGATAGGCGTTTTCCAGCAGGTTGCCGAGCATCTCCAGCAAGGCGCCCTGTTCGATCGGCACCTGGCAGTGCTCCGGCAGATCGAAACTGACATTGACTCGTTTGTCGCGATAGACCTTGTCCAGGGTGTCACACAGGCTTTGCAACACCGGGCGCAAGCGCACCTGATGGCGCACCAGCCCGCTTTTGCGCAGGCTGGCGCGCTGCAACTGGTAGCCGATCTGCTGGCTCATGCGCTCGATCTGGGTTTGCAGCACCCAAGCCTGTCCACGGTCCTCCGGGCGTCGGGCCATGTCCTCGCTGACGCCCTGCAACACCGCCAACGGGGTCTTCAAGCTGTGGGCCAGGTCATCGAGGGAATCGCGATAACGGCTGCGTTGCTCCCGCTCGCTGTACAGCAGGCGGTTGAGGGAGCCGGTCAGGCGCAACAGTTCCCGGGGATGCTCGGTACTGAGGCTTTCCCGGGCCCCGCTTTCGATTTCGTCCAGTTCCTGGCTCAGGCGCCGCAGCGCCCGCAGGCCCCAGGTCAGGCCGATCCACAACAGCGCCAGCAACACCAACAGGGCCGCGCCAAAGCCCAAGTACAGATTGTCCCGCAGGCCCTGCAGGGTCACCTCATAGTCGCGCACCGGTTGCAAGGTAACGATGCTGAACGCCGCGCTCTGGCCGCCGAGCAGCTTGATCTCGACGTCATAGACAAAAAACTCCTGGCCGTCGTTCTCGCGAATGCGCGCGAACTGGTTGCCCTGGCCGTCATAGCGTGGCGTGTAATTGATGTTTTCTTCCTGGGTCGCCTTCGAGCGCCAGACCAACCGCCCCTCGCGATCGTAGATGTAGCCCAGCAGGCGGGCATCGGCGAGGTTGAAGCGCTCATCGGGCAACTGCGCCGGCATCCTCAAGCGGTTGTTTTCCACTCGGGCGGCGGAAATCAGCGTGGTCACGTCCGAAGCCAGGCGTTGCTCGATGGATTCCTGCAGCGCCAGGCTGAACGCGCCTTGCATGGCCGGCAACAAGGCCAGCATGAACAGCACCGCCAGGGTCATGGCGGCCAGCATCAACCGCAGGCGAAGCGAACGAATCACTGGCAGCGCTCGTTGAACAGGTAGCCCAGGCCGCGCACGGTATCGATCGGCTTGAAGCCCGCCGGCGCTTCCAGCTTACGGCGCAGGCGCCCGACCAGCACTTCGATGACATTGGGATCACGCTCGTCGTCATCGGGGTAAAGCTGCTCCATCAAGCGGTCCTTGGCCACCACCTGCTGGTGATGGCGCATGAGGTATTCGAGGATGCGGTACTCGTAGGCAGTCAACGCCAGCGGCTCCTCATCGAGGGACGCCTGCTTGCGGTTAAGGTCGAGCAGCAACGGACCGGCGACGATGGTCGATTGGGTAAAACCACTGGAGCGGCGCAACAGGGCGTTCAGCCGGGCCTCCAGCTCTTCGAACTGAAACGGCTTGACCACGTAGTCGTCGGCGCCGGCGGCCAGGCCTTCGACCTTGTCCTGCCAGTTGCCGCGGGCGGTGAGGATCAGGATCGGAAACGTCTTGTCCTGCGAGCGCAGCCGGCGGATCAGCTCCAGCCCGCTGATGCCCGGCAAGCCCAGGTCGATCACCGCCAGGTCATGGTTGAATTCCCGAACCTGGTACAAGGCCTCTTCGGCATTGGCCACGGCCTGCACCACATGGCCGCTGTCGGTGAGACGGGTTTGCAGGTGGTGACGCAACAGCGCTTCGTCTTCGACGACCAGTAATTTCATGGAGCCTCTCCCAGGCAAATCAAACAATCCAGTGCGGCGCACTTCAACGAAAGGCGCCGGATCGTCTTCGACCGATCCGGCTGGATACGCTCACCATCAACCGCTTAGAACGTGTAGTTGGCGGACAGGTAGGTCTGGGCGCTGCTGGTCAGGTCCAACGAGCCAACCTTATCGCCACCGTGCGGGCTCATCTCGGTGCTGGCGTTGCTGCGCAGGTAACGGTAACCCAGTTCAACCGAGGTGTTCTGCGAAATTTGTTGCAGCACGCCCCCTTGCAAGCCCACTGCGTAGCCAATGTCGCTGTCGCGGCTGAAGCCGGGAGAATCCTGGGTCAGCTTGGTCAGGCCCGCCGTGCCGCCACCGAACAGCTTGGTGCTGCTGGTGACCGGATAGAACACATCGTAGCTGCCCAGCAGGTTTTCCTGGCGCAGCTTGATGCCGTTGTGGGTGCCCGAGACGTTGTCGTAGGTGGCGTAGTAGCGGCCCTGGTCGTTTTGCTTGCCCAGTCGCAGGCCATACGTGGTGTCCTTGCCGATGACGCCGTCGGCGTTCGGGTTGTTCAGGGCGCTGTCCAAGGCGCTGGATTTCTTCACCTTGTCGCTGGTCTGGCCGAGGGTCAGGCTGGCGAAGTTGTCATCGGCGTGGGCCAGGGCGCTGGCGCCCAGCACGGTGAAAGCCAACAGCAGTTTTTTCATAGCAGTCATGATCAAGTTCCTTTGCAACGTGGGTGAACTGTGAAGTCGCCGTCACCTTAACCAGCGATACCTGAACCCCCCTTGAACGTTCTCTGAACCTTCGCTGAATGAATCGGCTAGAGTGTCCTGTCTCAGCACTTTTTAAGGAGATCCATCATGCGCAGGCTGCTTGCTGTTGTACTTCTGGCCATTAGCGGCGTGAGCCAAGCCGCCATCCAGACCCAGGAGCTCCCCTACACCAGTGCCGACGGCACCAAGCTGATCGGCTATTACGCGTATGACGACACCGTCAAGGGCCCGCGCCCGGGCGTGGTGGTGGTGCATGAATGGTGGGGGTTGAACGACTACGCCAAGCGCCGTGCCCGTGACCTCGCCGGCCTGGGCTATAGCGCCCTGGCCATCGACATGTACGGCGACGGCAAGAACACCGAGCACCCCAAGGACGCCATGGCCTTCATGCAGGCGGCGCTCAAGGACGGCAAGGCCGCCAGCGCACGCTTCCAGGCGGGGTTGGACCTGCTGAAAAAACAACCCCAGACCGATCCGGATAAACTCGCTGCCATCGGCTACTGCTTCGGCGGCAAGGTGGTACTCGATGCGGCGCGCCAGGGTGTGCCGCTGGCCGGCGTGGTGAGCTTCCACGGTGCGCTGGTGACCAACACCCCGGCAACACCTGGCAGCGTCAAGGCCAAGGTGCTGGTCGAGCATGGCGCCCTGGACAGCATGGTCACCCAGGACAACGTCACCGCGTTCAAGAGCGAGATGGACAAGGCCGGCGCCGACTATAAATTCGTCAGCCTCGAAGGCGCCAAGCACGGCTTCAGCAACCCCGATGCCGACCGTTTGAGCCACGGCGAACATGGCGGGCCGGACATTGGCTACAACAAGGAAGCCGATGAGAAATCGTGGGCGGATATGCAGAAGTTCTTCAAGAAAGTTTTTGACTGAGAGCATTTCTTCCAGCTGAAAAAATGATGCTTCTGTGGCGAGGGAGCTTGCTCCCGCTCGGTTGCGCAGCGACCGCAGAATCTTAGGGCTGCTTCGCAGCCCAGCGGGAGCAAGCTCCCTCGCCACAAAAGCCTGTCCCTGCGCCATACGCACGCCCCCACTACCCAGCCTCCCGTCAACCCGGCAAAATGCCGGGCATGAAGACACTCCCCACCCTGCCCGCCTGTTGCTCGCCTCTGGATGAACACTGGCTTTTGCCTGATGCGCTGCCCGATACGGTGCTGCTGAGCACCCGCTTCGACCCGTTGCTGCTGGTAGGCACCGACTTCCCCGACAGCGCCATCGAACCACCGGCGAGCATCCAGCGATCGGTGGCCAAGCGTCAGGCTGAATTCCTGGCCGGGCGGATCTGCGCCCGGGCGGCATTGCAGCGACTCGACGGCCTGGCCTGCGTGCCGGCTATCGGTGAAGACCGCGCCCCCGTGTGGCCGGCCCATGTCAGCGGCTCGATCACCCACAGCACGGGCCGGGCCGCGGCCATCGTCGCGAAAAAAGACCACTGGCAAGGCTTGGGCATGGACGTGGAAAACCTGCTCGACCCCGAGCGCGCCGAGCGCCTGGCCGGTGAAATCCTCACCTCGCCGGAGCTGCTGCGCATGGCAACGCTTGCGCATGACGACCGCGCCTTGCTGGTCACCCTGACCTTTTCAGTGAAGGAAAGCTTGTTCAAGGCGCTGTATCCCATCGTCAGGCAGCGCTTTTATTTCGAGCATGCCGAAGTGCTGGAATGGACACACGACGGACAGGTGCGACTGCGGTTGCTGACGGACCTGTCGGCCGAGTGGCGTCATGGCAGCGAACTGCAGGCGCAGTTCGGGGTGAAGGATGGGCAGCTATTGAGCCTGGTGGGGATCAAAGCCTGAGAGTTGTGGGTTTGGGAGGGCCTCATCGCGAGCAAGCTCGCTCCCACAGGTCGAGCGCGCGCCAATGTGGAAGCGAGCTTGCTCGTGATGAGGCCAGTACAGGCAGCCCACACATCAAGACCTGTCCTGATGCCTCGGCCAACTCAGGCTGAAACAGGCGCCACCCAGGCTCTTGCTCTTGCCGATCAACGCCCGACCGTCATGCCAGTGGATAATCCGCCGCACGATCGACAGCCCCAGCCCATGGCCGCCCGACGCCCGGGCGCGGCTGTCATCCAGGCGCAGGAAGGGCTTGAAGATCCGCTCCCATGCCGCCTCCGGCACACCAGGCCCGTCGTCCTCCACATCCACCCGACAGCGCAACTGGCCCACCTGATAGCTGACGGTGACCCGGGAACTGGCGTGACGCATGGCGTTGCCCACCAGGTTCTGCAGGGCCCGATGCAGAAAGCGAGGCTCGGCCTCGACCCAGGCGCCGTCGCAATCGACGGCCGACAGGCATAGACCGCGCTCGACCGTGATCCCGGCCCGCAACGGCCCCAATTCATCGATCACTTGATTGACCAGCGCATCCAGGTCCACCCGCTGGAAGTTCAGGGCCGGTGAACCCTGTTCCAGCCGCGCATAGGTGAGCATTTCGTCCACCAGCCGATCCAGGTCTTCGATGTCGTGGTCCATGCCCGCCAGGTATTTGTCCCGGGCCTGGGGCGTGGTGGCGCTGCCGAGCATTTCCAGGCCGAAGCGCAGGCGCGCCACCGGGGTACGCAATTCGTGGGACACCGCCCGCACCAGCTCGCGCTGGATGGCCAACAATTGCTGCAAGTGCTCGGCCATGCCGTTGAACGCAGCGGCCAGCCGCCCAACCGAGTCGGCACCTCGGGCCGGTACCCGGGTTTCCAGGCTGCCCTGGGCGATCTGGGTGGCGGCCGACTCCAGGCCGCGCAAGCGCCGCTCCAACTGGCGCACCAACAGGTAGACGATCAAGCCGATCAGGCTCAAGCCCAGCGCCGCGATCAGCACCAGCCATTGCGGCGGATAAGGGTTCATCTGGTACAGCGGACCAATCTCCAGCACCCACGGCGTGCCGACCATGCCGGCGAAGACCCGGATGGAGTCGCCGCCCTTGCCCAACGCCATCACCGTATCGCCCTCGGACACACGACGGCGCTGGTCTTCATCCATGTCCGCCTGCTCGGCGGTCATGAGTCGCAGATCGAAACCAAAACCTTTTTCCTGCGCCAGTTGCGCCAGCCGCTTGGGTTGTTCGGCCACCGGGGAACGCACCAGCTCGTCGGCCAACAGATAGATGGTCGCGCGGGCCAGTTGCTCACTGATCTGCTGGACTTCACCCACCAGCATCAACTGTTCGCCATCGCTGACCAGCCGGTAGACCTTCGCCGCATGGGGTCCGGTCTGCTCCACCAATGCCTGGCCACGCAGTACGCGGGTGCGCTGGCCGAGGTCGAGGTCGGTCTGGGCAAAGGTCTGCAACGCCAGGGGAATGCCCAGCAGGCGCTCCCATACCAGCAACGCCCGCCGCCGCTCGGTGTCGTTCATCGGCCGCAGGTTGTCGGCCATCAACGAAAACGTACCGTGGGCCAGGCGCTCGCGGTATTGCTCGCTGCGGGTCTGGTTGAGCAGGTGCAGGGCCAGTACGCCGAGGACCGCCACCAGCACCAGTGCGGCACACATGCCGCCATAAATACGCAGGAAGATCGAGTTCACGGTGTCGGGTCTACGCAGGCTTCAGGAACGAACAGGTAGCCTTTGCTGCGAATGGTCTTGATCAGCCGTGGATGGTCCGGGTCATCGCCGATCTTGGGGCGGATACGCGAAATGCGCACGTCGATGGAACGGTCCTGGCCGTCATAACCGATGCCGCGCAAAGCGGTGAAGATTTCTTCCCGGGACAGGATGCGCCCGGCATTGGACACCAGCAGCCACAGCAGGTCGAATTCGGCGCTGGTCAGCTCGATACCGTTGCCCTGCAACCAGGCTTCGCGCAGGGCGTCGTCGACCACCAGCGGGCCGAATTGCAGGCGTCGCTGCTTCTGCGCGACGCTCGGCTCCGGTTCGCTGCGCCGCAGCAGGGCCTGGATACGCGCCAAGAGCAAACGCGGGCGAACCGGCTTGCAGACATAATCATCGGCGCCCAGGTCCAGGCCCTGGATCTGATCGGTGTCGTCGGTGCGGGCGGTGAGCATGAGGATCGGCCCGTCATAATGCCCGCGCACCTTGCGACAGATGCTCAGGCCGTCTTCGCCGGGCAGCATCAGGTCGAGGACCACCAGGTCCGGCTGCTCAGCAATGATCCGCGCCGCCGCCACCGCGCCGTCGCCTTCGATGGCGACACGCAACCCGTTGCTTTCGAGGTACTCCCGGGTCAGCTCGGCCAGACGCTGGTCATCCTCGACGATCAATACCTGCCAGGCTTCTTGTTCCATGGGGGCCTCGTTTTGTTATGAAAATAAAGGACCGGATGGCCACAACCCTTGCAGAAGGATCACTACCCCGTGGCGAGGGAGCTTGCTCCCGCTGGGCTGCGAAGCGGCCCCTGTTTTTTGCGATTGCTGCGCAATCGAGCGGGAGCAATCTCTGGCCACAACAGTGTTCACTCCAGAGATTCGAATACAGCCTCCTCTTTTTGTCATATCAAAGGAGGATAAACATGCCAGCACACCGGTCGATTGTATAAACGTCGCCCCCCTAGAAAACAAGCGGACAAATGCGTTCGGTCGAAGCAGGTTTTATGTGGTAACGTCCGCGCCCGCAAAAAACCATCGGGCAGTTTTCAGACCGTTGAAACCGATGAAAAAAGGTCCACTCCAGCTAGGTCGCGGCCTACAGAGCAGTTCCACGTTTCGCACACAAATTACGCACAGGCTTATCCACAGGTAGCACGTTGCATACCCCCCAAAAACGCATTATCTTGTAGCCCGCCGCGCAAAAAACCCTACATGTAGGGTTTCAGGCCAAAAACCAAACACAAGTCGGGCAGAGAATTCAAGCGCTTTTCTTGCTTCTGTCCAGCTGAAACACCGTATTTCCCCAAGCCCAGACCGCCCCTGCGGATGGCAACTGTTTCAAGGTCGAAAACGACCGAAACGGTACGGGTGTTGCAGTCAATTGCTGCCACCCCGGCAACCCGGTTTCGAGCCCCGCTCGCAACCTGAGAACTTCGGATGGAAGCGGCATTAAACGCCTGCTTCCTACTGTCCCGAAGTTGTTATGCCCGGCGCCAGTCGGTTGTAGTGCTTCAGGACGGAACGGTGGGCACCGTGATGGTGCCCAAACAAACATAGAGAACGTGGAGACACCCATGCACACCGACACAACTCGCGAGAACCCGCAGGGCACCGCGCCGCTGGCCGCCGATTCGAACCCGGATCTGTCCGCCACCGCGCCGGGCCAACTGCGTGTGATCAAGCGTAACGGCACTGTCGTTCCTTACACCGATGACAAGATCACCGTCGCCATCACCAAAGCGTTCCTCGCAGTTGAAGGTGGCACCGCTGCCGCTTCGTCGCGAATCCACGACACCGTGGCCCGCCTGACCGAACAGGTCACCGCGACCTTCAAGCGTCGCATGCCCTCGGGCGGCACCATCCACATCGAAGAAATCCAGGACCAGGTCGAACTGGCCCTGATGCGTGCCGGCGAGCAGAAAGTGGCGCGCGACTACGTGATCTACCGTGACTCCCGCGCCAAGGAACGTGCGACCCGCTCCCCGGCCGACGCACCGGTCCAGGCCCACCCTTCGATCCGCATCGCCCGCGCCGACGGCAGCCTGGCGCCGCTGGACATGGGCCGCCTGAACACCATCGTCACCGAGGCCTGCGAAGGCCTGGAAGAAGTCGATGGCGACCTGATCCAGCGCGAAACCCTGAAGAACCTCTATGACGGCGTTGCACTCAAGGACGTCAACACGGCCCTGGTGATGACCGCGCGGACCCTGGTGGAACGCGAGCCGAACTACTCCTTCGTGACCGCCCGCCTGCTGATGGACACCCTGCGTGCCGAAGGCCTGAGCTTCCTGGAAGTCGCCGAGAGCGCGACCCACCACGAAATGGTCGACCTGTACGCCAAGGCGCTGCCAGCTTATGTTGCCAAGGGTATCGAGTTCGAATTGCTGAACCCGGTCCTGGCCGAATTCGATCTGGAAAAACTCGGCAAGGCGATCAACCACGAGCGCGACCAGCAGTTCACCTACCTGGGCCTGCAAACCCTGTATGACCGTTACTTCATCCACAAGGATGGCGTGCGTTTCGAACTGCCACAGATCTTCTTCATGCGCGTGGCCATGGGCCTGGCGATCGAAGAGAAGCAGCGCGAAGACCGTGCGATCGAGTTCTACAACCTGTTGTCGTCCTTCGACTACATGGCCTCGACCCCGACCCTGTTCAACGCCGGTACCCTGCGTCCACAGCTGTCGAGCTGCTACCTGACCACCGTTCCGGATGACCTGTCGGGCATCTACGGCGCGATCCACGACAACGCCATGCTGTCGAAATTCGCCGGTGGCCTGGGCAACGACTGGACCCCGGTTCGCGCATTGGGCTCGTACATCAAGGGCACCAACGGCAAATCCCAGGGCGTGGTGCCGTTCCTCAAAGTGGTCAACGACACCGCCGTCGCGGTCAACCAGGGCGGCAAGCGCAAGGGCGCGGTCTGTGCCTACCTGGAAACCTGGCACATGGACATCGAAGAGTTCATCGAGCTGCGCAAGAACACCGGTGATGACCGTCGTCGTACCCACGACATGAACACCGCCAACTGGATCCCTGACCTGTTCATGAAGCGTGTCTTCGACGACGGCAAGTGGACCCTGTTCTCGCCATCCGAAGTGCCGGACCTGCACGACCTGACCGGCAAGGCTTTCGAAGAGCGCTACGAGTACTACGAAGCCCTGACCGAGTACAACAAGATCAAGCTGTTCAAAGTCGTCCAGGCCAAAGACCTGTGGCGCAAGATGCTCTCGATGCTGTTCGAAACCGGCCACCCATGGCTGACCTTCAAGGACCCGTGCAACCTGCGCAGCCCGCAGCAGCACGTGGGCGTGGTCCACAGCTCGAACCTGTGCACCGAGATCACCCTGAACACCAACAAGGATGAGATCGCGGTCTGCAACCTGGGCTCGATCAACCTGCCGAACCATATCGTCGACGGCAAGCTGGACACCGCCAAGCTGCAACGCACCGTGAACACTGCCGTGCGCATGCTCGACAACGTGATCGACATCAACTACTACTCGGTGCCACAGGCGAAGAACTCCAACTTCAAGCACCGTCCGGTCGGCCTGGGCATCATGGGCTTCCAGGACGCACTGTACCTGCAGCACATCCCGTACGGTTCCGATGCCGCGGTCGAATTCGCCGACAAGTCCATGGAAGCGGTCAGCTACTACGCAATCCAGGCTTCCTGCGACCTGGCCGACGAGCGTGGCGCCTACGAGACGTTCCAGGGTTCGCTGTGGTCCCAGGGCATTCTGCCGCTGGACTCGCAACAGATCCTGATCGCCCAGCGCGGCCAGAAGTACATCGACGTTGACCTGAACGAATCCCTGGACTGGGCACCGGTTCGCGCCCGTGTGCAGAAAGGCATCCGTAACTCCAACATCATGGCCATCGCACCGACCGCGACCATCGCCAACATTACCGGCGTGTCGCAGTCGATCGAACCGACCTACCAGAACCTGTATGTGAAATCGAACCTGTCGGGCGAGTTCACCGTGATCAACCCGTACCTGGTTCGCGACCTCAAGGCCCGCGGCCTCTGGGACTCGGTCATGATCAACGACCTGAAGTACTACGACGGTTCGGTGCAGCAGATCGAACGCATCCCGCAAGAGCTCAAAGCGCTCTACGCCACCGCGTTCGAAGTGGACACCAAGTGGATCGTCGACGCCGCCAGCCGTCGCCAGAAGTGGATCGATCAGGCTCAATCGCTGAACCTGTACATCGCCGGCGCTTCGGGCAAGAAGCTGGACGTGACCTACCGCATGGCTTGGTACCGTGGTCTGAAAACCACTTACTACCTCCGTGCCCTGGCCGCGACCAGCACCGAGAAGTCGACCATCAACACCGGCAAGCTGAACGCTGTTTCCAGCGGCGGCAACCACGGTGACGATTCGGTCCTGGCGGCTCCAGCAGGCCCTGCGCCAGTGCCAAAGGCCTGCGCGATCGACGAGCCGGATTGCGAAGCTTGCCAATAAGCTGAGTGGGTGGGCGTGTAAAGGCGCCGACTGAAGAAGCCCCCGATAGACCGCTGGTTTATCGGGGGTTTTCTTTTGCCTTGGAAACGACGTCGCCTGGGCTGCCCTCATCCATATTCAAGGTGACATTCATTGTGGCGAGGGGATTTATCCCCGCTGGGGCGCGGAGCGGCCCTGAATGCCAGCGACCCGGTGGGTCAGGCAGGTCGTATTGACAGCTTGTGGAGGGGGCTGCTGCGCAGCCCAGCGGGGATAAATCCCCTCGCCACAAAGGGAAACCTAGCATGAGGACGGGCTCTAGCGGGCATGAAAAAGCCCCTCTTGCGAGGGGCTCCGTGTGCAGCGTCAAGCAACCATCGACATCAAGCCATCTGGATGATGGTCTGCATGATGGTGCTCTGGGTGGAGATGGTCTTGGCGTTCGCCTGGTAGTTGCTCTGGGCCTTGATCAGCTCGACCAGTTCGTTGGTCAGGTTGACGTTGGACTCTTCCAGGGAGTTGGAGACGATCGAGCCCAAAGTGCCGGTTTCCGGGGCATCGTAGCCCGGGATGCCCGAGGCGAAGGTTTCTTTCCAGCTGGTGCCGCCTACCGGCTGCAGGCCTTGCTCGTTGGTGAAGCTGGCGAGTGCGAGCTGGCCGATCGGCTTGGTCTGGTTGTTGCTGAAGTTGGCCAGCAATACGCCGCTGCCGTCGATGGTCAGGTTGGTGATCTGGCCGGTGGCGTAGCCGTTCTGGGCTGGAATCGAGCGGGCGGTGTCGGCGTTGAATTGGGTGGTGTTGGCCATGGAGATCGTAATAGTCGACGAGCCCGCGCCATTAGCAGTCCATGTACCATTAGTCACAGTGCCTGGGACCCAGCCAACCAGATTCAGATCATTGCTGATGGTTGGCGCAGGTGTCGGAACAGTCGGCGGAACGGTCGGCGGAACCGGAGTGCTGACCTGGGTTAGTCTGCCGTTCGAGTCGAACGTCATTGTGGAAGGAACCGGAGCGTTCGGAGCAACCGGCGCGCTGCCATTGAGGTTACGACCATCGATCAAGGTATAGACGTTCCAGGTATTACCGGCAGTCTTGACCATGTACTGGTCCATGGAGTGCTGGTTGCCCTGGGTATCATAGACCGGGGTAGTGAATTGCTTGGTGAATGTGGCCGTGTCGGTCGGGTTGAACGCAACGGTGATCGGCGTCGCCGTGGAGTTCAGGTTGATCGTCGAAGAAACCAGGCTGGTGGCTTGCGGCGGCAGGTTCGAAGTGTCGATGCGCAGGTCGGTCAGGATCCCGTTCTGGATCTTGCCGTTGGCATCCACGCCATAGCCTTGCAGGCGCGAAGTGCCGTCACTGTTGGTGATGTAGCCTTCCTTGTCGGTCTTGAAGGTACCGGCACGGGTGTAGCTCAGGGAGCCGTCGTTGCTCAGGACAAAGAAGCCCTGGCCCTGGATACCCATGTCCAGCACGTTGCCGGTGTTGTTGACATCCCCCTGGCCGAACTGCTGGGAAACGTTGGCCAGGCGCACGCCGTTGCCGACGGTCTTGCTGCCCGAACCCAGCTTGGTGGCCGAGTAGACGTCTTCGAATTCCGCGCGGGACGATTTGAAACCGGTGGTCGCCACGTTGGCGATGTTGTTGCCGGTCACGTCCAGCTGTTTGTTGGCTGCATAGAGACCGCTAAGGCCGATGTTAAAAGACATGTTGACTCCTTTTGCCGGTTAGTCGGCTCTACATACCAATAGTTTGTACTTTGGACAGGGCAATGCTGCCCAGCCCGGCCAGGTTGAGCATCAGCTCACCGCCCGTCTGGCTGATCGTCACGCTGCTGACCGTGGCCGGCAGGTTGGTGATCAACGACGTGGCCTTGCCGTCGATGGTGGTCGAGGCCGCGAAGGTGTAAGTGCCCGATTCAACGACCGTGCCCGCATCGTTCTTGCCGTCCCAGATGAACGCGGAATTGCCGGCGTTCTGGCTGCCCAAGTCGATGGTGCGAACGGTCTTGCCGTCCTTGTCCACGATCTTGACCGCGACGGAGGACACCGAGGTTGGCACCACCACCGTACCGTTGAGGCTCTTGGAGGTATCGACCACAGCCTTGTCGCCTGGAGCAATGACCGAGCGACCGACCAGTGACGAGGCCTGCAGGGCCTGGGACGAGTTGTAGTTGCCGGCGATGCCGCTGACGGTCTCGTTGAGGGTGGTGATGCCTTCCAGGCTGCTGAACTGCGCCAATTGGGCCACAAACTCACCGTTGTCCTGGGGCTCCAGCGGGTTCTGGTTCTTCAGCTGGGTAACGAGCAGTTGCAGGAACGCATCCTTGCCCAGTTCCTTCTTGCCGGTCGCCGCACCTGTCATTGCCCCGAGGGTATCGGAGGTGTTGTTGGTCTTGACCGAGGAATTGGCCAGAATCTCGTTCAGGCTCAAACCGCTGGTAGTGTTGGTAACGCTCATGTGACTCGCCCCTTATCACTGACCGAGGGTCAGGACCTTCTGCATCATGGTTTTGGCGGTGTTCATCATTTCGGCGTTGGTCTGGAACGAACGACTGGCGGAAATCATGTCGGCCATTTCTTCGACAACGTTGACGTTCGGGTAGTAGACATAACCCTTGGCATCAGCGGCCGGATGGTTCGGCTCATAACGGGCTTCGAGGTTGCTCTGGTCTTCGACCACGCCAAGCACCTGTACGCCCTGCCCGGCCGCGTCCTGCTCCTGGAACAGCGAGTCGCTGCCGCCGGACTGGCCGCCCTGGAACATGGTGGCGAATACCGGGTGGCGGGCGCGGTAGGTCTGGTCGATGCTCGACGAAACGGTCTCGGCGTTGGCGATGTTACTGGCGACGGTGTTCAGGCGAGTGGTCTGGGCACTCATGGCACTGCCGGCAATGTTGAATACGCTAGCAATCGACATGGCTTACTCTCCACGCAGGGCCGATACCAGCCCTTTGAATTTGCTGTTGAGCAGGGTGAAGCTGGCCTGGAAGTTCACGGAGTTTTCCGCGTAGTTGGACTGTTCCAGTTGAGCGTCCACGGTGTTCTGGTCGATCGACGGCTGCATCGGCGTGCGATACATCAACGACTCGTCGCCATTACCCAGGCCTTCGGCTTCGATATGACGGCTGTTGGTCATGTTCAAGGCGAAGTGGCCGTTCTTGGTCTTCTCGTTCTGCTCGGCGAGCACTTTGGAAAAGTCCAGGTCCCGAGCCTTGTAGTTCGGGGTATCGGCGTTGGCGATGTTGTTGGCCAGGACTTCGGCACGCTGGGCGCGAAAGCTCAGGGCCTGTTCGTGGATACCGAGCGCTTTATCGAAGCTGATGCTCATGTCGGAAACCTTTGGGTGACCAGAATGTACGTACGTTGGCTATAGCAAGCGGCGTGCCACTTTCCAAAGCCCCGTAAACCGGGGCTTTGCGGGCATCGGCAAGGCGGCAATGCCAGAAAAGCGGCAACTGGCTTCCGCAAGCTGCCGCTTTTCTGCCGCTTCTCAAGGGCAATGGCATTCAAACTGTGGGAGCGGGCTTGCTCGCGAAAGCGGTGTGACAGCGACATTTATCTCGACTGACCGCCGCATTCGCGAGCAAGCCCGCTCCCACAGGGATAATGGTGATAGGGAGGAATGAGCGGGCATAAAAAAACGGGAGCCCGTGGGGACTCCCGTTTTTTGTCAACCCAAGCCAATCACTTCGCCTGGTAAATGATCCCCGGGCTGCACTGGACCATCTGGTAATGATCCGGCAAACCGTTCAACGCCTCGGAGGCGCCGAGGAACAGGTAGCCGCCCGGCTTGAGCGTGCCGTGGATGCGCAGCAGGATGTCTTTCTTCACTTCGGCGGAGAAGTAGATCAGTACGTTGCGGCAGAACACGATGTCGAACTTGCCCAGGCTGGCATAGCTGTCCAGCAGGTTGAACGAGCGGAACTCCACCCGGCTCTTGATCGGCGCCTTGACCACCCACTTGCCCGGCCCTTTCGGGTCGAAGTAGCGTTGCAGGCGGTCCGGCGACAAACCACGGCCGATGGCCAGGCTGTCGTACTCGCCAGTCTTGCAGTTATTGAGCATGGTCCCGGACAGGTCGGTGGCGACGATCTGCACGCCGCCTTTCAACTGGCCGAGGTTGGAGCGTTCGAACTCATCGATGGACATCGACAGCGAATAGGGTTCCTGCCCCGACGAGCAGGCCGCCGACCAGATCCGCAGGCGCTGGCCCGGGCTGGCCTTGATGGCAGCCGGCAGCACTTTGTTCTTCAGCACTTCGAACGGATAGGTGTCGCGAAACCACAGGGTTTCGTTGGTAGTCATCGCGTCCACCACCATCTCGCGCAAACCACTGCGCGGTTGGGTCTGGATACGCTGCACAAGCTCGCCCAATGACTTGAGGCCCTGTTGCTCCATCAATTTATTGAGACGGCTCGACACCAGGTATTGCTTGTTTTCACCAAGCAAGATGCCACAGGCTTTTTCCAGGAAGACCCGGAACTGTTCGAAATCCAAATTACCCGTAGACAAGATACCGCCTCTTTCATCGTGTTGACTTGCCGGGCGCACAACGCGCCCGACCTTTACTTTATTCTGCTGCCTTGATCCGCTCGACGACCCGGGACGCCAGGTCATCGGGACGGAATTTCGCCAGGAAATCGTCGGCACCGACCTTCTTGACCATCGCCTGGTTGAAAACCCCGGACAACGAAGTATGCAAGATGATGTGCAGCTTTTGCATGCGCGGATCGCTGCGGATTTCAGAAGTCAGGGTGTACCCGTCCATCTCCGGCATTTCAATGTCGGAGATCATCATCAGGAACTCTTCCTCAGGCTTCTTGCCCTCGTCGACCAGTTTGCGCAGGTAATCCAGCGCCTGTCGCCCGTCGTTCAACGCCACCACCTCGACGCCAACCGTTTGCAGACAACGGGTCACCTGCTTGCGGGCCACCGAAGAGTCATCGACGGTCAACACCCGCAGCGAAATCGCCTTGTGCTGGGTTTCGGCATCCACCACCCCCACGGAGATCGCTTCCGGCGTGGGCGCTACTTCGGCGAGGATTTTTTCCACGTCGATGATTTCCACCAACTGGTTATCGACCCGGGTCACTGCCGTGAGGTAGTGATCGCGGCCGGTCCCCTTGGGCGGTGGATGGATCTCTTCCCAGTTCATGTTGACGATGCGCTCCACCGAGCGGACCAGGAACCCCTGGGTCTTGGTGTTGTACTCGGTGATGATCACAAACGGATTGCTCTGGTCCAGCAGCCGACCGGAACCGGTCGCCATCGCCAGGTCGAGAATCGGGATGGTCGCTCCCCGAATATTGGCCACACCGCACACGACGGGGCTGGACTTGGGCATCAGGGTCAGCTTGGGGCATTGCAGCACCTCGCGGACCTTGAATACGTTGATCCCATACATTTGTTGGCCGTCGAGACGGAACAACAACAGCTCCAGGCGATTCTGACCGACCAGCTGAGTGCGCTGGTTCACCGAATCCATTACTCCCGCCATGCCCTGACTCCTACCTAACGCTAATGTGTCCGACGCGCATTCATCACTAAACGGCACGGGGCTTGCTATTGAACCGGCATGAACGCACAAACGACATTTTCTCGACGCCTGACCACTCACTGCCGCCACTGGCTCGGTGCACTGCTGGCTGTCTGCCTGTTCACTTCGGGCGGTCCTGCCCTTGCTGCTGTTCCGGTTACCTTGCCTGATCTCCTTATCGGCGTCACTCAGGGCTTTCTTGAATTCACCGTAGAAGACTATCTGGCTACCAGTCAAACCGAAGGTCGCTACGAAATCGAAGTCAACCAACTCGACCCGCGCCTGCGCATGCCAATGTGCGACAAGGAATTGACTGCTTCGCTGGAAAGTCCCGCTCGCCCTCTGGGCCGCGTCACGGTGAAGGTTCGTTGCGACAGCGCCGCGCCCTGGACGGTGTTCGTGCCCGCTCAAGTGCGCCTGTTTCGGGAAATTGTCACCACCACGCGTCCGCTCAAGCGGGCCGGGATCGTCGAGCCCCAGGACGTGATGCTGCGTGAACGGGACATCAGCCAGATCACCCAGGGCTTCCTGACCTCCGTCGATCAGGCCATCGGGCAGAAACTTGTCCGACCAATGGTCGCCGATCAGGTCGTGACGCTGGTGCACCTGGAGCAGGCCGAAGTGGTCCGCAAGGGCGACCAGGTGGTCATCACCGCCCGCAGCGGCTCCCTGGCCGTGCGGATGCCCGGCGAAGCCCTGTCCAACGGCGGCATGCGTGAACAGATACGGGTAAAAAACCTCAATTCCCAGCGCGTCATCAAGGCGCAAGTGATGGCTCCAGGCCAAGTGGAAGTGGCGATGTAATGACCCGGTAGAGGAGGTAGAAAGCTGGCGCTTGATCCCGGTGTTCCCTAGACTGTGCCTTACGCAAAGGCAAGCGCAGACGTGCGCACGTTCATTGAATAAATGAGCCTAAAGTTTTTTTGGGAATGGCCGAAAACATGGCAAGCGTCCAAATACCCAGAGGTTTTTTACCATGGTCATCGATTTCAATCGTTTAAACAGCTCTTCACCGCTGACAGGCACTACGCGTACCAGCGCTACCAAGGAAACCGCCGAAGCCGGCAAATCCGCGCCGCTGTCTACACCAGCCGACCAAGTCAGCAATGGGGAGTCGGTACACCTCAGCAATGAGGCTCAGCAGTTGCAGAAGGTCACTGACAAGCTGCGCGATCAACCTGTCGTCGACAACGCCCGCGTGGCCGAGTTGAAAGCAGCAATCGCCGATGGCAGCTACAAAGTCGACAGCAACCGCGTAGCCAGCAAACTGCTCAACTTCGAAGCCCAGCGCTAGGCCGCCGCCTGCGCCAGGCTTTTGGACGCTAAGACCCAAGGCCAGCCATGCACGACACTCATTTATTGCAATTGATCATCGACGACTTCGTTCCAGCGCAACAGCTACTGGAATTGTTGCAGGCCGAATCCGTGGCACTGCACGGTCGTGACATGCCTCTGCTGGAGAATATCCTGGCGCAGAAACAGGCATTGATCATCTTGCTTGACCAGCATGGCCGCAAACGCAGCGAGATCCTCGCCAGCCTCAACCTGCCTGCCAGCCATGACGGCCTCGAGCAACTGGCCAGCCAGTCGACGATCGGCGATCAGCTGCGCTCCCAGAGCAAAGTACTCAACGACCTGCTCGCCCAATGCCAGGCAACCAACGCCCGCAACGGCCAGTCGATCCTGATGCAGCAGGCCGCCACCGCCAACCAGTTGCGCATTCTCAACGGTGGCGAGATCCCGACGCTGTATGACGCTAGCGGTTCAACGGCCAGAATGGTCAAGCACCGCCCGCTCAGCCAGGCATGAAACGAACAATGCCTTCGCTCTATCAACGCGCGATACATGCTGGCAAAATGCCGGCCATTCGTAGTCGTATTTTGCCTGGAGATTGACTCACCGTGTTCAATGCATCAAACGCGGATGATGCTCCGCAGCCCCCCAAGGTCCTCACCACGCCCCTGGAAATCTCCGGCAACCTGCGGATGCTGCAAGAGAGCCACGACCCACTGATCATCACCTTCCACGAACGTAGCCAGCGCTTCCAGAGCTATCTGGTCAACGTCGATCGCGAGACCAACTCCATCGCCCTGGATGAAATGATCCCCCGGGACGGCGAGCGTTTCCTGCTGGCTGGCGAGCCGTTTCGTGTCGAGGGTTTTCATGACGGCGTGCGTATCGCCTGGGATGGCAAGGGTCCACTGACCATCGATGAATCCAGCGACGGTCGCTGCTATCGCGGCGCCCTGCCCGACGAAGTGGTCTACCACCAACGTCGCAACGCCTTCCGCGCCGCCCTGAAACTGGCACAACTGGTAAGCGTTGAACTGGGCGGCGACAAGCTCAAGTCCCCCGTAGATGGCAAGTTGCTGGACATCTCCGCCACCGGTTGCAAATTGCGCTTTGACGGCGACATCACGGAGCGTCTGCAATTGGGCCAGGTGTATGAGCGTTTCATCGCGGCCCTGCCTTTTGGCAACATGACCGCGCCAGTCGAGCTGCGTTACCTGCATTTCGAAGAAAGGATCAACACCACGTTCGCCGGTGTACGCTTCCATAACATCAGTGGCTTGGTGCAACGGCAGGTCGAGCGGTTCGTCTACCAGCTCCAACGAGAAGCCCGGCGCTTCGATAAAGACGACCTCTGATTTTTCGAGGCATGAAAAACGGGCAGTCCCTTACGGCGACTGCCCGTTTTTTTATGCCTGCTTCAAGGCCTGGCCTGGGTAAAACTCGGTGTCTCGGGCGCCTCGGTTTCAGTTTCAGCCTCGGCCGCAGCCTCAGTGGCCGGCTCGGGCTCCACGTCCGGATTGGCCGGCGCCTGCATCTGCTCCTGCACCACCTGCTCATCCACCCGCGGATCAAGACACGCCACCAAAGGCGAACTCGACATGCTGTCCGGCATCGCCACGTGATGCAGCGGTGCGTCATCGACCTGATGCAGGTTGGTCACCGCTTTCGGTCGGATCCGCCACACCAGTACCAAGGCGAAGAAAGCGAAAAAGCCGTAGAGCATCTGGCTGCCGAACATTTTCATCAGCACGCCGGCCACCAGCGGCCCGATGCTGGCTCCCACGCCGTAGGTCACCAGCAGCATCGCGGTCAGGGACACCCTTCGATCAGCTTCGACGTGGTCGTTGGAGAACGCTACCGCCAGCGGATACAGGCAGAACTGCACCAGCGAACAGAAGAACCCCGCGACGAACAGCACCTCCAGCGGCACCGTCGGAAGAATCGCCAATGGCAGCGCACAGATCGTCAGGACCAGCGCAAAGCAGCGGATCAGCAGCGCCCGGTCATATCGATCGGACAGCCAGCCCAGGGGCCACTGCACCAGCAGTCCGGCGAAGATGCAGCTACCCATGAACAGACCGACCTGCTCGGTCGACAGACCCTGCTGAGAGGCATACAGCGGCGCCAGACCATAGAACGAGCCGACGATCAATCCGGAGCCCAGCACCGTACTCAATGACTGTGGCACACGCTTGATGAAGAAGCGCGGCTCCATGGGCGCCGGATGCAGCGCCGCCGGGTGAATCCGCCGGGTCAGTGTCACCGGCACCAGGCACAAGGCGAAGCACAGCGCCACCAGCATCAACAGCTCAGGCCCCAGGGCCGGGTGCATGACCAGGATCAACTGCCCCAGCACCAACCCCAGGTACGAGGCGATCATATAGCCACTGAACACCACCCCACGCTGCTTGGCATCGGCTTGCTCGTTGAGCCAGCTCTCGATGACCATGTACTGGCACATCATCCCGAGGCCGACAATCATCCGCAGCACGACCCAGGCCGGCAGCCAGTCCACCAAGCCATGGCCCAGCACGGCCGCCCCGACAATCCCGGCGCAGGCCGAATAGGCGCGGATGTGCCCGACGCGGGCGATCAGCCGATGGCCGATCTTGCCCCCCAGCACCAGGCCGAAATAGTTGGCGGCCATCAGCGCACCGACCCAGAGACTGTCCACATGGTCGGCGGCCAGGCGCAAGGCCAGGTAAGTACTCAAGAGGCCCGAGCCGATCAACATCATCAGCGAAGCGAAATAAAGCGCTCGAAAAGGTTTCCAGATTTGGCGCATCGGCGTTCCGAGCGGCTCCTTGAGGTGAGTAAGGGCTACCTGTTGAAGATAGCCCGAATGCGACGGTTCGTTATGCCTGGGCCGCGAGGACACGTCGCTCCCAAGGCGTGATTTCATCGAAGAAGCTGGTCAGCTCCAGGGTCTTGGAGGCGATGTAGCCTTCGATGAACTCCGTACCAAACAGTTCCTTCGCCAGATGACTACGCTTCAGACGCTCCAAGGCGGCATGCAAGGTACATGGCAGCGACAGATTATCCGGCACTTCGAATTCACCCTGGATCGCCGCGCTCGGCTCCAGCCGATGTTCAATCCCATACAGCCCGGCGGCCAGGCTGGCGGCAATCGCCAGGTAGGGGTTGGCATCGGCTCCCGGCAAGCGGTTCTCGACCCGCCGGGCCACCGGCGAGCTGGCAGGAATCCGCAACCCGGCCGAACGGTTGTCATGGGACCAGCAGGCATTGTTCGGCGAGGCGAACGGGTGGCACAGGCGCTGGTAGGAATTCACGTTCGGCGCGAACAACGCGGTGAAATCCGCCAGGCACGCCTGTTGCCCACCGATGAAATGTCGGAAAGTCGCCGTCGGCTCGCCCGCTTCGTCGCTGAAGACGTTGCGGCCGCTGTCCGCCTCGACGACGCTCTGGTGGATGTGCATCGAACTGCCCGGTGTGTGGGCCAGAGGCTTGGCCATGCAGACCACGGTCAGGCCGTGCTTGAGGGCCACTTCCTTGAGCAGGTGCTTGAACAGGAACGTCTGGTCGGCCAGCAACAGCGGATCGCCGTGCAGCAGATTGATCTCGAACTGGCTTACGCCCATTTCATGCATGAAGGTGTCACGAGGCAGGCCCAGCGCCGCCATGCAGGCATAGACTTCACTGAAGAACGGGCGCAGGCCATTGTTGGAGCTGACGCTGAACGCCGAATGGCCGTCTTCGCGACGCCCATCCAGGCCCATCGGCGGCTGGAACGGCTGGGTCGGGTCCGGGTGGGGGGCGAACACGAAGAATTCCAGTTCGGTCGCCACCACCGGCGCCAGGCCAAGGGCGGCATAGCGCGCGACAACGGCCTTGAGCTGGCCGCGCGTCGAGAGCCGGGAGCTTTCACCGGTCAACTCGTCGGCATCGCAGATCGCCAGGGCACGGGGCTGCTGGCTCCAAGGCAGGCGATGAATCTGTTTCGGATCGGCCACCAGCGCCAGGTCGCCGTCGTCGCTGCCGTAGAAACGCGACGGCGGATAACCGCCCATGATGCATTGCAGCAGCACGCCCCGCGCCAACTGCAACCGCCGGCCTTCGAGGAAACCCTCAGCGGTCATTACCTTGCCCCGCGGCACGCCATTCAAATCCGGCGTGACACATTCAATCTCATCAATGCCCGTCAGTCGCTGCGCGAGTGAACGCTGGCCATCGGTCGTCATGACGCAATCCTTGTTATGTGCGAGCCGCGAACGGCAACCCGTACAAAATAGGCTTCGGCTGTTCGGAATATCAAGCACCCGGAGGCAATTAAAATTTACGCAATACGCGTGTGGGAGCGAGCTTGGTCGCGATGGCATCGGCTCAGTCAATATTGAGCTGACTGATACACCGCTATCGCGAGCAAGCTCGCTCCCACAGAGGATTTGTGCTGTTTTTTAAAAAGCGCACGCTCAGGGCAGGTAAAGCCGGAACACCCCACCACCCAACACACCGCCATTGGCAATCTCGGTACGCCCGCTCACGCCGCCGCGCTGGTGCAGCCTGGCGATCCGCGCGGCGAAGTACAGACCCAGCCCGGTGCTGCCGCTGCTGTGGTTGATGCCTTGCACGTACTCGGCCTGACGCTCGATCATCTCAGGCGGGTAACCTTCGCCGTCGTCATTGAGGGTCAGCACCAGTTGCCCAGCCTCGTCGCTCACACTGATCAGCAGCGCCTGGCGCGCATGGCGAATGGCATTATTGATGCAATTGTCGAGCACCGAAGCAATCAGTTCACGGTCGAAAAAACCCAAGGGGCTGAGCGGATCGACTTCATAGGTGACCATGATCCCGCGACTGCGGAACACGTCCTGATGGCCGGCCAGTTGCGCCTCGATGAAGTCATCCAGCTCATGGTAGGCCGGGTGCAGCGGCAACTGGTTGACACCGAGCTTGTACAGCCCCAGCAGTTGCACCAGCAAACCATTGAGATGGGCGAATTCGAACTCGATGACGCCTTGCTCCGAGGTCTGGCGCTCGGCGTCGGGCAAGCGCTCGAGCCATTGCGTATGCGTCTGCATGAGCAAGGTCAGGGAGTTCTTCATGTCGTGCACGGTCGATGCGATCACCGTGGAAAAATCGAGGACCTGTTCGCTGTCATTCATCGCCAAATGCCTTGCTTCGCAGTTTTTGATAGCGCGCAAAACGCGCATCGGTGTCGGGCATCATGCCCACCAGTTTCAGGCAGGCGCGACACTCCTGCAGCAGTTCCGACTCCACGCTGGTGTCGGTGCCATGCAGCAGCGATTGCGCCATGTTCAGGGCAATACTGATGTTCTTCGGTTGCATCTTCAGGGCGCGGCGGAACAGCTCCCGCGCCTCCGGCAACGCGCCGGTCTTGTAGACCCGCACGCCTTCGCGGTTCAGCTCGGCGGCGGCATTGCCTTGATTGAGAATGTTCGGATCGTCGGTCAGCTTGGCGATGCCTTGCATCACCGTCGGGTCATCACCGTAGATTTCCGCGCAGTTCTTGAGCATCGACTCGCCGGCGCTGGCCTGGCCAAGCATTTGTAACTGCTTGGCCACCAGCAACGCGGCCTCGGCGCTCATGAATTGCTCCATGCCATCGAGGCGCTGCAAAGCCTGTTCGGTGAGCTTCTCGGCGGTTTCGGCATCGTTGAGCAACAGGCTGGTGGCCTTCATCAGCCGCGCCCGGACCTGCAACCCCGGGTCGTTGAGGTTCTCCTTCGCCACGGCACTGAGCGTGGTGTTGATCTCCAGCCGGGTGCGGGTATCGAGGCCTTTTTCGCTGCCCTTGCTGATCAGCGCATGGGCCAGGCCGAGGTTGCTTTCCGGATCCTTGAAGCGCGACTGCGCGCCCTGCCCGACCGCCTGGCGATAAGCCCGGGAAGCCGTGTCGTAGTCTTCGTTGGTCATCGCCAACTTGCCCAGCAACGACTGACGGCGCACCGCCAGCGGCGACAGGCGCACCGCCTCTTCCAGCACATGCTGCGCCTGCTTGGTGTCACCTTCGGCCATCAACACTTCGGCCATGCCATCGTACAACGCCGGCATCATTGGAAAGACTTTCAGGGCCTTTTCATAAACGGCCTTGGCCTGCCCCACCTGGCCGCGCTTGAACATCAACTTGCCCAGCCCCGCGTAGGCCCACGGCAACGGGCGATCCGCGAGGATGGAGTTGTACAGACGCTCCAGGGCCTCGTTCTGATTCAGGTCGCGCAACGCATCGGCCCGATAACGCAGGCACAACGGCCCGTAGCGCGGGTCCTGCTTGCACAACGCGATGCAGGCATTGAGCACGTCCATCGGCTTGCCACGATCGAGGGCTTGCAGGATCGGCTTGAGCAGGGTCTTGCGCTGCTCGAGCCGCTCCAGCCGCTGGGCCAGGCCGGAGCGGTTGAACGGTTTGGTCAGGTACGCATCGGGCTCATGCTCCAAGGCACTGAGCACCATCGCCTGGCTGGTCTCGGCGGTCACCATGAGAAACACACTTTCATGGCTGATCAGCTTCTCGACCATCAGGTCTTCCAGCACCTGCTGGCCATTCTTGCGCCCGTCGCCCAGGTGATAGTCCTGCAAGATGAAGTCATAACGCTTCTGCGAGCACATGCGCAGCGCCACTTCACCGGTGTCGGCGGTGTCCACGTCCTTGACGCCCAGCTCACGCAGCATGGACCGGATCGAACTGCGGAAATCCGAGAAATCATCGACGATCAGAAAACTTTTTTGGTGGTACGCCAGCATCGAGGATGTCCAGGCAAGTAAAAAAATAACCCAATGGCATAACAACGAAACGCCGTGTCACAAGCCCGAGGCGCGCAGATGATAGCCACCAGCCAGCAACGTTCAAGGGATTTCAGCAATCGCTTGGCCTGGCTGTGTCGTGACGCACATTGCGAGCCAAAACGCAGGAGACAACCGGGCTCATCGGGTTATCGGCAGGAAATGGCGTTCCGTTAAGGGGAAGCTGTAGGGAAAACCGAGTGCAGAAAATCAGACCGTGGCGAGAAAGCTTGCTCCCGCTGGGCCGCGCAGCGGACCCGTTTTTTGACGGCTGCTGCGCAACCGAGCGGGAGCAAGCTCCCTCGCCACAAAGAATGCATTAAGAAGTGGGGACCAGGAAAAAAAAACGAGAGCCGGGCAAAAAATTCGCTAAATCTTTGATTAATATGGTGTCCCAGGGCAGGTTCGAACTGCCAACCTTCCCCTTAGGAGGGGGATGCTCTATCCAATTGAGCTACTGAGACACGAGTCGACCACAAGAGATGCGGTGCGCAGGACGGCGTGCATGTTAACGACCTGCCCTGCGTTTGTCATGTCGCCCATGGCTTTTTAAGTGTAGGCAAATAGTACTCCCCTGTAAGGCTGGCAGATTCTGGACGCCGAGCGCGGGCCGCCATTCATCTGTCCTGGCTCGCTCATCCTAGTAAATCGGCCATTTGCCACTATCCTGTACAAGACAGGGATGGCACAGGTTTTTGTCCATTTCCGTTATCCGCCAGACGGTATGGCACATAGACACAATTCGACGGTCACAAATGCGAACCTGTTGTTTTTTACCAACCAGTCCGCATTTTTTGATGAAGGATACTGGCAGAACGCCTTTACCCCGATC
Organism: Pseudomonas sp. NFACC51; assembly: GCF_900103575.1. Classification (NCBI taxonomy): domain Bacteria; kingdom Pseudomonadati; phylum Pseudomonadota; class Gammaproteobacteria; order Pseudomonadales; family Pseudomonadaceae; genus Pseudomonas; species Pseudomonas sp. NFACC51. Next base: position 371,881 of record NZ_FMXH01000004.1, on the reverse strand, counting down.
AGAATTTGTCACAGAATTGGCGCCAATGATCTGGCAATTTTGAGGCATGATGCGGGCCTCTTAACAATTCAGGTTGAACATTTGGCAATGGAGCTTGTCCTATCGACATCCTGCGGCCAATCCCGAGAACCGCTCCCCTGAACTAACCGGTTAAATATATGCGCCCATTGAAACAGGCAATTTATTCCAGCCGTACGGCTGACAAGTTCGTCGTACGTCTGCCAGACGGAATGCGGGAACGCATTGCCGAAGTGGCTCGCAATCATCACCGCAGCATGAACTCTGAAATCATCGCGCGTCTTGAGCAAAGCCTTATTCAGGAAGGCGCGTTGGGTGAAGAGTTGAGCATGCGCCTGGACAGTCCAGAGCTATCATTGCATGAGCGCGAACTGCTTCAACGCTTCCGACAACTCTCCCATCGCCAGCAGAACGCCCTCGTTTCGCTGATTGCCCATGACGCAGAAATGGCCGCAGACGCGACCTGATAGCCCAAAAATACTCAAGCCAGCCTCGTGCTGGCTTTTTTTTGCCTGGCGTTTGGCCTCAGCCTGCTTTTCAAGCACTCATAGAGCCATCGAACCAACGCCACTGCTGATCCATGGCAGTGATGCTAAATTGATCCTCTAAAAAGTACGGGCATGGAGGCCTGCATGACAGGTCACGCATTCAAGATCCAAAGAATTCCAGGACTGGGCGTGGAAATCGTCGAGGCCGATTCAGATCGAACGTTCGTCCGGCATATGCACGAACATTTTGGCATTGGCTTGCTTGTGCGCGGGGCGCAACGTTCAGCCAGCGGCCGAGGCCAGGTAGAAGCGACGGCTGGCGACCTTATATCGGTCAACCCCGCCGAAGTGCATGACGGCGCGCCCATCGGAAACGGAACGCGTCGTTGGCAGATGCTGTATTTCGACCCGCTGCTGATTGCGCAGGCATTCAAGGATATGCAGAACGATGGAGGCATCTGTGCCCAGGAATTCGCTTATCCGGTGCTGCAAAGCCCCCGTGCGGCAGAGTTGTTCCGCACGTTGTATCAAGCCCTCGCGCAAGCCGAGGAATTTGGCGCTCACCTGAAGATCGAAGAAACGCTCGTGCTTTTGCTCGAACATTTGCTGGATCGCTCCATGCCGATATCGTGTTTGCCGAAGGTCGCGGCAAACCGTGCAAAAGCCTTGATCGACGACGATCCGCAGTCGTCCATGTCGCTTGCCCTGCTCGCCAGGGAGGCCGATTTAAGCCGCTTTCAATTGGTACGCGCCTTCACCCGCCTGACCGGTTTGACACCCCACGCCTATCTGCTGCAACGACGCATCCACCGAGCACGACAACTGATCGCTGCAGGCATGCCGCTGGCCGATGCGTCCCTGGCCAGCGGTTTCGCCGATCAGAGCCATATGACTCGATGCTTCGTGCGCAGCTTTGGATTCTCACCGGGCATGTACGCCCGCCAAGGACACCCGTAGCAACCTGCAATTTCGTTCAAGACGCCCCTCCTCACAGCAGGCAGGCTGGAGACTTCACAACTGCCAAGGTCGGCGTCGCATGAACCTCGAATTTTTTATCACTTCCCTGATCGTGGCGGCCTCGCCTGGCACTGGCGTGGTCTATACAGTGGCAGCCGGCCTGGCCCGGGGCTGGCGCGCAAGCGTGATAGCGGCATTGAGTTGTACCCTGGGGATCGTGCCGCACATGCTGGCAGCCATCACGGGCCTCGCTGCACTGCTGCACACAAGCCCACTGGCCTTCGAGATCATCAAGTACCTTGGCGTCGCTTACCTGCTGTGGATGGCATGGAGCACGCTCCAGAGCCATGGGGCATTGCATATTGATCCGCACAAGACCCCACGTTCGAACGGCGCGGTGATTTTTTCGGGCATCTTGGTCAATCTGCTGAATCCAAAACTGTCGATTTTTTTCCTGGCCTTTCTACCGCAATTTCTCGCGCCAGGAGAAACGGATGCCATGTGGCGCATGTTGCAACTGAGCTTCATCTTCATGGCGATCACCTTTGTCGTCTTCGTCATCTATGGCGTGCTCTGCGCATCGATGCGCCGCCATGTTCTGGAGCGTCCATCCGTGTTGCAGTGGATACGCCGGCTATTCTCGGCAGCCTTTGTGCTACTGGCTGCACGACTGGCGTTGATGCAGTGATGCGCAGGGGATTTTGCGTGATGAAAAAACCGCCAAACAGACTCGCGAAGGCGATGTGTCAATGTGCTCGCGATAGCGGTGCTGCAGTTGCATAGGGGCTGGACCTGCCTGCTGCTCGTGTCTTTGGTTCTTGACGCCCCGCAAACCAAAAGAAACGCAAAAAAAACGGCGCCTCCCATTTCTGAAGGAAGCGCCGTTTTTTCTATGTGGACAGTATTACGCCAAACAGGCGGTTTTTTCGATGAGCGACTCAGAGCAGGAAAATCGTCGCCAACCCCAGGAAAATGAAGAACCCGCCGCTGTCGGTCACCGCGGTAATCATGACACTGGCACCCATGGCAGGATCGCGCCCCATGCGGGCCAGGGTCATGGGGATCAAGACCCCCATCAATGCCGCCAGCAGCAGGTTGAGCGTCATTGCGGCCGTCATGACCACCCCCAGCGACCAACTGCCATAAAGCAGGTAAGCCACCACACCAATCACTCCCCCCCAAATCACGCCGTTGATCAAGGAAACCGCGAGTTCCTTGCGCATCAATCGCGAGGTATTGCCGGTGCTGACCTGGTCCAGTGCCATGGCACGGACGATCATGGTGATGGTCTGGTTACCGGAGTTGCCACCGATACCGGCGACAATAGGCATCAGCGCCGCGAGCGCCACCAGTTTCTCGATGGAGCCTTCGAACAGGCCGATGACCCGGGAAGCGACAAACGCCGTGATCAGGTTGATCGCCAGCCAGGCCCAGCGGTTACGCAGGGACTTCCAGACCGAGGCGAAGATGTCTTCTTCTTCGCGCAGACCGGCCATGTTGAGGACTTCGCTTTCGCTTTCCTCACGAATCAAGTCGACCATTTCATCGATGGTCAGACGGCCGATCAGCTTGCCGTTCTTGTCGACCACCGGTGCAGAAATCAAGTCATAACGTTCGAACGCCTGGGCCGCATCGTAGGCGTCTTCGTCCGGATGGAAACTCACCGGATCGCTGGCCATGACCTCGGCCACCTGCTTTTCCGGGTCGTTGACGAGCAAACGCTTGATGGGCAGCACGCCCTTGAGCACGCCGTCGTAGTCGACCACAAACAGTTTGTCAGTATGCCCCGGCAGTTCCTTGAGGCGACGCAGGTAGCGCAAGACCACTTCAAGGCTGACATCCTCGCGGATCGTCACCATCTCGAAGTCCATCAGCGCACCGACCTGCTCCTCGTCATAGGACAACGCCGAGCGCACACGCTCGCGCTGCTGGCCATCGAGGGCTTCCATCAGTTCGTGGACAACGTCCCGCGGCAGTTCGGGCGCAAGGTCGGCGAGTTCGTCGGCGTCCATTTCCTTGGCCGCCGCCAGCAACTCGTGATCATCCATGTCGGCGATCAGGGTTTCCCGAACCGAGTCCGACACTTCGAGCAGGATGTCACCGTCGCGATCAGCCTTGACCAACTGCCAGACCGTCAGACGCTCTTCCAGTGGCAAGGCTTCAAGAATGTAGGCAACGTCGGCGGAGTGCAGGTCATCGAGCTTGCGTTGCAGCTCGACGAGATTCTGCCGGTGGACCAGGTTCTCGACCCGGTCATGATGCGGGCCTTCCTGGCGATGCGTCAGGTCTTCGACGACCCGCTGGCGCTGCAGCAGCTCAACGACTTGAGCGAGACGATCCTGAAGGCTTTCCTGCGTTTTTTTTACTTCTACTTGGGTCATAGGCGAACTCCACTCCCAGCAGTGGAGCACGCCGGAAGCATCAATCAGTTAATTCATGATTGGCAAAACTTAATATTGAGTAACTACTGGGTAAGTCCATGGATATATTCCAAAGCCCCGGCGGGGCTGACGGGCGCAATCATACACCGCTTGACGCTTTAAAACGCTAAAAAATCATGGCAAGAACAAGCGCTTGCGAGACAAACCTGAACACAGGCTGAACCTGTTCCTTTACGACGACTTATCCGGAAAAGAAAACACACGCCGCGGCAGAAATGCGGCGACTACTCTTCTCTTCTGCACCGTCAAGGAGGAGGACCGGATGCACCTCAACCACTGCCTGTTCCTGCTCGCCTGCTTGCCTTTATGGGCTGCCGGGCAGACCGTGCATCGCTGCGAAAACATCGCAGGGCACGTGACATTCACCACCCTGAGCTGCGGCCCGGGAGAAGCTCTGTCACTACAACAGATCCATCCGTATCGCCCAGGTTCGATCGAACCGACAATCAAACCGACGACCGAGGCGATGCTGCCTGAAGCGGAGCGCGGACAAACATCCAGCAACAAAACCACGCGCAAGGAACCGACCGTGATTGGCCAGTTCCAGGACCGCTGCGGGAACCTCATCGACGCCAGGCGACGCCGCGACGCCATCCTGGGCCGACGCATCATCGCCGGCATGAGCCAGCAGGACGTCGAGAGCGCCCTGGGCAAGCCAGACTCGATCAAAGTTCGGAATTCGAGCACGCGCTATACCTACAAGGCGAAGAAAGGCCGCAGCGCAGAGGTCGTGTTCGATGAGAGGGGATGCGTGAAAGGCAAATCGTAGACAGCAAAAAGCCCGCGTTAAACGCGGGCTTTTTGGTGTTTGGTGCACTCGACAGGATTCGAACCTGTGACCGCTCGGTTCGTAGCCGAGTACTCTATCCAGCTGAGCTACGAGTGCAAGTTGTGGTTTTATACCAGATCACAACTGGTTGAAGCCAAGTTATTTGCATTGCTGCAAACAACTCTTAAATGGTGCACTCGACAGGATTCGAACCTGTGACCGCTCGGTTCGTAGCCGAGTACTCTATCCAGCTGAGCTACGAGTGCATTTGTTGCCGCGCATTATAGGTCGTCAATTCCTTTTGTAAAGCGCTTTTTTCAGTAATTTCAATCACTTACTGAGCAAGCCAGGTTTTGACGCACTAAACGAATAATGGCGGAGAACGGGGGATTCGAACCCCCGACACCCTTTTGAGGTGTACTCCCTTAGCAGGGGAGCGCCTTCGGCCACTCGGCCAGCTCTCCGCAACACGGGGCGTATATTAACCACCTTCATCCCCGTTTGCAAACATAAAAATCGATAAAAATTAATGGCTTGGTTCGTCGTCCTTCTCTTTCTTGATACGCAGGTAAATTTCCTCGCGGTGTACAGCAACCTCTTTCGGGGCATTGACGCCGATACGCACTTGGTTTCCTTTGACGCCGAGCACGGTCACGGTGATTTCGCCATCGCCAATAATCAGGCTTTCTGCACACCGACGGGTCAGAATCAGCATACCTTTCTCCTCACGCAATTCACTTAAGGGACAACAGTCTGCAAAAAAAAGGCATTGGACCTACAACCGAAACGGTCGAAGCCTACAGGCCTAGTATTGACCAGCGCGGGCAAAAGAACAGTTTTGGGACGCGCCATTCAGAAAAACAGAGGGCGCGGTCCAGCCGCGCCCTCCAGACAACGCTTTTTACTCGCCCGGCTGGGCAGCAGCGTCGAGTTCGAAAGCCGTGTGCAGGGCGCGCACGGCCAGTTCCAGGTACTTCTCTTCGATCACCACGGAAACCTTGATTTCCGAGGTAGAGATCATCTGGATGTTGATGCTTTCCTTGGCCAGGGATTCGAACATGCGGCTGGCCACGCCTGCGTGGGAACGCATGCCGACACCGACGATCGAGACCTTGGCGATCTTGGTATCACCCACCACTTCCCGGGCACCGATCTCGCCAGCGGTCTTTTTCAGGATCGCTTCGGCAGACTGGTAGTCGTTGCGGTGCACGGTGAAGGTGAAGTCAGTGGTGTTATCGTGCGAGACGTTCTGCACGATCATGTCGACTTCGATGTTCGCGGCACTGATCGGGCCGAGAATCTTGAACGCCACGCCGGGGGTGTCTGGCACGCCACGGATGGTCAGCTTGGCCTCATCGCGGTTGAAAGCGATGCCGGAAATGATCGGCTGTTCCATGGATTCCTCTTCATCAATAGTAATGAGGGTGCCCGGACCCTCTTTGAAGCTGTGCAGAACGCGCAGCGGAACGTTGTACTTGCCTGCGAATTCGACCGCCCGGATCTGCAACACCTTCGAACCGAGGCTGGCCATTTCCAGCATTTCTTCGAACGTGATCTTGTCCAGCCGCTGGGCCACAGGCACCACCCGTGGGTCAGTGGTGTAGACACCGTCCACATCGGTGTAGATCTGGCATTCGTCAGCCTTGAGGGCCGCTGCCAGCGCAACCCCGGTGGTGTCGGAACCGCCACGGCCGAGGGTGGTGATATTGCCCTGCTCGTCCACGCCCTGGAAACCGGCGACAACCACGACACGGCCAGCCTTCAGGTCGCCGCGAATCTTCTGGTCGTCGATCTGCAGGATACGCGCTTTGTTGTGCGCGCTGTCCGTCAGGATACGCACCTGGTTGCCGGTGTAGGACACCGCTGGCACGCCACGCTTGATCAGCGCCATGGCCAGCAAGGCGATGGTCACCTGCTCGCCAGTGGAAACGATCACGTCCAGCTCACGGGGAACCGGTTGCTGGTCGCCGCTGATTTGCTTGGCCAGATCGATCAGACGGTTGGTCTCGCCGCTCATTGCCGACAGCACAACCACCAGGTCATCGCCCGCTTCACGGAATTTCTTAACCTTGTCGGCGACTTGTTCGATTCTCTCGACAGTGCCGACCGAGGTGCCTCCAAATTTCTGTACGATCAAAGCCATTTCAAAGCCGCCTCTGCCCATGAAGGGCGCCCAATAAATCACTCAAACAGCGGCCGGGCTCGTCACTAGACCACGAGCCCACGACGCTGCCTTAAATACCCTGCTCTACGAATGCAACGGTCTGGGCCAGTGCCGCGTCCAGGGCGCCGACGTCGGTACCACCGCCTTGCGCCATGTCCGGACGACCACCGCCCTTGCCGCCCACTGCCGCAGCGGCTTGCTTCATCAAATCACCGGCTTTGAGTTGGCCAGTCAGGTCTTTGGTCACGCCTGCGACGAGAACGACCTTTTCCTCATGGACACTGCCGAGCAGGATCACTGCGCGGCCGAGTTTGTTTTTCAGTTGATCGACCAGCGCCAGCAGTGCCTTGCCATCCTGGCCGTCCAGACGCACGGCCAGCACCTTCACGCCCTTGACGTCCACGGCCTGGGCCGACAGATCGTCGCCCGCGGCGCTGGCGGCCTTGGCCTGCAACTGCTCGAGTTGCTTTTCCAGCAGGCGGTTGCGCTCCAGCACAGCCGACAGCTTGTCGATCAGGTTGTCGCGGCTGCCCTTGATCAGGGTTGCCGCTTCCTTGAGTTGTTCTTCAGCCGCGTTGAGGTACGCCAGGGCTGCGGCGCCGGTGACCGCTTCGATCCGGCGCACACCGGATGCCACGCCACCTTCGCTGATGATTTTCATCAGGCCGATGTCGCCGGTGCGGTTGGCGTGGATACCGCCGCACAGTTCAACGGAGAAATCGCCCATGCTCAGTACGCGCACGCTGTCGCCGTACTTCTCGCCGAACAACGCCATCGCGCCCTTGCGCTTGGCGGTCTCGATGTCGGTTTCTTCGGTTTCCACCGGGGAGTTCTTGCGAATCTCGGCGTTGACGATTTCTTCCAGCGCCTTGAGCTGCTCAGGCTTGATGGCCTCGAAATGGCTGAAGTCAAAGCGCAGGCGCTGACTGTCCACCAACGAACCCTTCTGCTGGACATGCTCGCCCAGCACCTGGCGCAACGCCGCGTGCAGCAAGTGCGTAGCGGAGTGATTCAGCGACGTGGCATGCCGAACGTCGGCGTCGACATGGGCGGCCACCGGGGCGGCGATCATCAGGCTGCCCGACGCCAGCACGCCGTGGTGCAGGAACGCACCGCCGGTCTTGGTGGTGTCACGCACGTCGAAACGCGAGCTGCCGGCCTGCAGGTAACCGCTGTCGCCGATCTGGCCGCCGGATTCGGCGTAGAACGGAGTCTTGTCCAGCACGATCACGCCTTCCTGGCCTTCGCTCAGGATGTCGACCGATTGCCCATCCTTATAGATGGCGACGATCTTGGCCGAGCCGGTGGTGCCCGCATAACCGGTGAACTCGGTGGCCACGTCTACCTTGACCAGGCTGTTGTAGTCCATGCCAAAGGAGCTGGCGGAACGCGCGCGCACCCGCTGGGCTTCCATCTCGCGCTCGAAACCTTCCTCGTCGAGGGTCAGGTTGCGTTCGCGGGCGATGTCGCCGGTCAGGTCCATCGGGAAGCCATAGGTGTCGTACAGCTTGAACACCACGTCGCCCGGGACCACGTTGCCCTTGAGCTCGGCCAGGTCCTGCTCGAGGATCTTCAGGCCTTGCTCCAGGGTCTTGGCGAATTGCTCTTCTTCAGCCTTGAGCACGCGCTCGATATGCGCTTGCTGGGACTTGAGTTCCGGGAAAGCGTCGCCCATCTCGGCCGCCAATGCCGCAACGATCTGATAGAAGAAGCTGCCCTTGGCGCCCAGCTTGTTGCCGTGACGGCAGGCGCGGCGGATGATCCGGCGCAGCACATAGCCACGACCTTCGTTGGAAGGCAGCACACCGTCGGCAATCAGGAAGCCGCAGGAACGGATGTGGTCGGCGACCACTTTGAGCGAGGCCTGGTTGTCATTGGTGCAACCGATAGCCTGGGCCGACGCGCTCAGCAAGCTCTGGAACAGGTCGATTTCGTAGTTGGAGTGAACGTGCTGCAGCACCGCACTGATCCGCTCCAGGCCCATGCCGGTGTCGACCGACGGCGCTGGCAGCGGATGCAACACGCCATCGGCGGTGCGGTTGAACTGCATGAACACGTTGTTCCAGATCTCGATGTAGCGGTCGCCGTCTTCTTCCGGCGAGCCGGGTGGGCCGCCCCAGATGTCGGCGCCGTGATCGTAGAAAATCTCGGTGCACGGACCGCACGGGCCGGTGTCGCCCATGGTCCAGAAGTTATCGGAGGCGTAAGGCGCACCTTTGTTGTCGCCGATACGCACCATGCGCTCGGCCGGGACACCGACCTGTTTGGTCCAGATGTCATAGGCTTCGTCATCGGTGGCGTAGACCGTGACCCAGAGCTTCTCCTTGGGCAGGTTCAGCCACTTGTCGGAGGTCAGGAAGGTCCAGGCGAAGGTGATGGCGTCGCGCTTGAAATAGTCACCGAAGCTAAAGTTACCCAGCATTTCGAAGAAGGTGTGGTGACGAGCGGTATAACCGACGTTTTCCAGGTCGTTGTGCTTGCCGCCGGCACGCACGCACTTCTGGCTGCTCACCGCACGGGTGTAGGCACGTTTTTCCTGGCCCAGGAAGCAGTCCTTGAACTGGTTCATCCCCGCGTTGGTGAACAGCAGGGTCGGGTCGTTGCCCGGAATCAAAGAGCTGGAGGCTACTCGGGTGTGGCCTTGCTCTTCGAAGAAGCGAAGGAAGGCTTCACGGATTTCTGCGCTTTTCATTAGGTTCTTCCACGGAGGCTGCGGCCAAAGGCCTGTGCAAAACGTCAACAGACGAAGCAACGGCAAAGGGCCGCATTATATCGGCCCTGCGCGTGGGGTACAGCGTGTTTATGCGATAGAAACTGTCAATTGGCCCGGTTGACGGGTCAGTGGCGGGAAAATTCGACGAAAGTGGCGACCACCTGGTCGATTTGCGCCGCGCTCACGTCCATGTGCGTCACCATTCGCAGGCGTGGCGCAGCGCTGAGCTTGACGCCCCGTTCATCGGCAAATGCCTTGATCGCCTCGGCCCGCTCGCCCATTTGCACGTAGACCATGTTGGTCTGCACCGGCTCGACCTCGTAACCCGCCGCTCGCAAGCCCTCGGCGAGCCGCTGGGCATTGGCGTGGTCATCGGCCAGGCGCTGGACCTGATGTTCCAGGGCGTACAGCCCCGCCGCCGCGAGAATCCCGGCCTGGCGCATGCCGCCGCCAACCATCTTGCGCAGCCGACGGGCCTTGCCGATCAGCTCGACGCTGCCGCACAGGACCGAGCCCACCGGCGCGCCGAGGCCCTTGGACAAGCACACCGACACCGAATCGAAATGCTGCGTGATCTGCCGGGCGTCGACATTCAGCTTGACCGCGGCGTTGTACAGCCGCGCCCCGTCCAAATGCAGGGCCAGGCCATGTTCCTGGGTGAAACGCCGGGCCCGGGCCAGGTATTCCAGTGGCAGCACCTTGCCCTGCATGGTGTTTTCCAGGGCCAGCAGGCGGGTGCGGGCAAAGTGGAAGTCATCGGGCTTGATCGCCGCGGCCACTTGCGCCAAGTCCAGGGAACCGTCCGCCTGCACCTCGAGGGGCTGAGGCTGGATCGAACCCAGCACCGCCGCCCCGCCACCTTCGTATTTGTAGGTGTGGGCCTGCTGGCCGACGATGTATTCGTCGCCGCGCTCGCAGTGGGCCATCAACCCCAACAGGTTGCTCATGGTCCCCGTGGGCACGAACAACGCTGCGGCAAACCCCAGGCGTGCGGCCAGTTCGGCTTCGAGGCGATTGACGGTCGGGTCTTCCCCGTACACATCGTCACCAGTAGGCGCGCTGGCCATGGCATCCAGCATGCCGGCGCTGGGTTGGGTGACCGTGTCGCTACGAAGATCGATAACACTCATGAATCTGGCCTCGGGCTCAAGTGGAGGGAAATCCCTTTCGAAGGGCAATTACTGCGGGCATGGCGACGATTAATCAAGACCGACTGGAGGAATATTCCGTGGCGAGGGAGCTTGCTCCCGCTCGGGTGCGAAGCAGCCGCAAAATCTTGGGGCCGCTTCGCAGCCCAGCGGGAGCAAGCTCCCTCGCCACAGTGTTCTCGGGACATCCAGGTCATGCGTTGCGCTGAAATATGTGTTAAAAATCCCCAGCCGCCCCAAACCATGGCGGCAAAAACGTTCTCAGGGCGGGGTGTAATTCCCCACCGGCGGTAATTGCACGCAACGTGCATAGCCCGCGAGCGCTTGGTGGTGCACCGCTTTTTGAGGTGTAGCGACAAGGTCAGCAGACCCGGTGTGATTCCGGGGCCGACGGTCATAGTCCGGATGAAGAGAGAACGGGATTGATACCCAAGGGCCGACTGCGACTGTCCGTGCGCGGCGTACCCTCGAATCCCCTTCGATTCATGACGCCCTGTTTTTCACACAAACAGGAACCAGAACATGCAACCCACTGCAATCGACAGCAAAAGCAAAAGTCATCCGGGCGAGCGCGTCGCGTTCATCCAGGCCTGCTGGCACAAGGAAATCGTCGACCAGAGCCGTAAAGGCTTCGTCGCCGAAATGATCATCCAGGGTTACCAGGAAAGCGATATCGACTTCTTCGAAGTCGGTGGCGCCTTCGAGATTCCGCTGCACGCCAAGCTGCTGGCCAAGTCAGGCCGCTACGCCGGCATCGTCGCCGCCGGCCTGGTGGTGGACGGTGGCATCTACCGTCACGAATTCGTCGCCCAATCGGTGATCAGCGGCCTGATGCAGGTCCAGCTGGAAACCGAAGTGCCGGTGTTCTCGGTCGTGCTCACGCCGCATCACTTCCATGCCGGGGAAGAACATCAGAAGTTCTTCTTCGAGCATTTCGTGCACAAGGGCCAGGAAGCGGCGAAGACCTGCGCCGATACGTTGCACAAGACCCGGGCGTTGCGCCGTAGTGAGCAGCGAGCGGTAGCGAGCTAAAGGCCGCTAAAAACCTGTGGGAGCGAGCTTGCTCGCGATAGCGGTGGTTCAGCCTGCATCGATGTTGACTGATACATTGCTATCGCGAGCAAGCTCGCTCCCACAATAGTTCCGCGGGTTTTAGATCAGGTTTTCGTCGGTCGCCGGCACAATCAGGATGCCAGCCCGCAAGCCATTCTTGACCTTGGGGTTCGGAAAGATGATCCGGGCGCCCTCTTCTTCGATCACCCAGCGGGTCTGGGCAATGTCTTCGGCCAGCACGTAGCCTTTGCCCAATTCCGAGAAGTTCTCGATGTCCGCCGGCAGGTTCAGGCGGAAACTGTCGCTGTGCTTGATGATTTCCCGGGCCACGCTGAACAGCTGCAGGCCATCGAGCCCTTCATCCAGCTCCGGCTCGTTACCCTCGATGATCTGTTGCAGGCGGGTTTCCAGCAGACTGACGTTGACCCCGTCGTTCTGTCCGAATGGCCGGGCCTTGCCCAGTTCCAGGGTGAAGGACTCGGCACCGAGCTGGTCGTAGGTGTAGGCGCTGAACACAATGGACGGCTTGTTCTGCAGCAACACCGCCTCCATGCCCCCGGCACGCAGGCGTGCCAGTTCACGGCGTGAATGCTGGCGACCTTCTTTCCACGGGTAGAGGGCGAACTGCTCGATCTTCGAGCCGCGGATGGCGGTGTGCAGGTCGTAATGCAAGCGACTGCGTTCTGGCCGGCTGAAGAAACTGGCGGCCAGGCGCTCCAGCTCGCAGGCCCGTAGCGCCTCAGGACCGCCGCTCAGCTCATGGCGGCCATTGAACAGGCGGTTGACGTCCTGTTCGACGAAACGCTCACCGCGCCGTATGGCCTCGGGGTTGCCGAACAGGAACAGAATGCGCGCCCGCGGCTTCAAATGGCCACGGGCGATGTCGTGCAGCAAGCGGTCGAGCAGCTCGATCGGCGCGGTTTCGTTGCCGTGGATACCGGCCGACAGCAGCAGGTCCAGACCGTTATCCCGGGCTTCGGGCGGCTTGACCTCCAGCGCGCCCTCGCTCAACCAGCGCATCCGTACGCCTTCGACAGTCAGTTGAGTCTTCTCCGCCGGTTCACGGCCGGCGAGGGTCAGTTCAAGCAGTTTGCCGAGGGCGAGCATAGCGCGGTTTCCTTAATGGTCGTGGCCGCAATCCGGGCCATGGACATGGTCATCGTCGCCGACGTCCGCCGGTTCCATTTCCAGTTGCAGGCTGACCAGGTTGGTCGCCAATGGACGCAACAACAGGTTGGCGTATTCCTCGTCCCCTTCCTCGACATCGACGCCGATCAGCAACTGACCACGGCCATCCTGCTGGATCCACAACTCCTTGCCTTGCCACATCACCGCTACGCGGGTGCAGGAGGTTTCCAGTTGGGTGCCGTCGGTGTCTTCAAGGATCAGCTGCAAGGTATCGCTCATGTCTTTACATTCTCGTCTGGGGATAAGGCAACGCGCCCTGCTTTGACTGTAGTCAGGTCGCGCGCGCTTTCAATTGATCTGGAAAGGATAAACCGAGCCAAGTTTAAGGATTTGTGTCAGTTCATCCAGTGCCCCACGGCATTCGAGCAGCAACTGGGGGTCTGCCAGATCGTTTTCGGTCATGCGGTCGCGGTAGTGCCGCTCGACCCATTGGGTCAGCGAATCGTACAGCGGCGCGGTCATGATAACCCCTGGGTTGACGGCCGCCAGCTCGGTTTCGTTGAGGGCCACGCGTAACCTCAGGCAAGCCGGGCCACCACCGTTCTGCATGCTTTGCTTGAGGTCGAAGACCTTCACTTCGCGAATCACCCCGCCTGCGCCCGTCAGGCCTTGCAGGTATTGCCAGACGCGCTCGTTGCCACGGCACTCTTCCGGCACGATCAACAGCATCGAGCCGTCGGGACGCGACAGCAACTGGCTATTGAACAGGTAGGAACGCACCGCATCATCCACCGTCACCGCCGAACGCGGCACGCACACCGACTGAAATTTCCCACCGACTTTGGCGAGTTTGCTGCTCAGCTCGGCCAACATCTTGTCGGTCTCGAGAAACGCGTCCTCGTGATAGAACAGCACTTCGCCATTGCCCACCGCGATCACGTCGTTGTGGAACACACCCTGGTCGATCACCGATGGGTTCTGTTGAGCGTACACCACGCCCTCCTCCCTCAGCCCGTGCAGGCGGGCAACAGCCTGGGAAGCTTCCAGGGTCTGGCGCGCCGGGTATTTCTGCGGCGCGGGATAGCGGGTGTCAAAAGCGCTGCGACCGAACACAAAGAACTCGACACCGGCCTCACCGTAGGCGCGGCAGAAACGGGTGTGGTTGGCCGCGCCTTCATCGCCGAACTGCGCCACCGCTGGCAACGCGGCGTGGTGGGTGAAGTGTTGCTGGTTGGCGAACATCGCCCCCAGCACACGACTGGTGGTCGGATGTTCGATGCTGCGGTGGTATTTGCAATTCAGGTTGGCGGCGGTGAAATGCACGCGACCATCAGCGGTGTCGGCACTCGGGCTGACGGTGGCGGCGTTGGCCACCCACATGCTGGAGGCCGAGCAACTGGCGACCAGCAGCGGCATCGCTTCTTTCGCCGCCTGCTGGATGACCTGGGCATCGCTGCCGGCAAAGCCCAACCGGCGCAGGGCCGCCACGTCCGGGCGCTCCTGCGGCGCCAGCACACCTTGCTGGAAACCCATGTCCATCAGCGCTTTCATTTTCGCCAGGCCCTGCAACGCCGCTTCCTTGGGGTTGGAGGACTGCTGGCTATTGCTCTGGGAGGCGACGTTGCCGTACGAGAGCCCGCCGTAGTTATGGGTCGGCCCCACTAGACCGTCAAAGTTGACTTCATAGGATTTCATCAGCGAGGCTCCACGAGAATCTGTTTTTATAGGCATCAATTACAACCGCGTCGCGGCTATCGCGAGCAAGCTCGCTCCCACAAAGGACTGCACAACCCCCTGTGGGAGCGAGCTTGTTCGCGATCGGGGTTCACACCATTCTCACGCCGGGGGTCAGGGCAGCCGGCATGACAAGGCTCGGGGTTTCCAGGGAAGCCACCGGGTACGCGCAATAATCAGCCGCGTAATAAGCACTGGCGCGATGGTTGCCCGAAGCGCCGACACCGCCGAACGGTGCGCTGCTGGCAGCCCCCGTCAGTTGCTTGTTCCAGTTGACGATACCGGCACGGCTCTCCAGCCAGAACTGCTGGTAACGCGCTTCGGAGTCCGACAGCAAACCGGCGGCCAGGCCATATTGAGTATTGTTGGCCTCGGCGATCGCCGCTGGGAAATCCGTGTAGCGAATCACCTGCAGCAACGGCCCGAACAGCTCCTCGTCAGGACGCTCGGCCACCGCCGTCACGTCGAGGATACCCGGCGTCAGCAATGCGGCCTGGGCCTGGGGTTGGGTCATGGCCAACAGCGGCACGGCGCCCAGGCCCAACAAATGGTTCTGCGCGTCCATCAGCGCCTTCGCCGCGCCCAGGGAAATCACCGACCCCATGAAGGGTGCCGGTTGCTGGTCGAAAGCACCGACTTCAAGGGTCGAGCTGACGGCCACCAGGCGCGCCAGCAAGGCATCGCCCCAGGCCCCTTCCGGCACCAGCAGGCGGCGCGCACAGGTGCAGCGCTGCCCGGCGGAAATGAAAGCGGACTGGATAATGGTGTAGACCGCAGCATCGACGTCGGCCACCTCATCCACCACCAGCGGGTTGTTGCCGCCCATTTCCAGCGCGAGGATCTTGTCCGGACGTCCGGAAAACTGTTGGTGCAACAGATTGCCGGTACGGCTGGAGCCGGTGAAGAACAACCCGTCGATGCCTGGGTTCGCCGCCAGGGCGATACCGGTTTCCCGCGCGCCTTGCAGCAGGTTCAGTACGCCCGCCGGCAGACCAGCCTCGACCCAGCACTTGACCGTCAGCTCGGCGACTTTCGGCGTAAGCTCGCTCGGCTTGAACAGCACGCTGTTGCCGGCCAGCAGCGCTGGCACGATGTGGCCATTGGGCAAGTGACCGGGGAAGTTGTAGGGGCCGAACACCGCCACCACGCCATGGGGCTTGTGGCGCAGCACGGCGGTGGCGTCGCCCAGGGGGCCGCTCTTCTCACCGGTCCGCTCGCGGTAGCTCTGCACCGAAATGGCAATTTTATTGACCATGGTGGTGACTTCGGTCGCCGCTTCCCACAACGGTTTTCCGGTTTCTTCACCGATGCACTGGGCCAGTTCGTCAGCATGGCTTTTCAGGCTCGCGGCAAAGGCTTCCAGTACCTGGATCCGCTCATCCAGCGTGCGCCGAGCCCAGCCCGGAAACGCCTGGCGCGCGGCCTGCACCGCCGACTCCACCTGCGCAGCCGTGGCGCCCTTGCCCGACCACAGCACCTGCTGGGTCACCGGGTTCAACGACTCAAAAACGTCACCTTGGCCTTCCAGCCAACTTCCTGCGATGTACAGCGAATTCATTATTTCGACTCCCGAGCAGCAGACAACGCGACGGCACGCACCTGATCGCCGGCATTGAGTTGAAGACGTTTGGCAGTCAGCGGATCGACCACCAGGGTGCCCGCAGCCAGGCGCGCCGGTGCCGCCGTGATGCGGCAGTCCTCGCGCTTACGGTTATGAATGATGAACGGCGTGGCGTCATCACCCGGCGTACCGATGGCCAGCACCAGCGCCTGGCTGTCACGAATCGCGCGGATCTTGCCGGTTTCGCACTCCACCGCCGGGCCGGCGTCGAAGATGTCGACGTAACCCTGGTAACTGAAGCCTTCGCTCTTGAGCATCGACAATGCCGGTTCGGTGTCCGGATGAACCTGGCCGATCACGGCCCGGGCATCTTCGGACAAGAAACAGGTGTACAACGGGAACTTGGGCATCAGCTCGGCGATGAAGGCCTTGTTGCCCACGCCGGTGAGGTAATCGGCCTGGCTGAATTCCATCTTGAAGAAGTGTCGGCCCAGGCTTTCCCAGAACGGTGAACGCCCCTTGTCGTCGGACATGCCGCGCATCTCGGCGATGATCTTGTTGCCGAACAGCTGTGGGAATTCGGCAATGAACAACAGCCGCGCCTTGGCCAGCATGCGGCCATTGAGACCACTGCGGAAATCGGCATGCAGGAACAGCGAGCACAGCTCGGAATTGCCGGTCAGGTCGTTGGCCAGGAACAAGGTCGGGATTTCCCGATAGATGTTCAATTCCTGGGAAGCGCTGACCGTCAGGCCGACCCGGAAGTTGTACCAGGGCTCACGCAACCCCACGGCACCGGCGATGGCGGAAATGCCCACCACGCGACCGTCATCGTCTTCGAGCACGAACAGGTAGTCCGCGTCACCGCGCCCGGCTTCGCCGCGAAAGGTCTTCTCGGCCCAGCCGACCCGATGGGCCAGGCGCTCTTCGTTGGCCGGCAAGGTGGTCAGGCCGGTACCCGTGCTGCGGGCCAGGGCGATCAGAGCGGGTAAATCGCTGCTGCGTACGGGACGAACGATCATGCTATCTCCTCAAACGGGTCGCTTGCGCCCCCCGCGAAACTCAGCTGTAAAGCGTTATACGGCTACCAGGCGCACGCTGGCGCCTTCGCCGACGCCCAAGGCTTCGGCCGCTTCCATGTCCAGCGTCACAGGCTTGCCCGGCGCGTAATCGAGCTCGAGCAGCACGGCGCGGTAATCCTGCAACTGGGCATTGGCCACCAGGTACTGGCGGCCGGCACCCTTGACCGGTTCGCCGATCTTGACCGGCACCACGCGGCTCTGGGCGATCGAGCGGATGCCCGAGACACGAGCATGCAAGGTCGGGCCACCGTCGAAGATGTCGATGTAGTGATCGGTCTCGAAACCCTCGCGCATCAGGATGTCGAAGGTGATCTGCGCCCGCGGATGGACCTGGCCCATGGCTTCCTGGGCGGCGTCCGGCAACAGCGGCACGTAGATCGGGTAATGGGGCATCAATTCGGCGAGGAAGGTGCGACTTTTCAGCCCGCACAAGCGCTCGGCGGCGGCGTAGTTGAGGTCGAAGAAGTTGCGACCGATGGCGTCCCAGAATGGCGAGTCGCCATTCTCATCGCTGTAGCCGACGATCTCGGTCACCACCGAATCGGCAAACCGTTCCGGGTGGCTGGCGACGAACAGCAGGCGCCCGCGGGAATTGAGTTCCGACCATGGCGAACCCACCAGCTCCGGCACCACGTAGAAACTGGTCAGCAGGCTGTTGCCAGTCAGGTCGTGGCACTGGGAGAGCACGTGGATCTTGTTGTGGATCTTCAGCTCACGGGAGGCGTGAACGAAAGTCTCGTTGCGAAAGCTGTAGAACGGTTCGGAATAACCGGCCGAAGCGACGATGGCCGAACAGCCCACCAGCTTGCCGGTCGTGGTGTCTTCAAGGACGAAGAAATAGCTTTCTTCACCGTTGAAGCTGACTTCGGCGGCAAACGAGGCTTCGCTCGCGGCGATCTTGTCGCTCAGGCGTTCCACGTCATCCGGCAAGGAAGTGACACCGATCGGACTGTCCGCAGCCAGACGCTGTACCTCGCCCAGATCAGCCATTTGCGCGGGGCGCATCACCAGCATGGTGTCACTCCTTAACTTGAAATAAACGGTTCGACCATCAGGGTCGATACACAGAAAAAACTAAACGAACACGCGAGTCCGCATTGCATCTGCGGCGGTCTTCGATTTTTCAGCCGCTGCAAGACTCCTGTGGGAGCGAGCTTGCTCCGGGCGGCGATCCGACGACAGCGGTGTGCCAGTCAACATCGATGCTGGCTGGTCCGACGCCATCGTCGGATCGCCGCCCGGAGCAAGGTCGCCCCCACAAGGGGTCCGACTCAACCTTAGGCTTGGGTCAACTTCGCCACGGCCCGCTCGAAGCGGTCCAGGCCGGCATCGATATCGGCGTCTTCCACCACCAGGCTCGGGGCGAAGCGAATCACGTCCGGGCCGGCTTGCAGGATCATCAGGCCTTCCTGTTCGGCGGCGTTGAAGATGTCCTTGGCCTTGCCTTTCCAGGCGTCGTTCAGCACGCAGCCGATCAGCAGGCCCAAACCGCGCACCTGGGTAAACAGGCCGTACTTCTCGCCGATCTGCTCCAGGCGCGCCTTGAACTTGGCGTGCTTGGTTTTGACACCACCGAGCACCTCAGGGGTATTGACCACATCGATCACCGCTTCGGCCACCGCGCAGGCCAGCGGGTTGCCGCCGTAAGTGGTGCCGTGGGTGCCGACCACTAGGTGCTTGGCCAGCGCTTCGGTGGTGAGCATCGCCGCGATCGGGAAACCACCACCCAGGCTCTTGGCGCTGGTGAGGATGTCCGGGACCACGCCGTAATGCATGTAGGCGAACAGGTGGCCGCTGCGGCCCATGCCGGTCTGCACTTCGTCGAACACCAACAGCGCGTCGTGGGCATCGCACAAGTCGCGGGCACCTTGCAGGTAGGCCTGCTCGGCCGGCAGCACCCCGCCCTCGCCCTGGATCGGCTCCAGCACCACGGCGCAGGTCTTATCCGAAATGGCGGCTTTCAAAGCGGCCAGGTCGTTGTAGGGAACGTGGGTGATGCCAGTAATTTTAGGACCGAAGCCGTCGGAGTACTTCGACTGCCCGCCGACGTTGACGGTGAACAAGGTACGACCGTGGAAGCTATTGAGTGCGGCGATGATTTCGTACTTCTCGCTGCCGAAACGATCGAACGCGACACGACGGGCCAGCTTGAAGGCGGCCTCGTTGGCTTCGGCGCCCGAATTGCAGAAGAACGCGCGCTCGGCAAAGGTTGCGTTGACCAACTTATGGGCCAGGCGCAGGGCCGGCTCGTTGGTGAATACGTTGGACACGTGCCACAACTTGTTGGCCTGTTCGGTCAGTGCGCCGACCAGCGCCGGGTGGGCGTGGCCCAGTACGTTGACTGCAATACCGCCAGCAAAGTCGATCAACTCACGACCGGATTGGTCCCATACGCGGGAACCGGCACCACGCACAGGGATGAAGGCAGCAGGTGCATAGTTGGGAACCATAACCTGGTCGAAATCGGCGCGTTGTACCGCGGCTTGCTCAACGGACATCGGAGTCTCCTGATGAGGAACACCCGCCTGGAACTGGCGGGCTTGGTAAGGATTGTAAGGACAGTTTTCAGCCCGGCCTTGCCGCCAAGCGACAACTTCTTATAGCGCCAACCCACGTTTTTCGCGGGTTTACGGCAATGCGACAAATAGCGTCGCAAAGGCGCAGTTTAAACGTTGCCAAGGGATTTGAGGCACCTGCATCCATATTTCCCTGGCCAGCCACAACTGGAGCTTGAGAGGCGTTATCTGTGGCGAGGGAGCTTGCTCCCGCTGGGGCGCGCAGCGTCCCCCAGAAAAACCCCCGATCAATCTGAGGTACCGGGGTTACCATTTGGGTCCGCTTCGCGGCCCAGCGGGAGCAAGCTCCCTCGCCACAGGAAGTTGTCTTACCCCAGGAGCCTTATGCCCTAGCCCCGCTCGGACGGCACCGACGACAGTTCGAACGGGCTGCTGCTGCGCCGCTGGTTGCGGTCTTCCCGCGGTGTGGCGCCGAAGAAGTTGCGGTAGGCGCTGGAGAAGTGCGGCCCCGAGGAAAAACCGCAGGACAGGCCGATCTGGATGATGGATTTGCTGGTCTGCATCAGCATCTGCCGGGCCTTGTTCAGGCGCAGTTCCAGGTAATACTGACTGGGCACGCGATTGAGGTATTGCTTGAAGATCCGCTCCAACTGTCGACGGGATACACAGACATGCTGGGCGATCTCGTCGGTGGTCAGCGGCTCCTCGATGTTGGCTTCCATCAACAGCACTGCCTGGGTGAGCTTTGGATGGCTGGAGCCAAGACGGTTCTGCAACGGGATGCGCTGACGCTCGCCGCCCTCGCGAATGCGCTCGACCACCAACTCTTCCGACACCGCACCGGCCAGTTCCGCGCCGTGATCGCGAGCCAGCACCGCCAGCAACAGGTCGAGCACCGACATGCCGCCGCAAGCGCTCAGGCGATCGCGATCCCAGTCAAACAGATGGCTAGTGGCGATGACCTTGGGGAAGCGCTCGGAGAAATCGTCCTGCCAGCGCCAATGCACGGCGGCACGGTAACCGTCGAGCAAACCCAGTTGGGCCAGGGGATAGACACCGGCAGACAAACCACCAATCACACAACCGGCACGCACCAGTTGCTTGAGGGCGCTGCTCAGGGATGAGGCCAGCGCAGCCGGCGGCTCATCGGCCAGCAGGAAAAGCTTCTGCAAGCCTTCGAGCCTGCCAGCCCAGGGCTCGCCCGGCAGTTGCCAGGCGCCGTCGACCGGTGGTTCGGCCTGCAAGAACGACAGTTCATAGACCACATCCGGATGCACCCGCTGAGCAACACGCAAGGCCTCCTCGGCCAGCGCCAGCGTCAAGGCTTTAGTGCTGGGCCAAATCAGGAAACCTATTCGATGGGCAGTCATGGCGGGCGATCCGAAGCGAAAACAGTGTTAAAGCCAAAAGCGGCTGCAACCAAATTAGACCATCTGGCGCGCGGTGCGCAGCATGACCCAAATCAGGTGCGTAACGGGAGCGATTACTTGAGGCTGCCCGAAAGAAATTGTTGCAAGCGCTCGGATTGCGGATTGACCAGCACTTCGCGCGGGTTGCCGCTTTCTTCGACGATGCCCTTGTGCAAGAACACCAGTTGGTTCGACACTTCACGGGCAAAGCCCATTTCGTGGGTCACCACCACCATCGTCCGGCCTTCCAGGGCCAGGCCCTGCATCACCTTGAGCACATCGCCTACCAGTTCCGGGTCGAGGGCCGAGGTCGGCTCGTCGAACAGCATCACCTCCGGCTCCATCGCCAGCGCACGGGCGATCGCCACACGCTGCTGCTCGCCGCCGGACATGTGGCCCGGGTAGGCGTCCTTGCGATGGGCCACGCCGACCTTGTTCAGGTAGTGCTCAGCTTTCTCCCGCGCTTGAGCCTTGGTCACGCCCAGCACATGCACCGGCGCTTCCATGATGTTTTCCAGCGCGGTCATGTGGGACCACAGGTTGAAATGCTGGAACACCATCGACAGCCGCGAACGCATGCGCTGCAGTTGCTTGGGGTCTGCAGCCTTCAACGCGCCGTCCTTGCCGGCGACCAGCTTCAACTCTTCGTTGTTGAGCAGGATCTTGCCAGCATGGGGTTGCTCAAGCAGGTTGATGCAACGCAGGAAAGTACTCTTGCCGGAGCCACTGGAGCCGATGATGCTGATCACATCGCCGGCGGCGGCTTTCAGGGACACGCCCTTGAGCACTTCGTGACTGCCATAGCGTTTATGCAGGTCTTGGACTTCAAGCTTGTACATGCGGTCGGTTCTCACAAAACGTCAGTCGTTGAGCAGTCGATCGGATCGATGCGTTATCAGTGCTTGCGCGGGGCCAGGTAACCCAGCCAGCGGCGCTCGGCCAGCTTGAACAGGCGCACCAGGATGAAAGTCAGGCACAGGTAGAAAACGCCGGCCGTGATGTAGGCTTCGAACGGCAAGTAGTACTGCGCATTCACCGTACGCGCGGCGCCGGTGATGTCGATCAGGGTCACGATGGATGCAAGGCTAGTGGTCTGCAACATCATGATCACTTCGTTGCTGTATTGCGGCAGCGCCCGACGCAAGGCCGATGGCAGCAGGATCCGGCGATACAGCTTGTAGCGCGACATGCCCATGGCCTTGGCCGCTTCGATCTCACCATTGGACGTGGCCCGCAGGCTGCCGGCGATGATTTCGGCGGTGTAGGCGCTGGTGTTGATGGCGAACGCCAGGCACGCACAGAAGGTCGCACTGGACAGCCACGGCCAGAGGAAGCTTTCGCGAACGATCGCGAACTGCGCCAGCCCGTAGTAGATCAGGAACAGTTGCACCAGCATCGGCGTGCCGCGGATCACGTAGGTGTAGAGCCAGGCCGTCATGTTGACGACCGGCTGCTTGGACACCCGCATCAGCCCCAGGGGCAACGCCGCCAGCAGGCCGAAGAACAGCGACAGGGCCAGCAACTTCAGAGTGGTCAACAAGCCACTGAAATACAGCGGCAAGGCTTCATAGATGACGTTGTAGTCGAAGATCATAGATCAGCCGCCCTTACGCCTACCGAGTAGCGCTTCTCAAGGTGACGCAATGCCAGTAACGAGACACTGGTGATCACCAGGTACATCGCCGCCACTGCGAGGAAGAAGGTGAAAGGCTCGCGCGTGGCATCTGCCGCCTGCTTGGCCTTGAACATCATGTCTTGCAGGCCCACCACCGAAATCAGCGCGGTGGCCTTGGTCAGCACCAACCAGTTGTTGGTGAAGCCCGGGATCGCCAGGCGAATCATCTGCGGCACCAGCACCCGGAAAAACACCTGGAACCCGTTCATGCCGTACGCCATGCCCGCCTCGGCCTGCCCCTTGGGGATCGCCATGAAGGCACCGCGGAAGGTTTCCGACAGGTAGGCACCGAAGATGAACCCCAGCGTACCGATACCGGCCGCCAGCGGGTTCAGGTCGATGTAATCGTCGTAGCCGAGCATCGGCGCCACGCGGTTGAGCAAGTCCTGGCCGCCGTAGAAAATCAGCAGGATCAGCACCAGATCGGGAATACCGCGAATGACCGTGGCATACAGGTCGCCCAGCCACGCCAGCCAGCGCACCGGAGAGAGGCGCAACGCAACGCCGATCAACCCCAGGACGATGGCCAGGGCCATGGACGACAAGGCGAGCTCAAGCGTCAACCATGCGCCATCGAGGATGACAGCCCCGTAGCCTTTCAACATGATTCAGGTCCTCGAAAGTGGGATGAAAAAATGGCGCAAACCGCAGAGATCCTGTTGCTTGCGCCATTTCGCACGAGTGGCGGGACGTCGTTACTTGCCGTAGATGTCGAAAGCGAAGTATTTGTCCTGGATTTGCTTGTACTTGCCGTTCTCGCGAATGGCCGCGATCGCGCCATTGATCTTGTCCTTCAACGCGTCGCCCTTGCGCACCGCGATGCCGACGCCGTCGCCGAAGTACTTGACGTCGGTAAAGGCCGGGCCGACGAACGCGAAGCCCTTGCCGGCATCGGTCTTGAGGAAGCCGTCATCCAACAGCGTAGCGTCTGCCACGGTGCCGTCGAGACGACCAGCGGACACGTCCAGGTAGATCTCGTTCTGCGAACCGTATGGCTTGATCTCGGCACCCAGCGGGGCCAGGACTTCACGGGCGAAACGCTCGTGGATCGAACCACGCTGCACGCCGATATTCTTGCCCTTGAGCTCGGTCAGACCGTCGCTGACCTGGGTACCGGCCTTCATCACCAGACGAGCCGGGGTGTTGTAGTACTTGTTGGTGAAATCAACCGACTTCTTGCGATCTTCGGTGATCGACATGGACGACAGGATCGCGTCGATCTTGCGAACCTTGAGCGCCGGGATCAGACCGTCGAACTCTTGCTCGACCCACACGCACTTGACCTTCATCTCTTCGCACAGCGCATTGCCGATGTCGTAGTCGAAACCGACGATGCTGCCATCCGGAGCTTTAGAAGCGAACGGAGGGTAAGCCGCTTCGATACCAATCTTCAGGGGTTTCTCATCAGCGAAGGTTGGCAGGGACAGCACGGACAGTGCCAGGGCGCCAAGCAGCACAAGTTTCTTCATCTTGGGACTCCATCGGTAAAGGGCAAAAACGGCAGAGTGAGCAACAGCCCAATATGCGAATGGGTGAAACGAACTTTGGTGCTGCGTCCTAGGAAGCTCACGATTTATTCAACACGAGCCACGACGAGCGAGTGATCGGCATTCTAACGACAGGCCCGAAGCCGATATTTCTTCAATGCGACAACAAATTACAGAAGCACCGAGAAAGCTGTTCGAGCGCATTGACAGCCCCGCAAATTCATGCAAGAGCAAAAGAAGGGAAACCGATCTATGCTGCAAATAGCGGGCCCATTATTCGCAAACCCTTCTAATCCGGCAAGCACAGCGTGTCGGCTTATTTTTGGAGACGCCCGGAAGCGCCCTGTATCGGGGCTTGGCGTTTCACATCGCCCCGTTGTGGCGCCTTTGGTTACACATTTCGAAACACCGGTAACGTTCGGAAGCGTCTGACGACGAAGATCGATATTTATTCGCAGACCATGCCGGCCAAACACAAAACCCCGTGGCGAGGGAGCTTGCTCCCGCTGGGCTGCGCAGCAGCCCCAAAGCCAGGCTCCGCAGTCGTTCGAACACCCAACCTGTGGCGAGGGAGCTTGCTCCCGCTGGGCTGCGCAGCAGCCCCAAAGCCATGCACCGCAGTCGTTCGAACACCCAACCTGTGGCGAGGGAGCTTGCTCCCGCTGGGCTGCGCAGCAGCCCCAAAGCCAGGCACCGCAGTCGTTCGAACACCCAACCCGTGGCGAGGGAGCTTGCTCCCGCAGGGCTGAAGCAGCCCCAAAGCCAGGCACCGCGGTCGTTCGGTCATACCGCATGGGCCGGTTTACGACTGCTGCGCAGCCGAGCGGGAGCAAGCTCCCTCGCCACAAGAGCACCCAGCCGTGAAATAGGTGTAAACCTTATTCAGGACCAGACAGGCCCCATAAAAAAGCCCCGCCAGGCAAATGCCAGGCGGGGCTGCTTGAGGTCACAAACCGCCGTCAGGCGACGTTCATGGTCTTGTGCGTCTCGATCAGATGCGCCACCACGCTCGGGTCGGCCAGGGTGGAGATATCACCCAACCCGTCGTACTCCGCCGTGGCGATCTTGCGCAGGATGCGGCGCATGATCTTGCCAGAGCGGGTTTTTGGCAGCCCCGGCGCCCACTGGATCACATCCGGCGAAGCAATCGGACCGATCTCCTTGCGCACCCAGTTCTTCAGTTCCAGGCGCAGGGCCTCGCTGGTTTCTTCGCCGGCATTGAGGGTGACATAGACGTAGATGCCCTGCCCCTTGATGTCGTGCGGCACACCGACCACCGCCGCTTCGGCGACTTTCGGGTGGGCGACCATGGCGCTCTCGATCTCGGCCGTGCCCATACGGTGGCCGGACACGTTGAGCACGTCATCCACCCGACCGGTGATCCAGTAGTAGCCATCCTCGTCGCGACGCGCACCGTCGCCGGTGAAATACATGCCGCTGAAAGTCTTGAAGTAGGTGTCGACAAAACGATCATGGTCGCCGTACAGCGTACGCGCCTGGCCTGGCCACGAATCGAGGATCACCAGGTTGCCTTCGGCCGCGCCTTCGATCAGGTTGCCGAGGTTGTCCACCAACGCCGGCACCACACCGAAGAACGGACGCGTGGCCGAACCTGGCTTCAATGCCGTGGCGCCTGGCAGTGGGCTGATCAGCACGCCACCGGTTTCGGTCTGCCACCAGGTGTCGACGATCGGGCAACGCTCCTTGCCGACATTCTTGTAGTACCAGTCCCAGGCTTCCGGGTTGATCGGCTCGCCGACCGAACCCAACAGGCGCAGGCTGCTGCCGTCGGCACCTTCGACGGCGGCAGTACCCGAGGCCATCATCGCGCGGATAGCGGTC
The DNA here is from genome assembly GCF_900103575.1 of Pseudomonas sp. NFACC51. Taxonomy (NCBI): domain Bacteria; kingdom Pseudomonadati; phylum Pseudomonadota; class Gammaproteobacteria; order Pseudomonadales; family Pseudomonadaceae; genus Pseudomonas; species Pseudomonas sp. NFACC51. The sequence goes on along the minus strand of NZ_FMXH01000004.1, from coordinate 345,696 downwards.
GGCGCGGTGTAGAGGATGTTGACCTTGTGCTTGTCGACAACCTTGGCCACTCGGGTGATGTCCGGGTAGTTCGGCACGCCTTCGAACAGCAGTGTGGTCGCGCCATTGGCCAGCGGGCCGTAGACGATATAGCTGTGGCCAGTGACCCAGCCGACGTCGGCGGTGCACCAGTAGACGTCACCGGGCTTGTAGTCGAACACGCGCTCATGGGTCAGCGCCGCGTACAGCAAGTAGCCGGCCGTGGTGTGCTGCACGCCCTTGGGCTTGCCGGTGGAACCGGAGGTGTAGAGGATGAACAGCGCTTCTTCGGCGCCCATTTCCTTCGGCGCGCAAACGGTGCCGGCCACTTTCATCAGGTCTTCGTACCAGATGTCGCGGTGCTGGTTCCACTTGATGCCACCACCGGTGCGCTTGCACACGATGACCTTCTGGATGCTGCTGGTTTCCGGGTTGGTCAACGCGTCATCGACGTTGGCCTTGAGCGGGATCTTCTTGCCGGCGCGAACGCCCTCGTCGGCGGTGATCACCACTTTGGACTTGCAGTCGATGATCCGACCGGCCAGTGCTTCCGGCGAGAAGCCGCCGAAAACGACCGAGTGGATCGCTCCGATCCGGGCACAAGCCAGCATGGCGACCACGGCCTCGGGGATCATCGGCATGTAGATCGTCACCACGTCGCCGCGATGCACGTCCTGGCCGCGCAGGGCGTTGGCGAACTTGCAGACTTCTTCATGCAGTTCGCGATAGGTGATGTTGCGGCTCTCGGCAGGGTCATCGCCCTCCCAGATAATCGCCACCTGATCGCCGCGCTCGGCCAGGTGACGGTCGAGGCAGTTGTAGGAAACGTTCAGGGTGCCGTCGGCGAACCACTTGATGTCGACATGGTGATCGTCGAAGGACGTCTGCTTCACCGTGGTGAAAGGCTTGATCCAATCGAGGCGCTTGGCCTGCTCGCGCCAGAAGCCGTCCGGGTTGACCACCGACTGCTGGTACATGGCCTTGTAGGTCGCCTCGTCAGTCAGCGTATTGGCCGCAACCTCGGGACGAACGGGATACACAGAAGCCGCACTCATCTTTCTTACCTCGGTGAATAGTTGTTTTTGTATGATCCCGTTGTAGCCCGGGGCGGGCCTATAGAACCATTCGACGATGGTAGTAACAAGTCCCTACAAAATGTCGGTACTAACGTGCAACTCCCTCCCGCCAGGCTTTTCCCTGTGCAGCAGCCGAGCCTGTGGGAGCCGAGCCTGCTCGCGATGGCGGTAGCCCATCCAACATAGATACAGCAGACAATCCCCCCCACCTGCAGCGATTATTACCAGATCAACCAACAGTGTTTATCAAAACCGAGTCTTTTTGTGCCCCGCCCCACTCCCTAAAATTCATCTCGCCAACCGGCAAACACGATTAACGCAACACAGCCCCCACGAAGGCCGTTAATCCAACTTCCAATACTTGCTCCACACGCAACCCCAAAAAGGTTGCGTGACCCCACTCGACCTCAAGAAAGGTGAATCAGATGAAAGCTTTATGGGTTCTGGTCCTCGGCAGCCTTTGCGCCACCGCGATGGCAGACGAGCTCCCGACCGACGCTGCACAGCAAAAACCGGCCATTGAGGAGTACACCTACTCCACCCACCTGGACATCGCCAAAGTCATTTCCATGAGCGAAATCCCGAACGTCTGCGAAGTGGTCCCGGCGAAGATGGAATACGACGATTCCAAGGGCCAGCGCCACATCCTGCGCTACAGCGTCATGGGCAACGGCTGCTCCAACGGCTGATCAACCTTTAAACCAATCGGGAGCAACCACCATGAAAACCCCACTGATCCTCGTCCTGACCCTGTCCGTACTGGCCGGCAACACCTTCGCCGCCGACGGATTTGATCGCACCGGTTCTGCGGTCGCTGAAGACGGCTACGACCGCACCGGTTCTGCTACCGTCGCGCAAGACGGCTACGACCGTACCGGCTCCGCTACCGTCGCGGAAGATGGCTACGATCAAACCGGTTCGGCCCGTATCGGCTGATCATTACTGGCATTTTCCACGGCCCGATTTCGATCGGGCCTGGTTGTGTCTGAAAGCGCCGAAAACCCTCCACAAACACAACATGTAGTGCAAAACCGTAAAAAACGCTCATTTTTTGATCAAAAAAACCCGCCCCGCGACCCATGCAAAAAAAATCTTCAGCAGCCAAAGCCTTGTAAACCCTCGCTCCCACGCGGATATGCCCCCCGCCACCTCCTTCGTGGGCGATTTCGCCGCAGCACGTAGGTAAAAAAGTCCTTATAATGCCGCCTTAAACGGGCCTGCAATATTCCCTTACAGGGGATCAAGCCAGCCTGAAGCCCCCGCAGAGGCTTATCGCCTCCTCGCGTACACAGCCGCTTCAGAATGACCCGTACATTTTTCTGTTTATTGCCTGCGTCAGCTGCTGCAACAAACGATTTTTCCAAGATCCACCGCGGCCAGTAGGCCTTCATTGGGCATCTGGCCCTCACGCAGGAGACGACACGTCATGCTGAGCTGGGACGAATTCGACAAAGAAGACGGCGAAGTCGCTGTAAAAGGCGCCAACGCCGGCCACGCTTCTGAAGCCAACATGGACCGCCTCGACAGCGCCGGCGGTGCCGCCGCCCTCGAAGCCCGGGCCGTGACGGCCAACGACTCGGCCGCGATCATTCGCGCCAAGGCCGCCCTCGACAAACTCGACATCGCCGAAGGCCTCGCCGAACTCGAAGGCGCCTCCGCCCGTGTCGCCGTCGACGAAAAGCGCATGATCAACTGCCGCGCCGACCTCAACCAGCTCGTGCCATTCAAATACGATTGGGCCTGGCAGAAGTACCTGGACGGCTGCGCAAACCACTGGATGCCGCAAGAAGTCAACATGACCGCCGACATCGCCCTCTGGAAAAACCCGGAAGGCCTGACCGACGACGAGCGCCGCATCGTGATGCGCAACCTGGGCTTCTTCTCCACCGCCGACTCCCTGGTTGCCAACAACCTGGTCCTGGCCGTGTACCGCCTGATCACCAACCCGGAATGCCGCCAGTACATCCTGCGCCAGGCCTTCGAAGAGGCGATCCACACCCACGCCTACCAGTACTGCATCGAATCGCTGGCCATGGATGAAGGCGAGATCTTCAACATGTACCACGAGATCCCATCGGTCGCAAAAAAAGCCGCCTGGGGCCTGAAATACACCCGTTCGATCTCCGATCCGAAGTTCGAAACCGGCACCCCGGACACCGACAAAGAGCTGCTGCGCAACCTGATCGCCTACTACTGCGTCCTGGAAGGCATCTTCTTCTACTGCGGCTTCACCCAGATCCTCTCCATGGGCCGCCGCAACAAAATGACCGGCGTCGCCGAGCAGTTCCAGTACATCCTGCGCGACGAATCCATGCACCTGAACTTCGGCATCGACGTGATCAACCAGATCAAGATCGAAAACCCGCACCTGTGGGATGCCGAGATGAAGGAAGAAGCGACCCAGATGATCCTGCAGGGTACGCAGCTGGAGATCGAATACGCCCGCGACACCATGCCTCGCGGCGTGTTGGGGATGAATGCGGCAATGATGGAAGACTATCTGAAGTTCATCGCTAACCGTCGCCTGTCGCAGATTGGTCTGAAGGAAGAGTATCCAGGCACGACTAACCCGTTCCCTTGGATGAGCGAGATCATGGACTTGAAGAAAGAGAAGAACTTCTTTGAGACGCGAGTGATTGAGTATCAGACGGGTGGGGCTTTGAGCTGGGATTGATTTCGAGAGAGAAATCCTGAGCTGAACCACCAGCGACTTAACTTAAAACCCCGTGAAAACGGGGTTTTTTGTGTTCCGCAGAAGCCAAGCCACGTTTAACTCTGGCGCAGGCGCGCTACCTTTGCCCTACGAAAAACTCAGAATCCTTCCGCATTGACGCCGTATCGCCTCGTTACCTATCTTAGTCGCAGGTGCCTAAGAAACGCCCAACGTAGTAGCTGATCGCCCCCCCATAGAAGCGCATGTTGTCTAGGAACATGAGCAATTCTGTGTAGGGAAATAGCTTGTTGGGATTTTCTTACATCCTCTACGTCGGGCTCGCGCCGCTAACCTTCGAACGTAGAGGTGGTTATGCCCACAAAAATTTCACCCTGCTCTCCGTATACCTTGGAGATCAATCATGCCTGATGCTTATCTCCCGGGATCGTTCACCCGTCACAACCTCCATCTTCATGCCCTCTTGGTTGAAAACCAGGCTTGGTTCAGCGCCTACGACTTGGGACGTTTGATGAGCAAGCACCTCGATGAGCGCATGACCCGCAAGCTTGACCCTGACCAACGCCGAATGATGCTCGTGCATGTCCACGGCTTGACCGAAGAGCGTCTGATGCTGAGCGAGTCGGGCGTTTATGCGTTGTTGGTTTATCACTACTGCCCTGAGTATCGGTTGCTGCGTGAGTGGATCACGCATCAGGTGGTGCCTGCGCTGCGGGATGAGCGCTGCTCGCATAAGGTGGAGCGGCCGACGTTGAGCGTGTTGGATTGGCCGAAGATGTCGCTCTGCATGCTGCATTGGCAGGATGAGCCATGGATTCGTTTGCGGGATATGCCGGCGGTGTTGGTGGATGATCCGTTTGGCCAGCATGAGTCTTGGTGGCGGAAGGCGTCGCGGGTTTTGCGTGGGTTTTGAAGCTCAGTCTGAAGCCGTCGTTCGTGTTCGAGCGGCGGTTTTTCGTTGGTGAAATGAGGTTGGGGGCTGCTTCGCAGCCCAGCGGGAGCAAGCTCCCTCGCCACAGGGTCGGTGTTGAGCTGGAAGAATATCAATAACGTCTCGGGCGCTGTCCATGGGCGGGGCATCGCTACAAATTTGCTCTGAGCTGAAAACAGTCAGTGCAACCCACCCCGCCTCCCGCTATTAATACCCTTCTCCTCTCAAGGACCCGAGCCCGTCATGAAATTCGACCTCGCCTACTGCCGCAGCCTCGACGACAAGCTGTCGATCTATGACGTGCGCGATCTGAATTTCGACGAGACGGTGGCGTTCGATTCCGCGAAAGAACAGTTCCAGTGCCCCAACGATGCCTGTCGAATGGCGTTTGATGCGGCGAATGTGTTGGGGACGTTCAACGCCAAGAATGTGAATTACGTGCGCACGCCGCACTTCAAGAACATCCCCAGCACGCGGCATATCGAGGGTTGTCCTTATGTCAGCCTGAAGGCATCGGCGTCGGACCTGGAAGCGGATGGGGCGGAATCGGATGACGGGCGGGAGGAGCATTTCCCTTCGGAGTTGTTGCTGACTCGACGTGAGTATGTGCGCAAGCCCTCCGGCCCGGCGGTGGTGGCGGACGTGATGCCCGATGAGCGCCTACCTTCAGCCACCTGGCATGACGAGCACCCGGGCCATGGCTCGGCGCCGGACAAGACCCATGTCTTCGCCCATCCGGTGGAGTGCTTCGTGTCGAACTTCGCGGACAAGGACCTGCTCAAGCGCATGATGCTGAAGATTGGCGAGCACACGGCGCCCTATGGCTCGTTCTTCAAGAAGGTCGAGTACCTGCTGGATAACAAGGGGCTCATTTACTGGGGCAAGATCAAGGAGATCAAGGATTACACGCAAAGCTTTCGCATCGATTTCGAACAGAAGGTCTGGTTCAAGCAACCGGACGAGACGAAGAAGAAGCCTTACTCAGTCAATGTTTACCTGAGCAAGAAGTTGATCGACAACTACCGCAAGCGCAAAGCGTTCCTGGAAGAGATCAAGCATGCCGTCGACAGTGACGCGCCGTTGTATTGCTTCTTTTATGGCGTGACGCCGGAGTTGAAACAGGTACCGAGCAAGAAGAACCCCGAACAGACGTTCGGGGTGTTCAGTGCCAGTATCGAGAACCTCGATCACTTCGTTATTCGGGAGGCACCCGGGTTGGCTGAGGGTTAGTCACCAGTCCCGGGCAATTGAAGTTTGACCGCACCGGGGTGTTGTTTTACGACTGCGTATGGCAGCACCGACCAGCCAGGATCATCACAAACGCGTTGCGCGCGGGCGAAGAACGGTCCCAGGTACAAACCTTTTTCGGTGAAGTACCAATTGGAATATCCCCAGACGCCTTCATCGGTGTAGTCGCAGCTGTCTTCATCCGTTGGCTTCAGCATCTCGTCGGGGTACAGCGTGGTGAATTGCTTGATCAGCCATGGCGCGAATACCTCGCGCTGGTAAGTGTATCGCGCCTGGCTCTCTGCATCGGTCAACGGAGCATCACCCATGTCGTTGTGGCCGGCGTACAGCGGTGGCTTGCCTGTGCCAACCCAGAGCACATCTTCCAGCGACAAACTGTGGCCGGTGTGAGCATCGAGATTGAGCGGCGAATTGCCAAAATCCGGATGCACGCCGCCGCAGTAGTAACTTGTGGAAATGTTCAGGCTGATCACATCGGGCGATAGGAATTTGGGCGCAACGCCTTGGTCGAACTCGGCATTATCCGCGCCCTGCAACAGACAGCCGTGGTAGCTGATGACTTCGGTCCAGAGCCGTCCCAACAATTGCCGATTGACCCGTTGTAGTTCGTCTTTCGAGTAGCCGGACTCGACGCTGAACATGGAAATACCGGAATCTGGCTCCGTCCACCATTGCAAGTCATGCCCCATGAAAGATTCTTTCTTGCCCGGCTTGAGTTTCAAGCCTTGCAGGCGGAGATACTCATAAGGATCACTTTTTTGCAGCTCGGCGATAACGGGGGAAAGATCAGCCCCAGGTGCCGGGAGCCTGGCCTCGGTCAACTGTACGGGCAGAACTTTGCCCTTGAGACTTTTCCATTCACCCTGCCAGCCGTTGGCCGTTTTTTGCAGCGTCAGGGTTGGCAGCGATTGGCCGTCGTCGTAACGGGTACCGCTCTCGACCAGCGTCAGGGTCTTTCCTTGCTGCGAGCCGCTCAATCCCAAGTCACGATGGTATTTCTCATAGAAATAACGACCGATGACCTCGTCCTCTTGAGCAGTGTTGAGTCCCAGCACAATCGGCATCTTGCCCAAGGTGCCGGTAAAGACGCCACTACCACCATCGGCACTGGCTGTCGAACAGAGCGCGAGCAGGCACGCGGCGCTGGATGCGAGGAGCAACAGTCCTTTGAACATGGAATCTTCCTGGAAAAAGCGAGCGTCAGCTCACGAAATGAGTGGCGCGAAGTATGACGAATCAGCCTCATAGAATCGATATGCCACCCTCTCCCACAAAATTTTTAGCAATGCCACGCAGCAACTTACCGCACCGATATGCCCAACATCACGACGATCAACAATCCGATATAGACCCCGGCGTGAAATCGATCCGGTATCCGCCCGATCCATGGCGTAGCTAATCGAATCCCCACTAACGAGCCCAGTGTCAAAACCGCAAACGCCTGCAAATCCACATACCCAACAAACCACGGCCCCAAATCAAACTCGGTAAACCCGGCCATGGCCATGTAAGTCAACGTCCCGGCCACCGCAACCGGCAAACTCAGCGGGTTAGCCATGGACGTCGCGCGCGACATGTTCAGCCCGCAACGACGCAATAACGGCACGGTCATGACGCTGCCACCCACGCCCAGAAAAGTGGCGATGACGCCGATGCTGATTCCGCCTGCCGATACCTCTGCCCTGCCCAATCGCCGTGGGACTACAGCGTCAGGCTGCGTCAGAAAACCGCGTCTGAACAAGCAGTCCAGGATGGTCACGCCCAGATAAACGATGAAGGCATAGCGAATGACTTCGCTACTCGCCCACATCGCGGCAACGGCTCCGACGATAGCGCCCAGGCCGATGAAACCGCCCAACGGCCACACGTAGTGGCGAATGAGGTTACCGGCGCGGTGATGCTTGGTGGTGGCGATCAGCGCGTTGACTATCATCACGCAGGTCGAGGTGGCCACGGCAATATGCATCGCCGATTGGCCGATAGGGTCGTCAGCGCCGTGGCTGGCGGTGAGCATGCGGTATAGCAAGGGCACCACGACGAATCCACCGCCGAAGCCGAACAGCACAGCAGTGATGCCAGTCATGCAACCGAAGAGTGCCAGCAAGAGGTAGAACATCGCGCAGCATCCGTAAATTGAGAGAGGCCGACGATAGAGCGATGGGGCTTGGCCTGCCTCAGCAAGTAGGCCAATAATGTTTGTGTTTACGCCAATCGCTGGATACCGCTCGATGCGCAATGTTTCGATTGACCTGCTGGACGACACGCCACGGCCAGTAGTGGCTATCGGCACGGATTACCCCGACGGTCATCGGTTGCCGCGCCATACCCACCGGCGGGCGCAGTTGCTCTACGGCGCCACCGGAGTCATGCAGGTCAGCACCGCGGACGGCAATTGGGTGGTGCCGCCGCAACGGGCGGTGTGGATCCCGCCCGGGGTTGCCCATGAGGTGCTGATGCTGGGCGTCAGCACGCGAAGCTTGTATATCGAACCGGCCGCCGTAACGGCCATGGACGCCCGTTGCCAGGTCATCAGCGTGTCGCCGCTGATGCGCCAGTTGCTGATGGAAGCCGTGGAACTTGCCCCGGACTATGACGAGGCTGGACGCGACGGTGCATTAATCGATCTGTTGCTGCACGAGCTGGCCCGCAGCGCGCATTTGCCGCTGCACCTTCCACTGCCCAAGGACCCGCGTCTGCTAGGCCTGTGCCAGGGTTTTCTGAAACACCCCAACGCCCACGTCTCGCCCGTGCAATGGGCGGCGCAGCTACATATCAGCTTGCGCTCGTTCAATCGCCTGTTCAGCCAGCAAACCGGGGCAAGTTTCAGCCAATGGCGGCAACAGGCGTGTGTGATGTCGGCATTGTCCCGATTGGCCGTAGGCGATTCGGTAACCCGCATTGCCCTTGATCTGGGCTACGACAGCCCCGCCGCGTTCTCCACCATGTTCCGCCGGGTACTGGGACACGCACCGAGTGCCTGGCTGGAAAAGACCGCTGGTCATTGATCAAAAAAATGAGATTGATCGGGATTCAAAACAACTGTACAAAAACACAGTGCTTTTTTATCCCATAGCTTTGGAGCCCCCCATGGCCTCTCTCGCAATCAAAACCACCCTGCAACGCATCGCTGTCTATCAATTCACCCCTGCTCACAGTGCACAGGCGCGAGCCATGCTGGGCTGGAGTGTCGAGGAGCTGTCCCGCCAATCCGGCGTCTCGGTCCAGGCCATCCGCCGCTTCGAGGCTGGGGGCGAGTTGCTCGATGTGACCCGCCTGGCCCTGGCCTTTCGGCTGGAGGCCGAGGGCCTGGTGTTCTTCCCCGGCTTCGCACCGGGGCGCGGCATGAACATCAAGGGCGCCACGCCGGATCCGATGGAGCGCCCAGACTACGCAATGATCGAATGATCGATGCGTCGGGAGTCAGGCCATGTCGGGCTGGTCCTGATAAGCCGAGGGCTCCACATCCAGCCACCAGGCGCGGCCACGTTTCGGCTGCGTCAGGGTGAATGCTTCGCCCATTTGCGGCGTAGCGATGCTGACGTTGCGCTCCCAGGCCAGCGCCAGGATGCGATCGAAGGGTTCATACCAGGCATGCATCGCCAGGTCGAATGTGCCGTTGTGGATCGGCAGTAGCCAACGGCCCTTGAGATCGATATGAGCTTGCAGGGTTTGCTCCGGCTGCATGTGGACATGCGGCCAGTCGACGTTATAGGCACCAGTTTCCATCAGCGTCAGGTCAAAGGGGCCGTATTGCTCACCGATGCGTTTGAAACCATCGAAATAACCAGTGTCGCCGCTGAAGAAAATCCGGGTACCGGCGTCGATCATCACCCACGAGGCCCATAACGTGCCGTTGCTGTCGAACAGGCCGCGACCGGAAAAATGCTGGGATGGCGTGGCAATGAACTCGATACCGTCCACTTCGGTGCCTTGCCACCAGTCCAACTGACGGACCTTGCTGGCGTCGATGCCCCATTTGATCAGGGTGTCGCCCACGCCCAAGGGAGCCAGGAAGTGGCGAGTCTTGGCAGCCAGTTTGAGAATGGCCTGATGGTCGAGGTGATCGTAATGATCATGGGAAAGGATCACTGCTTCGATCGGCGGCAGTTCTTCCAGGCTGATGGGTGGCTGATGAAAACGCTTGGGACCGACCCATTGCACGGGTGAGGCACGTTCGGAGAAAACCGGGTCGGTCAGCCAGAACTTGTCCCGCAGCTTGAGCAGCACGGTGGAATGGCCGAGGCGCCAGACACTGTTGTTTGGCGCGGCCAGCAGGGTGTCGCGCGACAGCGGTTGAACCTCGATGGCGCCCGAAGGCCGAGTGGTGCGCGGCTTGTGGAAGATCATGTTCCAGATGATACGCAGGGTGGTGCCAAAGCCTTCCCGAGGCGTGAAGGCATGATTGCGATACTTGCCCTGTTCACGCCGGGATGCGTCTTGGGCGGACGGATTGTCGGTCGAAAGAGAGGGAATGGTCATGGTGCGATAACTCCAAGGGCGTCGGCGCAATTGCGCTTCGCCGTTGTGGGACGCTGGATGGCCGTTGCATGCACGCTCAGCCGCTTGACTCAAAAAACTACACCACTCGGTGTACTTTCTAGATTGCATGAATCCCGGCAGCAAGTAAACTGCCGAGTGTAAGTTCTCTCATCTCACCGACGAATTGCCCATGACCGTACCGCAGCGCCTTACCGAGCGAAAACGCGAAGCCATCCTCCAGGCCGCGATTGCTGAATTCCGTAGCAGCGGTTTCGAGATCACCAGCATGGACAAGATTGCGGCGACTGCCGGCGTATCGAAGCGCACGGTGTATAACCATTTTCCGAGCAAGGAAGAGTTGTTTGCCGAAATTCTGAATCGGTTATGGAACAGCATTACCGCGGAACAGGACATGCCCTACAGCCCGCGAAAGCCGCTACGGGAGCAGCTGCAAACGTTGCTGCAAGCCAAACTGCACATGCTGGCGGACGAGAACTTCCTTGACCTGGCGCGCATCGCCATCGCCGCAACCATTCATTCCCCGGAGCGGGCGCGGGACATGGTGTCGCGCATGGGCCAGCGGGAAGAAGGCCTGACGGCCTGGATTCGCCAAGCCCAGGCCGATGGCCGGTTGAAAGCCGTGGAACCAGCATTTGCCGCCCAGCAAATGCATGGGCTGCTCAAGACGTTCGCCTTCTGGCCGCAGGTCTCGATGGGGCAACCCAGCCTGACCCAGGATGAGCAGGCCCAGGTGATCGAATCGGCCCTCGACATGTTCCTGAGCCGTTACCAGGCTTGATCAAGAAGTCTTGGCGTGAAGGGCTATTGAACCGATGGGTTGTGCACGACCTTCTGGTGCATTTCAGTGGTCAAGTTGTCGATGCGCTCGGTCAATGCCTTGGTCATTTCCGTCAGGCGGGTGTTCTGTTCCAACAACTCAAGTAACTGCGCCGTATTCTGCGCGGCCTGGGCCTGGCGCTCGCTATTGGCGATGGCCAAGGCTTCACGATGCTGGGCATCGGCTTCCGCCTGGGCTTTGTCCCGAGCAGCCTGACGGGTTTGTGCCAGCAAGATCAGCGGCGCGGCATAGGCTGACTGCAGGCTGAACGCCAGGTTCAGCAAAATGAATGGGTAAGCATCGAAATGAAAGACCCCCAGCAGGTTCAGGCTGACCCATATCAACACGATCAAGGTTTGCGCGCCGAGGAACATCGGCGTCCCGAAAAAACGCGCAAACGCCTCCGCTCTCAGCGCAAAGCGGTCATTGCCGAAGGTCGGCGCCAGATGCGCGTGGGGGCGATGAAAACGCAAGTGGTCAACGGGTGCGGCGGGAGTGGGTTGGGAAGACTTCGTCATCGTGATGTTCTCTGCCAAGGGCGGGTGCTTGAGGCACTATAATCGTTGGGGGCCCATCATCCATTGAGTCATGCACACCCTACTCGTTAAAAGTCAGCGCCAGCGCAGATTGCGCCCCAGCTCATCGAACAAGCTCACCACCGAGCGCAAGGCCCGGCAGTCAGGGCGAGTCAGGAGCCACAGGGCGGTGTCATACCCCTCCAGCGGTTCGCCAAGGGGTATCAGGCCCTGGTGTTCATCGATCAGAAAGTCTGGCAGCGCCGCCACCCCCAAGCCGGCTCGCACCAGTTCGGTGACCGAGAGCATGCTGTTGCAGCGATAGGCGGGCACCACGGCGGGTAGATGTTGGCGGCGCCAGGCTACGGTGGGGTGATCCGGGAGAAAATCGTCCGACGCGATCCAGGTCATGGAAGCCAGGTCATCCGTATTCGCCAAGCGCAGGTAGGTGGCGCTGGCGCATACCCGGTATGCCACATCGCCCAGATTTCGACCGACCAGGTGTTCCGGCGGCGTACGGGTCAGGCGTAACGCGATGTCGGCATCGCGGCGGCTCAGGTTGGCGAAGTCGTTCGAGGTGCTCAGCTCAAGGGTCAACGCCGGATACGCGGGCATGAAACGCGCCAGCGCAGGCAGCAGCAACGCTTGCAGGACCGAGTCGCTGCACGTCAAGCGTACCGTCCCGCTGATGACCTCGCCGCCCTGCTCCACCCCCACCCGCGCCGCCTCCAAGGCCTGTTCGGCGCGCTCGGCTTGCTCGGCCAGCGCCTGGGCCAGGCTCGTGGGCAAGTACCCGGAACGGCTTTTTTCGAACAAGGGCTGGCCCAGGGCCGCCTCCAGCCGACGTACCGAACGAAACACCGTGGACACATCCACCTGCAGCAATCGAGCGGCCCGGGCCAATGAGCCGCCACGGACCAGTGCGAGGATCAGGGACAGGTCGGGATAGTCCAGACGATAGTGCACTGCTGCATTGATCACTTGTATAAACGCCAATATTGATTGCGTGAACGCCAATCTATAGTGGCGACCAGGAATCAACAAGCGGCGACTCTCCCATGGAAAAACAGCGTCCTTTACACATCGCCCTGGTCGGCGACCATGCCCCCCAGATAACGGCTCATCGGGCAATCCCCATCGCCCTTGAGCTCATCACCAGACAAACCGGCCAAGACATTCACTTCCAATGGTTGGCAACCGACTCCATCGCTGACAACAGCGTTCTAAATGACTTCAACGGCGTCTGGTGCGTGCCCGGCAGTCCTTACCGAAGTGAAGACGGCGCCGTGCAAGCGATTCGTTTTGCCCGCGAACAGCGTCGCCCTTTCCTCGGCACCTGCGGTGGTTTTCAGCATGCCGTGCTGGAATACGCGCGCAATGTGATGGGTTGGGCCGATGCCGCCCATGGCGAAACCGATCCCGAAGCTAAACGCGCGCTGTTGACGCCGCTGAGCTGTGCCTTGATCGAAACCATCGATAGCCTTCAGCTCGATGCGGACTCGTTGATTGCCAAGGCTTATGGTCGCCAGATGGTATTCGAGGGCTACCATTGCCGCTTCGGGGTCAACCCGAACTTTGAAGAAGACTTGCTCAATCAGCGCCTGCATCCCGTGGCCCGAGACTCGGCCGGCGGCCTGCGAGCGGTGGAGCTGCAGGACCATCCGTTCTTCGTCGCCACGCTGTTCCAGCCTGAACGTGCCGCATTGGAAGGGCGCGTGCCGCCGCTGGTCAGCGCGTTTGTCCAAGCCTGCGCCAGGACAACGCCATGAACGCCCACTACTACGCAGTGATTTTCACCTCCCTGCGCACCGAGGGGAACCAAGGATACGCCGAAGCCGCCGAGCGCATGCTGGCCTTGGCTCGAGAGCAGCCGGGGTTTCTCGGTGTCGAATCGGCGCGTGGCGAAGATGGCCTGGGGATTACCGTGTCCTATTGGAGCGATGAAGCCGCGATCCTGGCCTGGAAGCAGCATCCCGAACACTGCGCGATCCGTGAGCGCGGCCGCTCCACCTGGTATAGCCATTGCCATACGAGGGTGTGCAAGGTCGAACGCGACTATGCCTTCCAACGCCCAATCTAATGTCACAGTGTTTACCGTTGATCAATCTGTAGCGTGATAGCAGGGAAGCTTTTGTGGCGAGGGAGCTTGCTCCCGCTTGAGTGCGCAGCGCTCATCGCTTTTTTGCGGGCCGCTGCGCGACCCAGCGGGAGCAAGCTCCCTCGCCACAGGACCGTGCCATTCCAAAAATCCTTGTGGGCTCCCACAGGATCTCTGTTCAACGCAAGCTCGAGGGCTTCAGCCCTCCACCAACTGCCGCACCGCCACGATCTCTGGCAAATCACTGCGGGCCATGTACACCCGCAAGGGTTCGGTGAGGTTGATCCGGTCGTCGATGTGCTGGTCCAGCAGCAACTGGATCCGCTCGCGCTTGAGGGCCATGGTGCCGTCTGCCACGGGGGCCCAGACAAATTCGCAGGTGGGGATGATGCCGTCGTCGGCCACGTCCATGCCGAAAGCGTCTTCGCTGAAACGCACGATGTACTGGCCAGTCTTGCGGTTCAAGCCGACAAAACCCTTGAGCTGGTCGGCGGCCTGGCAGATGAATGTCGAAGTGGTGCGCATGGTAAACCTCATGGATGCGTCCCTCAGGACGTCTGATCAATGGTTTACACGCAGGGCAAGCGGACGCAGGATTTAAGGTTTCCCTCTGCCGGGGAAACTGATGCGGCAAGGGTACTGCAAAGCGGCCTGGAAATGCGTGGGAAAAATCTTCTTTGCACAGCTTTATGTCGGTATGGCGATAGCGCCGACCGCGTTCAGTTGTTAAAAGATAGTTTTTTGCACACCGACGAAAGGATTTCGAGCATGCCTGTCACCTTCACCCGCACCGCCTTGATGCTGAGCCTGTTGCTCGGCTTCGGCCAGCCCCAAGCGTCCGAGGCCCCAAGCCCCAAGGCCCTGGCAACCCTCCAGGGCATTCCGCACCCCGCCGTGATCGCCCACCGCGGGGCCTCGTTCGACGCGCCGGAATCTACTGCTGCCGCCTACAAGCTGGCCCGCGACCTGGGCGCCGATTACCTGGAACTGGACCTGCAACGCAGCAAGGACGGCGTGTTGTTCGTCCTGCATGACGACAGCCTGCTGCGCACCACGGATGTCGCGGTCAAATTCCCCGAGCGTAAGGACAGCACCGCCAACGAATTCACCATGGCGGAACTCAAGACGCTCGATGCCGGCAGTTGGTTCAACACCGCTTACCCGGACCGCGCGCGCCCTTCGTTCGCCGGCCTGAAGATCCTGACCCTCGATGAAGTGATCAATATCGCCGAGGGCAATCCGCAGCAAAAACCCGGGCTGTACATCGAAACCAAAGAGCCGAAACTGTTCCCCGGCATCGAGCGCGACCTGAAGGACAAATTGCAGGACCGCGGTTGGCTGAGCCCGGCCGGGTCGAAACTGGCCAAGCGGGCCACGGGAGTCGGCCAGGGCAAGGGCAAAGTCGTCTTGCAGACCTTTGAAAAGAGCAGTCTCGAACTGCTGCACAAAGAGATGCCGAAGGTGCCGAAGATCCTGCTGTTGTGGGTGGGCGAAGGCAACATCGAGCCCAAATCCAAGGTGCCTTTTGCCGAGTCCGGCGAAACGGACAAGGCCGCCTATTACGCCAAACAGGAACCCAAGGACAAGGCTGAATTCGAAAAATGGATTCAGTACGCCAAGGCCCAGGGCGCCGTTGGTACCGGGCCATCCGCGGCGTTGACCCATGGCGGCAGCCAGAGTTACGCGGACCTGGTGCAACCATGGATGAACCAGTACACCCATGACCAGGGTCTGCTGGTGCATGTCTACACCGTGGATGAAGCGGTGGACTTCAAGAAAGTGATGGATGCCGGTGTCGATGGCATCTTCACCAACCGTGCCAATGAGTTGCTCAAGTACTTCCAGCGTCCCGAGACAGGCAGCGTGGTGCAACTATTGGAAAAGAATGGCTACTGAGTCGCAAGACGGTTGCCAGGCAACTTGCTTCAGGTTTTTTCGAATTAAGGGTGAATTAAGTTGCCACAGTTAATCTGAGCTCACTTAAACGACTCACCCTTAACGACACCAAGGAAAGAACTCATGAAAACATTGACTGCCCTGTTTACCGCCGCTGCCCTGACCCTGACTGCTGGCCTGGCCCAGGCAGATGTTCGCGTCGATCAGATTCCTCAACTGGTCAAGGAAGGCAAGATCAAGTCCCTTGAGTCGATGAACGACGAAGCCCTGAAGTTGCACCCGGGCGCGACCATCACCGACACCGACCTGGATAACCACTTCAACGGTTATGAATATGAAGTCGAATTGAAAACCGCCGACGGCAAAGAGTTTGATGTTGATTTCGATGCCACTAACGGCAAAGTCTTGAGCAACAAGCAAGACACTTGATCCATCAGCAAAAAAGAGCCGCGCAACCTTGGGGTTGCGCGGCTCTTTTGCGTTTATCAATACCTGTCGCGAACGACCGTCAGGCACTCAACCGCGCCGTCACTTCATTCAACTGTCCCGACAAACCGTGCAAGTCCCGACTGGCGGCTTCGGTGCGCTGCACATTGTCCAGGTTAGTGCTGGCAATGCAGGTGATTTCCGTCAGGTTGCGGGATATGTCTTCGGCCACGGAAGTCTGCTCTTCGGCTGCGGTGGCGATCTGGCGGTTCATGTCGCGAATCGCTTCGACAGCCTGGGTGATGCGTTCGAGCATCACACCGGCCTGGGTCACTTGCTCCACACTTTCTTCGCTGCGCGATTGCCCACTCTCAATGGCGTGGGCCGCGTCCACCGCTCCCGTTTGTACAGTCTGGATAATCTGGTTGATCTCGATGATTGACGAGGCTGTACGCTGGGCCAGGCTGCGGACCTCATCGGCGACCACCGCGAAACCGCGCCCAGCCTCCCCGGCTCGCGCGGCTTCGATGGCAGCATTGAGGGCCAGCAGGTTGGTCTGTTCGGCGATCCCGCGGATCACCTCCAGCACCTTGCCGATGCGCCCGCTGTCGGTTTCCAACTGACGGATGACCGTGGCCGTGTTGGCGATCTCGCCGCGCATCCGGGTGATGGTGTGAATGGTCCCTTGCATGACCTTCTCGCCCTGCTGCGCCGATTGATCGGCGTCATCGGCCGCCCTTGCAGCGTCAGCCGCATGGCGGGCCACTTCCTGGGCTGTGGCGGACATTTCGTTCATCGCCGTCGCCACCTGATCGGTGCGTTCGAATTGCTCGCTGGTGCCCTGGCTCATCAGGCTGGCGATGGCATTGAGCTCACCGCTGGCACTGTCCAGTTCCGTGGCACTGCGTTGCAGGCGGGTAAAGGTTTCGGCAAGGAAATCGCGCAATGTGTTGGCCGCTACCGCCAGATTGCCCAACTCGTCCTGACGGTTGCTCGTCACACGCTCGGCGAAACGCCCATGGCTGAGTCGGGTCACGTAGTCGATCAGGTTACGGATCGGTTGAACCAGGTTGCGATTGACCAGCCACAGGCTGAACAGCCCAATCAGCACACCCGACACCAGCATGATCACGGTGCCCAGCATAATCGTGCGATCGGCGCCGGCACTGATCAGCGTCGATTGCTCGGTGGCCAGCTTGCGCAGCTCCACCACCAGCGCACTCATTTGCTCACTGGCCGCACGGTCCACGCCCTTGACCGCCGCATCGCCCGCCGCCGAATCGCCACCGGAGGCGACAAATGCGTCACGGCCCTTTTGGTAGGCAGCACCCAACTGACGATGTTCATCACGCAGGGCCACGATGCGGGTCTTGATTGGCGCCGGCACACCTTCACGCCCGCTCAATTGGCCAAGGATGTCTTGGACCTCACGCTGACGTTCCTCGAACTGCTTCCAGTATTTATCCAGGTCCGCCGGCTGCTTGCCGCGCAGCAGGACGTTTTTCCATTCCTGCACCTGCACCTTGAACTGCAGGTTGGCCTCGTCGATCAATTGCGAGGCACGCAACGGTCCATCGATCAGGTTGCGATAGTTCTGGACACCATTGGAAAGGAAATGAAAGGACGCCAGGGCGATCAGCAACATCGCCAGCAGGCTGCCGCTCAACAGGGCGAGAATCTGGGCTCGAAGGGATTTTTGTAGAATCATGGGGCGCAATCTCTAAGCAAGAGGAACAGGAACGATGTCCCGCCCCCATATCCGCAACACACCGAATACGGGGGATATGTACACGACATCGGCCTGCCCGGGGCATTCTTGAAACTTGGCGACTGCCGGTAGCGCCAGCTTGGCGGTGCGGATGGAACTGTCACAAAACCATCAAGAAAGCTTGCGAAGATGGCGTTCAAGTGAACCTGTAGCCGCGACAGGCACTTCCCGCCAGCGAGACTTCATGAACCACAGCCTTGATCAAAGCCACCGTGATCCGGACCTGTTCGGCCTGCTTTACGGGTTCCGTTTCCGCCCCGGCGAACGCGGGCAGGAAATCGATTCGGCCCAGGCCTTACGGAGCCTGCAACACCCGCAAGACTCGGATGAGTTCCTCTGGCTGCACCTGAACCTGGCCCACGCTGCGTGCGAGCGCTGGATGAAAGGTCACCTGGCCCTGCCCCAGGAATTTTTCGAAGCCTTGCACGAAGGCTCGCGCTCGACCCGCATCGAGCATGTCGACTCGGCGTTGCTGGCCGTGGTGAACGATGTCGTGTTCAACCTCAGCAACATGGTGTCCTCGGATGTCTCCACATTGTGGGTTTGCGTGCACAGCCGATTGATCGTCAGCGCGCGCCTGCAACCCTTGCACTCGGTCGACAAGCTGCGCTCGTCGGTGAAGGCCGGCGAGTGCTTTCGCTCGCCAGTGGAATTACTCGTGCACTTGCTGCGCGACCAGGGCGAAGTGCTGACCCAGATCGTGCGCAAGACCAGCCTGAGCGTCGACCAGGTCGAAGATCAATTGCTGTCCTCGCGGCTGTCCACCAACCGCGCCGAGCTGGGCAGCAACCGCCGGGTGCTGGTGCGCTTGCAGCGCTTGCTGGCCCTGGAGCCGGGTTCATTGCTACGTCTGCTCAACCGCCCGCCGCAATGGTTGCAGAAAGAAGACGTCAAGGAGCTGCGCAAATCCACCGAGGAATTCGCCCTGATCATCAACGACCTCACCGCGTTGAGTGAACGGATCAAGCTGCTCCAGGAAGAAATCGCCGCCAATCTCAACGAACAAAGCAACCGCACCCTGTTCACCCTGACGGTGGTCACGGTATTGGCATTGCCCATCAACATCATTGCCGGTTTCTTTGGCATGAACGTCGGTGGCGTGCCGCTTGCCAGCGATCCCGAAGGCTTCTGGATCCTGGTGGCACTGGTGGCAACCTTCACGCTGATTGCCGGCCGCTGGGCATTTCGCAAGCGAGGTGACTATTGAACATGACGTGTCTAGACAATCCCTTTTGTCGGCCCGACGGGATTTAAAAGTCTTTTTGTCATTTCTCCTGCTGTATCCTGCCCAGGCTTTGTAAAAGCGCGGATCTACCAGATCTATCCACAGACCTTGCGAGGAGCGCGATATGCACGAGATCCCTAATCTCCCCTTCCCAAGCCTGCACGACACTGAGCAGACGACCACGCTACAAGCCGGGGGGCAAGCAGACGCCCAGCAACCCGAGCCAAAAGAAGCCACTGAACGCCGCCAGGCCGACAGCGAAGACTGATTGACCCGCACCACCAGACCGTGTGGAAAGCGCTAAGATGCGCTTTCCACACCGCCTGAACCCCGAGCCCTCCATGACCGATGACACCCCTCCATTCAGCGAAGCCCAGGCCAGCGTACTGATCGGCACTGCCGAAAAAATGGTCGAGATCTGGACCCGCCTTCCTGCCGAGAAACAAGCGGCCCTGCTGGCGCGCTTTGGCAGCGAAGAAAACGCCATCGCCGCACTGGTTACCACACGCCTGGTCAGCGGTGAGAGCGGCAACTGAACCACCATTGGGCAAATAGTTTTACTTTTCTGCGCCCTGACCCCACGGTCGCCGTTATCATAAGCAGCCTATCTATCCTGCTGCTCCGTGGACCTTTACCCCATGTCAGATTCCCAGCGCCCCCTGGCGGTCACGCTGCAAGTCGTCTCCATCGTCCTGTTCACCTTCATCGGCTACCTGAATATCGGCATTCCCCTGGCCGTGCTGCCCGGGTTCGTCCACGGCGAACTGGGCTTCGGCGCAGTGATCGCCGGGTTGGTGATCAGCGTGCAATACCTGGCCACCCTGCTCAGTCGTCCTTACGCCGGGCGAATCATCGATAACCTGGGGAGCAAGCGCGCGGTGATGTTCGGCCTCGCCGGCTGCGGGCTGAGCGGCGCGTTCATGCTGGTCTCTGCCTGGACGCCCCACCTGCCCACGTTCAGCCTGATCAGCCTGCTGATCGGTCGTCTGGTGCTCGGCAGCGCGGAAAGCCTGGTGGGCTCCGGTTCGATTGGCTGGGGCATCGGCCGGGTCGGCGCGGCGAATACCGCCAAGGTGATTTCCTGGAACGGTATCGCCAGTTACGGCGCGCTGGCGATCGGCGCACCGCTGGGGGTGTGGCTGGTCAATGCGCTGGGGCTGTGGAGCATGGGCGTGAGCATTATCTTGCTCGGTTTGCTGGGGTTGGCATTGGCCTGGCGCAAAACCGCCGCGCCCATCGTCACTGGCGAACGCCTGCCGTTCATGCACGTGCTGGGGCGCGTCCTGCCGCACGGCTGCGGCCTGGCCCTGGGTTCCATCGGGTTTGGCACCATCGCCACGTTCATCACCCTGTACTACGCCACCCAGCATTGGGACAACGCGGTGTTGTGCCTGAGCCTGTTCGGCGCCAGCTTCATCGGTGCGCGCTTGCTCTTTGGCAACCTGATCAACCGAATGGGCGGCTTCCGCGTCGCCATTGCCTGCCTGTCGGTGGAAACCCTGGGCCTGTTGCTATTGTGGCTCGCACCGGATGCCCACTGGGCCCTGGCGGGCGCGGCGTTGAGCGGTTTCGGCTTCTCCCTGGTGTTTCCGGCGCTGGGCGTGGAAGCGGTCAACCTGGTGCCGGCCTCCAGCCGTGGGGCGGCGGTGGGGGCTTATTCACTGTTCATTGATTTGTCGCTGGGGATCACCGGCCCGCTGGCCGGTGCGATTGCTGCGGGCTTCGGCTTTGCCTCGATCTTTCTGTTCGCCGCATTCGCGGCCCTGGGCGGGTTGGCATTGAGCGTCTATCTGTACCGACAGGCGCCGAGGCATCGCCAGGAACGGGAGAAAAGCTAGAAGTCCACCTTGCCGCGGCCGGCCTTGATCGAGCCGCGCTTGGTCTTGGATTCCAGGCGACGCTTTTTCGAACCCAGGGTCGGTTTGGTCGGACGGCGCTTCTTCTCGACCTTGGTGGCGCTGAGGATCAGCTCGAGCAGGCGCTCCAGGGCATCGGCCCGGTTCTGTTCCTGGGTGCGGTACTGCTGGGCCTTGATGATCAACACACCGTCGCTGGTAATGCGACTGTCACTCAGGGCCAGCAGCCGCTCCTTGTAGAACTCGGGCAGCGACGAGGCCGGAATGTCGAAGCGCAAATGCACGGCACTGGAGACCTTGTTGACGTTCTGCCCCCCGGCCCCCTGGGCGCGGATGGCCGTCAGCTCGATCTCGGCATCCGGGATGTGCACGGTGTTGGAAATCGCCAGCATGGAAAGTGTCCGGTATCAGGCCCCACAGGATACCGCGAATCCCCCCGACAACGCCTAACCCTGTGGGAGGTGTGAGCCGGAAACGACAAACCCGGCACTTGGCCTAATGCGGTTCATTCAAGAAAAATGATGGACCTGTGGCGAGGGAGCTTGCTCCCGTTCGGCTGCGAAGCAGTCGAAAACCGGCGGGTGCGGTGCGTCTGATGCTCCGCATCTGGCAGGTTTTGGGGCCGCTTCGCGGCCCAGCGGGAGCAAGCTCCCTCGCCACGGGTTTGTCGATTGCCTTGAGTGAACAGCATTACGGCACTTCGCCGGTTTGTTGTTTTTTCAGGAGGGGTTACTTGGCTGCTGCCGCCACAGCCAGTTCCTGCCGCGCACTGCGCTTGTTCTTGATCCAATAGCACACGGCCATGAACACCACCCACACCGGAATCGCATAGACCGATACCTGGATGCCCGGGATCAACAACATCACGCCCAGGATGAACACCACGAACGCCAGGCAGATGTAGTTGCCGTACGGGTACCACAGCGCCTTGAACAGCGGCGTCTGATGGGTCTGGTTCATGTGCTGGCGGAACTTGAAGTGCGAGTAGCTGATCATCGCCCAGTTGATCACCAGGGTCGCGACCACCAGCGACATCAGCAACTCCAGCGCATGTTGCGGGATCAGGTAATTCAACAGCACCGCCACCAGCGTGACCGCCGCCGATGCGAGGATCGAACGCACCGGCACGCCGCGCTTGTCGATCTTGGACAAGACCTTGGGCGCATCGCCCTGCTCGGCCATGCCCAGCAACATACGGCTGTTGCAATAGGTGCCGCTGTTGTACACCGACAGCGCGGCGGTCAGCACCACGAAGTTGAGGATATGCGCTGCGACGTTGCTGCCCAGCATCGAGAACACCTGCACGAACGGGCTGCCGCTGTAGGCATCGCCGGAGGCGTTGAGCGTGCTCAGCAGGCTGTCCCAAGGCGTCAGGGACAGCAGCACCACGAGCGCACCGATGTAGAAAATCAGGATCCGGTAGATCACCTGGTTAATGGCCTTGGGGATCACGGTTTTCGGTTTGTCGGCCTCAGCGGCGGTGAAACCGAGCATTTCCAGGCCACCAAAAGAGAACATGATGATCGCCATGGCCATCACCAGGCCGCTGACGCCGTTGGGGAAAAACCCACCATGGGACCACAGGTTGGTCACCGACGCTTGCGGGCCGCCGTGGCCACTGACCAGCAAATAGCTGCCCAGGGCAATCATGCCGACAATCGCCACGACCTTGATGATCGCGAACCAGAACTCGGCCTCGCCGAAGACTTTGACGTTAGCCAGGTTGATGACGTTGATCAGGATGAAAAACGCCGCCGCCGACACCCAGGTCGGGATATCCGGCGCCCAGTAATGGATGTACTTGCCGACAGCAGTCAGTTCGGACATGCCCACCAGGATGTACAGAATCCAGCAGTTCCAACCCGACAGGAACCCGGCGAAACCGCCCCAATACTTGTGGGCGAAGTGGCTGAAGGACCCGGCGACTGGCTCTTCGACGATCATTTCGCCCAACTGGCGCATGATCATGAAGGCGATGAAGCCGCAGATGGCGTAGCCAAGGATCATCGACGGGCCGGCTGATTTCAGCACCCCCGCCGAGCCGAGGAACAGGCCAGTGCCGATCGCGCCACCGAGGGCGATCAGTTGAATGTGGCGATTTTTCAGGCCGCGTTTCAGCTCGCCCGAATGCGAGTTTTGTCCACTCATGAAAAGGGTCTCACGCAAGGTTTGATGATGTTCGTTAGACGTTGCCGCTCGAATCGGATCTCAAGCAGCGCCGATCAAACCCCAGCGCAGGCACCAGGAATTCAGCGTTTTTACAACGGTCATGCGTCACCTGTTTGTTTTTATCTGTGACGAAATCGAACCCGACACGCTTGTGGCGTGGCGGAGTGAACAAGGTGGATAACCTTGAAAGTGCGTGGGTACGCGAAGGGTCACAGTAAAACGCGGCGCATTGTACACCGCTGACCCCCTGCTGCCAGACACCACCGGATCAGCGTGTCGTTTGCCGGGATTGCATGGGGCCGCCCCGAACATGCCGGGCGGCTGCAAAAAAGTGTCCAGGCCCTTGCGAGCCCCTGAAGGGTATAGCGCTAAAAACGCTACGACGGGAGAAATGCACTTGAGCTGCGGCGTTCATTGCGCCTCCTTCTTGTTATTCACCTGCACGACAGGCATGAGGCGCATCTCACCCTGCCCATCGATTCGAAACAAGCGGGCCAGAGCTTTGGAAACCCCTGCAGGGCGGGGCTTACGGAAGTTTTTTCTTACGCTTTGGGAAAACGACGTTTCGGCCCCTCTCGACCGGCCTTTTACGTCAGCATTTCTTTACAACCCGTCACGCAAATTTTCCAAGTAGGAAATTTCCGTAGGCTGACTGCAAATTGACGGTAGGTAGCTACCTATTTAAAAAAACACCCAGGCGGCTGTTTTTGAATGAGTAATGTCGTCGCTGAAAATGGAACAAAAAGTTCAAACGAAAAAAATAAATTATTTTTTTGCAATCCAAAATTCCCTCGACTAGGTTTTCAGCGACTTGCCAAGGCATCGTGCCGACAAGTTCTGCGGTGCCGTCGCCGGCCTGTTTCCACTCGCCGAAGCGAGCCGCTTATTTCCGTAAAAGTCATCTAGGAGATTCACTATGCAAGCACTGGACAAAGACTTGGAAACCGAACTGCAACTGGACGAATGGTTTGAAGCCCCAACCCATGAAGCCGCCGTTGAAATGATGCAGGCCGATGCCGTCGTTCCATTCGGCACGGCGATGTGGCCTCTGTAGGCACCGCCCGGCGGAGGCGATCCGGCCGGTCGACTCCGCCACTTTTGCCGGTTGTCAGGGACGTTTAATGAACTTGTCAGGGAAGAATAAGCATGGACACGCAACGAGCCATCTCACATTTCCTTTACTACCTCGAACACCATCCCGCCCTGGCCGGCATCCAGCCCGCCAAGGTGTTGCTCGGCCATACCGCTGACTACGAAGCGCTGACCGGCGCCATCGCCGAACAGGCGGGCAGCGGCTCGCCCTTCCGGTTCAGTGCCATGCGCCTGGACCTCGAACCCACGGAGCGCCTGTCCAAGGCCATTGCCGACTGCGATCTGTATATTTTCTTCTACGACTCCTCGACCCTGCCCAACCCTCGTCCCGACGGCCCGGACTTTGTCCGCGCACTGCAAGGCGTGATGGCCGACAACTGGAAGAAATCGCTGCTGTTCAAGGACTACGGCGACTACTTCTACGACACCTTCAGCGTGATTCCCCAGCGTATCGCCGGGCTCAACAGTCACCTGATCCGACGCATGTCCCAGGCGGCGACCCTGAGTTTCCAGGATGACCACGGTTCATATTTCGACACAGTCCTGGGCGGCGTGAAGAAGTGGACCGACATCAACGGCCTCGGCAACTACGACCTGGCGCCCGGCGAAATCGCCACTCACAGCGACACCATCAATGGTCGGGTGAATTTCGTCGGCACCTTCCTGAGCACCATCCCGTTCGCACGTAAATACGGCGTGCTGCAATCGCCGCTGGAGCTGTGGATCGAAGACTCCACCATCCAGAAAATCGCCACCGACGTACCGGGCCTGGAGCACGACTTCAACAAGTACCTGGACGCCAACCCGTCCAATCGCCGCATCGAGGAACTGGGAATCGGCACCAATGAAGGGGTCAAGAGTCTTTATGCACGCAACGCCGGTTTCGAGGAGCGCCATTGCGGCCTGCACCTGGGACTCGGTGGCGGGGCCAAGGGCAGCCATCACCTGGACCTGATTTTCGAGAGCGGCGTATTGGCGCTGGATAACGAGCCGATGTTTGATGGGCGGTTTGTGCTTTAGAGGCAGTTGCAAGCGGCGAGCTTCAAGCGGCAAGAAAGAGCGAGCAGCCTCTGGATCGTGGTGTGGAGCTGCTCGCGAAGACGGCCGCACCGGCAGCGTATCAATAACGCCAGACACAAAAACGGCAACCTAGTGGTTGCCGTTTTTTCTTGCAGCTTGCAGCTAGAAGCTCATGGCTGCCTCACTCCGGCTTACGACGCCCGAACCCCGGACGCTGTCCCGAACCTGCCGGTGCACCACGGCGCTTGCCCGATGGCGCATCGCGATCGGCCAGGACGATACCCGGGCGCTTTTTCGGCGCGGGCTTGGCCGGACGCTTGGTGTCGGCCGGGCGATCGGCGACTGGCGTACCGCGGCCAGCCGGAGCACCGCGCCCCTCACCACGTTCAGTCCGACCATTGGCCGGACGCGGCGTACGTGGGCCACGCTCACCGTCCTGGCGAGGTGCAGGCTTGCGGGCCGGGCGTTCGCCTTCGATCTGCGGCTCGCGGGAAGGACGCGGGCCGGTCGCCACACCTTCAGCAGCCGGACGCAGGGTACGCACGCGCTCGGTCTTGCCCATCGGACGCGAGGACTTGCGCTGCATCCGCTCCAGCTTGTCCTTGCTCTTGGCGGTCATCTGCGGCATTGCTACCGGCTTGAGGCCCACTTCGGCCGCCAGGATGTCGACTTCGTACTGGCTCATTTCGCGCCAGCGGCCCATCGGCAGGTCGGAATTGAGGAACACCGGACCGAAGCGCACGCGCTTGAGGCGGCTGACCACCAACCCCTGGGATTCCCACAGACGCCGCACTTCACGGTTGCGGCCTTCCATCACCACGCAGTGGTACCAGTGGTTGAAGCCTTCACCGCCGGGCGCCTGCTTGATGTCGGTGAAACGCGCCGGGCCGTCTTCCAGCACGACGCCGGCCTTCAGGCGCTCGATCATCTCGTCATCGACTTCGCCACGCACACGCACAGCGTATTCGCGGTCCATCTCGTAGGACGGGTGCATCAAACGGTTGGCCAGCTCACCGTCGGTGGTGAACATCAGCAGGCCGGTGGTGTTGATGTCCAGGCGCCCGATGTTGATCCAGCGGCCCTCTTTCGGACGCGGCATCTTGTCGAACACGGTCGGACGGCCTTCCGGGTCGTCACGGGTGCAGATCTCGCCGTCGGGTTTGTTGTACATGATCACGCGACGCACCGTTTCGGCGGCCTCTTCGCGCTTGATCACCTTGCCATCGATGGTGATGGCGTCATGCATGTCGACACGCAGGCCCAAGGTGGCATCTTTGCCATTAACCTTGATCCGGCCCTGGGTGATCCAGGCTTCCACGTCACGGCGCGAACCAACGCCGATACGGGCGAGGACTTTTTGCAGCTTCTCGCCTGCTGGGCCGATTTCCTGGCTGTCGTTCTGGTCTTGGTCTTTCATTCTGGGCACCTCCCGGTGTGGTCGAGCCAGGCTTGGCCTGACGCTTTGAAAACGGGTCTTCGACGAAGGGATCGCCAAAGGGTCGCGAATCATACGCTCGTTGAGGCGATTGCGCATCAGAGACTAGCTGATCAACCCAGGCTCAGCGCTTTTTCCGCCGACCGGTGGCTGAAGGCCCCCTGTGGGGGCCGAGCTTGCTCGCGATAGCGGTGGGTCAGCTTGCATTGATGCTGAATGTTCCTCTGTCATCGCGAGCAGCTCGGCTCCCACAGGCGACCGCGTTCCAAACCAGTTGAATCAATCGTCGAACTGGCGCCGTTCGTTTTCGATCGCTTCGGCCAGGGCGCGGGCTTCGGCTTCCTCGTCGCTCAGTTCGGGTTCCGGCGGTTGGAGGGCGGCGACGGCGGCCAGCAGTTTTTCCCGGGCTTCGGCAACGCCGAGGATGTCTTCTTCCGGTTCAGGTTCAGGTTCAGGTTCAGGTTCAGGCTCCGACTCGCTGTCAGGCTCCGGCAACTCATCCGTCTCGCCTTCAGGCCCCGGCCCCTCACGCAGCAGGTCGTCGAAATCGGTCTTCAAGCCCTCCTCCATGGTGTCCAGCTCCAGCAACAACGAGTGGAAACTGGTCTCTTCCTTCGGCTCCTCAGGCTCGGCACTGGCGTCGGCCAATTCCTGCAGGCCTTGGGGCACCGGGGCGTCGTCGAACTCCAGCATCGGTTCGGGTTCCAGCTCCCGCAGTTCGGCCAGCGGCGGCAGGTCATCCAGGTTCTTCAGGTTGAAGTGATCGAGAAAGGCCTTGGTGGTGGCGAACATCGCCGGTTTGCCGGGCACATCGCGATAGCCGACGACGCGGATCCACTCGCGCTCCAACAGCGTCTTGACGATATGGCTGTTGACCGCCACGCCGCGCACATCTTCGATCTCGCCCCGGGTGATCGGTTGGCGATAGGCAATCAATGCCATGGTTTCGAGCATGGCGCGGGAGTAGCGCTGCGGCCGCTCCTCCCACAGGCGCCCGACCCATGGCGCGAACTTCTCGCGGATCTGCAGGCGATAACCGGACGCCACTTCCTTGAGCTCGAAGGCCCGTCCCTCGCAGGATTTGCCCAGCAGCGTCAGGGCTTTCTTGAACACGGCCGGCTCAGGTCGCTCGCCTTCTTCGAAGAGTTCGAACAGGCGCTCCATCGATTGCGGCTTTCCCGAGGCCAACAGGAAAGCTTCAAGCAAGGGGGCCAGCTCGCGGGGTTCAGTCAGATTCATTGATTTGCTCGTTATTCGGCTCGTGCCCGCACATGGATCGCTGCGAACGGCTCATTCTGTACCAGCTCGACCAAGGATTCCTTGACCAATTCCAAGACCGCCATAAACGTCACAACGACCCCCAGGCGCCCTTCCTCGGCGGTGAACAGCTCGACGAACGGCACGAAACCGCCGCCCTTGAGCCGCTCCAGCACATCGCTCATGCGCTCGCGGGTGGACAGCGCTTCGCGGCTGACCTGATGACTTTCAAACATATCGCCCCGGCGCAGAACCTCAGCCATGGACATCAGCAACTCTTCCAGGCTCACATCCGGCAGCAACTTGCGCGCCCGCGCCTCGGGGGCATCGAGCTTGGGCACCACCACATCGCGCCCGACCCGGTTCAAACCATCGAGGCCTTCGGCTGCGACCTTGAAGCGTTCGTACTCCTGCAAACGACGGATCAGTTCGGCCCGCGGGTCGTCTTCTTCCGCTTCGACCTCAGCCGAGCGCGGCAGCAGCATCCGCGACTTGATCTCGGCCAGCATGGCCGCCATCACCAGGTACTCGGCCGCCAGTTCCAGGCGCACCGACTGCATCAACTCGACGTAGCCCATGTACTGGCGGGTGATTTCCGCCACGGGGATGTCGAGGATGTTGATGTTCTGTTTGCGAATCAGGTACAGCAGCAGGTCAAGCGGGCCCTCGAAGGCTTCGAGGAACACTTCCAGCGCATCCGGCGGAATGTACAGGTCCAGGGGCATTTCCATGACCGCCTGGCCATAGACCATGGCAAACGGCAGCTCCTGCTGCGCGCCGGCCTGGCTGTCTGTACGCTCCACGGCGGTTTCCACGGCGGACATTCAGGCCTCGACCATGAACGGCGTCGGATCGCCACAACCGACGCGCACCACCTGGGGCTCGCCATCGGCCAGGTTGATCACCGTGGACGCCGACATGCCGCCGAAACCGCCGTCGATGATCAGGTCCACCTGATGCTCGAGGATCTGGCGCATCTCATAGGGATCGGTCAATGGATCGGTCTCGCCGGGCATGATCAGCGTCACGCTCATCAGCGGCTCACCCAGTTCCGCCAGCAGCGCCAGGGCAATGGGATGGCTTGGCACCCGCAGGCCGATGGTGCGCTTTTTCGGGTGCAGCAACAGCCGCGGGACTTCCCGCGTAGCATTGAGAATAAAGGTGTATGGCCCCGGCAAATGCGCCTTGAGCAGGCGGAAGGTGCCGGTGTCGATCTTGGCGAACAGGCCCAACTGCGACAGGTCGCTGCAGATGAGCGCGAAGTTGTGCTTGTCGTCCAGTTGACGCAGGCGTCTGACACGCTCCACGGCATTCTTGTCGCCGATCTGGCAACCGATGGCATAGGACGAGTCGGTGGGATAGACCACCACGCCACCGCTACGAATAATCTCCACGGCCTGTTTGATCAGGCGCGCTTGCGGGTTTTCCGGATGAATCTGGAAAAATTGACTCACGTGTTCTACCTGTTCAGACGGCGGCGGTAACGGGATCATGTTTGAATCTACACCATAGTGGTGGCAGATCTTCCGGCAACGGGCGGTACTCGCCAATCTCGGACCAGCCCCCAGGGCCATGGAAATCACTGCCGGCGGTGACCAGCAGGCCGAACTCACGGGCCAGGATCGCCAGGCTGCCGACCTGCTCGGCAGGCTGATGGCCGTTGACCACCTCAATGGCATGGCCCCCCGCTTGAATATAGTCGGCGACCAGGCGACGGCGCTTGCTGCGAGTGAAATCATAATGCCATGGATGTGCCAGGCTGACCCAGGCGCCAGCGGCCCGCAGGGTCTGGACGGTTTCTTCCAGCGTCGGCCAGTGCTGCTTGACATCCCCCAGCTTGCCGGCCCCCAGCCATTTGCGGAACGCTTCGGCGCGATCCTTGACGAACCCTTCGCGCACCATCCAGTCGGCAAAGTGTGGCCGGGCCGGTGCGTTGCCGCTGTCGCCCAGTTCCTGCTGGATCTGCCGGGCGCCGTCCAGCGCACCGGGCATGCCCTTGAGGGCCAGCTTGCGGCTGATCTCTTCGGAACGCAGCCAGCGCCCGTCGCGCAACTGCGCGATGGCCTGGACCAACGCGGGCGCATTCACATCGAAACCATAGCCCAGCACATGGATGGTCGCCCCGCCCCAGGTACAGGACAACTCGACCCCATTGACCAGTTGCATGCCCAGTGCCGTGGCGGCGCTGCGGGCCTCGTCGAGGCCTTCGAGGGTGTCGTGATCGGTCAGGGCCAGGACTCGCACGCCGTGCTCGAACGCCCGCGCCACCAGAACCGCAGGCGCCAGGGCGCCATCGGAGGCCGTGCTATGGCAGTGCAAATCAACATTCACGAGAGTTTGTTACCTCAAATCAGCTGGCCCTATCGCGGCCAAGGATGTTTGTTATTATGCCGCCACATCCTGCTTCTGGCTGCCACTGTGAAACAATTCATCGACTTCATCCCGCTCCTGCTGTTTTTCATCGTCTACAAACTTGATCCCCGGGCCGTCGACTTCGCCGGTCATTCCTTGACTGTAGGCGGTATTTACAGCGCCACCGCAGTGCTGATCATCAGTTCCCTGGTGGTCTACGGCGCATTGTTCGTGTCCCAGCGCAAGCTGGAGAAGAGCCAGTGGCTGACCCTGATCGCCTGCCTCGTGTTCGGCAGCCTGACCCTGGCGTTCCACAGCGAAACCTTCCTCAAATGGAAGGCCCCGGTGGTCAACTGGTTGTTCGCCCTCGCCTTCATCGGCAGCCACTTTGTCGGTGACCGCTTGCTGATCAAGCGCATCATGGGCCATGCCATCAACCTGCCAGAACTGATCTGGACCCGGTTGAACATCGCCTGGATCGCGTTCTTCCTGTTCTGCGGCGCCGCCAACCTGTTCGTTGCGTTCACGTTCCAGGACTACTGGGTCGACTTCAAGGTCTTCGGTAGCCTGGGCTTGACGCTGTTGTTCCTGATTGGCCAGGGTATCTACCTGTCCCGTCATCTGCATGATGCCGACCCCACTACGCCAAAAACCGAGGACTGACATGCTCTACGCAATCATTGCTACCGACGTCGCCAACTCCCTGGAAAAACGCCAGGCCGCTCGTCCCGCGCACCTGGAGCGCCTGCAAAAACTCCAGGACGAAGGCCGCGTAGTGCTGGCTGGACCGCATCCGGCGGTGGACAGCAATGACCCGGGCGCCGCGGGCTTCAGTGGCAGCCTGATGGTGGTCGAATTCGACTCGCTGTCCGCCGCGCAGCAATGGGCCGAGGCCGATCCGTTCGTTGCGGCCGGCGTCTATGCCAATGTCGTGGTCAAGCCATTCAAGCAAGTCATGCCGTAAATGCCCCTGGCGCGATGAGCCTTCGCGGCTCATTGCGTTCAATTGCTCATTGTTCTCGTTTGCCTGCCGACAACCTGTCTAATCTCGATTGGAATTCAGGAGTTGCAATGCGCAAAGGTCCGTTGTGCCTGTTATTGGTCACGTTGGCGATCGGGGCACCCGCCCATGGCGAGGAGAACACCGAGGGCAGTCATTCGACGCCTTTGTCCCTGAGTGCCGGCAGCCAGATCGCCGAACTGCAGCAACGCTTGAAAGACAGCGAACGCCAGCGCGAAGAACTGAGCAAGCAGTTGCAAAACGCTGACAGCGAACGCGAGAGCGCATTGCTGGCCCGGTTGCGCCAGGAGAACCAGCGCCTGAAGCTGCAACTCAAGGAAGCCCAGGCCAGCCCCCTGCCACGCCTGTTGACCGATCAACAGCAATGGTTTGTCATCGGTGCCGGGGTAGCGCTATTGGCCCTGCTGTGCGGTATCTTTGCCAGCGGTGGACGTAGACAACGTCGGCAATGGCTAAATTGAGTGAGTCATGAGCGAGCTGTTACTGATAGACGATGACCAGGAGCTGTGCGAGCTCCTCGTTAGCTGGTTGAGCCAGGAAGGTTTTCAGGTCCGGGCCTGTCACGATGGCCAAAGTGCCCGCAAGGCCCTGGCCGAAACCGCCCCGGCAGCCGTGGTACTGGACGTGATGCTGCCCGACGGCAGTGGCCTGGAACTGCTCAAGCAATTGCGCAGCGATCACCCGGAGCTGCCGGTGCTGATGCTGTCGGCCCGGGGTGAACCGCTGGACCGTATCCTCGGCCTGGAACTGGGCGCCGATGATTACCTGGCCAAGCCCTGCGACCCACGCGAACTGACCGCCCGCCTGCGCGCCGTGCTACGGCGCAGCCACCCGACGGCCGTGTCCACCCAGATCGAACTGGGTGACCTGACTTTCAGCCCGGTGCGTGGCGTGGTCAGCATCGATGAACAGGAACAGGCCCTCACCATTTCCGAAAGCCGCCTGCTCGAAGCGCTGCTCAAGCAGCCGGGCGAGCCGCTGGACAAGCAGGAACTGGCGCAGATCGCCCTGGGCCGCAAGCTGACCCTGTACGACCGCAGCCTCGACATGCACGTGAGCAACCTGCGCAAGAAGATCGGCCCCCACCCCGACGGCCGCCCGCGCATCGTGGCGCTGCGTAGCCGTGGCTATTACTACAGCCTTTAAAGGTTGTGGCTGCTATTACGGCCCTTGGAGGCTTTTGTGGCGAGGGAGCTTGCTCCCGCTCGGTTGCGCAGCAACCGCAAAATATTGGGGCCGCTTCGCAGCCCAGCGGGAGCAAGCTCCCTCGCCACAATGAACCAAGAGCCTTCCTCCTTCCCATTGCATGCCCCACGGGGTTTTGTGCAGGCTGTTTGTCAGGTCCGTACCAAAACCTCTTTACCCAAGCTTTACCCACCCCTGACCGCCGCTGACCTTGATCTCCGTAATCTGCACTCATCCGGAACTGACCGGGAATGAGACAAGGAGACACACCATGCGCAAGACCCTTATCGCTCTGATGTTCGCTGCTGCCCTGCCGACCGTCGCCATGGCCATGCCTGGAGACGCCGGCCCGATGGGTCCGATGGATGGCCCGCGCCACGGCGGCATGATGCATGACAAAGGTCCCTTCAGCGATCTGGACCTGAGCCGCGAACAGCGCCAGCAGATTCGCCGGATCATGGGCGAACAGCGCCACGAACAACGCGAACTGGTAGACAAGTACCTGGCCAAGCTGTCGCCAGCCGACCAGAAAGCCATGCAAGACGAAATGGACGCCCGGCATCAGAAGATCGATGCCCAGATCCGCGCGCTGTTGAAGCCTGAGCAGCAGAAAGAGTTCGACGCGATCCAGAAGAAACAGGCCGAGCGTCGCGCCGAGTGGGCTGAGTTCAAGGCCTGGAAAGCGCAACAGCCGCAAAAAGCGCAATAATGCACTGAAGCCCCCAGCCCAACGGCAAGTCGCCGTTGGGCTTTCTTTGTTTTCGAGGATTTACCGTGCGTTCATTGTTCTGGCGCATCCTGGCCAGTTTCTGGCTGGCCATCGCTCTGGTTGCAGGGCTTTCGCTCCTGATGGGCCACATGCTCAATCAGGACGCCTGGATCCTCAGCCGCCATCCGGGTCTCAACACCCTGCCCGAAGAGTGGACACAAACCTACGAAAGCCAGGGCGAGGACGCCGCGCAGGACATCCTGCAACAGCGCAAGCGTCAATATCACATCGACGTCCAAGTGTTCAATGAAAGCGGCGACCCGGTGGTGCGCGGCACCTTCCCACATCGCGCCGCGGCCTTCGAGGCTCGGCAGAACAACAACGAGCGACGCCTGCCCTGGCGGCGACTGACCGACGAATTCACCAGCGCCAAAACCGGCGACACGTATCTGTTCATCTACCGCATCCCCCATCCCGAACTGGACGCCTGGCACCGCGACAGCCTGCTCTGGCCCCTCAGTGCGCTGGGGATCGCGCTGGTGGTGCTGACCTTGTTCAGCCTGTTGGTGACGCTTTCCATCACTCGCCCGCTGAGCCGCCTGCGTGGTGCGGTGCATGACTTGGGCCAGGCCGCCTATCAGCAGAACAGCCTCGCCAAGCTGGCCAACCGGCGGGATGAGTTCGGCGTACTGGCCACTGACTTCAACCGCATGGGCGCACGCCTGCAAAGCTTGATCACCAGCCAGCGACAACTGCTGCGCGACGTGTCCCACGAACTGCGCTCGCCCCTGGCCCGGCTGCGCATTGCCTTGGCCTTGGCTGAACGGGCCAGCCCCGAGGAGCGTGAAAGGCTCTGGCCACGCCTGACCCGCGAATGCGATCGCCTGGAAGCGTTGATCAGTGAAATCCTGGTGTTGGCCCGGGTCGATGCCGACAACGCCAGCGCCGAAGAGGTGGAACTCAACGGTTTGCTGGTCACCCTGCAAAAAGATGCGCAACTGGCCTCACCGGAACAAACCGTGCAGCTCGAAACCGAGGCGGACCTGACCCTCAAGGGCTGGCCGACCATGATCGAGCGAGCAGTGGACAACCTGCTGCGCAACGCCCAGCGCTTCAATCCGGCCGGGCAATCGATCGAGATGCACGCGATGCGCCAGGGTGAACGGATCCTGATCAGCGTGCGCGACCACGGGCCAGGCGTGGATGCCGAACACCTGGGACAATTGGGCGAGCCGTTCTATCGCGCGCCCGGCCAGACCGCCGCCGGCCATGGCCTGGGCCTGGCCATCGCGCGCCGTGCCGCCGAACGCCACGGCGGCACGCTGGTGCTGGGCAATCATCCTGGCGGCGGGTTCATCGCGACGCTGGAGTTGCCGTTGGTGCCGGGGGCGGTCGTCCAGCCGTAACCTGCAAATGAACAGTTGATCTGTTGACTCCAGGGCAACGCTGCACCCTGTGGCGAGGGAGCTTGCTCCCGCTGGGCTGCGAAGCGGCCCCAAGATTTTGCGGTTGCTGCGCAACCGAGCGGGAGCAAGCTCCCTCGCCACAGGGAATCGAGCAAGCCTGAGTGAGCAGTGTTGCCGCCAGGCAAGCGCGACCCCCTCAACCAAACGATAATTCCTCTTATTCAAACAGCCCCGCCCTGTTAGACTTTGCGCCCTCGTTTTCACTCATCTCCCAGGACGCCCGATGCCGTCGTTGCCTCTTCGTTTATGTGCGTTGTTCATGGCCCTGGGCCTGAGCGCCTGCGATGATGCCCCGCGCTTTACCCAGGCCGAACCGGGTGAAGCCCGTTCCGGTGGCGCCGCGACAGTACGCAAGACGGACCAGAACGCCTTTTCCCTGCCCTCGGCCAACCTGCCGCCCTCACGGCGCGTGGATTTCAGCGTCGGCAACAGTTTCTTCCGCAGCCCCTGGGTGATCGCCCCCTCGACCACCACCGCTCGCGACGGCCTCGGGCCCTTGTTCAACACCAACGCCTGCCAGAACTGCCACATCAAGGACGGCCGCGGCCACCCACCTGCGCCGGACGCGACCACCGCGGTATCGATGCTGGTACGCCTGTCGATCCCCGACACACCGCCATACGCCAAGGTCATCGAACAATTGGGCGTCGTGCCGGAACCGGTTTACGGCGGGCAATTACAGGACATGTCCGTGCCCGGCGTCGCCCCCGAAGGCAAGGTGCGGGTCGATTACACGCCGGTCCCGGTGCGTTTCAAGGACGGCACCGTGGTGGAACTACGCAAGCCGGACCTGCAGATTACCCAACTGGCCTATGGGCCGATGCACCCGGACACGCGTTTTTCCGCCCGCGTCGCCCCGCCGATGATCGGCCTGGGACTGCTCGAGGCGATCCCCGACGAAGCCATCCTCGCAAACGCCGAAGCCCAGGCCCGGGAGAAAAACGGCATCGCCGGGCGTCCCAACGAGGTCTGGGACGATGCCCAGCAAAAAACCGTCCTGGGAAGGTTCGGCTGGAAGGCCGGACAGCCCAACCTCAACCAGCAGAACGTCCACGCGTTCTCCGGCGACATGGGCCTGACGACAAGCCTGCGACCCTTCGACGACTGCACCCAGACCCAGGTCGACTGCAAGCGTGCGCCCAGCGGCAACGGCCCGGATGGCGAACCGGAAGTCAGCGACAACATCCTGCGACTGGTGCTGTTCTATAGTCGCAACCTCGCCGTACCGGCCCGGCGCGAGGTGAATTCACCCCAGGTGCTGGCGGGCAAGAATCTGTTCTTCCAGGCCGGTTGCCAGTCCTGCCACACCCCGAAATACACCACCTCCGCCAACGCCGCCGAACCGGAGTTGGCGAACCAGGTCATCCGCCCTTACACCGACCTGCTGTTGCACGACATGGGCGAAGGCCTGGCGGACAACCGCAGCGAATTCAAGGCCAGCGGCCGTGACTGGCGAACCCCGCCGCTGTGGGGCATCGGCCTGACCGAAACCGTCAACGGCCACACCCAGTTCCTGCATGACGGCCGGGCCCGCAACCTGCTCGAAGCCGTGCTGTGGCATGGCGGCGAAGCACAAGCGGCGCAGCGTCAGGTTTTAGCGTTCAATGCCGAGCAGCGCACTGCGTTGCTGGCCTTCCTGAATTCCCTTTAAATGCCTTTTCCAGAAGTGGGAGCACGACATGTTCCGTCCCAAGCTGTTGTTCACCAGCCTCGCCGCCATCGCCCTCGGTGCCTGCTCGCCCCAGGATCCACAAGCCGTAACCTCGGCCGCCATCGCCAAGCAAGTGATCCTGCCGACCTATAGCCGCTGGGTCGACGCCGACCGGCAACTGGCGACCAGCGCCCTGGCTTTCTGCCAAGGCAAGGAAAACCTGGAAACCGCCCGCGCCGATTTCCTCAAGGCACAAAAAGCCTGGGCCGAATTGCAACCGCTGTTGATCGGTCCGCTGGCCGAGGGCAACCGCGCCTGGCAGGTGCAGTTCTGGCCGGACAAGAAAAACCTGGTGGGCCGTCAGGTCGAGCAATTGGTCAACAGCGAGCCACAGATCGACGCCGCCGGCCTGGCCAAGTCCAGCGTAGTGGTCCAGGGCCTCTCGGCCTATGAATACCTGCTGTTCGACGCCAAGATCGACATGGCCGACAGTGCGCAAAAAGCCAAGTATTGCCCGCTGCTCACCGCCATTGGCGAACGCCAGAAACAACTGGCCGAAGAGATCCTGTCGCGCTGGAACACCAACGACGGCATGCTCGCCCAGATGAGCAAATTCCCCAACCAGCGCTACGCCGATTCCCACGAAGCCATCGCTGACCTGCTGCGGGTCCAGGTCACCGCCCTCGACACCCTGAAGAAAAAACTCGGCACGCCGATGGGCCGCCAGAGCAAGGGTGTGCCGCAACCGTTCCAGGCCGATGCCTGGCGCAGCCAGTCGTCGCTGCAAGGCCTGGAGGCCAGCCTGAGCGCGGCCAGGACTGTCTGGGCCGGCGTGGACAACAAGGGTCTGCGCGGCCTGCTGCCCAGCGACCAGAAACCGTTGGCGGACAAGATCGACGCCGCCTACGATGCCTCCTTGAAGTTGTTCGCCAGCAGCCAGCGTTCGCTGACTGAAATGCTCAACGACGATGCCGGGCGCCAGCAACTCAACGATTTGTATGACAGCCTCAACGTCGTCCATCGCCTGCACGAAGGCGAACTGGCCAAGGCGCTGGGCATTCAACTGGGCTTCAATGCCAACGACGGTGACTGATCATGTTTCGACGTCAGGTCCTGGCACTGAGCAGCTTGCTGCTCGGTGCCGTCACCCTGGGCGGCTGGACGCTGTTCAAGCAAAAGGACAAGCACCCACTCTTGCTTTCGGCACGGGACGATGGCGACGGCAAGCACTACGCCGTCGGCTATCGACTGGACGGCACCCGGGTGTTCGCCACCCAGGTCGGCCAACGCTGCCATGACATCATCAATCATCCGACACAGCCGATTGCGCTGTTCGTCGCCCGTCGTCCAGGCACCGAAAGCTACTTGATCGACCTGCGCGACGGGGCGCTGCTGCAAACCATCGCCTCGTTGCCGAACCGGCATTTCTACGGCCACGCGGTCATCCATAACAGCGGCGAATGGCTGTACGCCACCGAGAACGACACCACCGACCCGGGACGCGGCCTGTTGGGCGTTTACCGTTTCGAAGGCGAGCGGCTGGTGCACAGCGGCGAGATATCCACCCATGGCATCGGTCCGCACCAGGTCTCATGGATGCCTGACGGCGAAACCCTGGTGGTGGCCAATGGCGGCATTCGCACCGAGGCCGAAAGCCGGGTCGAAATGAACCTCGACGCCATGGAGCCGAGCCTGGTGCTGATGCAACGCGATGGCACCCTGCTGAGCAAGGAAACCCTCGCCCAATCGATGAACAGCGTGCGCCACCTCGGCATCGCCAGTGACGGCACCATCGTCTCCGGCCAGCAGTTCATGGGCGCAGCCCACGAGTCGTCGGAACTGCTAGCGATCAAGCGGCCGGGCCAGCCGTTCCAGGCGTTCCCCCTGCCTGAGGAACAATTGCAGGCCATGGGGCACTACACCGCCAGCGTCGCCGTGCACAGCGACCTGCGCCTGGTGGCCCTGACCGCTCCCCGTGGCAACCGCTTTTTCATCTGGGACCTGGACAGCGGTGAAGTGCGCCTGGATGCACCTTTACCGGACTGTGCCGGTGTGGGTGCGGTGGCCGACGGTTTCGTCGTGACGTCGGGACAAGGGCGTTGCCGTTATTACGATTGCCGGCAGACACAACTGGTTGCAAAGCCGCTGGATCTGCCGGCAGGGCTCTGGGACAACCATTTGCATCTGGCCTGAGCCAGGGAGC
The DNA here is from genome assembly GCF_900103575.1 of Pseudomonas sp. NFACC51. Classification (NCBI taxonomy): domain Bacteria; kingdom Pseudomonadati; phylum Pseudomonadota; class Gammaproteobacteria; order Pseudomonadales; family Pseudomonadaceae; genus Pseudomonas; species Pseudomonas sp. NFACC51. The sequence goes on along the minus strand of NZ_FMXH01000004.1, from coordinate 307,091 downwards.
GAAGCCCATCGGCGCCGAGCTCCCTGATTTTTCGGAAAAATCCCACGCACCTCCAGCCCGCCAGCATCTGGAATAGCCCGCACACTCAGGGTAATGTGCCCGCCTATCTGTATTTTCTCTCAGCTCTTTTCCAAGGAAGTGGAACATGCTGCGACGCCGCATGCTGATCATGTTGGGTGTTGTCCTGCTGGTGGTGCTGTTGCTCGCCGGCTACAAGGCCTTCTCCATCTACCAGCAGATCCAGATGTTTTCTGCACCGAAACCACCCGTCAGCGTGGCCGTGGCCAAGGCCATCGAGCAGCCCTGGCAGGCACGCCTGCCCACCGTCGGTAGCCTCAAGGCCCTGCAAGGCGTGGACCTGAGCCTGGAAATCGCCGGGACCGTGCAGAAGGTGCAGTTCCAGTCCGGGCAGAAGGTCAAGGCGGGCCAGCCGCTGCTGCAACTGGATAGTGAAGTCGAAAGCGCCCTGCTGGAAACCGCCGAGGCCGACCTTGGCCTGGCGCAACTGGATTTCGGTCGCGGCCGACAGTTGGTGGGCAGCCAGGCGATCTCCAAGGGCGAATTCGACCGGCTCTCGGCACAACTGAAGAAGAACCAGGCCACGGTCAACCAGCTCAAGGCTTCGCTGGCCAAAAAACAGATTCTGGCGCCATTCAGCGGCACCATCGGCATTCGCCAGGTGGACGTCGGCGACTACCTGGCCAGCGGCACGGTGATCGCTACCCTGCAGGATCTCAGCAGCCTTTATGTGGACTTCTACGTACCTGAGCAAAGCGTGCCCAGGCTCGCGGTCGCCCAACCGGTCAACGTCAGCGTCTCGGCCTATCCCGGGCAGACCTTCGTCGGCACCATCAGCGCGATCAACCCCAAGGTCGAGGACAGCACCCGCAACGTGCTGGTGCGCGCCACCCTGGGCAACCCCGACGGCAAGCTGCTGCCCGGCATGTTCGCCAACCTGCAGGTGATCCTGCCGGACGTGGCCGCCGGAATCGTCGTGCCGGAAAGCGCCGTGACCTACACCCTCTACGGCAACTCCATGTACGTGGTGGCGCAAAAGAAAGCCGCCGACGGCACAGTCGAGAAAGACGACAAGGGCCAGCCGGTCCTGATCGCTGAACGGCGTTTCGTTGAAACCGGCGAGCGACGCGACGGGCAGGTGCTGGTTACCAAAGGTGTGCAGAGCGGCGAACAAGTCGTGATCGCCGGCCAGATCAAGCTCGATAACGGTACGCCCATCGCCATCAGCGACGACAAGACCCTGACCGAACAGAACAGCCCGCCGCGCGCGGACTGATCAAGGAACCCCCATGGCTTTTACCGATCCGTTCATCCGCCGTCCGGTGCTCGCCACCGTGGTCAGCCTGTTGATCGTGCTCCTGGGTTTCCAGGCCTGGAGCAAGCTGCCCCTGCGTCAGTATCCACAAATGGAAAACGCCCTGATCACGGTGACCACCGCCTACCCCGGGGCCAACGCCGAGACCATCCAGGGCTACATCACCCAACCGATGCAACAGAGCCTCGCCAGTGCCGAGGGCATCGACTACATGACCTCGGTCAGTCGCCAGAACTTCTCGGTGATTTCGGTCTATGCCCGCATCGGCTCCAACAGCGACCGGCTCTTTACCGAACTGCTGGCCAAGGCCAACGAGGTCAAGAACCAGTTGCCCCAGGATGCCGAGGACCCGGTCCTCAGCCGCGAGGCCGCCGATGCCTCGGCACTGATGTACATCAGCTTCTTCAGCAAGGAACTGAACAACCCGCAGATCACCGACTACCTGTCACGGGTGATCCAGCCCAAGCTGGCAACATTGCCCGGCATGGCCGAGGCGGAGATCCTCGGCAACCAGGTCTTCGCCATGCGCCTGTGGCTGGACCCGGTCAAGCTCGCCGGCTTCGGCCTGACTGCCGCCGACGTAACCAATGCCGTGCGCCAGCACAACTTCCTCTCCGCCGCCGGTGAAGTGAAAGGCGAATACATCGTCACCAGCATCAACGCCAACACCGAACTCAAGTCCGCCGAGGCCTTCGCCGCGATCCCGCTCAAGACCGACGGCGATAGCCGGGTGTTGCTGCGAGACGTCGCCCGCGTGGAAATGGGCGCCGAGAACTACGACACCATCAGTTCCTTTGGTGGCACACCCTCGGTGTACATAGGGATCAAGGCCACACCCGGTGCGAACCCGCTGGATGTGATCAAGGAAGTACGCAAGATCATGCCGGACATGGAGGCCCAGCTCCCGGCCAACCTCAAGGCCGAGATTGCCTACGACGCCACCCTGTTCATCCAGGCCTCGATCGACGAAGTGGTGAAAACCCTGTTCGAGGCGGTGCTGATCGTCATCGTCGTCGTGTTCCTGTTCCTCGGCGCCCTGCGTTCGGTGGTCATCCCGGTGGTGACCATCCCGCTGTCGATGATCGGCGTGATGTTCTTCATGCAGTTGATGGGCTACTCGATGAACCTCCTGACCCTGCTGGCCATGGTGCTCGCCATCGGCCTGGTAGTGGACGACGCCATCGTGGTGGTGGAGAACATTCACCGGCATATCGAGGAAGGCAAGACACCATTCGACGCCGCGATAGAAGGTGCCCGGGAAATCGCCATGCCGGTGGTCTCGATGACCATCACCCTGGCGGCGGTGTACGCGCCGATCGGCCTGCTCCAGGGCCTGACGGGCGCTTTGTTCAAGGAGTTCGCATTGACCCTGGCCGGGGCGGTGGTGATCTCCGGCATCGTCGCCCTGACCTTGTCACCGATGATGTGCGCCATGCTCCTGCGCCACGATGAGAACCCCTCGGGGCTGGCCCATCGGCTGGACATGGTTTTCGAGCGTCTGAAGAGCCGTTACCAGCGCATGCTTCACGGCACGCTCAACACCCGGCCGGTGGTACTGGTGTTCGCCGTGATCGTACTGCTGCTGATCCCGGTGCTGATCATGTTCACCAAGTCCGAATTGGCCCCCGACGAGGACCAGGGCATCATCTTCATGATGGCCAACGCCCCGCAGCCAACCAACCTCGACTACCTGAACACCTACACCGATCACTTCATTACCATCTTCAAGGAGTTCCCGGAGTACTACTCCTCGTTCCAGATCAACGGCTACAACGGCGTACAGTCGGGCATCGGCGGCTTCCTGCTCAAGCCCTGGAACGAACGCAGCCGCACCCAGATGGAAATCCTGCCAGAGGTCCAGGACAAGCTCGAAAGCGTGCCTGGTTTGCAGATCTTCGGTTTCAACCTGCCCTCACTGCCGGGCACTGGCGAAGGCTTGCCATTTGCGTTCGTCATCAACTCGCCGAAGGATTATGCGACGCTGCTGGAGATTGCCGAGCGTGTCAAAAAGCGCGCATTGGAATCCGGCAAGTTCGCCTTCATGGACATTGACCTGGCGTTCGACAAACCCGAAGTCGTGGTGGATATCGATCGCGCCAAGGCCGCCCAGATGGGCGTCTCGATGCAGGATCTGGGCGGTACCCTGGCGACACTGCTGGGTGAAGCCGAGATCAACCGCTTCACCCTCGAGGGGCGCAGCTATAAGGTCATTGCCCAGGTCGAACGCCCCTTCCGGGACAACCCGGACTGGTTGAACAACTACTACGTGAAAAATGCCAAGGGTGAATCACTCCCGCTGTCGACCCTGATCAAGGTCAGCGACCGGGCGCGACCGCGACAGCTGAACCAGTTCCAGCAGCTCAATGCGGTGACCATTTCGGGCTTTCCCGTCGTAAGCATGGGCGAGGCGATCGAGACCGTCCGCCAGATCGCCCGGGAGGAAGCCCCAGCGGGGTTCGCCTTCGATTACGCCGGGGCTTCACGCCAATTCGTACAGGAAGGCAGCGCGTTGTGGGTGACCTTTGCCCTGGCCCTGGCGATTATCTTCCTGGTGCTGGCCGCGCAGTTCGAGAGTTTCCGGGACCCGCTGGTGATCCTGGTGACCGTGCCGTTGTCGATTTGCGGCGCCTTGATTCCGTTGTTCCTCGGCTGGTCGAGCATGAACATCTATACCCAGGTGGGGCTGGTGACGTTGATTGGCCTGATCAGCAAGCATGGGATCCTGATTGTCGAATTCGCCAACCAGCTGCGCAGGGAACAGAACCTGACACCGCGGGAAGCCGTGGAACAAGCCGCGTCGATTCGTCTGCGGCCGGTGCTGATGACCACCGCTGCGATGGTGTTCGGCATGGTGCCGCTCATCTTCGCCACAGGCGCCGGGGCGGTGAGCCGCTTCGACATTGGCACGGTGATCGCCACCGGGATGTCGATTGGCACCTTGTTCACGCTGTTCGTGTTGCCTTGCGTCTACACGCTGCTGGCCAAGCCCGATAAACCCTGAAGGCGGCCAGAAGGGAACAGGAGGTTTTTTGTGGCGAGGGAGCTTGCTCCCGCTCGGCTGCGAAGCAGTCGTCAATGCACCAAGGCTACCTGAGCAATCGATTGGGACCGCTTCGCGGTCCAGCGGGAGCAAGCTCCCTCGCCACAGGTTTCAGTGCTCGACTGGAGATTGCGGCAGGAAAAAAAGGCCTCGCACAAGCGAGGCCTTTTGGGCTTCGTGATGTTCAACTCTGCGGCCTCATTCCTTGGGACAGGCTGAACATGAACAGCAACAGATCGTTATCCGGTCGGATCGCCTCGCTGGCCTTGGCTACCCTTGGCAAAGGGCAGTGAGCGCCAGCGTTGGAGGCACTGAGGATCTGCGAACGAGGCTGTTCCCAGACAGCCAACGCCAACGACGCAACTGCCAGGGCTCCGACTAAAAACAAACCTCTAGCAATTTCTAGTTTCATCGCTATAAACCTTTGATAGCGCTGCCAAACGCCGCCTCGTAAAAATAGACCAGTTTTTTCCAGTCAGCCTCGCTGAACGACGAGTGGCGCCGCAACTGCTTCAGGTCATGGGATGCCGCACGTTGGGCGGTCAGACGCTGGCGACACTTTTCAAAATCGAGCAAAGCCACTTCGGCCTTGGCCGCCTCGCCCTCCCCGCTCACGCGCACAAAGACATGCTTGATGTAGATACAGCCATGTTGCCAACGGCCCTTGTGCATGCGAGCCAGGTTTTCAGCCAGTGCCAGGAGGATTTGATCATGCACCGCTTCGCCATGGCGCTCGCGACCACCCCCGGCATACCAGTGCTCGATCTCTTCAAAACCTTCCAGCGCCTGGGTTACCAGCAGCGCACGCCACTGGTGAACCGGGTCCCATTGGGCGCCACAGAAAATGAGCTGGGGGACGCGAACATCCAGTCGGGTCAACGCCAGGAGTGCGTCTTGCTCGCGCAGCACGGTCGGTCTACCGAATGGGTGCAGCCAGCTGCGATAAATATGTCCGGTCTGACGCTTGGCATAAAGCAGCTTGCCATCCTTGCTCTTGATCCGCTGCACGCCGCTTTCACCACCGCGACGTACATTAGGTTCTTCCACCCAATCACCCTGCTGACTCCAGAAATGTTCAAAGTCGTCGAGAAGAAACATTGATGGTTCTGCTGCCTGTACACCCATGCCCTTACCTCTTGCGCAATACATAAACTCGCCACATGGCATAGAGCGGTAGGAAATCCAGCCGTTCCTGAATGCGAAACCCAGACTGCCGAAACTCTTCTTCTACTGTATCTATCGGTAACACAAATCGATTCTGGTAGTCTTTCTGCGCACGAGTGCGCTCCAGACGCTTGCGTTTCCAGGCCTTGAAATTGCCATCAACCCACAATGAAACGATCACGCTGTCGCGGCTGACACGCTCGAATTCCTTCAGAATCGCCAGTCGGTGCGCGGGTTCACCGATGTGGTGCAACAGACGCATGCAAAAAATGCTATCGACGGCGTTATCAGGCAACGCGATGTCGAACGCAGAAGTGTGCAAGGGTTGTACCCGTTTCACCACATCGGTCGGTTGAGCCTCCATTGCGGTCTTGAGCATGGCCTCGGAATTGTCCGCGCCGATGATGACTCGATTCGGCTTTTCGGCTAACAAAGACCAGAAGCGCCCGGCACCGCAGGGCAGGTCCAGGACCAGGCCGGGGTCTGCGACGAGGGCCAATGCACGCCGGGCCAGTTGTTGATCTCGCTGATTGGAAAGACGGCGACTCAAGCCACGGCGGTGCTTATGAAAATATTCCCTGGCGTGCTGCTCGTCGTATTTTTCAGAAAATTCCAGCTTGATGGGTTTGGACATTAGGCGGGTCTCGATGACTGATCGGCCCCACCTTATGGATCGGAATGTCATGCCTTTGTGAAAATAAAGTCAGGTAAACGCTCCAATGTTTACAAGACTTTTCGGCATGGAGGTTTAGCCCTCTGGATTCAATTCCACCTCGAAGTGGCAACCATTGGGCTCCATCGTACTGAGGCTGACTGTCCAAGCCTGGTTCTCGCAGATGCGCTGCACCAGCGACAAGCCCAATCCCAATCCCTCACCGCGTTTTTCGTTTCCGCGCACGAACGGCTCGAACATCGCCTCGCGCTTCTCCTCTGGAATCCCCACGCCGCTGTCCTCGACCACGAATCCGGTGGTGGTCAGCGACAGGCGGATAAAACCCTGGTCAGTGTAGTGCAGGGCGTTACGCAATAGATTGCCCATCACGGCCGTCAGGAACGTGGCGTTATACAGGGTGTCGACGGGTTGCCCTGGTTCGAAGATCAGCGTCAGACCTTTGGATTCGATGGGGGCACGCCACACGCCAAGGAGGTTCTCGGCCACCTGCCCCAAGGTCAGTCGAGGCGACATGCCGTTGTCTTCACGCTCGGCCCTGGCGAGCATCAGGAAGGTCTGCACCAGCTCGCGCATCTCTTCACTGGCCCGATTGATGCGCTCGACCTGGGTACGACCGCGCGGGTCCAGCGCCGGGTTTTCCAACAGCAACTCACAGGAGGTCGCCAGGACCATCAACGGGGTGCGCAACTCGTGGCTCACGTCGCTGGTGAACAACCGCTCGCGGGTCAAGGCCTGGCGTAAACGCCCCAATGTGGCATCGAACGCCACCGCCAGTTCACCCACCTCATCGGCGGCATAATCCGGGGCCAGCGGCGGCGCGAGTCCCAGCAGCTGGTCGCGATGACGCACTTGCCGAGCCAGGCGAACCACGGGCGCCATTACCCGGCGTGCCAAGACCCAGCCCAAAAATACCGCCAGTGCCAGGCTGAGCACGAAACCCACCAGCACCACGGCGAACAGCACCCGTTCGCGCTCTTCGAAATCGCTCTGGTCCTGCAGCAACACGTAGTGCCGCCCATCAACGATCTCTACCATGGCGTGATAGGACAACTGCTCGCGAAACACCTCGTGGAAACCGCGCTCCAGATGGTGCAGATCCTTGGGCAACTCGAAGTCCCCCGGGCCGCCGCTGAAATAAAACAACTGGTCGGGTTCCGGCCGATGGTTCCAGTCCGAGACACTGTCCATCAACAGCAGGCGTTGCAAATCACCGCCAAGCCCGGCGGAAATCAGCTTCTCTTCCACCAGGTGGACCGTCGCCACGATGCCCATGGCGAAAGCGCCTGCCACCAGTGCGCTCATCAGCGCAAAGGCGATGATGATCCGTTGGGCGAGGCTCTGCTTAAACTCCATCGCGGCCCTCGGCCAAGCGATAGCCGACGCCATGTACGGTGTGCAACAACGGTTTGTCGAACGGTTTGTCGATCACCTGGCGCAGTTGATGGACGTGGCTGCGCAGGCTGTCGCTGTCCGGGCAGTCATCGCCCCACAAGGCTTCTTCGAGGATTTCGCGGCGCAGCACGTGGGGGCTTTTCTGCATCAGTACCGCCAGCAGCTTGAGGCCTACAGGGTTGAGCTTGAGCAGCTTGCCTTCACGGGTCACTTCCAGGGTGTCGAGGTCGTAGCTCAGGTCGCCAACCTGCAAGGCACGGCGGCCACCGCCCTGGGCCCGACGCATGACAGCTTCGATCCGTGCGGCCAGTTCCGACAGGGCAAACGGTTTGATCAGGTAGTCATCGGCCCCGGACTTGAAGCCCTGCAAACGATCGTCCAACTGATCCCGGGCGGTGAGCATGATCACCGGTGTATCGCGTCGGGCGTCTTCGCGCAGGCGCTTGCACAAGGTGTAGCCGTCGATGCCCGGCAGCATGATGTCGAGCACGATCAGGTCGTAGTGTTCGGTCGCGGCCAGGTGCAACCCCGACAAACCGTCCTGGGCACAATCGACGGTGTAGCCCTTGAGCCCCAGGTAATCGGCCAGATTGGCCAGGATATCGCGGTTGTCTTCGACCAATAGAATTCGCATGGGCACCTCTGCGTACACAGTTAACGGCCATCTTGGCCCGCGCAGCTTACGGCCAAGTTTGGCTGACGGCTAGGATTGTATCGGCTGTGGCAGCCTGGACCCACAGCCAGACTGCAAGGCATTGACGAGTTTTTCACCCAACATTCACACCGTCCCGACGCAACGCAGACCAGACTGCGCATCGCGCTGCTTACGCCCCCACCACCAAAGGTACTGCCATGGTTTCCACCGCCATCCGCCCCGCTTCCAGGCCCCTGAATTTCTGGATTGCCCTCGGTCTGCCTGCCGCTGTCGCAGCGATTCTGGTGTTACTGGAACTGACCACGTTGGACATGGACCTGGCGAAGCTGTTTTACGACCCGATGGCGGGTGGATTTATCGGTCGACACAGCTTTTTCCTGGAGGACATCCTGCACGACCGGGCCAAAGAGGTGGTGATCGTATTTTCCATGCTGGCGGTCCTGGGATTCATCAGCTCGTTCTTCATCACCCGGCTCAAACCGCTCAAGCGCGAGCTCGGTTGCCTGGTGCTGTCCCTGGCACTGGCGACGTCCTTCGTCACGCCGATGAAAGCGGTGACAGCAGTGCAATGCCCCTGGAGCCTGAAGGAATTCGGTGGCAAGGAAACCTATAGCGAACTGCTCAGCCCACGGCCGGCCACGGACAAACCCGGTCGATGCTGGCCCGGCGGTCACGCCGCCACTGGGTTCACGTTGTTTGCGCTGTTTTTTGTGCTACGCGACCGCCGTCCACGCCTGGCCCGCCAAGCCCTGGTACTCGCCTTTACGCTGGGAACGGTGTTTTCCCTGGGGCGGATGATGCAAGGGGCGCACTTCTTTTCCCATAACGTGTGGACGGCGGTGTTCTGTTGGCTGATCTGCCTGGGGTGTTACTCCTACATCCTGTACCGACCGGCCGCCACGGCTGATCGTGTAGCTGTAACCAGTCCCGCCAATACCTGAAAGCCCCCCGGACAAACCCTGTGGGAGCAAAGCTGCTCGCGATTGCGAGGGCCGCTTCAGCATCCTGACAAGCCGACCCACCGTGATCGCGAGCAAGCTTTGCTCCCACAGAAACAGCTGGCACAGAGACAGCTGGGCCCAGCTCAATGCCGGGATAAATCCAAGGCAATAAAAAACCCCGCTTGCTTTCGCAGGCGGGGTTTTTCGCTACAGGGGTAAGGCTGGCTTACATCATGCCGCCCATGCCACCCATGCCGCCCATGTCTGGCATACCGCCGCCAGCTGGAGCGTCTTCCTTGATTTCAGCGATCATCGCCTCGGTGGTGATCATCAGGCTGGCAATCGACGAAGCCGCTTGCAGAGCCGAACGAGTCACTTTGGCCGGGTCCAGGATACCCATTTCGATCATGTCGCCGTATTCGCCGGTGGCAGCGTTGTAACCGTAGTTACCCGAACCCTGCTTGACCTTGTCGACCACAACGCTTGGCTCGTCGCCGGAGTTGGCAACGATCTGGCGCAGCGGAGCTTCTACAGCGCGACGCAGCAACTGGATGCCGACGTTCTGGTCATCGTTGTCGCCTTTGAGTTCGCTGATGGCTTGCAGGGCACGAACCAGAGCCACGCCACCGCCAGGTACCACGCCTTCTTCGACGGCTGCGCGGGTAGCGTGCAGGGCGTCTTCAACGCGGGCTTTCTTCTCTTTCATTTCAACTTCGGAACCCGCGCCAACCTTGATCACTGCGACGCCGCCGGACAACTTGGCCAGACGCTCTTGCAGTTTTTCACGGTCGTAGTCGGACGAGGTCTCGGCCACTTGTGCGCGGATCTGGGTAACGCGAGCCTGGATGTCAGCCTCAACGCCGGCACCGTCGATCACGGTGGTGTTTTCCTTGGACAGGATCACGCGCTTGGCGTTACCCAGGTGCTCCAGGGTGGTGCTTTCCAGGCTCAGGCCGATCTCTTCGGAGATAACGGTACCGCCGGTCAGTACAGCGATGTCCTGCAGCATGGCCTTGCGACGATCGCCGAAGCCTGGTGCCTTGACGGCAGCCACTTTGACGATACCGCGCATGTTGTTCACAACCAGGGTCGCCAGGGCTTCGCCTTCAACGTCTTCAGCCACGATCAGCAGTGGGCGGCCAGCTTTGGCAACGGCTTCCAGCACTGGCAGCATTTCGCGGATGTTCGAGATCTTCTTGTCCACCAGCAGGATCAGCGGGCTGTCCAGCTCGGCGGTCATGGTGTCCGGCTTGTTGACGAAGTACGGGGACAGGTAGCCACGGTCGAACTGCATGCCTTCTACAACCGACAGTTCGTTTTCCAGGCCCGAGCCTTCTTCAACGGTGATCACGCCTTCTTTACCGACTTTTTCCATGGCTTCGGCAATGATGTCGCCGATGGAGTTGTCGGAGTTGGCCGAGATGGTGCCGACCTGAGCGATCGCCTTGGAGTCAGCGCAAGGCTTGGCCAGACCCTTCAGTTCCTTGACGATGGCGATGGTCGCCTTGTCGATACCACGCTTGAGGTCCATCGGGTTCATGCCGGCAGCGACGGCTTTCAGGCCTTCGTTGACGATCGACTGAGCCAGTACGGTGGCGGTGGTGGTGCCGTCACCGGCGTCATCGTTGGCACGGGAGGCAACGTCTTTGACCAGCTGCGCGCCCATGTTTTCGAAGCGATCTTTCAGCTCGATTTCCTTGGCTACGGAAACGCCGTCCTTGGTGATGGTCGGAGCGCCGAAGCTCTTCTCGATGATCACGTTACGGCCTTTCGGGCCCAGGGTCGCTTTTACTGCGTCAGCCAGGACGTTGACACCGGCGAGCATTTTCTTGCGGGCGGAATCGCCGAATTTAACTTCTTTAGCAGCCATGATCGATATTCCTTAAATACTTTGTAGTAACGGGAAAATGGGCGGGGGAATCAGCCTTCGAGAACAGCGAGGATTTCGTTCTCGCTCATTACCAGCAGGTCTTCGCCGTCGACTTTCACTGTGTTGCTGCCGGAGTAAGGGCCGAACACAACCTTGTCACCCACTTTCACGGCCAGCGCACGTACTTCACCGTTTTCCAGTGCCTTGCCTGGGCCTACAGCGAGAACTTCACCGTGGTTGGCTTTTTCAGCAGCCGAACCTGGCAGGACGATACCGCCAGCGGTTTTCTTCTCTTCTTCGCTGCGACGGATGACGACGCGGTCATGCAGAGGACGAAGCTTCATTGTCGATCTCTCCTAATTTTTGGTTTTCATCGGCCGGTGTAGTCCCGGCGGGTTTAACAAAGCCGGCGGAGCCGGGTGCGGTTCGTCAGTCGAACCGCGGAAGTCTGCCCGGTGTCACCACCGGAAACCTTGCGGTGACCGTTACATAAGGGCGCACAAGTGGATTACAAGGGCGGGGACAGAAATTTTTTTGCTCCGCGCCACCAAAACGAGCACGGCGCCCGAAGGCGCCGTGCTGAAGGTTTTACTTGGAATCCCGGTGTTCGAATTCGCCTTCGATCACATTGGGCTCGCGGCCCATAGGCTCTCGCGGAGCCGGGCCGCCACGGGGTTGGAGGTCATCGGCGAAGGCGCGCTGACGCATCGCCTGCTCTTCGGCACGCTGGCGCATTTTATTGGCCAGCAGCCTACGGGTGAACGGCAACAGCATGACCAGGCCCAACACGTCGCTGATAAAGCCTGGCAGGATCAACAGACCGCCACCCAGGGCCAGCATCAGGCCTTCGAGCATGGTCTGGGCGGGCAGCTCGCCGCGGTTCAGGCTTTCACGGGCACGCAATGCCGTGGCGAGGCCGGCGATACGCAGCACGAACACGCCGAGCATCGAGCCGAGAATGACCAGCAGCAGGGCCGGGAAAAACCCGATCGCACCGCTGACCTTGACGAATACGAACAGCTCCAACACCGGGAACAGCAGAAAGAGCAACAAAAAAGGGCGCATCAAATGGTTCCTCAACGCAAGAATGCCTTGCTATGAAACCCTAAATGACGTCGCCCTTTCGTGAATTCAAGCGTCGACCTCGGCATTTTTCGGCCATTGCTCGGCGTGAGCCAGATAAACCAAGGCTTCGCGCACTTGTGTCGGGGTGTTGCAAGGCGTCGGAAACGCCAGCCAGTGCAGGCCCTGGCCAATGCGCAAGTGCATGCCCTCGCTGTCGATGCCCGCCAGTTGTGCCGGTTCGCTTTTCGGCAGGCCGGTCAGTTCCACGTAATGGGCAATGGCCTTGGCGTGATCGGCATTCATGTGCTCGACCATGCTGGCTTCGGCTTTGCCGGCGAAGGGGTTGGCCAGGGTGAGCTGGTCTATCCAGTGGATGGCGCCAAAGCCGCCAATGTAGCGATGGCGCACCGGCTCGAGCACCCAGAAATCGAAATCATGGGCCTTGTGGTAGTTCTGCGAGTCAGGGAAATAGCGGTAGTAACGCTCGGCGGCAGCCTCGATGACGGCGCTGTCTTCGAGTTTGCGGGCCTCGGCCAGGTAGGTCAGGCGCCCCACGGCCTGCACATCCTCGGCTCCCCGCTCGCCCACCAGCATCGAACACTTGGGGTCTTTCTGCAGATTGTGAGTGTGCTGGGCGATACGGCTGATCAGGATCAGTGGCCGGCCTTGTTCGTCCAGGCAATAGGGCACCACGGAACCGAACGGAAAGCCGGGCATGGATTTGGAATGAGTGGAGAGCACTCCACGGTATTCCTTGAGCAGCAGTTCCCGGGCATGCTTGGCAGCTTCAACGCTCAACTTATGACTCCTTTAATGAAATCCGTCTAGAAAACGGTCAGGCGACTGGAGTAATGTTCCGATACACCGATAGGACAGTTCTCGTGTGCAACCGGGCTACACGGTCGCCAATCGAAAGACATCCCAAAAGGTCCCCTCCATCGCTGCGCCACCTGGACATGAGCATGCAACTCACTGACAAAGTAATCATTATCACCGGCGGTTGCCAGGGCCTGGGCCGCTCCATGGCCGAGTATCTCGCGGGCAAAGGCGCGAAGCTCGCCCTGGTGGACCTCAACCAGGAAAAACTCGACCAGGCGGTTGCCGCGTGTGCAGCCAAGGGCGTCGAAGCCCGGGCGTACCTGTGCAACGTTGCCAATGAGGAGCAGGTCAGCGACATGGTCGCCCGGGTCGCCGAGGACTTCGGCGCGATCCACGGCCTGATCAACAACGCCGGGATCCTGCGTGACGGCCTGCTGCTCAAGGTCAAGGACGGCGACATGACCAAGATGAGCCTGGCCCAGTGGCAGGCCGTGATCGACGTCAACCTCACCGGTGTATTCCTGTGCACCCGTGAGGTGGCGGCGAAAATGGTCGAGCTGAAGAACAGCGGCGCCATCATCAACATTTCGTCGATCTCGCGCGCCGGCAACGTCGGCCAGACCAATTACTCGGCCGCCAAGGCCGGTGTGGCCGCCGCCACTGTGACCTGGGCCAAGGAGCTGGCACGCTACGGCATCCGTGTCGCCGGCATTGCCCCGGGTTTCATCGAAACCGAAATGACCCTGGGCATGAAGCCCGAGGCCCTGGAAAAAATGACCTCGGGGATTCCGCTCAAGCGCATGGGCAAGCCCGAGGAGATTGCTCATTCGGCGGCGTATATCTTCGAGAACGACTACTACACCGGTCGGATCCTGGAGATGGATGGCGGGTTGCGGATCTAAGCGCCCGTACACATCCACTGTGGGAGCCAGCTCGCTCCCACAGTGGATGGCCCAGCCTGTCAATCGTCGCTGACCGTGATGTTCGGCATCATCGGTGAAGCGGCCTCTTGCAACACGATCCGCGCGCCCACGTGGCGGGCCAGTTCCTGATAGACCATGGCGATCTGGCTGTCCGGTTCGGCGATGACCGTCGGCTTGCCGCCGTCGGCCTGTTCGCGGATCAGCATCGACAGCGGCAGCGAAGCCAGCAATTCGACGCCGTACTGGCTCGCCAGTTTTTCCCCGCCACCTTCGCCGAACAGGTGCTCGGCATGCCCGCAGTTCGAACAGATGTGCACGGCCATGTTCTCCACCACGCCCAGCACCGGGATGTTGACCTTGCGGAACATCTCCACACCCTTGCGCGCGTCCAGCAAGGCCAGGTCTTGAGGCGTGGTGACGATCACCGCACCGGCCACCGGGACTTTCTGCGCCAGGGTCAGTTGGATATCGCCGGTGCCTGGTGGCATGTCGATCACCAGGTAATCCAGGTCGCCCCAGGCGGTTTGCGTGACCAATTGCAACAAGGCACCGGACACCATCGGCCCGCGCCAGACCATCGGCGTGTTGTCGTCGGTGAGGAACGCCATGGACATGACTTCCACGCCATGGGACTGGATCGGCACAAACCACTTCTGGTCCTTGACCTGCGGTCGGGTGCCCTCGGCAACACCGAACATGATGCCCTGGCTCGGGCCGTAGATATCCGCATCGAGAATCCCGACCTTCGCCCCTTCACGGGCCAGGGCCAGGGCCAGGTTGGCCGCAGTGGTGGACTTGCCCACGCCGCCCTTGCCCGAGGCCACGGCGATCACGTTCTTGACGTTCGCCAGCCCCGGCACCTGCGCCTGGGCCTTGTGGGCGGCGATCACACTGGTGACGTCGACTTTGGCGGCGCTCACCCCGTCCAGGGCCTCGATCGCCATTTGCAGCATCTGCGCCCAACCACCCTTGAACAGGTCGGCGGCGTAGCCGATTTCCAGCTGGACGCTGACGCGATCGCCCTGGATGTCGATGGTGCGCACACATCCGGCGCTGACCGGATCCTGGTTCAGGTAGGGGTCGGTGTACTGGCGAAGGACGGCTTCCACCGCTGCGCGATTGACGGCGCTCATGGGCAACTCCGATAGCAAGACTTGAAAACAGGCCGCTATCCTACGCCCCACCTGCTTGTGTGGCGAGGGAGCTTGCTCCCGCTCGACTGCGCAGCAGTCGCCATCAGGCAGTAAAGGAGATTGAGGATTGACTGATTGGGGCGGCTGCGCCACCCAGCGGGAGCAAGCTCCCTCGCCACACAAGCCCTGCCAGCATCTGGAAACAGGCTCACAGGGTGAAAAAAAGCCGCCAGCGCTTTATAGTGGCCGACCTCCGTTTCATCAAGTAGCCGAGCCCCATGTCCGAGCCACGCAAGATCCTCGTCACCAGCGCCCTGCCCTATGCCAATGGTTCGATTCACCTCGGCCATATGCTGGAATACATCCAGACCGATATGTGGGTGCGCTTCCAGAAGCATCGCGGCAACCAATGTATTTATGTCTGCGCCGACGACGCCCACGGCTCGGCCATCATGCTGCGTGCGGAAAAGGAAGGCATCACCCCGGAACAACTGATCGCCAACGTCCAGGCTGAACACAGCGCCGACTTTGCCGAGTTCCTGGTGGATTTCGACAACTTCCACTCCACCCACGCCGAAGAAAACCGTGAGCTGTCGAGCCAGATCTACCTGAAGCTGCGTGACGCCGGGCACATCGCTACCCGTTCGATCACCCAGTATTTCGACCCGGAAAAGAAAATGTTCCTGGCCGACCGCTTCATCAAGGGCACCTGCCCGAAATGCGGCACTGAAGACCAGTACGGCGATAACTGCGAAAAATGCGGCGCCACCTACGCACCGACCGACCTGAAGGACCCGAAATCGGCGATTTCCGGGGCGACGCCGGTGCTCAAGGACTCCCAGCATTTCTTCTTCAAGCTGCCGGACTTCCAGCAGATGCTGCAAGCCTGGACCCGCAGCGGCACCCTGCAGGACGCCGTCGCCAACAAGATCGCCGAATGGCTCGATGCAGGCCTGCAGCAGTGGGACATTTCCCGCGATGCGCCGTACTTCGGCTTCGAGATCCCCGACGAGCCCGGCAAGTATTTCTACGTGTGGCTGGATGCACCGATCGGCTACATGGCCAGTTTCAAGAACCTGTGCAACCGCACACCGGAGCTGGACTTCGACGCGTTCTGGGGCAAGGACTCCACTGCCGAGCTGTATCACTTCATCGGCAAGGACATCGTCAACTTCCACGCCTTGTTCTGGCCGGCCATGCTCGAAGGCGCCGGCTTCCGCAAGCCGACCGGCATCAATGTCCACGGCTACCTGACCGTCAACGGCCAGAAGATGTCCAAGTCCCGCGGCACCTTCATCAAGGCCCGGACCTACCTGGACCACCTGTCGCCGGAGTACCTGCGCTACTACTACGCGGCCAAGCTCGGCCGTGGCGTCGACGACCTGGACCTGAATCTCGAAGACTTCGTGCAGAAGGTCAACTCCGACCTGGTGGGCAAGGTGGTCAACATTGCCAGCCGCTGCGCCGGTTTTATCCACAAAGGCAACGCCGGTGTTCTGGTAGCCGGCAACGCCGCGCCGGAGCTGACCGACGCTTTCCTGGCCGCGGCGCCAAGCATCGCCGATGCCTATGAGAGCCGCGACTTTGCCCGGGCCATGCGCGAGATCATGGCCTTGGCCGACCGCGCCAATGCCTGGATCGCCGACAAGGCGCCCTGGTCCCTGGCCAAGCAGGAAGGCAAGCAGGACGAAGTCCAGGCGATCTGCGCCCTGGGCATCAACCTGTTCCGCCAACTGGTGATTTTCCTCAAGCCAGTGCTGCCGCTGCTGGCCGCCGATGCCGAGGCGTTCCTCAACGTCGCACCGCTGACCTGGAACGATCACCAGACCCTGCTGAGCAACCATCAGTTGAACGCGTTCAAACCGTTGATGACCCGTATCGACGCGACCAAGGTGCAAGCCATGACCGACGCCTCCAAGGAAGACCTGGCCGCCAGCCAGACCGACACCGGTGCACCTGCCGGGAACGGCGAACTGGCCAAGGACCCGCTGTCGCCGGAAATCGACTTCGACACTTTCGCCGCCGTTGACCTGCGCGTGGCGCTGATCGTCAAGGCCGAGGCCGTCGAAGGCGCCGACAAGCTGCTGCGCCTGACCCTGGACATCGGCGACGAGCAACGCAACGTGTTCTCCGGGATCAAGAGTGCCTACCCGGACCCGGCCAAGCTCGAAGGTCGGTTGACGATGATGATCGCCAACCTCAAGCCGCGCAAAATGCGCTTTGGCATCTCCGAAGGCATGGTGATGGCGGCGGGCCCCGGCGGCGAGGAAATCTACCTGTTGAGCCCTGACAGCGGCGCCAAGCCGGGCCAGCGGATCAAGTAACGCGGCCGCTTGCTGCACCGATCCCACAGTCGCCTTGCAGGTGGCTGTGGGATTTTCATATCTGGCCCATGCTCCCGGCGTGCCGGATAATGCCTAATCTTGTAACAGGCCCTTTGTCGCCAACGCACCCATGACCGAAATCGTCCTCACGCTGTTCAGCGCTGCCCTGATCAACAACCTGGTGTTGCACTGGCCGCTGGGCGTCGATCCGCTGCTGGCGGCCAATGGTCGAAAGCAGGTGCACGCCTTGGGCCTGGCGACGGCGTGCCTGATGCTGATCGTCGGTACCCTGGGCTACCTGATCGATCATTGCCTGCTGGCGCCGAGCAACCTGGTCTCGCTGCGCTTGTTGGCCTGGCTGTCCTTGAGCGTGTTGCTGATCGGCCCCTTGCTGCGCCTGCTGGCACGCTGGCGGCCGGCAATGTCGTTCGAGGGGTTGTGGCCGCTGTTGCTCGGCAATGCCGGCATACTGGGCGTCACACTGCTCAACGGCCAGGATGACCGGGGCCTGGGCCACGCCATCGCCCTGAGCCTGGGTGCCGGGCTGGGGTTCTGGCTGGTGCTGGGCCTGTTCGACGATTTGCGCCAGCGCACTTTCAATAACGATATTCCCCTGCCCTTTCGGGGCCTGCCGATTCAGTTGATCAGCGCCGGACTGATGGCGGTGGCCTTTCTCGGATTACGCGGGCTGGTCAAAACATGATCCTGATTCAACGTATCGACGCCCTGCTGCCGCAGACCCAATGCGGCAAGTGCGGCCATCCCGGGTGCAAACCCTACGCCGAAGGCATCGCCCAGGGCGAGCCGATCAATAAATGTCCGCCCGGGGGGCGCGAAACCATCGCGGCCCTGGCCGAACTGATGAAAATACCGGTGTTGGAGCTGGACACCAGCCGCGGCGTGGCCCCGGCGCAAATCGCCTTTATCCGGGAAGCCGAATGCATCGGTTGCACCAAGTGCATCCAGGCCTGTCCGGTGGACGCGATTGTCGGCGCCGCCAAGCTGATGCACACCGTCCTCATCGACGAATGCACAGGCTGCGACCTGTGCGTGGCGCCCTGCCCGGTCGATTGCATCGAAATGCGTCCCCTGCCGACGGCAAACGTGCTGCCGATTGTCGGCGGCCTGGCCTTCAGCACCGAAGAACAACAGGCGCGAACCGCCAAGCGCAATCATGCCCGGCGCCGCTTCGAACAACGCAATGCGCGCCTGCGCCGCGAAGAGGAACAGCGCCAGGCCGAGCGCCTGGCTCGGACCCAACGGGCGGCGCAGGCCCAGGCTCAAACCCAGGACCCGGCACTCGACCCCGTACAAGCCGCGCTGGAGCGCGTGCGCGCGCAAAAAGCCGCCACCGCCGATGCCGCCTTGAAAAAAGCCAAGGTCGACCTGGCCATGAGCCGGGCACAGTTGAACAAATCCTTGAAAGCGTTCGGCCACCCGCCAACCTTCGAGCAGCAGTCGCAACTGATCGTGCTGCAACGCCAGTTCGAAGCGGCCGAACAGGCGCTGAACCAACTGGAAAACGCCGCGCCCGCGGCCACGCCAGCCCCAGCACCGACGCAAAACGCCGAGCTGAAGCGGGCCAAGATCCAACTGGCGATGCGCCGCGCCGAACTCAGCAAAGCCCGGGCAGCTACGGCATCGGATGAACAACTGCAGGCATTGGAACAAGCGGTGAAGGATGCCGAACGCCAGGTGGACGCCCATGCCGCCTCTTGAGCCAGTGGACGAACGGCTGCGCCAAGCAATGACGCGAGTGTTGCTGGCGACGCTGCCCGGCGTACTGGCGTTGCTGTGGTTCCAAGGCTGGGGCGTGGCGCTCAACCTGCTGTTGTCCGGCGTCACTGCGCTGGCAGTGGAGGCGTTGGTGCTGCGTTTGCGACGCCAGCCACTCAGGCCCGACCTGAACGATGGCAGCGCGCTGGTCAGCGCCACGCTGCTGGCCCTGGCCTTGCCGGCCTATTGCCCCTGGTGGCTGACCGTCACGGCGGCCGCCTGCGCCTTGCTGTTCGGCAAGCACCTGTGGGGCGGCGTCGGCAGCAACCCGTTCAACCCGGCAATGCTCGGGTACGCCCTGGTACTGGTGGCCTTTCCTTCCCAGATGAGTCACTGGCCGGCGCTCCACGGCATGGGCCTGTCTGAAGGCTTGCAGCAGGTATTCGGCGCTCATCCGGCGCCCGATGCCTGGGCGGGGGCGACCGCACTGGACAGCCTGCGAATCAACGCGAGCCTGACCGTCGATGAACTGTTCGCCAACGATCCGGCGTTCGGGCGTTTCGGTGGCCGGGGTGGCGAATGGGTCAACCTGGCCTTCCTGGCGGGCGGTCTGTTTCTGCTGCAGCAACGGGTGTTCAGTTGGCATGCACCCGTGGGCATGCTGCTGAGCCTATCCGTCGTCAGCCTGCTGTGCTGGAACGGTTCGGGCTCCGACTCCCATGGCTCGCCGCTGTTTCATCTGTTCAGCGGCGCAACCATGCTCGGCGCGTTTTTTATCGCGACCGAACCGGTCTCAGGTGCCAAGGCTCCTCTCGCCCGCCTGCTGTTTGGCGCGGGCATGGGATTGCTGGTCTATCTGATACGCACCTGGGGTGGCTATCCCGACGGCGTGGCGTTCGCAGTGTTGCTGATGAACCTCGGCGTGCCGGCACTGGACCGGTTTGCCGAGGCGCGACAACGGCGGCCACTGACATGAACAACCCCGTCGGCGTGGCAATCCTGACCCTGTTGATCGGCCTGGGGCTCGGTGCCACTTACCTCACGCACCTCGGCACGGCCGGGCGCATCGAGGCCCAGCAGCAAGCGCTGGCGAACAGGGCCTTGCTCGAGGTGCTGCCCACCGACCACTATGATAACCAGCCGTTGGCGCACCCCGTTGTCACAGCCTCAGAGCCCCTGGCCCATAGCACGCTGCTGGGCGGCTACCTGGCGACTCGCAGCGGCCAACCCAGCGCCGTGCTGCTGCGTAGCCAGGCGCTGGGCTATGAAGGCAGCATCGAATTGCTGGTCGCCATCGATCCACAGGGCCGGTTGCTGGGTGTCAAGACCCTGCGCCAATCCGAGACACCCGGATTGGGCGCAGCAATTGCCGGCTGGCCGAACGCCTGGTTGCAGACCTTCACGGGTAAATCACGCCAGGCGCCTGATGACGGCGGCTGGGCCTTGAAAAAGGACCAGGGCCAGTTCGATCAACTGGCTGGCGCGACAGTGACGTCCCGGGCGGTCCTCCAGGCTGTTCACGATGCGCTGCGTTACTTCGACGAGCACAAGGCTCAGTTGACGGGGGTGGCGGCCAATGAATAAGCCATGGGGACTGACACACGGCCTGCTGCTCGTCCCATTGGTCGGCGCGAGCGATTCGCTGGTTGGCGCGCTGGGGTTATGGCTGGCCTGGGCCCTGGTTCTTTTCAGCCATGGCTTGGCAATGGGGCTTGTGCGGCAACACCTGGCAGCCTGTCAACGGCTGCTCGCCTCTATCGTGTTGGCCGCTACCCTGAGCACCTGCATTGGCCTTGTCCTCCAGGCCTGGGCACTGGAATTGTATCGACCGTTGAGCCTTTACGTTGGCTGGATCGCCTTGAGCTGCGTAGCGCTGGAGCATGAGGGCTTCTTCGTTGATTCTCGCTGGCCCGGACGCCTCAGGCTGGCCGGGCTGTTTGGCCTTTTGATGATCAGCCTGGGCGCCGTGCGTGAGTTGATCGGCAACGGCCTGCCCCTGGCCCTGCTCGCCCCTGGCGGGTACATTCTGCTCGGGCTGCTGTTGGCGGCCCGACAGGCCTGGACGGCCGCCAGCCCCCATTCATCCGTTGAGGAAACGCCGCGCCCATGAACGCCGCAAAACGCCTGGAAATATTTCGTCGCCTTCACGAGGACAACCCGGAACCGAAAACCGAACTGGCCTATTCCTCGCCGTTCGAGTTGCTGATCGCGGTCATCCTGTCAGCCCAGTCCACCGATGTCGGCGTCAACAAAGCCACGGCCAAACTGTTCCCGGTGGCCAATACGCCAGAGGCGATCTATGCCCTGGGCGTCGAAGGACTGTCCGAATACATCAAGACCATCGGGCTGTTCAACAGCAAGGCCAAAAACGTGATCGAGACCTGCCGCCTGCTGATCGAGCGCCACGGCAGTGAAGTCCCGCAAACTCGCGAAGCGCTGGAAGCCCTCCCGGGGGTCGGCCGCAAAACCGCCAACGTCGTGCTCAATACCGCGTTTCGGCAGTTGACCATGGCGGTCGACACCCACATTTTCCGCGTCAGCAACCGCACCGGGCTGGCCCCCGGCAAAAACGTGGTGGAGGTCGAGAAGAAATTGATGAAATTTGTTCCCAAGGAATTCCTGCTGGACTCCCATCACTGGCTCATCCTTCACGGCCGTTACGTTTGCCTGGCGCGCAAGCCTCGCTGCGGCAGCTGCCGAATCGAAGATTTATGCGAATACAAGCACAAGACCTCCGACGATTGAGGTGCTATTGCTTTTATCGATCCATCGATTGAAAAAATCTTTTTTACCCGCCCGCGGTTTATCGATATAAGGAGCGCCAATGGCAGTCTTAGCCTGGAGTCGAACCCATGAGTGCTGGCAAAGAACAACTGGATGTAGAAGACGAATTCATCGCCGCTGAGGGCGACGACGTCGAACCTGTGGTCGTGGAAGTGGCGAAAACCAACCTGAGCAAGCGCCGCACCATCGATAACCTGCTGGAAGAGCGTCGCCTGCAGAAACAACTGGCCGATTACGATTTTGACCTCTGACACGTAAAAGCCTCCCTGATGGAGGCTTTTTACTGAGTACGCGTGACCCGAAAACTCACACCAAGCCATTGCGCTGCGCCAGTTCGATCAGGTCGACCAGCGAACGGGCATTGAGCTTCAATAACAGGCGCGTCTTGTAAGTACTGACGGTCTTGTTGCTCAAGAACATTCCATCGGCGATCTCCTTGTTGGTCTTTCCGCGCGCCAGTTGCTGCAAGACCATCATTTCCCGCCCCGATAATCGATCGACCATATCGGACTCACTGGCATTACCCAGACTCGACCGCACCGTATGCAATGCCTGGTTGGGAAAGTAACTGTAACCGGACAGTACCGCCTTTATTGCACTCAGTAACTCGGTAAGATCCTGTTGCTTGCATACATACCCGGCCGCCCCCGTCTGCATGCAGCGCATTGAAAAATGTCCCGGCGCCTGGGAAGTCAGCACCAACACCTTCATGGGTGAAGGAATGGCCGTCAGGCGAGCAATGACTTCCAATCCGTCCAGCTTCGGAATACCAATATCGAGAATGACGATATCGGGCATAAGTTCGCGAGCAAACTGTAACGCATCGACGCCATTATCGGTTTCGGCAACGACTTCATAACCATGACGCTCCATCAGCAAACGTACAGCAAGACGAATGACGGGATGATCATCCACGATCAGCACTTTATTCATGGGCAAATCCAACTTCGCTGTTCGAATTTTTAGAGCACGCACAATAGCCTAGTCATTTCTACCTTGGCATGCCGTCCCCCCCTGACCGCTCGCACCGAGAGACAGAACCTACAAGCTATACAGAAAAGTCCTACAAATCGCCGCAGAAAAAATGTGTCATGGATTTTTTACAGAGAAGGAATGACCTTTCTTAACAATTCGGTAACCCTGTGAACAATGCGCTTTTTCAGCGGCCCACCCACCTATGGACAGCCCACTGGAAAGTTCTTCACTCATAGAAAGTAACTGAATTATTTACTGTTAAAACTACCTTCCACTCACTTAAGGAAGGGGAATCCTATATAAAACATATTCAGGCGCCTGACATCCAGCATCGGCAGCCATTGCGACCATGCCTATATTTCATTCGGCATGGACAACCACTTTCCAACCCACACACCGAGCACAAGTACTCCATGAGCATTAACCATGAACAAACCTTTGAAGACCATAACCAACCCCATGACCCTCATCGCCATATTCGCCACTTTATCCGAAACTTCCGCAGCGATTTCCCTGCCCTTTCTGGATGACCAGGATCGTGAGTATTACCTGTGGTTCCTGATCAGTTTTCCTTTTTATCTATTGCTGCTTTTTTTCATAACGCTCAACTTCAATTATCGTTCGTTGTATTCACCTTCGGATTTTCGCAAGAGCAAACACTTCATAAAGACCATGGATGATTCGCCCTGTCGACGCAAACGACAGCTACGTCGGGCCGACGACGTCAAGGAACTGCTGGTGATACGTCTTCATCGACGCAGGCGCGGACCAGATACCCTTTGTATCGTATGCAGCCAATCGAAACGCCCGATCGAGACTTGCCGATCAAGACATTTGAAGCAAACCAGCATCGTCGTGTACGTCATCTACAGCAGCGCAGACCTGGCAACGCACGGGCGGGATAAATAAGCGAGCCGGGGCAGCGCCGCAACAAAAGCCACACAAAAAAAGGGTAAAAAAAACGGCCTGCTCATGGCAGGCCGTTTTCAGGTCACCAGGGTCAGAACAACTTGCGACCCTTGTTCGCCGCGATGCGCATGCGCAGGGCGTTGAGCTTGATGAAGCCGGCCGCGTCAGCCTGGTTGTAGGCACCGCCGTCTTCTTCGAAAGTCGCGATGTTGGCATCGAACAACGACTCGTCGGACTTGCGCCCGGTGACGATCACGTTGCCCTTGTACAGCTTCAGGCGTACCACGCCATTCACGTGAGCCTGGGAGGCGTCGATCATCTGTTGCAGCATCAGGCGCTCTGGGCTCCACCAGTAGCCGGTGTAGATCAGGCTGGCGTACTTGGGCATCAACTCGTCCTTGAGGTGAGCCACTTCGCGGTCCAGGGTGATCGACTCGATCGCCCGGTGGGCGCGCAGCATGATGGTGCCGCCCGGGGTCTCGTAGCAACCGCGGGACTTCATGCCCACATAGCGGTTTTCGACGATGTCCAGACGACCGATGCCGTGTTCGCCACCGATGCGGTTCAGAGTTGCCAGCACGGTGGCCGGGCTCATCTCAACGCCGTCCAGCGCGACGATATCGCCGTTGCGATAGGTCAGTTCCAGGTATTGCGGAGTATCAGGAGCCTTCTCCGGGGAGACGGTCCAGCGCCACATGTCTTCTTCGTGCTCGGTCCAGGTGTCTTCCAGCACGCCGCCTTCATAGGAGATGTGCAGCAGGTTGGCATCCATCGAGTACGGGGATTTCTTCTTGCCGTGGCGCTCGATCGGAATCGCGTGCTTCTCGGCGTAGTCCATCAGTTTTTCACGGGACAGCAAGTCCCATTCACGCCACGGGGCAATGACTTTCACGCCCGGCTTGAGGGCATAGGCACCCAGCTCGAAACGCACCTGGTCGTTGCCTTTGCCGGTGGCGCCATGGGAAATGGCATCGGCGCCCGTTTCGTTGGCGATTTCGATCAGGCGCTTGGCGATCAGCGGACGGGCGATGGAGGTGCCCAGCAGGTACTCGCCTTCGTAAACGGTGTTGGCGCGGAACATCGGGAACACGAAGTCGCGGACGAATTCTTCGCGCAGGTCATCGATGTAGATCTCTTTGACGCCCATGGCCTGGGCCTTGGCGCGTGCAGGCTCGACTTCCTCGCCCTGCCCCAGGTCAGCGGTGAAGGTCACCACTTCGCAGTTATAAGTGTCCTGCAGCCACTTGAGGATCACCGAAGTGTCCAGGCCGCCGGAATACGCCAGAACGACCTTGTTTACGTCCGCCATGCCATCACTCCACGGGTTGTACGGAAAGCCGGGAAGTCTAACGTCCAATGCGGATAATTTACAGAGGCGCGACAGCTTATGACGACGAAGCGACAGATTATGTCGATTGAGCGACGGCCGCCCTTGATCAGGACGTGCGTGCAGTGGCGGCAGCGGGAACCTTGGCCGGTGCCGCAGCCGGTGCCGGAACCTTGGCGGGGGCTGCTGCTGGGGCTGGCGCCGGGGTTGTCGGCTGCGGGGCCGGTGCTTCGGTCGGCGCCACACGCTCCAGGCGCACGACCACGCGACGATTCTTGGCCCGGTTGGCGGCGTTGGTATTGGGCACCAGGGGATAACGCTCGCCGTGGAAACGCAGGGTGATCTGCGATTCCTGGAAGCCATTGGCCTTGAAGAAATCCTGGACCGCCAGGGCCCGACGGCGCGACAGTTCACGGTTGGTCAGGCGATTGCCACTGTTGTCGGAGTGACCATCGAGTTCGACATGATTGACGCTCGGGTCGGCCTTGATGAAGTCGAGCATCACCTGCAACTGGGCCTTGGCTCGCGCATCGAGCTCGACTTCCTCGCCAGGGAAGCCGATCTGGGTCTGCTTCACCTGTTCGAAATTCTTCGGCAGCAACTTGGCCACGCAGCTCTGATAGTCGCTGAAGGCTTTGTTGAAACGCACCGGCAGCAACCGGACTTCCGACACTCGACCGTCCTCGGTATTGCGCCGTACCACAGGGCTGCGACCGTCCATCAGGCCGCTGATCAAGCGACCGGCCTGGACCTGCGAGCTGTTGAACAACACATCGCCACTGCCAATGCTGACCGAGCCCAGGTTGATATCGCCTCGCCCCGGTTGCCATGGTGCGGCCGCCGCCAGCAAGGTCGCGGAACCGCCGCCGAGCATCGGATTATAGGCCTTGAGCCTGAAGGTGGCCTGCTCACCCGCCCGGCGCACGAATTCGCCACTGCCAAAATCAGTGATCGGCTGGCTCAGCCGGCACTCGAACTTGTCGCCTTCGACCGTCCACTCAATGCTCTCCAGACGGGTCTGGAAAGTGAGCGCCATGGCGGGAAGGCTGGCAAACACACTGAGCAAGGCTAGATAACGCTGGCGCACGGGAGGCTCCACTGACTTTTATACAAAGATCGACGCATGCCGAGGGCATGACGCCTGTCCGGGGCACTGAACGGATTCGTGGCACACCTGTAGGAGCTATCGGTAAGTTGCGCCAGAACTTGATAGCGGGTGCCTGAATCGGTCTTTTCCGGTAGCATTCCCACAGTTTGACCCGCCTGGAAGCCCCCCAATGTCCGACCGCCTGACCCTGCTGCGTCCCGACGACTGGCATATTCATCTTCGCGATGGTGCTGTGTTGACCCATACCGTCGCCGATGTCGCGCGCACCTTCGGGCGCGCAATCATCATGCCTAACCTGGTTCCGCCAGTGCGCAATGCCGCCGAAGCCGACGGCTATCGCCAGCGCATCCTCGCCGCACGCCCGGCTGGCAGCCGCTTCGAACCGTTGATGGTGCTTTACCTCACCGACCGCACCCAGCCCGAAGAAATCCGCGAGGCCAAGGCCAGCGGCTTCGTCCATGCCGCCAAGCTGTACCCGGCCGGCGCGACCACCAACTCCGATTCCGGCGTCACCAGCATCGACAAGATCTTCCCGGCGCTGGAGGCCATGGCCGAAGTCGGTATGCCGTTGTTGATCCATGGTGAAGTCACCCGGGGCGACGTCGACGTGTTCGACCGCGAGAAAATCTTCATCGACGAGCACATGCGCCGCGTCGTGGAGCGCTTCCCGACCCTCAAGGTAGTGTTCGAACACATCACCACCGGCGATGCCGTGCAGTTCGTCAACGAGGCCCCGGCCAACGTCGGCGCGACCATTACCGCACATCACCTGCTGTACAACCGCAACCACATGCTGGTGGGCGGGATCCGGCCGCACTTCTATTGCCTGCCGATCCTCAAGCGCAATACCCACCAGGAAGCCTTGCTGGACGCCGCCACCAGCGGCAGCGCCAAGTTTTTCCTCGGCACCGACTCGGCACCCCACGCCCAGCATGCCAAGGAAGCGGCCTGCGGTTGCGCCGGTTGCTACACCGCCTATGCCGCCATCGAGATGTACGCCGAAGCCTTCGAACAGCGCAACGCGCTGGACAAGCTCGAAGGCTTCGCCAGCCTGCATGGCCCACGTTTCTATGGCCTGCCGGTGAACACCGATCGTATTACCCTGGTTCGCGATGAGTGGACCGCCCCCGCCAGCCTGCCTTTCGGCGATCTGGCTGTCATCCCGCTGCGCGCCGGTGAAAAACTGCGCTGGCGCCTGCTGGAGGAAAACGCGTGAGTGAAGATCATTTCGACGACGAACTGGACGGCAACGGTGGTTCGGGCGGCGCCCGTCACCCCATGGCAGCTCGGTTCCGTGGCTACCTGCCGGTCGTCGTCGACGTAGAAACCGGCGGTTTCAACTCCGCCACCGACGCTTTGCTGGAAATCGCCGCGACCACCATTGGCATGGACGAAAAAGGCTTCGTGTTCCCTGACCACACCTACTTCTTCCGTGTCGAACCGTTCGAAGGCGCCAACGTCGAAGCGGCGGCCCTGGAGTTCACCGGGATCAAGCTCGATCACCCGTTGCGCATGGCTGTCAGCGAAGAAACGGCCCTGACCGACATCTTCCGTGGCGTGCGCAAGGCGCTCAAGGCCAATGGTTGCAAGCGAGCGATCCTGGTCGGCCACAACAGCAGCTTCGACCTGGGCTTCCTCAACGCCGCCGTCGCGCGCCTGGACATGAAGCGCAACCCGTTCCACCCGTTCTCCAGCTTCGACACCGCGACCCTGGCTGGCCTGGCGTACGGCCAGACCGTCCTGGCCAAGGCGTGCCAGGCGGCCGACATCGATTTCGATGGCCGTGAAGCCCACTCGGCCCGCTACGACACCGAGAAGACCGCCGAGCTGTTCTGCGGCATCGTCAATCGGTGGAAGCAGATGGGTGGCTGGCAGGATTTCGACGACTGACATCGGCCTGGCTCTTTGTGTAGCGAGGGAGCTTGCTCCCGCTTGAGTGCGCAGCGCTCACAAGATCTTGGGGCGGCTGCGCCACCCAGCGGGAGCAAGCTCCCTCGCCACGGGGTCTGTGTTCTGCTTTACAACCCCATAAAAAAACCGGCCTGTCGAGGGCCGGTTTTTTTATGCCTTGCGCGCTTACAGCTTGCCGCCGTGCTCGGTCAGGTAAGCGGCCACGCCTTCAGGCGATGCGTCCATGCCCTTGTCGCCTTTTTTCCAGTTGGCCGGGCAGACTTCGCCGTGCTCTTCGTGGAATTGCAGCGCGTCGACCAGACGGATCAGTTCTTCCATGTTACGACCCAGTGGCAGGTCGTTGATGATCTGCGAACGGACAACACCTTTGTCGTCGATCAGGAACGCGCCACGGAAGGCCACGCCGCCTTCGGACTCAACGTCATAGGCCTTGGCGATTTCGTGCTTCATGTCGGCAGCCATGGTGTATTTCACCTGACCGATACCGCCATTGTTGATCGGGGTGTTGCGCCAGGCGTTGTGGGTGAAGTGCGAGTCGATCGAGACAGCGACCACTTCGACGTTGCGCGCCTTGAAATCATCCATGCGGTGATCCAGTGCGATCAGCTCGGACGGGCAGACGAAGGTGAAGTCCAGTGGATAAAAGAACACCAGGCCGTATTTGCCTTTGATGGCCGAGGACAGGGTGAAGCTGTCGACGATTTCGCCGTTGCCGAGGACGGCTGGAACGGTGAAGTCTGGGGCTTGTTTGCCTACGAGTACGCTCATTGGATATCTCCTGATGTAATAGCGTGAAAACAAGGTCCGGGCCAGCCTGCCACCCTCAGGCGACAGCCCTGTGACACGAACCCGCTTGCAAGGGCCGATCATCATACACCGCGCATTTGGACTGTCTTCAACGGTTTTTCGGCGACATCGAAAAAATCGCCGTCCGGTTCCATGCCGCACCAGTCGTCCTGGATAAACCGTTCGTCAGCCTGGCAACGCTCTGGCGCAAGACCTTGAGAAACCACTTTGACAATCATTCTCGTTAACATTAAGATCCGTCCCAATTGAGTCACAACCAGCGACGGTTCTCACTTATGTATGTATGCCTCTGCACTGGCGTCACCGACGGGCAAATCCGCGAAGCGATCTACGAAGGTTGCTGCAGCTATCGCGAAGTCCGCCAGGCCACCGGCGTAGCCAGCCAATGCGGCAAATGTGCCTGCCTGGCCAAGGAAGTGGTTCGTGAAACCCTCGCCAAAGTGCAAACGGCCCAAGCCTCGATTCCCTATCCGGTAGAATTTACTGCCGCTTGAAACCAGCTTTTTGAAGAACCGGACTCAATGTCCGGTTTTTTTATGCCTGTAAATCAAGCGCTTAGCCTCCAGACGCGGAACACAAACATTCTTATTCCGATTAATTTTCATTTATTATTCAATAACTTAGGTTTGACACTCGTAAATACGCGGCTCAAACTCTGCCTTATACACAGCTATTACAGGGCAGGCCTCATCATGAAAGGCGACATTACAGTCATCCAGCATCTCAACAAGATCCTTGCCAATGAGCTGGTCGCGATCAACCAATACTTCCTGCATGCGCGCATGTACGAGGATTGGGGCCTGAACAAGCTGGGCAAGCACGAGTACCACGAATCCATCGACGAGATGAAGCACGCGGACAAGCTGATCAAGCGCATCCTGTTCCTTGAAGGCCTGCCGAACGTCCAGGACCTGGGCAAGCTGCACATCGGCGAACATACCCGCGAGATGCTCGAGTGCGACCTGCGTATCGAGCGCACCGGCCACGCCGACCTGAAAGCCGCTATCGCCCATTGCGAAAGCGTTGGCGACTTCGGTAGCCGCGAACTGCTGGAAGACATTCTCGAATCCGAGGAAGAGCACATCGACTGGCTCGAAACCCAATTGGGCCTGATCGACAAAGTCGGTCTTGAGAACTATCTGCAATCGCAGATGGGTGAAGAGTAAGCTTTCCCGAAAGCCAGCCACTAAAAAGCCCCGCCCTCTTTCGAGAGGCGGGGCTTTTTATTGCCTGAATTCCAGGCCACACCGAAAACCACTGTGGGAGCGAGCTTGCTCGCTCCCACAAGGTTTCCCGTTCACCACGACGGATGTGGTGAACATACATCCATGAATCAGGCTTCGGTCTTGTTCGCCGCCGCTTTTTCCACCGCTTCCTTGATCGTGGCCTGCAGAGAGCCGTCGGCGGCCATCTCGGTCATGATGTCGCTACCGCCGATCAGTTCACCACCCACCCACAGCTGTGGGAAGGTTGGCCAGTTGGCGTACTTGGGCAGGTTGGCGCGGATTTCCGGGTTCTGCAGGATGTCCACGTAGGCAAACTTCTCGCCACACGCCATCACAGCCTGAGCAGCCTTGGCCGAGAAACCGCACTGTGGCGCGTTCGGCGAGCCTTTCATGTAAAGCAGGATGGTGTTGTTGGCAATCTGGTCTTTAATCGTTTCGATGATATCCATGGAGCACCTCGGCTTAAAACTTTTGCGACTTAAGTTGTCGACACGGTGACGCATTGTAACGGAAAGCCGAACCTGCTCCAGAGACAATTTTACGCAGCTGCCACCTTCACCGGTACGCCGTTAAGCGCCGCATTGCCAGACAACTCATCGAGCTGACAATCATCGGTCAGGTCGTTGGCGCTGGAGCCCGGTTGTCCGCTGGCAATGGTCATCTGCACGCCCGGCCGGGCATGCCCCCAGCCGTGGGGCAGGCTGACCACGCCTTTCATCATGTCCAGGCTGCCCAGCACCTCGACTTCGATGACGCCCACCCGCGAACTGACGGTCACCCGTTGCCCGTCGACAAGGCCGCGACTGGCGAGGTCATCCGGGTGCATCAACAATTGATGGCGCGGCTTGCCCTTCACCAGTCGATGAAAATTATGCATCCAGGAGTTATTGCTGCGCACATGGCGGCGACCAATCATCAGCAATTCGTCTGGTTTTGGCGCCTGCAACCCAGCGAAGCGCTCGAGATCGACAAGTATCACGGCTGGCGCAGCCTGCACACGTTGGTTTTCGGTTTTCAGGCGCGCAGCCAGGTTGGGCTTGAGCGCACCGAGGTCGATGCCATGGGGATGATCGAACAGGGTCGCCAGGGACAGCTTATGCGGCGAGGCATCGCCATACGCTCCGCTGCGCAGGCCGAAATCGATCATCTGCGCCGGCGGCATGGTCGGCTTGAGTTCCTTGCCGGTTCGGGCGGCAAAAGCCTTGGCCAGGCCGACGAAGATTTCCCAATCGTGCAGCGCACCCTCGGGCTTGGGCAGGATCGCCCGGTTGAAACGGGTCACGTTGCGCACCGCGAACAGGTTGAAGGTGGTGTCGTAATGATCGTTTTCCAGGGCCGAGGTCGAAGGCAGGATCAGGTCGGCGTAGCGGGTGGTTTCGTTGATGTACAGATCGACACTGACCATGAACTCCAGCCCATCCAGGGCCTGCTCCAACTGCCGCCCGTTGGGTGTAGACAGCACCGGGTTGCCGGCCACGGTGACCAGCGCCCGAATCTGGCCTTCGCCCTCGGTGAGCATCTCCTCGGCCAGGGCCGACACCGGCAGCTCCCCTGCGTACTCGGGACGCCCGGACACCCGGCTCTGCCAACGGTTGAAATGCCCGCCCGAGGTGGTAGCGACCAAGTCCACCGCCGGCTCGGTGCACAGCGCCCCGCCCACCCGATCAAGATTGCCGGTGACCAGGTTGATCACCTGGATCAGCCAATGGCACAGCGTGCCAAACGCCTGGGTCGAGACCCCCATCCGACCGTAGCACACCGCTGACGGCGCGGCGGCGAAGTCCCGGGCCAATTGCCGGATCTGCGCTGCCGGCACCGCACAGAGCGGGCTCATGGCTTCAGCCGTGAACGTGGCAACGGCCTCGCGCACCTCGTCCAGGCCGTCCACTGGCAGGTGGCTGTCACGGGTCAGGCCTTCGCTGAACAATGTATTGAGCAAACCAGACAGCAGCGCAGCATCACCGCCGGGGCGTACAAAGACATGCTGGTTGGCAATGGCCGCCGTTTCGCTGCGGCGCGGATCGACCACCACCACCTTGCCGCCACGGGCCTGGATCGCCTTGAGGCGCTTCTCCACGTCCGGCACGGTCATGATGCTGCCGTTGGAAGCCAGCGGGTTGCCGCCCAGGATCAGCATGAAGTCGGTGTGGTCGATGTCCGGAATCGGCAGCAGCAGGCCGTGGCCATACATCAAGTAACTGGTCAGGTGATGGGGCAGTTGATCCACCGAAGTCGCCGAGAAACGGCTGCGGGTTTTCAACAGGCCCAGGAAATAGTTGCTGTGGGTCATCAGCCCATAGTTATGCACGCTGGGGTTGCCCTGGTAGACCGCCACCGCGTTCTGGCCGTGGCGCGCCTGGATATCCGCCAGACGCTCGGCCACCAACGCGAAGGCATCGTCCCAGGCAATGGGTTGCCATTCATTGCCAACGCGCTGCATGGGCTGGCGCAGCCGGTCCGGGTCGTTCTGGATATCTTGCAGGGCCACCGCCTTGGGGCAGATGTGACCGCGGCTGAAGGTGTCCAGCGCATCGCCCTTGATCGAGGTGATTGCCAGGCCCTGGCCGTCGGTTTCGGTGATTTCGAGGGTCAAGCCGCAGATGGCTTCACACAGGTGGCACGCACGGTGGTGGAGAGTCTTGGTCATGGCCAGTCTCTGTTTTATTCGTGGCGGGCGCTTTCGGCCGCGGGAACAAAACTATGGCGCGTGATTCCCGGCAGCGCCAGCGACGTTCGTCCTGTGAATTGCCGGGCATCAGGCCCACCGATGAGCGCGCGTCAAGACTGATCGGAAGGCGGTGCCAGCATCTGGATTTCTTCGACGGTTTCCACCTGCTCCTGGGCAATGGGCACCCCCGTGAGCTCGCCAATCAGCCGCCAATGCTCGTCGAGGCCGCTGCTGATAGTGGCCATGCGGTCGATCATTCGACGGCCCGCTGCCTTGGTCACCTCGTCATCGCTGCGCAGCAATTCGAATGACATGGAAGTCACCGAAGCCGTCAGGTGCGTCAGCGAGCGTGCAGTCAGCCCCAGCAATTCCATCAATTGTTGCTCTTTCGAATCCATTTCGGGCTCCTGTGTCGCTGAGGTTCATTTATAACCCAGGCCTTTGCATTAGGAAATGTTTCACAGCCACCCGCAGACAGGCGAAAGGCTGGGATGCCACGGCGCAAAACGACGTTCATCCATGGCACGCCCGCCGCGCTCGATTGCCAATCCAAGCAACGCCAGTGTACAAATGGGTCGCTGCTGTCAGGAAACCGGCCACAAATACGCCATCGCCTTCGCACGATGGCCTCGCTGAAATCCCCAAAAACCGTAGCCCTATTGGTAAGACGCGACATTTAATTATAAGATCGCGCCTTCCCCTATTTCGTCGCCCCGTGCGGCTTTTGCCGCAGGTCTCGCCCGTTTTTTGAATAAACAAGGCTTTGAGCATCTGCGGTCAGTTACAAAAAGGTAGTCAATCATGAGCGCAAGGCACTTTCTCTCCCTGATGGATTTCACGCCCGATGAGTTGCTCGGCGTGATCCGTCGAGGCGTGGAGCTCAAGGACCTGCGTAACCGCGGCGTACTGTTCGAGCCCTTGAAAAACCGCGTGCTGGGGATGATCTTCGAGAAGTCATCGACCCGCACCCGCATCTCTTTCGAAGCCGGCATGATCCAGCTGGGCGGCCAGGCGATCTTCCTGTCGCCGCGCGACACTCAACTGGGCCGTGGCGAACCCATCAGCGATTGCGCCATCGTCATGTCGAGCATGCTGGACGCGGTGATGATCCGTACCTTTGCCCACAGCACCCTGACCGAGTTCGCAGCCCATTCCCGCGTACCCGTCATCAACGGCCTGTCCGATGACCTGCACCCCTGCCAGTTGCTGGCCGACATGCAGACCTTCCTCGAGCATCGCGGCTCGATCCAGGGCAAGACCGTAGCCTGGATCGGCGACGGCAACAACATGTGCAACAGCTATATAGAAGCGGCGCTGCAATTCGACTTCCAACTGCGCATTGCCTGCCCTGAAGGTTATGACCCCAATGCCGAACTGCTCGCCAAGGCCGGCGACCGGGTGACCATCGTGCGTGATCCGAAACAGGCCGTGGCCGGCGCGCACCTGGTGAGCACCGACGTCTGGACCTCCATGGGCCAGGAAGAAGAAACCGCCAAGCGCCTCGAGCTGTTCGCGCCGCTGCAGGTCAACCGGGCCTTGCTCGACCTGGCGGATGCCGACGTGCTGTTCATGCACTGCCTGCCGGCCCACCGTGGCGAGGAGATCAGCTTCGATTTGCTGGACGATCCGCGCTCGGTGGCCTGGGACCAGGCAGAAAATCGACTTCACGCGCAAAAGGCACTGCTCGAGTTCCTTGTCGAGCCGGCGTATCACCACGCATGAGCCATTCGCTGCTGCTGAATTTGCACGACCTGGCCTGCGGTTACCAAAACCAGCGGGTCGTGCAGAACCTCAACCTGCACCTCAATGCCGGCGATATCGGTTGCCTGCTCGGTTCGTCCGGGTGCGGCAAGACCACCACGTTGCGTGCCATAGCCGGCTTCGAACCCGTGCACGAGGGTGAAATCCAACTGGCCGGGGAAACCATTTCCCGCGCCGGTTTCACCCTCGCCCCGGAAAAACGCCGTATCGGCATGGTGTTCCAAGACTATGCCCTGTTCCCCCACCTGAGCGTGGCCGAGAACATCGCCTTTGGCATTCGCAAGCATCCGGACAAGGATCGCGTCGTCGAAGAGTTGCTGGAACTGGTCAACCTGATGCATCTGGGCAAGCGCTTTCCCCATGAGTTGTCCGGCGGCCAGCAGCAACGCGTGGCCCTGGCCCGCGCGCTGGCACCAGAACCACAACTGCTGTTGCTCGATGAGCCGTTCTCCAACCTCGATGGCGAGTTGCGACGCAAGCTCAGCCATGAAGTGCGGGATATCCTCAAGGCCCGCGGCACCAGCGCGATCCTGGTCACACACGATCAGGAAGAAGCCTTCGCCGTGAGTGATCATGTTGGGGTATTCAAGGAAGGTCGACTGGAACAGTGGGACACGCCCTACAATCTGTACCACGAACCGCTGACGCCATTCGTCGCCAGTTTCATTGGCCAGGGCTACTTCATTCGCGGCCAGCTGGACAGCCCTGAATCGGTGCAAACCGAGTTGGGCACCCTGCGCGGTAACCGAGCCTACACCTGGCCCATCGGCGGCGCGGTGGACGTGCTGCTGCGCCCGGACGATATCGTCTACGCACCGGACAGCCCGCTCACCGCCAGCATAGTCGGCAAGACGTTCCTGGGCGCCTCGACCTTGTATCGCCTGCAACTGCCGACGGGCGCGCAACTGGAGTCGATCTTCCCAAGCCACGCCGACCATCAGGTCGGTGACCGGGTCGGCATCCGGGTAGCGGCAGAACACCTGGTGCTGTTCCAGGCCTCGGGCAGCACGGCGGCGCATATACCGCCGGTGGAAAGCGGCGTGCGGCGCTATAGCACCGCCAGCTAACGCCGGATACCCGCTTTTGTGTGGCGAGGGAGCTTGCTCCCGCTGGGCTGCGCAGCAGCCCTAAAACCTGACAA
This sequence comes from Pseudomonas sp. NFACC51, assembly GCF_900103575.1. Classification (NCBI taxonomy): domain Bacteria; kingdom Pseudomonadati; phylum Pseudomonadota; class Gammaproteobacteria; order Pseudomonadales; family Pseudomonadaceae; genus Pseudomonas; species Pseudomonas sp. NFACC51. The sequence goes on along the minus strand of NZ_FMXH01000004.1, from coordinate 271,426 downwards.
CGCGGTGGATCAGGTAGATGTAGGCCGAGGTGACTGTTTTGAGGGCTGCTTCGCAGCCCAGCGGGAGCAAGCTCCCTCGCCACAGAAGTGCACAGACCGTGGTGTCAACCCAGCATCAACGTCCCACTGGCCACCAACGTCGCATTCCCACCGATCTTCACCCGCTCACCTTCCAACCGACAGAACAACGCCCCACCCCGGGCCGAGCATTGATAAGCCGTCAGCCCGTGTTTACCCAAGCGTTTGGACCAGTAGGGAATCAGGCTGCAGTGGGTCGAGCCGGTGACCGGGTCTTCGTTGATGCCAATCGCCGGGGCAAAATAGCGCGAAACAAAATCATGCTTGCTCCCCGGCGCGGTCACGATAGCGCCCGGCCAAGGCAGTTTAGCCAGGGCCGCCATGTCCGGCTTGCAATCAAGCACCGCTTGCTCCGACTCCAGCACCACGAACAGTTCGTTGGAGCTCAGCACGTCCACCGCTTCGACACCCAAGGCACTCTGGACTGCCAGGGATGCCCCCAGCTCGGCGGGCACGATGGCCGGAAAATCCAGCCACAGCCGATCACCTTCGCGCGTGACGCTCAACGCCCCGGACTTGCAGATGAAATCCAGCCGCCCTACGGGTTCGTGGTAGACCTCGAACAGTACATAAGCGCTGGCCAACGTGGCGTGCCCGCACAGCGGGACTTCGGTGGTGGGCGTGAACCAGCGGATATGCCAATGCTGGCCTTCACGCACCAGAAACGCGGTTTCAGCCAGGTTATGTTCGGCGGCGATCTTCTGCATCAAGTCATCAGCAAGCCAGCCGTCGAGGCGATAGACCATCGCCGGGTTACCGCCAAACGGCCGGTCACTGAACGCATCGACCTGATGAAACGCAAGCTGCATGGCACTTCTCCTTTTTTTTGATGCGCCAGCATGCGGCGCAGCGGCACAGCTTATCCAGTGACAGATCAGTAGAATTTTCACCCTACAGCGGGGGATGGAAGCTCTGACTCCAAGCTTAGCCTTTCATACCCTTGTGGCGAGGGCGCTGGCTCCCGCTCGGCTGCGCAGCCGTTATTCAAGCGCGCCCAATGTCAGCAAACGTCGCCCCGGTGTGCTCCTTCAATACCGAAGGCGCCAACTCGACTTCCAAGCCGCGTCTTCCCGCACTGACAAACATGCTGGCGAGCGGCTGTGCGGAACTGTCGATAAAGGTGCGCAGGCGCTTCTTCTGCCCCAGCGGGCTGATCCCACCCAGTAAATAACCGGTCGAACGCTGCGCAGCGGCGGGGTCGGCCATCTCGACCTTTTTCACCCCGGCGGCATGGGCCAGACCTTTCAAATCCAGGCTTCCGGCCACGGGCACCACCGCCACCAACAGTTCACCCTTTTCGCTGGCCGCCAACAACGTCTTGAACACCTGCGCCGGATCCAGGCCGAGCTTTTCCGCCGCTTCCAAACCGTAGGACGCGGCCTTGGGATCGTGTTCGTAACTGTGGATGCGATGTTCGGCGCGCACTTTCTTAAGCAGATCCAACGCGGGTGTCATGACTGCTCCTGACAAAGAAATGAAAAAAAGAGTGGCCGGATTCTAAGCCATCGCCAGCGAAAAGGCTTGGGAGGGCGTCGTGAGTGCCGGTGATCCGCCGCCAGCGCAAGAGTCATTCACGTCACGAATAGTTGAAATGTGACCGACGGTTCACTTTCGACCTTTGACACCAGCGTTTCTTGTCTATATTTTTTCGAAACTGAAAGTCATATCGCAGGTCTCAAGCAGCAACTCGAGATCAGGATGGGGATCCTGCCTCGTTGGAGATCGCGCCATCGAGCTTTATCGAAGGCGCAGCAAAACAACAAAAAACCGAGGTTTGAATGACAACTGCTTTACAACAGCCGTCCCTGCCCAGCCAATGCCTGGCTGAATTCCTAGGCACCGCCCTACTGATTTTTTTTGGCACCGGTTGCGTCGCGGCCCTCAAGGTTGCGGGTGCCAGCTTCGGATTGTGGGAAATCAGCCTCATCTGGGGTGTCGGCGTCAGCATGGCGATCTATCTGAGCGCGGGCATTTCCGGCGCCCATCTCAACCCCGCCGTCAGCATTGCCCTGTGCATTTTCACCGGTTTCGAAAAGCGCAAACTGCCTTTCTATATGCTGTCCCAAGTGGCCGGTGCTTTCTGCGGCGCATTTCTGGTCTACACGCTGTACAGCAACCTATTCTTCGATTTCGAACAGTCTCGGCACATGATTAGAGGCACCGAAGCCAGCCTCGAACTGGCCTCGGTGTTTTCCACCTACCCCCACGCCGCACTGTCCACCGGCCAAGCCTTCCTCGTGGAGGTGATCATCACAGCCATCCTGATGGGAGTGATCATGTCCCTGACCGATGACAACAATGGTTTGCCTCGCGGCCCGCTGGCGCCACTGCTGATCGGCCTGCTGATTGCGGTGATCGGCAGCTCCATGGGGCCGCTGACAGGCTTTGCGATGAACCCGGCGCGGGACTTCGGCCCTAAACTGATGACTTTCTTCACCGGCTGGGGTGAAATTTCCCTCACGGGCGGGCGTGACATCCCGTACTTCCTGGTTCCGATTTTTGCCCCGATTGTGGGTGCATGCCTGGGTGCTGCGGCTTATCGCGGCTTGATTGCCCGCCACCTGCCCAGCGCCATAACTGCTACAAAGGATGCAAAACCGGCCATTGACGGCAAGCCCAGAACATCCTGAAACAGTCGGCGCAGGCTTCTGCCATTCCAGCCTGCGCCGTGGCTTCTTCCCTTATCTAGTCTCCCTTTTATAGAAAGACCCGAGGCAATCGACATGACCGATATACAGAACAAGAACTACATCATTGCCCTCGACCAGGGTACGACCAGCTCGCGGGCAATCATCTTCGACCGTGACGCCAACGTGGTCTGCACCGCCCAGCGCGAATTCGCCCAGCATTACCCACAGGCCGGCTGGGTCGAACACGACCCTATGGAAATCTTCGCCACCCAGAGCGCGGTCATGGTCGAAGCCCTCGCCCAGGCCGGCCTGCACCATGACCAGGTGGCTGCCATCGGCATCACCAACCAGCGTGAAACCACCGTGGTCTGGGACAAGACCACCGGCCGGCCGATCTACAACGCCATCGTCTGGCAATGCCGCCGCAGTACCGAAATCTGCCAGCAGCTCAAGCGCGATGGCCACGAACAATACATCAGCCAAACCACCGGCCTGGTCACCGACCCGTACTTTTCCGGCACCAAGCTCAAGTGGATCCTGGACAACGTCGAAGGCAGCCGCGAGCGTGCGCGCAACGGTGAACTGCTGTTCGGCACCGTCGACAGCTGGCTGATCTGGAAATTCACCGGCGGCAAGGTCCACGTCACCGACTACACCAACGCCTCGCGCACCATGCTCTTCAACATTCACTCGCTGGAATGGGACGCGAAGATGCTCGACATCCTCGACATCCCCCGCGAAATGCTCCCGGAAGTGAAATCGTCCTCGGAGATCTATGGCCGCACCAAGAGCGGCATCGCCATCGGAGGCATCGCCGGCGACCAGCAGGCGGCGCTTTTCGGCCAGATGTGCGTGGAGCCGGGCCAGGCGAAAAACACCTACGGCACTGGCTGTTTCCTGCTGATGAACACCGGCAGCAAGGCCGTCAAATCCAATCACGGCATGCTCACCACCATCGCCTGCGGCCCACGCGGCGAAGTCGCCTACGCCCTGGAAGGTGCAGTCTTCAATGGCGGCTCCACGGTCCAGTGGCTGCGCGACGAACTGAAAATCATCAACGATGCGCTGGATACCGAATACTTTGCCAACAAGGTCAAGGACAGCAACGGCGTGTACCTGGTGCCCGCCTTCACCGGCCTGGGCGCGCCGTATTGGGACCCCTATGCCCGTGGCGCGCTGTTTGGCCTGACCCGCGGCGTACGCGTCGACCACATCATTCGTGCAGCACTGGAGTCGATTGCCTACCAGACCCGCGACGTACTCGACGCCATGCAGCAGGATTCGGGTGAACGCCTCAAGGCCCTGCGCGTCGACGGTGGCGCGGTGGCGAACAACTTCCTGATGCAGTTCCAGGCCGACATCCTGGGCACCCAGGTCGAGCGCCCGAAAATGCGTGAAACCACCGCCCTGGGTGCTGCGTATTTAGCCGGCCTGGCATGCGGCTTCTGGGGCAGCCTGGAAGAACTGCGCGGCAAAGCGGTGATCGAGCGCGAATTCGAACCGCAACTGGACGAACCGGCGAAGGAAAAACTCTACGCCGGCTGGCAGAAGGCGGTCAGTCGTACCCGTGACTGGGAACCCCATGAAGACGCTGAATAAAGCCTGATAAGCTTCTGAAACTGGTCGGGAGTGGATTCCTGCGGCATCATGGGCAAATTTTGTACGGCAGCCCAAAGGAAGCCCCATGAATCTGCCTCCCCGCCAGCAGCAAATCCTCGAACTGGTCCGCGAACGCGGCTATGTCAGCATCGAGGAAATGGCGCAGCTATTCGTCGTCACCCCGCAAACCATTCGCCGCGATATCAACCAACTGGCGGAGGTGAACCTGCTGCGTCGCTACCACGGCGGCGCCGCCTACGATTCAAGCGTGGAAAACACCGCCTACGCCATGCGCGCCGATCAGATGCGCGACGAGAAGCAACGCATCGCCGAAGCCATCGCCGCCCAGATCCCCGATCATGCCTCGCTGTTCATCAACATCGGCACCACCACCGAATCCATTGCCCGGGCGCTGCTCAATCACAACCATCTGAAGGTCATCACCAATAACCTGCACGTGGCTTCGATCCTCAGTGCCAAGGACGACTTCGAAGTCCTGATCGCTGGCGGCAACGTACGGCGTGACGGCGGCGTGGTGGGCCAGGCGAGCGTCGACTTCATCAACCAGTTCAAGGTCGACTTCGCCCTGGTGGGCATCAGCGGGATCGATGAAGACGGCAGCCTGCTGGACTTCGACTATCAGGAAGTACGGGTTTCCCAAGCCATCATCGCCAACGCCCGACAAGTGCTGCTGGCGGCGGACTCCAGCAAGTTCGGACGCAATGCCATGGTCCGCCTGGGCCCCATCAGCCTGATCGACTGCCTGGTGACCGACCAGCAACCGGTGCCGGCCCTGGCGCAGTTGCTGAGCCAGCACAAGATTCGCCTGGAAGTGGTCTGACTGCATCCAAGTCTCCCTGTGGCGAGGGAGCTTGCTCCCGCTGGGTGGCGCAGCCGCCCCCAATGATCTGACGCGACCTTTCAGGCACACCGCGCCAGCCGGTTTTACGACCGCTTCGCAGCCGAGCGGGAGCAAGCTCCCTCGCCACAGGGTTAACCATGCCTCCAAACAGTTATGTGTTCAGCCGAGGGGCTGGGTTACGACGAGCAGATGAACTCCAGGCGCTTGCCCCATTCCGTGAACATGGCATGAGCCAGAGCGACTTGCCAGGCGTTGGTACCCAGTCGGTGGTATCGGAGGTTTTGAGCGGTAAGCGTCAGCTCAATTTGAGGCAGATCCGCTGGCTGGCCGAGCGCTTCGGTGTAGCGCAGTGAAATACCGACCTGCTTTTGTGGCGAGGGAGCTTGCTCCCGCTCGGCGGCGCAGCCGTCGTAAAACCGGTTGACGCGGTCTGCCTGGAAGACCGCGTCAGTCCATCTTGGGGCGGCTGCGCCGCCCAGCGGGAGCAAGCTCCCTCGCCACAAACGCACTTCACCAGTAACTTTTTTGTTCGAAAATTTTCCTTTCAGCTTCCTTTGATCAGTATTTTCAATCGAAGTCAGCTGGCTGTTGCGGTCTTTATGGGCTAGTATTTTCGCAAATGAACATTTATGTTCGAATTCAAATATTGCGAAAAAGAGCCCGAGGCCAGCCGATGCCCACTTCTACCTTGCCTACGCCCCCTCTCGCCGAGATTTACGACATCGCCGTCATTGGTGGCGGGATCAACGGCGTGGGGATTGCCGCGGACGCTGCCGGTCGCGGTCTTTCGGTGTTCCTTTGCGAAAAGGACGACCTGGCCAGCCACACATCGTCGGCCAGCAGCAAGCTGATCCACGGTGGCCTGCGTTACCTCGAACATTATGAATTTCGCCTGGTGCGCGAAGCGCTGGCCGAGCGCGAAGTGCTGCTGACCAAGGCCCCGCACATCGTCAAGCAAATGCGCTTCGTATTGCCTCACCGCCCGCATCTGCGCCCGGCCTGGATGATTCGCGCCGGCCTGTTCCTCTACGATCACCTGGGCAAGCGTGAGCAGCTCGCCGGCTCCAAAAGCCTGAAGTTCGGTGCCGACAGCGCATTGAAAAGCGAGATCACCAAAGGTTTCGAATATTCCGACTGCTGGGTCGACGATGCGCGACTGGTGGTACTCAACGCCATGGCCGCCCGGGAAAAAGGCGCGCACATCCACACCCGCACGCGCTGCGTGAATGCCCGCCGCAGCAAAGGCCTGTGGCACCTGCACCTGGAACGTGCCGACGGCAGCCTGTTTTCGATCCGCGCCAAGGCACTGGTCAACGCCGCCGGCCCGTGGGTCGCCAAGTTCATTCGCGATGACCTGAAGCTGGAATCGCCCTATGGCATCCGCCTGATCCAGGGCAGCCACCTGATCGTGCCGAAACTCTACGAAGGCGAACATGCGCACATTCTGCAGAACGAAGATCAGCGCATCGTGTTCACCATTCCGTACCTTAACCAGTTCACCCTGATCGGCACGACTGACCGCGAATACACCGGTGACCCGGCCAAAGTGGCGATCACCGAGGGTGAAACCGACTACCTGTTGAAGGTGGTCAACGCCCACTTCAAGAAGCAGATCAGCCGCGACGATATCCTGCACAGCTATTCCGGTGTACGCCCGCTGTGCAACGACGAATCCGACAACCCATCGGCCGTGACCCGCGACTACACCCTGGCGCTGTCGGGTGGCGGTGAAGAAGCCCCCTTGCTGTCGGTGTTCGGCGGCAAGCTGACCACCTATCGCAAGTTGGCCGAATCGGCGATGGCGCAACTGGCCCCGTATTTCACGCAAATGCGTCCGGGCTGGACCGCCGTAGAGGCCCTCCCCGGCGGCGAAAACATGACCACCCCGCAGGCGCTGTGCTCGGCGATCCGCGACAAGTTCGACTGGCTGCCAACCGACATCGCACGCCGCTGGGCCACTACCTACGGCAGCCGCACCTGGCGCATGCTCGAAGGCGTGCACAACCTGGGCGACTTGGGTGAGCACGTCGGCGCCGGCCTCTATACGCGCGAAGTCGACTACCTGTGCAGCGACGAGTGGGCCGTCGATGCCCAGGACATCCTGTGGCGCCGCAGCAAGCTGGGCTTGTTCACCACCCCGGTCGAGCAGGAGAAACTCCAGCAGTACCTGGACAAGGTCGAGCACAACCGCCGCAAGATCGAAGCGGCCTGACGGATATCCCGCAAAACCCAGAGCCCCTGAATCCAGCGATTCAGGGGCTTTTTGCTATGTGGCATCCACCTCCGCCCACCTGTGGGAGCGAGCTTGCTCGCGATGAGGCCAGCACATTCAACCCTGTATGGGACCGACACACCGCTATCGCGAGCAAGCTCGCTCCCACAATGGATCGAGACGGGCTCAAGCCATTCGGTTTTCCGAACATGACCCGCCCGTCAGTTCGGCTAACCGGATAAAGCAGCCCGCACAAACCTGAAACAAAACATTAATTACCATATAAAACAACAAGTTAAACAGACAGCCCTAGCCTGGCACGAGTCATGCTCTACACTTCTGAAGACGAATGCCTGTACGCCAACACAACAGGAGCTGCCAGGCACTTCGAAGTACTCAGGGCCGACAAACCGGCCGAAATAAAAAAAACAATGTCGAGGAAACATCGATGCGTATCGTTCCCCATCTCCTGGGCGCAGCCATGGCTGCCGCTCTGATCAGCACCCCGGTTTTCGCAGCCGAACTGACCGGCACGCTGAAAAAGATCAAAGAGTCCGGCGTTATCACGCTTGGCCATCGCGACGCTTCCATTCCGTTTTCCTACATCGCGGACGCTTCCGGCAAACCGGTTGGCTACTCCCACGATATCCAGATGAAAGTCGTCGAAGCACTGAAAAAAGACCTGGACCTGCCCAACCTGCAGATCAAATACAACCTGGTCACCTCGCAAACCCGTATCCCACTGGTGCAGAACGGCACCGTGGACCTGGAATGCGGCTCCACCACCAACAACGTCGAGCGTCAGCAGCAGGTTGACTTCTCCGTTGGCATTTTCGAGATCGGCACCAAGCTGCTCTCCAAGAAAGATTCCAAGTACAAGGATTTCGACGACCTCAAGGGCAAGAACGTCGTGACCACCGCCGGCACCACGTCCGAGCGCATTCTCAAGGCGATGAACGCCGACAAGCAGATGGGCATGAACGTCATCTCCGCCAAGGACCATGGCGAATCCTTCCAGATGCTGGAATCGGGTCGTGCCGTCGCGTTCATGATGGACGACGCCCTGCTGGCTGGCGAAGCCGCCAAGGCCAAGAAAGCCGATGACTGGGCCGTGACCGGCACCCCACAGTCCTACGAAATCTATGGCTGCATGATGCGCAAGGGCGACGAGCCGTTCAAAAAGGCTGTCGATGACGCCATCAAGGCCACCTACGCTTCGGGCGAGATCAACAAGATCTACGAAAAATGGTTCATGCAACCTATCCCGCCAAAAGGCCTGAATCTGAACTTCCCGATGAGCGACGAACTCAAGGCACTGATCGCCAAGCCGACCGATAAAGCGGCTGACGACAAGAAATCCTGATTTCTGACTAACCTTATCCCCTGAAAGGGCCCGGCCCTTTCAGGGGATGGTCACTCCCTGCTGGCAAATCTGGAAACACTCGAACCGGTGGCTGTCGAGCCGATCGCGTGTGCCTGGCCTTCAAGTCGGGCGGGAACGGAGTTTCCCCAGGCGGGCATTTGTACATCGAACGATCTGAGGGGAGACCCTAATGAATTACAACTGGGACTGGGGCGTGTTCTTCAAGTCCACCGGCGTGGGCAGCGAGACCTATCTCGACTGGTACGTGTCCGGCTTGGGCTGGACCATCGCCATCGCCATCGTAGCCTGGATCATCGCCCTGCTGCTCGGCTCGATACTAGGCGTCATGCGTACCGTGCCGAACCGGCTCGTATCGGGTATCGCCACGTGCTACGTGGAACTTTTCCGTAATGTGCCGCTGCTGGTTCAGCTGTTCATCTGGTACTTCCTGGTGCCGGACCTGCTGCCGGCCGATATGCAGGAGTGGTACAAGCAGGACCTGAACCCGACCACCTCGGCCTACCTGAGCGTAGTCGTGTGCCTGGGCCTGTTCACCGCCGCCCGTGTTTGCGAACAGGTGCGTACCGGTATCCAGGCGCTGCCGCGCGGCCAGGAATCCGCCGCCCGTGCCATGGGCTTCAAGCTGCCGCAGATCTACTGGAACGTGCTGCTGCCCCAGGCCTACCGGATCATCATTCCGCCGCTTACCTCGGAATTCCTCAACGTCTTCAAGAACTCCTCCGTGGCCTCGCTGATCGGCCTGATGGAGTTGCTCGCGCAGACCAAGCAGACCGCCGAGTTCTCCGCCAACCTGTTCGAAGCCTTTACCCTGGCCACGCTGATCTATTTCACCCTGAACATGAGCCTGATGCTGCTCATGCGCATGGTCGAGAAGAAAGTCGCGGTGCCCGGCCTGATCTCCGTGGGGGGTAAATAATGGAATTCGACTTCACTGGCATCATCCCGGCCATTCCCGGTTTGTGGAACGGCATGGTGATGACCCTCAAGCTGATGGCCTTGGGCGTGGTCGGCGGGATCATCCTCGGCACGATCCTGGCGCTGATGCGCCTGTCCCATAACAAGCTGGTCTCCAATATCGCTGGCGCCTACGTCAACTATTTCCGCTCGATCCCGCTGCTGCTGGTGATCACCTGGTTCTACCTGGCGGTACCGTTCGTGCTGCGCTGGATCACCGGCGAAGATACGCCGATCGGGGCATTCGGTTCCTGCATCGTGGCGTTCATGATGTTCGAAGCGGCGTACTTCTGCGAAATCGTCCGGGCTGGCGTGCAGTCGATTCCCAAGGGCCAGATGGGGGCCGCCCAGGCACTGGGGATGAATTACGGCCAGACCATGCGCCTGATCATCCTGCCCCAGGCGTTTCGCAAGATGACCCCGCTGCTGTTGCAACAAAGCATCATCCTGTTTCAGGACACCTCGTTGGTCTACACGGTCGGCCTGGTGGACTTCCTCAATGCTTCGCGGGCCAGTGGCGACATCATCGGCCGCTCCAATGAGTTCCTGATCATCGCAGGTCTCGTGTACTTCACCGTCAGCTTTGCCGCCTCGCAGCTGGTCAAGCGTCTGCAAAAAAGGTTCGCCGTATGATCTCTATCAAGAACATCAACAAGTGGTATGGGGACTTCCAGGTACTGACCAATTGCAGCACCGAGGTCAGCAAAGGTGAGGTGGTGGTGGTGTGCGGGCCGTCCGGTTCCGGCAAATCCACGCTGATCAAATGCGTGAACGCCCTGGAACCGTTCCAGAAAGGCGACATCGTGGTCGATGGCACGTCCATCGCCGACCCGAAGACCAACCTGCCGAAACTGCGCTCGCGCGTGGGCATGGTGTTCCAGCATTTCGAACTGTTCCCGCACCTGACCATCACCGAAAACCTGACCATCGCGCAGATCAAGGTGCTGGGCCGCAGCAAGGAAGAGGCCACCAAGAAAGGCTTGCAACTGCTTGAGCGGGTCGGCCTCTCGGCCCACGCCCACAAGCACCCGGGCCAGCTCTCCGGCGGTCAGCAGCAGCGCGTGGCGATTGCCCGTGCCCTGGCGATGGACCCGGTGGTAATGCTGTTCGACGAGCCGACCTCGGCTCTCGACCCGGAAATGGTCAACGAAGTGCTCGACGTGATGGTGCAACTGGCCCACGAAGGCATGACCATGATGTGCGTGACCCACGAAATGGGCTTCGCCCGCAAAGTGGCGAACCGGGTGATATTCATGGACCAGGGCCAGATCATCGAAGACTGCAAGAAAGAAGAGTTCTTCGGCGACATCAGCGCCCGTTCCGAACGCGCGCAGCATTTCCTCGAGAAAATCCTGCAGCACTAAGCGCCACGTCCTTTGGAGCGGCTCCTGTGGCGAGGGAGCTTGCTCCCGCTGGGTCGCGCAGCGACCCCAAAACCGGCGAATGCGGTGTACCTGGCATACTGCATGAGCCGATTATGCGACTGCTTCGCAGCCGAGCGGGAGCAAGCTCCCTCGCCACCGGACCGGGTTCGAAGGGCGGCCGCCGCCACACTGGTTGACCCAAGGCTTCTGTGATGAAATGCGACCCCACCCTCTATCGCGCCGCGCCGCCATCACTCGCCGTGAAACCCCGCCTGATCCGCCATCTGTTCCTGCCGCCACTGGTCATTGCCCTGATGATCGGCCTGGGTTACCTCGGCTTCTGGATCAGCGAGCACTATGGCGTACGTGGCCTCGCCGAGAATGGCGAGCGCCAGTTGGAACTGCACGCCCGTGCGGTCGAGAGCGAGATCAGCAAGTACACCTACCTGCCCAGCCTGCTGGAGCTTGAGTCAAGTGTCTCGCAACTGCTCGACGACCCGACACCCGAGCACCGCAAGATCGTCAATGAATACCTCGAAGGCCTTAACCGTCGCAGCCGCAGCCGGGCCATCTACGTGATGGACACCACCGGCCGGGTGATGGCTACCAGCAACTGGCGCGATGTCGACAGTTACCTGGGCGAAGACCTGTCCTTCCGCGCCTACTTCCAGAATGCCGTGCGCGGCCAGCCGGGGCGCTTCTACGGAATCGGCAGTACCAACGGCGAACCCGGCTACTACCTGGCCCATGGCTTGGAGCAACAAGGCAAGATCATCGGCGTCGCCGTGGTCAAGGTGCGCCTCGAAGCCCTTGAGGAACGCTGGCAACGTGCGCGGCTGGAGGCGTTCGTCAGTGATGAGAACGGCATCATTATCCTGTCCAGCGACCCGGCGCGACGGCTCAAGTCGGTTCGCCCCCTGAGCGACGACACCAAGGAACGCCTGGCCCGCAGCCTGCAGTACTACTGGTTCCCGCTCAATGAACTGGTGCCCCTGGCCCGGGAACGCCTGGCCGAAGGCATGGAGAAGCTGACGTTCCCGGCCAACAGCGAACTGGTGTCCGACGAGCGCGCCATCAGCTACTTGTCGCAGACCCGGCCCTTGAGCGATACACCGTGGAATTTCACCCTGCTGACCCCACTTGAAGACCTGCGTCGCCAGGCGATCAACCAAGGCATCCTGGTGGCCGTGGCCTTCGCCCTGGTGGCATTCCTGTTGATCGCCTGGAACGAACGGCGCAAGGTCATCGCCACCCGTCTCGCGGCCCGGGAAGCCTTGCAGCAAGCCAACAACCAGCTCGAGCGTCGGATTACCGAACGCACCACCGACCTGCGCGCCAGCAACGAACGACTCAAGGGCCAGATCCGCGAGCGGCGACAGGCCGAAGAGACCTTGCGCCGGGCCCAGGACGAATTGGTCCAGGCCGGAAAACTGGCTGCCATCGGCCAGATGTCCACCAGCATCGCCCACGAACTCAACCAGCCGCTGGCGGCACTGCGCACCTTGTCCGGCAACACCGTGCGCTTCCTGGAACGCGGCCAGCTGGATATCGCCAGCGCCAACCTCAAGACCATCAACGATTTGATCGACCGCATGGGCCGGATCACCGCCAGCCTGCGCTCCTTTGCCCGGCGTGGGGACGACCAGGGCCAGGCCAGCCTCGGCAACGGTGTCGAGGCCGCGCTGCAACTGCTGGGCGCTCGTCTTGAAAGCTTGAACATCCAGATTCATTCCAGCTTCGACGACGTCCAGGTGCAAATTGACCAGACGCGCCTGGAGCAGATCCTGGTGAACCTGATCGGCAATGCCCTGGACGCCATGCAGACGCAACCCGAACCGCAGCTCTGGCTCGAAGGCCAGGCCGGCGATGGCAAATATCGCCTGCGCGTGCGGGATAACGGCCATGGCATTGACCCAGAAGCACGCAAGCATCTGTTCGAACCCTTCTTCACCACCAAACCCGGCGAACAAGGCCTGGGCCTGGGCCTGACGCTTTCCGCCAGCCTGGCCGCTGCCACGGGTGGATACCTGGGCGTCGAACACCCGGTCGAGGGCAGTGGAACCACGTTTGTCCTCAGTTTACCGTTGGTAAGCCTTTTACCTGCCGAGCCGCTATGAACAACGACCTGAGCGTATTGATCGTCGAAGACGACCCCCATGTCCTGCTGGGCTGCAAGCAGGCACTGACCCTGGAAGACATTCCCTGCATCGGCGTGGGCAGCGCCGAAGAGGCCCTGGAGCGCGTCGACGATAACTTTGCCGGCATCGTCATCAGCGACATTCGCCTGCCGGGCATCGATGGCCTGGAACTGCTGACCCGACTCAAGGCGCGGGACCGCAGCTTGCCGGTGGTGCTGATCACTGGCCACGGCGATATCTCCATGGCCGTCGGCGCCATGCAAAAAGGTGCCTATGACTTCATGGAGAAACCCTTCTCCCCTGAACGCCTGGTGGACGTCGCCCGCCGTGCCCTGGAGCAGCGCAGCCTCGCCCGGGAAGTGTCGTCGCTGCGTCGGCAATTGGCCGAACGCGATTCCCTGGAAGGCCGGATCATCGGCCGCTCGCCCGCCATGCAGCACCTGCGCGCGCTGATCGCCAACGTCGCCGACACCTCGGCCAACGTGCTGATCGAAGGTGAAACCGGTACTGGCAAGGAATTGGTCGCCCGTTGCCTGCATGACTTCAGCCGACGCCACGACAAGCAGTTCGTCGCACTGAACTGCGGCGGCCTGCCAGAGAACCTGTTCGAAAGCGAGATTTTCGGCCACGAGGCCAATGCCTTTACCGGTGCCGGCAAACGCCGGATCGGCAAGATCGAGCACGCCGATGGCGGCACGTTGTTTCTCGACGAAGTGGAAAGCATGCCCCTGCCCTTGCAGATCAAGTTGCTGCGCGTGTTGCAGGAACGCACCCTAGAGCGCCTGGGTTCGAACCAGAGCGTGGCCGTGGATTGCCGGGTGATCGCCGCCACCAAGTCCGACCTGGACGAAATGGGCCGCACCGGGCAGTTCCGCAGCGACTTGTATTACCGCCTCAACGTGGTGACCCTGGAACTGCCGCCCTTGCGCGAGCGACGCGAAGACATCCTGCAACTGTTCGAGCATTTTCTCCAGCAGTCGTCCCTGCGCTTCGACCGCACGGTGCCGGAGCTGGACAACCAGACCCTGTCGAACCTGATGAGCCACGACTGGCCGGGCAACGTACGCGAACTGCGCAACGTCGCCGAGCGTTACGCCCTGGGCCTGCCGGCGTTCAAGCGCTCCGGTGCCAGCGGCGGCAACCAGGGCCTGGCTTTCGCCGAAGCAGTCGAAGCCTTCGAGCGCAACCTGCTGGTGGACGCCCTGCAACGCAGCGGCGGCAACCTGACCCAGGCCAGCCAGGAGCTGGGCATGGCCAAGACCACGCTGTTCGACAAAGTCAAAAAATATGGCTTGAGCCATTAATCAACTGGGCGGGAAACCTGTGGATCTGATTTTCAAGGCAGCGCTCGGTGCAGCCGTGGTGGTCATCCTGGCAATGCTGGCCAAGACCAGGAACTATTACATCGCCGGGCTCGTGCCACTGTTCCCGACCTTCGCCCTGATTGCCCATTACATCGTCGGCAAGGGCCGTTCGGTGGATGACCTGAAGACCACCATCGTGTTTGGGATGTGGTCGATCATTCCGTACTTTGTCTACCTGGCGACGCTGTATGTGATGGTCGACCGCATGCGCCTGGAGGCGTCCCTGGCCGTGGCGGCGGTGGCGTGGTTGATGGCCGCGACGGTGCTGGTCAGCGTCTGGGTGAGAGTCCATGGCTAAATAAACTGTGGCCCCCATGTGGGAGCCACCCTGCTCGCGAAAGCGCCCGATCAATACCCGACGGTAAACCGTGTGCGCGAAAACTGCGGCGTTTCCACTTCATCGATCATCGCAATGGCGTAATCGGCAAAGCTGATCCAACTACGCCCGGCGTCGTCGAACAGCAAGTGATCCTTGCCGAGACGGAACTGCTCCGTGCGCTCGGTTTCGACGAACTCCGCCGAAGGCGAAAGGAAGGTCCAGTCCAGGTCCTGCTCCTGGCGCAGTACGTCCAGGAACAATGCTCCGGCGCTGGCTTCGGCCAGGTATTCCTCCGGGAAGCCATCGCTGTCGATCACACGGCTGTTATCCGGCAGCAACAACGAACCCGCCCCACCGACGACCAGCAAACGCTTGACCCCAGCGGCTTTCACCGGCGCGATGACCTTGTCGGCCGGCACGGTGGCAAAGTGCGCCGCGCTGATCACCACATCGTGATCGGTCACCGCCGCCGTCAACGCCTCGCTGTCCAATACATCCAGTTGCTTGCTGACCACACCGGCCCTTTCACCGATTTTCGCGGTGTTGCGGGCAATGGCCGTCACGCTGTGGCCACGGCGCAGGGCTTCTTCCAGCAATTGGCTGCCGGCGCGACCGGTGGCTCCGATGATTGCGATTTTGCTCATGGTGTTCTCCAGTGATTACACATAACTGCTATCGAAGGTGTGCTCGAAACGGACACGACAAATCTTTGTGGCGAGGGAGCTTGCTCCCGCTCGGCTGCGAAGCAGTCGCAAAACGGCTCATGCGGTGTGTCAGGTACACTCCATTCAATGAAATTGGGGCCGCTGCGCAGCCCAGCGGGAGCAAGCTCCCTCGCCACAAAAGCTCATCCGCCAGGGGTTCACCACTTCATTTCGCCCTTGGCAACCTTGGCGCTGAGCTCCAGGGAGCTGTCTTCACCCAAGTCCGGATAGCGCTTTTTCATGGCGGCGATCAGTGCGGTGGAATCTTTGGCCCGGACAGTTTCCTCGTCGAAGGCCTTGATGTAGTCAGCGGTGAATGTCACCGAGGCCAGGGACCGGGCACTTTCACCCAGGTAATGGCCCGGAATCACGGTGTTCGGGCGCAGCTTTTCAATGGCCGCCAGCGTCCCAAGCCAATCCTTGTGAGACTGCGGCGTCTGGGTGTCAGCCATCCACACATGAATGTTCTCGGCCACCACCACACCGCCTACCACGGCCTTGATCGACGGAATCCACACGAAACTGCGGTCCGGCTGTGGGCCATCCAGGCCGACGACCTGCAAGCGCTGGCCTTCCAGGGTCAGGCTGTCGCCCTTGAGCACCTGGGGCACGATGGCTTTGGTCGGGGCATCGGTCTTCAGGATCGGTCCCCAGTATTTCAGCTTGCCGTCCATGGTCTGCTTGATGTGCTCGACAGTCGGTGCGGACGCCAGCACCTTGGCCTCAGGAAACGCGGCAACCAGGGTTTCCAGACCAAAATAGTAGTCTGGATCGCCATGGCTGACGTAGATCGTGGTCAGTTGTTTGCCGCTGGCGCGGATCTTTTCCACGACCTGCACGGCTTGGGACTTGCCGAACTGGGCGTCTACCAGGATCGCCTCCCTCTCGCCGCTGACCAATACCGAGGTCACCGGAAAAATCGCTGCCGCTCCTGGGTTGTAGATGTCCAGCGTCAGGTCCGCAGCCCAGGTGTGTGTGGCGAACGCCAGTGAGGCGGTCGCCAGCAACAGGCGCTTGAGTGGGGTGAATGCGGTCATGGGTGCTCCATTGTCCAAAAGCCCGAAGGGAATGAGACGAAGCTTAGTGACCTGATTCATTTCAAAAAATGCGATGATCCAACATAGTTTGTTTCTGAAATCGGGCAGATCATGGATCGTCTACAAGCAATGCGGGTGTTCGTCACGGTGGTGGACCTGGGCAGTCAGTCGGCGGCGGCCGAGCATCTGGACCTGTCGCGCCCAGTGGTGTCGCGGTATCTGGCGGAGCTGGAGGACTGGGTCGGTGCCCGGCTGATGCACCGCACCACCCGCAAGCTGAGCCTGACGGCCGCAGGCACGGAGATCCTGCCGCGGTGCCGGCAGATGCTGGAGCTGTCCGGCGACATGCAAGCCGCCGTCAGCACCCCGGACGATGCGCCACGGGGCATGTTGCGCATCAGTGCCAGTACCTCGTTCGGCCAGGCCCAACTGGCGAGCGCCATGGCCGAATACGTCAAGCGCTACCCAGGGGTGAGCGTCGACCTGCAGATGCTCGACCGCACCGGGAACCTGGTGGATGAGCGCATCGACCTGGCGATCCGCATGAGCAACGACCTGGACCCGAACCTGATTGCCCGTCGCCTCACGGTCTGCCGCTCGGTGATCTGCGCCTCGCCACAGTATCTGCGCGAGCACTCGACACCGCTGCGAGTGGAAGACCTGAGCCGACACAACTGCCTGACCCACTCCTACGTCGGCAAGAGCCTGTGGCATTTCGAGCAGGACGGCGAGCAGGTCTCGGTGCCGGTGCAAGGTAATATCAGCGCCAACGAAGCCAGCACATTGCTTCAAGCCACGATAGCCGGTGCCGGCGTGGCCATGCTGCCCAGCTACCAGGCCGGCGCCCATATCAAGAACGGCGAACTGATCCGCCTGCTGCCCCACGCCGAACCCCGCCGGATGAACATGTACGCGGTGTACGCCTCACGCAAGCACATGCCCTCGGCGCTGCGCAGTCTGCTGGATTTCCTGGTACAGAAATTTCCCGAGGTACCGGAGTGGGATGTGGGGTTGTAGAACATATTCGCCTCACCACCGTCCCCCTGTGGGAGTTCGGTGCGTTTCTCAAGAGTTGCACCAGGATTTCACCAATAGCCCGCCCCAAGGCATACTTGCGACCCTCCGAGTTCCAGAACCCATCGCCCCATGCGTATCCACGTCAGTTTCATCGACCGCGTCGGCATCACCCAGGAAGTCCTGGCCTTGCTCGGTGGACGCAATCTAAACCTGGATGCGGTGGAGATGGTGCCGCCCAACGTCTACATCGACGCCCCGACCCTCAGCCCGCAAGTGCTCGACGAGTTGCGCGAGGCGCTGTTCAGCGTGCGCGGCGTGCAGGCGGTCACCGTGGTGGACATCCTGCCGGGCCAGCGTCGGCACTTGCAGCTCGATGCCTTGCTCGCGGCCATGACCGACCCGGTGCTGGCCCTGGACAGTGCCGGCAAGGTGCTGCTGGCCAATCCGGCGCTGATTGCCCTGTACGGGCGTGAACCGGCCGGGGAAAGCGTGGCCGAGCTGTTCGGTGACGAGGCATTGCTGGACGCCTTGCTGGAGAACGGTTTTCGCTTGCCGCTGCGGGAAATCACCCTCAATGGCCAGACCTTGCTGCTGGACGCTACGCCCATCACCGATGCCGGCGCGCTGCTGACGCTGTATCAGCCGAACCGCATCGGCGAGCGCCTGTCGGCATTGCATCACGATCACGCCGAAGGCTTCGACGCGCTGCTGGGCGAATCCCCGGCGATCCGCACCCTCAAGGCCCGGGCCCAGCGGGTCGCGGCGCTGGACGCACCACTGCTGATCCAGGGCGAAACCGGCACCGGCAAGGAACTGGTGGCCCGGGCTTGCCATGCCATCAGCGCCCGTCATGGCGCACCGTTCCTGGCCCTGAACTGCGCGGCATTGCCGGAGAACCTGGCCGAAAGCGAACTGTTCGGCTATGCCCCCGGCGCCTTCACCGGCGCGCAACGAGGCGGCAAGCCGGGGCTGATGGAGCTGGCGAACCAGGGCACGGTATTCCTCGATGAAATCGGCGAGATGTCGCCGTACCTGCAAGCCAAGCTGCTGCGCTTCTTGAACGATGGCAGCTTCCGCCGGGTGGGCGGCGACCGGGAAATCAAGGTCAACGTGCGGATCCTCAGCGCCACCCACCGCAACCTGGAGAAAATGGTCAGCGAGGGCTCGTTCCGCGAAGACCTGTTCTATCGCCTGAACGTGCTCAATGTCGAAGTCCCGCCGCTGCGTGAACGCGGCCAGGACATCCTGCTGCTGGCGCGTTATTTCATGCAGCAGGCCTGCGCGCAGATCCAGCGCCCGGTCTGCCGCCTGGCCCCCGGCACGTACCCGGCCCTGCTGGGCAACCGCTGGCCGGGCAACGTGCGGCAATTGCAGAACGTGATCTTCCGCGCCGCCGCCATTTGCGAAAGCAGCCTGGTGGACATCGGCGACCTGGACATCGCCGGCACCTCCGTCGCGCGCCAGGGCGATGTGGAAGTCGAAAGCCTGGAACAGGCCGTGGAAAACTTCGAGAAGCACCTGCTCGAAAGCCTCTACGTCAACTACCCCTCCACCCGCCAGCTCGCCAGCCGCCTGCAAACTTCCCACACCGCGATTGCCCATCGGTTGCGCAAGTACGGGATTTCCGGGAAGCCATAAACCCGCCGCAGTCCCCCTTGTGGCAGCTTGCTCGCGATGACGGTCGCCCAGCCAGCCATAGGTTGACTGACACACCGCTATCGCGAGCAAGCGCCCACAGGGTTCTGAGTTGCGGTCGAAATCATGTCAAAAACGACCTCCACCTGTACTGAAAGCGCTACAGTGGAACGATATCGCTACACTCATCGCCAAGCAGCGCTGCGCAAGGCTTTGATCCCACAACGATTTTATCCGGCCTCCCCAGCTGTAGCGATTTCGCTACAGCTAAGTCGATCCAAGTTTCGACAAAACCAATCAAGTCATTGATATATAAGCACTTATTCACATTGGCCGCATTCTTGCTATGGGTATTAGCATTCGGCCGGGCCAAGCCCCGCGCCTTTCTTCGCGTCCACCAGACGAATCTGGCCCCAGGAGTTTCCATGAGCGAGTTGCGTTTCACTGAAGATCACGAATGGCTGCGCACCGAAGCCGACGGCAGCGTTACTGTCGGTATTACTGCGTTTGCCCAGAACGCCTTGGGCGATGTGGTCTATGTTCAGTTACCGGAACTGCAAAGCTACGACAAGGGTGCCGAAGCCTCCACCGTGGAATCGGTGAAAGCGGCCAGCGGTGTCTACATGCCACTGGACGGTGAAGTGCTCGAGGTGAACCCGGCCCTGGAAAGCAATCCGGAATTGGTCAACGAAGATCCCCTGGGCGATGGCTGGTTTTTCCGTTTCAAGCCAGTCAACGCCGCTGCCGTTGGCCAACTGCTGGATCAGGACGCCTACGACCGCCTGATCAAAGCCAACGCCGAAGCCTGAGGAGCGCCACATGACTGTTAATCTCGGCACTGCCAACGAATTCATCGCCCGCCACATCGGCCCGCGTGCCAGCGACGAGCAAGCCATGCTCGAGCGCCTGGGCTACGACTCCCTGGAAGGCCTGAGCGCCAGCGTCATCCCGGAAAGCATCAAGGGCACCAGCGTGCTGGACATGGGCGACGGCCAGAGCGAAGCCGATGCACTGGCCTCGATCAAGGCCATCGCCGCCAAGAACCAACTGTTCAAGACCTACATCGGCCAGGGCTACTACAACTGCCATACGCCGGCACCGATCCTGCGCAACCTGCTGGAAAACCCGGCCTGGTACACCGCCTACACCCCGTATCAGCCAGAAATTTCCCAGGGCCGTCTCGAAGCGCTGCTGAACTTCCAGACCTTGATCAGCGACCTTACCGGCCTGCCGATCGCCAACGCGTCCTTGCTCGACGAAGCCACCGCCGCCGCCGAAGCCATGACCTTC
The DNA here is from genome assembly GCF_900103575.1 of Pseudomonas sp. NFACC51. Lineage (NCBI taxonomy): Bacteria > Pseudomonadati > Pseudomonadota > Gammaproteobacteria > Pseudomonadales > Pseudomonadaceae > Pseudomonas > Pseudomonas sp. NFACC51. The sequence continues at coordinate 250,839 of NZ_FMXH01000004.1, read as the reverse complement.
TGCAAGCGCCTGAGCAAGAACAAGGGCAGCAACGCGTTCTTCGCCTCCGTGCACAGCCACCCGCAAACCCTCGACGTGCTGCGCACCCGTGCCGAGCCCCTGGGCATCGACGTGGTGGTCGGCGATGAGCGCGAACTGAGCGACGTCAGCGGCTTCTTCGGCGCGCTGCTGCAATACCCGGCCAGCAACGGTGACCTGTTCGACTACCGCGAACTGACCGAACGCTTCCACACGGCCAACGCCCTGGTAGCGGTGGCCGCGGATCTGCTGGCACTGACCCTGTTGACCCCACCCGGTGAGTTCGGCGCCGACGTGGCCATCGGCAGCGCCCAGCGCCTCGGTGTGCCGCTGGGCTTCGGTGGCCCGCACGCGGCGTATTTCTCCACCAAGGACGCCTTCAAGCGCGACATGCCGGGCCGCCTGGTCGGCGTTTCCGTGGACCGTTTCGGCAAACCGGCCCTGCGCCTGGCGATGCAGACCCGCGAGCAACACATCCGCCGCGAGAAAGCCACGAGCAACATCTGCACCGCCCAGGTGCTGCTGGCCAACATCGCCAGCATGTACGCCGTGTACCACGGTCCCAAGGGCCTGGTGCAAATTGCCAATCGCATCCATCACCTGACCGCGATCCTCGCCAAGGGCCTGGGCGCGCTAGGGCTGAGCGTCGAGCAAGAGAGCTTCTTCGACACCCTGACCTTGCGCACCGGCGCGCAAACCGCTGCCCTGCACGACAAGGCCCGCGCACAGCGCATCAACCTGCGTGTGGTGGACGCTGAACGCCTGGGCCTGTCCCTGGACGAGACCACCAGCCAGGCTGACGTCGAAGCACTGCTCCGTTTGATAGGTAACCTGATGGCCGACGGCAAGGCCGTGCCGGACTTCGCGGCACTGGCCGCCAGCGTGCAAAGCCATATCCCGGCCGAGCTGGTGCGCCAATCGGCGATCCTCAGCCACCCAGTGTTCAACCGCTACCACTCCGAAACCGAGCTGATGCGCTACCTGCGCAAGCTCGCCGACAAGGACCTGGCCCTGGATCGCACCATGATCCCGCTGGGTTCCTGCACCATGAAACTCAACGCCGCCAGCGAAATGATCCCGGTGACCTGGGCCGAGTTCGGCGCCCTGCACCCGTTCGCCCCGGCCGAGCAGAGCGCTGGCTACCAGCAACTGACCGACGAGCTGGAGGCCATGCTCTGCGCCGCCACCGGCTATGACGCGGTGTCGCTGCAACCCAACGCCGGTTCCCAGGGCGAATACGCCGGCCTGCTGGCGATCCGTGCCTATCACCAGAGCCGTGGCGAAGACCGTCGCGACATCTGCCTGATCCCGTCCTCAGCCCACGGCACCAACCCGGCCACCGCCCACATGGCCGGTATGCGCGTGGTCGTGACCGCCTGCGATGCCCGCGGCAACGTCGACATCGAGGACCTGCGGGCCAAGGCCATCGAGCACCGCGAACACCTCGCCGCGCTGATGATCACCTACCCGTCCACCCATGGCGTGTTCGAAGAAGGCATCCGCGAAATCTGCGGCATCATTCATGACAACGGCGGCCAGGTGTACATCGACGGCGCCAACATGAACGCCATGGTCGGCCTCTGCGCCCCAGGCAAGTTCGGTGGCGACGTCTCGCACTTGAACCTGCACAAGACCTTCTGCATCCCCCACGGCGGTGGCGGCCCAGGCGTCGGCCCGATTGGCGTCAAGTCGCACCTGGCACCGTTCCTGCCGGGCCACGCCAACATGGAACGCAAGCAAGGCGCGGTCTGCGCAGCGCCGTTCGGCAGCGCGAGCATCCTGCCGATCACCTGGATGTACATCCGCATGATGGGCGGCGCCGGCCTCAAGCGCGCTTCGCAACTGGCGATCCTCAACGCCAACTACATCGCCCGTCGCCTGGAAGAGCATTACCCGGTGCTCTACTCCGGCAGCAACGGCCTGGTGGCCCACGAATGCATCCTCGACCTGCGCCCGCTCAAGGACAGCAGCGGCATCAGCGTCGATGACGTGGCCAAGCGCCTGATCGATTTCGGTTTCCATGCGCCGACCATGTCGTTCCCGGTGGCCGGCACGTTGATGATCGAGCCGACCGAAAGCGAATCCAAGGAAGAGCTGGACCGCTTCTGCGACGCCATGATCTGCATCCGCGAAGAAATTCGCGCGGTGGAAAACGGCAGCCTGGACAAAGACGACAACCCACTGAAGAACGCCCCGCACACTGCGGCGGAAATCGTCGGTGAGTGGACCCACCCCTACAGCCGCGAACAGGCGGTGTACCCGGTGGCGTCGTTGATCGAAGGCAAGTACTGGCCGCCGGTGGGCCGGGTCGACAACGTGTTCGGCGACCGCAACCTGGTCTGCGCCTGCCCGTCGATCGAAAGCTACGCTTGACCTGTAGGGGGGCGGGTTTGCTCGCCCCTCTCAACAACACCGCGAACCTTGTGGAAGGTCACCTTCTCAAGGAAACCACATCTCCTTTGTGGGAGTGAGCAAGCTCGCTCCCACAAAGGAGCCTGTGCCTCATTTCATAACCGTCGATCCTCATAAAAAGAAACCGGAGAAACACCATGTCGTTAAGCGTGTTCGACCTGTTCAAGATCGGTATCGGCCCGTCCAGCTCCCATACCGTCGGCCCGATGCGTGCCGCTGCCCGTTTCGCCGAGGGGCTGCGTCGCGATGACTTGCTCAATTGCACCACCAGCGTCAAGGTCGAGCTCTACGGCTCGCTCGGCGCCACCGGCAAGGGCCACGGCAGCGACAAGGCCGTGCTGCTGGGCCTGGAAGGCGAGCATCCCGACACCGTGGACACCGAAACCGTCGACGCCCGCCTGCAAGCGATCCGCAGCAGCGGTCGCCTGAACCTGCTCGGCGAACACTCCATCGAATTCAATGAAAAGCTGCACTTGGCGATGATCCGCAAGCCGTTGGCCTTTCACCCCAACGGCATGATCTTCCGCGCCTTCGATGCCGCAGGGCTGCAAGTGCGCAGCCGCGAGTACTACTCGGTGGGTGGCGGTTTTGTCGTCGACGAAGGCGCGGCCGGCGCCGACCGCATCGTCGAAGATGCCACGCCCCTGACCTTCCCCTTCAAGAGCGCCAAGGACCTGCTGGGCCATTGCAGCACCTATGGCCTGTCCATCAGCCAGGTGATGCTGACCAACGAAAGCGCCTGGCGCCCCGAAGCCGAGACCCGTGCCGGCCTGCTGAAAATCTGGCAGGTGATGCAGGATTGCGTGGCGGCGGGCTGTCGCAACGAAGGGATTCTGCCGGGCGGGCTGAAGGTCAAGCGCCGGGCCGCGGCGTTGCACCGCCAGCTGTGCAAGAACCCGGAGGCCGCACTGCGCGACCCGCTGTCGGTGCTCGACTGGGTCAACCTGTACGCCTTGGCGGTCAACGAAGAAAACGCCTATGGCGGGCGCGTCGTCACCGCGCCTACCAACGGGGCGGCGGGGATCATTCCGGCGGTGCTGCATTACTACATGCGCTTTATCCCCGGCGCCAGCGAAGATGGCGTGGTGCGGTTCCTGCTGACCGCAGCCGCCATCGGCATCCTGTACAAGGAAAACGCCTCCATCTCCGGCGCCGAGGTCGGCTGCCAGGGTGAAGTCGGCGTGGCCTGCTCCATGGCCGCCGGCGCCCTGTGCGAAGTGCTCGGCGGCAGCGTGCAGCAAGTGGAAAACGCCGCCGAGATCGGCATGGAACACAATCTTGGCCTGACCTGCGACCCGATCGGCGGCCTGGTGCAGGTACCGTGCATCGAACGCAACGCCATGGGCTCGGTGAAGGCCATCAACGCGGTGCGCATGGCCATGCGCGGCGACGGGCATCACTTCGTCTCCCTCGACAAAGTCATCCGCACCATGCGCCAGACCGGCGCCGACATGAAAAGCAAATACAAGGAGACCGCCCGCGGCGGTCTGGCGGTCAACATCATCGAATGCTGATGCGCTTGCCTCACTTCCACATTTTTTCCAGGAGCTGATATGTCCACCGAACAACTGCTGAAGACCCCGCTGCACGCGCTGCACCTCGAACTCGGCGCCCGTATGGTGCCGTTCGCCGGCTACGACATGCCGGTGCAGTACCCTCTGGGGGTGATGAAGGAACACCAGCACACCCGCGACCAGGCCGGGCTGTTCGATGTGTCCCACATGGGCCAGATCCGCCTGACCGGCGCAGGCGCCGCCAAGGCCCTGGAAACCCTGGTGCCGGTGGACATCATCGACCTGCCGGTGGGCATGCAGCGCTACGCCATGTTCACCAACGACAACGGCGGCATCCTCGACGACCTGATGGTCGCCAACCTGGGCAACGACGAACTGTTCCTGGTGGTCAACGCGGCCTGCAAGGACCAGGACCTAGCCCACCTGCGCACGCACATTGGTGATCAGTGCAGCATCGAGCCACTGTTCGAAGCCCGCGCCCTGCTCGCCCTGCAAGGCCCGGCCGCCGTCACCGTGCTCGCACGCCTGGCGCCGGACGTGGCGAAGATGACCTTCATGCAGTTCCAGCGAGTCACGCTGTTGGGCATGGACTGCTTTGTCAGCCGTTCGGGCTACACCGGTGAAGACGGTTTCGAAATCTCGGTGCCTGCCGCCGAGGCGGAAAAACTGGCCCGCGCCCTGCTGGCCGAGCCGGAAGTCACGGCCATCGGCCTCGGCGCCCGTGACTCGCTGCGCCTGGAAGCCGGCCTGTGCCTCTACGGCCACGACATGAACACCGAGACCACGCCGATCGAAGCCAGCCTGTTGTGGGCGATTTCCAAAGTACGTCGCGCCGACGGCGCCCGCGCTGGCGGTTTCCCCGGCGCTGAAACCGTGTACGCCCAACAACAGGGCGGCGTGAAGCGCAAACGCGTCGGCCTGCTGCCCCAGGAACGTACACCGGTGCGCGAAGGCGCAGAGATCGTCAACGAAGCGGGCGAGATTATCGGCACGGTGTGCAGCGGCGGTTTCGGCCCGACCCTGGGCGGTCCGTTGGCGATGGGTTACCTAGACAGCGCCTATGTCGCCCTGGATACGCCAGTTTGGGCCATCGTGCGTGGGAAAAAGGTGCCTTTACTTGTAAGCAAAATGCCATTCGTCCCACAGCGCTACTACCGCGGTTGATTGACTGTTTCTATAAGTAACGCGATTGCGTTATACGTGCACTAATGTGTAACGCAACCGCCATAAAAAGGTGCATATCCTTAGACATTCAATGGCGCTTATAACAGTCGTTAACAATTGAACTAGCCTATCGAATAAGCCCCGCCCGGCGATGTATGTAAATGCCTGCAAGCTGAGCAAATACGGGCTTCCCCGGGGGGTTGTTTTTTCATTCGTAGTTGGCGTAGAGTTTGGTCACTGTGTTTGCATGGGTCGCTTGGAATCGTGACCTGGGCAGTAGCTTATGAAGTTTGCTACATCCCGTTCGACGTCTCTTACTTTCCTGCAACCCAGCCCAGTACTCTTTCATGCGAAAGAGGCTGTCATCAATTTTAGCGTCAAAGGAAATAAGAAAATGTCTCAACGTCAGAGCGGTACCGTCAAGTGGTTCAACGACGAGAAGGGTTTTGGTTTTATCACGCCTGAAAGCGGTCCGGACCTGTTCGTGCATTTCCGCGCCATCCAGGGCAACGGCTTCAAGAGCCTGAAAGAAGGCCAGAAAGTCACTTTCGTTGCTGTGCAAGGCCAGAAAGGCATGCAGGCTGACGAGGTTCAAGCCGAAGCCTAAGGCTTTCGCGAACTAAAAAGCCCCTGATTGATATCAGGGGCTTTTTTATGGGCGTAAATCCGTAAAATGGCTTCTTTTTCGTCCGAGACCGTCATGCCCAAACACCTGCTCACGCCCCAGGGCGACTTCCCCCCCGCCGGCCTGGGCCGTCGCCTGGCGGCAATGTTCTATGACTTTTTGCTGTGCACGGCGCTGCTGATCGTTACCAGCGGCGCCTACAAGATGATCCAGATGGCGATCATCGGTGAAGAAAAAATGCGTGCCCTGACCGAAGCTGGCGCACTGGACGGCGACCCGTTGCTGTCCACCGTGCTGCTGTTCGTGCTGTTCGGCTTCTTCGCCAAGTTCTGGACCCACAATGGCCAGACCCTGGGCATGCAGGTGTGGTGCATCCGCGTACAGAACGCCGATGGCACGGCCATCAGCCTGTGGCAGGCGCTGTTGCGGTTCGTGGTATCGATTGCGTCATTGCTGCTGGTGGGGCTGGGCTTTATCTGGGCGCTGTTCGACAAGCGCAAGCGCAGTTGGCATGACATCTACTCGGATACGCAGCTGGTGCGGATTCCCAAGAAGACCAAGTAAAGCCACCACCAGACCCCGTGGCGAGGGAGCTTGCTCCCGCTCGGCTGCGAAGCAGTCGTAAGAGGCTTGTGCGATCTATCTGAAGATATCGGGTGCTGACAAGAGGGGCTGCTTCGCAGCCCAGCGGGAGCAAGCTCCCTCGCCACAAAAAGCCTCATAGGCCTCAAGACCTTCCCAAGCTTCAAGCCCCTCTATAAGCCTCAAGACCTTCGAAAATCTCAAGCCTCCCAACAATCAGGCATTCCCCGCCAGCTTCATTCGCGCCGCCTGGGTGAAGTCCAGCATGCGCTTGAGCGGACGAATCGCCTGGGGGATCAGCGCCGGGTCGACGAAGATCTCGTTGGCACCCTCCTGCAAGCTCTTGAGCGTGCGTTCCAGGGTGTTCATCGCCATCCACGGGCAGTGCGCGCAACTGCGGCACGCCGCGCCGTTGCCGGCGGTCGGGGCTTCGATGAAGACTTTGTCCGGGCACAGCTGCTGCATTTTGTAGAAAATACCCCGGTCGGTGGCGACGATCAGCGTCTTGTTCGGCAGGGTCTGGGCCGCAGCGATCAATTGGCTGGTGGAACCCACGGCATCCGCCAGTTCGATCACCGACGTCGGCGACTCCGGGTGCACCAGGATCGCGGCGTCCGGGTACAGCGCCTTCATGTCCTCCAACTGCTTGGACTTGAACTCTTCGTGGACGATACAGGCACCGTCCCAGAGCAGCATGTCGGCGCCGGTCTTGCGCTGGATGTAAGTGCCCAGGTGCTTGTCCGGGCCCCAGATGATCGTCTCGCCGTTGTCCATCAGGCTCTCGACGATTTCCAGCGCGCAACTGGACGTCACCACCCAGTCGGCCCGGGCCTTCACTGCCGCCGAGGTGTTGGCATACACCACCACGGTGCGCTCCGGATGCTGGTCGCAGAACGCCGAGAACTCGTCCACCGGGCAGCCCAGGTCCAGGGAGCAGGTGGCTTCCAGGGTGGGCATCAGCACACGTTTTTCGGGGTTGAGGATCTTGGCGGTCTCGCCCATGAACTTGACCCCCGCCACCACCACGGTCTTGGCCGGGTGGGCATTGCCGAAGCGGGCCATTTCCAGGGAGTCGGACACGCAACCACCGGTCTCTTCGGCCAGGGCCTGGATGATCGGGTCGCAGTAGAAGTGCGCGACCAGCACCGCGTCCTGAGCCTTGAGCTCGGCGGCGATGGCGGCGCGGTACCAGGCCTCTTGCTCGGCGCTCAGCGGCTTGGGCTGCTTGGCGTCGAGGTGGGCCTGGACCAGAAGGCGTTCGGAAATTTGCGTCATGTTCGCAAGACCTGCAAGCGCGTTTAGCGCGAAAGTCGAGTATACACCCGGCTCCGGACCACTCGGGTACCGCCGGGAAAGTGGGTATCAATCAGGCACGGGACTGCATGAAGCCGGCAAGGCTACAGAATATCCCACCGATGCAAAAGATCATTCTGACCTGTGCCCAGGTCCCGGGGCCGGACGCGGCCCTCCGTGGCGAGGGAGCTTGCTCCCGCTGGGGCGCGCAGCGGCCCCAAAATCCATCATTTGACGCGCAAGGTGCGTTGTACCCAGCCTTTTTGGGGCTGCTTCGCAACCCAGCGGGAGCAAGCTCCCTCGCCACAAAAGTCCGTTCATGCCAGTGGATAAGCGCCTCCCTCAAGCTGACTGAAATGTAATCACCTGCCCAGCCGGCTTATGTCATCTTCTGTTCACACCGGCACTGGGCAATGCCCCAGTGCTCGCTGCGAATCGACTGACGGACTTCCATCGCATGCAAACAAAAACTTCCCGGCGAACCTTCGTAAAGGGCCTGACTGCCGGCGGCATCCTCGGTGGCCTGGGCTTGTGGCGCGCGCCTGTCTGGGCGGTCACCAGCCCTGGCCAACCCAACGTTCTGAGCGGCACCGAGTTCGATCTGTTCATCGGCGAAAGCCCGATCAACTTCACCGGCAACCCACGTACCGCCCAGACCATCAACGGCGGCATTCCCGGCCCGCTGCTGCGCTGGCGTGAAGGCGACACCGTCACCCTGCGGGTGCGCAATCGCTTGAAGGAGACAACCTCCATCCACTGGCACGGCATCCTGCTGCCAGCCAACATGGACGGTGTTCCGGGGTTGAGTTTCAAGGGCATCGAACCCGACGGCATGTACGTGTATCAGTTCAAGGTCCGGCAAAACGGCACCTACTGGTACCACAGCCATTCTGGCTTCCAGGAACAATCCGGGGTCTACGGCCCGCTGGTGATCGACGCCAGGGAACCGGAGCCCTTCCAGTACGAACGGGACTATGTGGTGATGCTCACCGACTGGACCGATGAAGACCCCGGCAACATCCTTCGCAAGCTCAAGAAACAGTCGGACTACTACAACTACAACAAACGCACCGTCGGCGACTTCATTGACGATGTGGGCAAGAACGGCTGGGCCAGCACTGTGGCCGATCGCAAGATGTGGGCCGAGATGAAGATGAATCCCACTGACCTGGCCGATGTCAGTGGCGCCACCTACACCTACCTCATGAACGGCCAGGCGCCGGACATGAACTGGACCGGCCTGTTCAAGCCTGGCGAGCGTCTTCGCCTGCGCTTTATCAACGGCTCGGCCATGAGCTATTTCGACGTGCGCATTCCCGGCTTGAAGATGACGGTGGTGGCGTCCGACGGCCAATACGTCAAACCGGTGAGTGTCGATGAGTTTCGGATCGCCGTGGCCGAAACCTATGACGTCATCGTCGAACCGACCCAGGAGGCCTACACCCTGTTCGCCCAGTCCATGGACCGCACCGGCTATGCCCGCGGCACTCTCGCGGCCAGGGCCGGGTTGTCGGCACCGGTGCCGCCCCTGGACCCGCGGCCACTGGTGACCATGGACGACATGGGCATGGGTGGCATGGACCACGGCAGCATGGGCGACATGGGGCAAATGAGCGGCATGGACCACGGCTCGATGCAGGGCATGGCCGGGATGGACGACAGCCAGATGCAAGGCATGGATCATAGCCAGATGCAGGGGATGGGCGACATGGCCGGTATGGATCACGGTGCCATGCAAGGCATGGACGGCATGCTGTCGCACCCCGACACCGAGAAAGACAACCCCCTGGTCGACATGCAGGCCATGAGCGTCAAGCCCAAGCTCGACGACCCGGGCATGGGGCTGCGCGACAACGGCCGCAAAGTGCTGACCTACTCAGACCTGCGCAGCACCTTCCCCGACCCCGACGGTCGCGAGCCGGGCCGTACGATCGAGCTGCACCTGACCGGGCACATGGAGAAATTCGTCTGGTCGTTCAACGGCGTGAAATTTTCCGACGCCGCGCCGCTGCTGCTCAAGTACGGCGAGCGACTGCGCATCGTGCTGATCAACGACACCATGATGACCCACCCCATCCACCTGCACGGCATGTGGAGCGATCTGGAGGACGAGAACGGCCAGTTCATGGTGCGCAAGCACACCATCGACGTGCCACCGGGCGCCAAGCGCAGCTACCGCGTCACCGCCGATGCCCTCGGGCGCTGGGCGTACCACTGTCATCTGCTGTTTCACATGGAGATGGGGATGTTCCGTGAAGTTCGGGTGCAGGAATGAGGAGCCGACCATGACCACTTTTTTTCAATACCCCATGGCACTCATTGCCAGCCTCTCCCTCGGCGCCACCACCTCGGCCTGGGCGGCGGGCAACGACATGCAAGGCATGGATCACAGCCAGATGCCCGGGATGGACCATAGCCAGATGCAAGGTATGGATTCAATGCAAGGCATGGACTCGATGCAGGGCATGGAGCCCATGCAATCAGCGCCGACCACCAGCCGCACGCCGATCCCGGAACTGACAGCCGCTGATCGCGCCGCCGTCTACGAGGATCATGGCGGACACGCGGTGCATGACAGCGCAATCAATTCGTTTTTCCTCATCGACCAGCTGGAGTGGCAAGACGCCGATGACGGCAGCGCCCTGAGCTGGGATGCCTCCGGCTGGATCGGTGGCGACATCGACCGTTTGTGGCTGCGCTCCGAAGGTGAACGCCTCAACGGCAAGACCGACGAGGCGGAACTTCAGGCCCTGTGGGGCCACGCCATCAGTCCTTGGTGGGACCTGGTGGCCGGCGTACGCCAGGACTTCAAGCCGGGCGATGCGCAAACCTGGGCCGCCTTCGGCGTGCAAGGCATGGCGCTGTACAACTTCGAAGCCGAAGCCACCGCGTTCATCGGCGAAGGTGGCCAGAGCGCGGCGCGGCTGGAAGGCGACTACGACATCCTGCTGACCAATCGGTTGATCCTGCAGCCCACCGCCGAGGTCAACTTCTATGGCAAGAACGACCCCGCCCGCGGTGTCGGCTCAGGGCTGTCGGACACCGAACTCGGCGTACGGCTACGTTATGAAATACGCCGCGAATTCGCGCCATACGTTGGCGTCACCTGGAACCGGACCTACGGCAACACCGCCGACTACGCCCGCGCAGAAGGTGAAGATCGCAGCGAAGCCCGCCTGGTATTGGGGCTGCGCATGTGGTTCTGACCCGCTGAGCTGTTTCACCCAAAATTAAAAAACCACGTTGTAGGAGTCCTTGCATGTCATTGCTCAAAAACGCTGTTGCTGTTGTCGCCCTGTCCACTGGCCTGTTGATCAGCGGCTTGGCCCAGGCCCATCCGAAGCTGCTGTCCTCTACCCCGGCCGAGGGCGCCGAGGGTGCGGCACCGGCAAAGATCGAGCTGCACTTTTCCGAAAACCTGATGACCAAGTTTTCCGGTGCCAAGCTGATGATGACCGAGATGCCCGGCATGGCGGCGCATTCGCCCATGCCCATGCCAGCCAAGGTCTCCGGCAGCGATGACCCGAAAACCATGGTCATTGTCCCGAATGGTCCCCTCAGCGCCGGCACCTATCAGGTCCAGTGGCGCGCGGTGTCGTCCGACACTCACCCGATCACCGGTAACGTCACGTTCAAGGTGAAGTGAGTTGATGAGCGACTCGATCAACATCGCCCTGCGGTTTGCCCTGTATTTGGATCTGATGTTGTTGTTCGGCCTGGCCGCGTTCGGGCTCTATAGCCTGCGAGGCCAGGAGCGGGCGTCGGGCGCGCAGTTGCCTTTCACACCGCTGCTAGTGACCACGGCGGTGCTGGGCGGACTGCTGTCCTTCGCCGCCATGGCGTGCATGGCCTGGGCCATGAGCGGTGTTTCAGACTGGGCCGAACTGTGGCCGCACATTGAAATGATGGTGTTGGAGACCGACGTCGGCTCGAGTTGGACACTGCGGATAGCGGCGCTGCTGTTGGCCGGTGTCGCCGCGACGCTCAATGGACGTTGGCCGACCCTCAGCCTATGGCTGGTCATGCTGGGCGGCGCCGTGGCGTTGGCGACGCTGGCCTGGGCCGGGCATGGCGCCATGGACGAAGGTGAGCGCCGCAACTGGCACTTCATCACCGACTTCCTGCACCTGTGGGCGGCGGGTGGCTGGGTCGGGGCCTTGGCCGCGTTTGCCCTGCTGCTGCGCCAGGCCGAACCTCGGCTGGCGGTACTGGCCCGGACGTTGACCGGGTTTGAAACCGCCGGAGCGGTGATCGTGGTGGTCATCAGCGTGACGGGGGTGGTGAATTATCTGTTTATCGTCGGCCCGAATGTCGAAGGGCTGCTGGACAGCACTTATGGTCAGTTACTGGCGCTCAAGCTGATCTTGTTCGCGGCCATGTTGGTGTTCGCCGCGCTGAACCGCTTTCATCTGAGCCCATTGCTGGAACAGGCCCGACAGACCGGCGAGCACGGCGTTGCGGTGAATGCCCTGCGGCGCAGCATGGTGCTGGAGTTCTGTGTGGCGGTGATCATTCTGGGATTGGTGGCGTGGCTGGGGACGCTGAGCCCGGCGATGGAATAGGAGGTTGTGAACGACTATTGTGTGGCGAGGGAGCTTGCTCCCGCTGGGTTGCGAAGCAGCCCCCTGGTTTGCCGGACACACCGCAAGGGGCCGCTACGCGCCCCAGCGGGAGCAAGCTCCCTCGCCACACAAAAACTCTGATCCCTTCACTGATTGCGTGCCGTATTTAATTTTTCGATACACCCTGCCAGTTTTCAGTTTGCCCATGACAGGCCGCCCCAGCCTAAATGCCCTTTTGTCCAGCAAAGGCGGCTCCATGGAAAACATTCGAACCTCAACCACCCACGCCATCTGGCTGATGGTCAGCATCGTCTTGGTGGCGCTGAACCTGCGACCCTCAATGGCGGCGGTCGGGCCTTTGTTGTCGGCCATTCGCGGCGAGGTGCCCTTGAGTTTCAGTACCGCCTCGCTGCTGACCATGTTGCCCGTCATGGCGATGGGCCTGGCGATGTTCCTGGGCATGCGCATCGCCCTACGCATCGGAGAACACCGCACCATCGTGCTGTCGCTGTTGATCATTGGCGTCGCCACGGCCTCGCGCTTGTACCTGGACAGCGCCGCCGGGTTGATCGCCAGTGCGATCGTCGCCGGGCTTGGGATCGCCTTGATCCAGGCGGTGATGCCGGCACTGATCAAGTCACGCTTCGCCGACAACGTCTCGCTGTTCATGGGCTTGTACGTCACCTCCATCATGGGCGGGGCGGCGATTGCCGCATCGTTTTCACCCTTTGTCCTGACGCAGACCGGCAGTTGGCGCGTCGGCCTGGCGATCTGGGCATTGTTGGCGCTGGTCGCCCTGGGCTGCTGGTACGTCCAGCGTTCGAACATCACGCCCTTGCCCGAAGCAGCGTCCCGGCATCACGAAGCGTTTTCCCGCAACGCCCGGGCCTGGCTCCTGGCGATTTTCTTTGGCCTGGGCACTGCTTCCTACACCTGCGTGCTGGCCTGGCTGGCGCCGTACTACGTGGAAAAGGGCTGGAGCGAACAGCACGCTGGCCTGCTGCTGGGGTTCCTCACGGCAATGGAAGTGTTATCCGGCCTGGTCACTCCGGCTATTGCCAACCGCAGCCGGGATAAACGCCTGGTCCTGAGCGTCCTGCTGGCCCTGATCATCGGCGGCTTCTGCGGCCTGATCCTCAGTCCGGAACGCTTCAGCCTGCTCTGGGCCTGCCTGCTGGGGCTGGGTATCGGCGGCCTATTCCCCATGAGCCTGATCGTATCCCTCGACCACCTGGACAACCCACGCCGGGCCGGTGGCCTTACCGCGTTCGTGCAGGGTGTCGGCTATCTCATCGCCGGCCTCTCGCCATTGATTGCCGGGATGATCCGCGACCAGTTGGGGAGTTTTGAGTGGGCCTGGTGGTCGCTCACTGCGGTCATGGCGTTGATGATGGTGATGGTATTGCGCCTGGACCCGAAACATTACGGACAGCACATCCGCTGAATTTCCAGTAGGAGGACTTGCTAGGTTGAAGATTTAGCTGGTGCGACTTGGCGTTACTATACCTACCAGGATTTTTACCTCGTAAGGGAGCTACGCCTTGTCCGTCATTCCTGACAGAACCTTCGCTGAAGTGCTCAAGCACACCGTCAAACGCATTCTTTCCTATTGGACCCAGATCACCGTCACGTTAGGCCTACTCGCGACAGGGCTTGGGTTCGTCACGTTGTACCTTTATACCCGGACGATTGGACGAATCGATCTGTTCATGCCGTCCATCGATGTGAAGTCTGCACTGTTGGTCTGGGTCGTGCTGGTCCTGCTGCTGATGCTGTCGTATTTGTTCATCTTGGGGGCGACAACGTGGATGTTCGGCTGCTCGGTTTCGCTTTTTTCAAACATGAAGGACAACCAATCGAAGATTGTTTTCTATCTGGTGTTCCCCACGGTTGTGGGATTTAGCGCGTTCATCTGGGCCACCTTTTTCCTGTCCACATTGAACGCCTGGACGATATTCGCGGCATTGCTCCTGATCGTCTTCGTTGCGTGCTTTCTCATGTACGCATTCACGCCGTTCAAAAGAGTCATCAGGAAAAGCACACTTGTCCAAGCCAGGCTGGAGCGAGCCCGCTTGAAACGCCTGGCAGCCCATCAACAAATAAAGCGGAAAAAGCTGCAGCAACATAAACCTGCCCGCCCCCGGAAGGCCTGGCTGCAAAAATGGCTCACCTGTTTGCAGGCACTCAAAAACAAGACGACGCCAGCGTGGCGCTGGCTAAAAGAAAAATGGCAGCGGCTACAGGCGTGGGTACGGGCTCGCAAAGAGTTCTGGCTCGTCACCCTGCTCTCGATCTCCATATTCGTCACCGTGCTCTTCGCCGCCTTTCCAATCCTGCTGACGATACGTTCATATATGGAGAGGGAAACACCTGACACCGTCCCCTACGTGGCGGGTCTGTCCTGGCTGACACTCATCTTCACCCTGCTACCGGTCGTCATATTTCATTGTTTCAAGGGGGACATCTACAGGCGGACCTTCAATGGCCTGATCGCAATGATCCTGGCCTTCTGCGCCTTCACATTGCTTTCGCCGGGCAGTTTGAGCCAGATCACCTACATCGCAGCAGGAGGCTTATCGGTTCGCCAACAAACGGCGGAGCGATACGCCTTGCCAGAAGAGATAAAACTGCAAGACCTGAGCGCCACCATGTGGAAAACACGTCAGGTTGCTGCGCAAAAAATAGAAGTCGAGGCGTTCCAGTTGTATTCCTTTGGGGACGTACTGTTACTGTGCCCAAAAGACATGCTGTCACTTGAACTCAAAGAGCTGAAAAACTACTCGAAGTTCTGTGTCAGCACGCTCAATAGCAAGGTTGTGCGCAAACCTCGGTTACCGGTATTCGCCAGGAAACCACAGAAAGAATGGGCTTGCCGGGTGCCCTCATGGCAGATCCAGGCAGGACGTTGGCTCGCATGGGAAGCGCTGGTTTCTGGCGCTCATCGCTCCGCGTCGGGCGAGAAAAAGGGCTGAAGGCCCTGGCAGTCGTGAGCATGGCGACGGCTCCACGACAGGACTGCTGACTCCCTGCCCTTGGGCGGGAGGACACTTAATTCCAGGCAAAAAAAAATCCGGAAATCCTCACTTTCGTGGGCCTTCCAGACTTTTAAAACTGCAAAAAATGGTGGGTCGTGTGGGATTCGAACCTACGACCAATTGGTTAAAAGCCAACTGCTCTACCAACTGAGCTAACGACCCGCTGTGTGGTGGCGCGTATAATACTGATTTCTAAGGACTATTCAACACCTAATTTGAAATAAATCAAAAATAACGGGTTGGATCGCTCACACCCGCCGCGGCAAAGCCTTCTGCGCGCAGGCGGCAGCTGTCGCACTTGCCGCAAGCACGGCCCTGATCGTCGGCCTGATAGCAGGAAACAGTGAGCCCATAGTCCACGCCAAGCTTCACACCGGCCTTGACGATGTCGGCCTTGCTGAGATTCTGCAACGGTGCCTGGATGCGGAAACCCTGCCCTTCTACGCCGGCCTTGGTCGCCAGGTTCGCCATGCGCTCGAAGGCTTCGACGAACTCCGGGCGGCAATCCGGGTAACCGGAGTAATCCACAGCATTGACGCCGATGAAAATATCACGGGCGCCCAGCACTTCGGCCCAGCCCAATGCCAAGGACAGGAATACGGTGTTACGCGCCGGCACATAGGTCACCGGGATGCCTCCGCTAGGCGCCTCCGGCACGTCGATGGAGCTGTCGGTCAAGGCCGAGCCACCAATGCCGTTGAGGTTCAGGCCGATCACTTTGTGTTCCACCACGCCCAGGTCCCGGGCCACTCGCTCGGCCGCGTGCAGTTCTGCGCGGTGGCGCTGACCATAATCGAAACTCATGGTGTAGCAGCGGTAACCCTCGGCACGGGCCATGGCCACGACGGTGGCCGAATCCAGGCCGCCGGACAACAGGATGACCGCACGTTTTTCGGCAATGTTCGAATGTTCAGTCATATCAGCGCCCCGGCTCGTCGTTCCAAAGATATTTATGCAGCTGCAGTTGCAGGCGCACCGGCAGGTTATCCGCCACCACCCAGTCCGCCAGGTCCCGAGCGCTCAAATCGTGATGGCTCGGCGACAACAACACTTCGCCGGCCCGTTGGTCGAGCCCGTACTGGATCAGCTTGGACACGGCCCAGTCGTAATCTTCCCGTGAACAGATCACGAATTTGACCTGATCGTTAGGGGTCAGCAACTCGATATTCTCGTAACGGTTACGGTGCGCTTCCTTGGAGCCTGGAGTCTTCAGGTCCACGACGCGGCTGACGCGCGGGTCGACGGCCGAGATATCCAGGGCGCCGCTGGTTTCCAGGGAAACCTCGTAACCGGCATCACACAACTGCTTGAGCAAGAGGATGGCGTTGGGTTGCGCCAAGGGCTCACCGCCCGTGACGCAGACATAACGCGGACGATAACCGGCCACTTGCTCAAGGATATCGTCGAGGGTTCGCACGGTGCCGCCGCTGAACGCGTAGGCACTGTCGCAGTATTGGCAACGTAGCGGGCAACCGGTGAGGCGCACAAATACTGTGGGCAGCCCAGCCGTCCGCGTTTCACCCTGCAAAGAGTGAAAAACTTCGGTGATTCTCAATGTGTCTTGCATAGTCGCCACGGGCGTAACAGCTAAACAGGCTGTCCGCCTCCGTCAGGCACTTCAAGGAACCCCGCCAACGCGCAGATCCCAAAAAGCGTGTTTCATAAAAAGGGCGTGAATTCTAACGAAAAAACCCGCGACAGGCGCGGGTTTCTTCAAAACAGGTCAAGCCAGCTTACATGCGTTGCAGATCGCGCTGGGCCAACTGGGCGGCGGATGTCCCCGGATATTGGGCCACCACCTGCTGCAGAATGCCTTTTACCTTGTCGGTGTGACCGAGGCGGCGCTCTACATCAGCCAGCTTGTACAGCGAATCCGGCACCTTGGCGTGCTTGGGATACAGTTGCGAAACCTTGGCGAATGCCTGGCCGGCACCTTGCAGGTCGCCTTTGGCCAGGTTCACTTCGCCCAACCAGTATTGGGCATTGCCCGCGTACTGGCTGTTTGGGTATTTGCGCAGGAAAGCGGCAAAAGCCTGGCTGGCCTTGTCGAAATCCTTGGCCTTGATCAAGTCGAAGGCAGCATCGTAATAGAGCTTTTCCTTCGCCGGATCAGCCGGCTCGCCACCGGCGGCAGGTGCTGCGGGAGCGGCTGCCCCCGCGCCTGCGGCTGCGCCGGGGGCGTTCAAGTCGCCACCGGCAGGAGAATTCTCAGGAGTCGCGGCAGGTGCAGGTGCAACGCCGGTTCCTATGCGCCGATCAAGATCCTGGTATCGCTCCAGGTTTTCCTGCTTCATGCGCGAAATATCATTTTGCAGTTCTTCGATCACACCCTGTTGGCGCGAGATCTGATCCTGCATTTGCTGCAGTTGGTTGAACAGCTGGCCCTGTGCCGAGACAGGGGCCGAAACCCCTCCCCCGGCATAGGCGCCGTTCGTACCGTAACCCGCAGGCGGATAGCTACTCCCGCTATTGTTATAGCCGGCATCGTTATCGACCACAGGAACCGCAGCCCACGCCGCAAGCGGCGCAAGGCTGAGAGCCAGAACAGTTACAGCACGACGGCACGTTCGCATGACGAATTACTTACGCAGTTCGACGCGACGGTTTTGAGCCCAGGACTGCTCGTCGTTGCCGGTAGCAACTGGACGCTCTTCGCCGTAGGAAACCAGTTCCAGCTGAGCTGGGGAAACACCTTGCAGTACCAGGTAGCGCTGAACGGCTTTCGCACGACGCTCGCCCAGTGCCATGTTGTACTCACGAGTACCACGTTCGTCGGTGTTGCCTTCCAGAACAACGCGAGCGCCGTTTGCTTTCAGGTCCTTGGCGTGAACGTCCAGAGCGCGCATGGCTTCTGGCTTCAGGTCCGAGCTGTCGTATTCGAAGTAGAAGGTGGTGATTGCGCGCAGAGCAGCTTCTTCGCTCAGGGAGCCGTCAACTGCACCGGTGTTAGCGCCGTAACCAGCGTTTGGATCAACAGCGCCTTCACCGGCATTGTCGCCGCCTTTGGACGAGCAACCTACAGCTACAGCCATGGCCAGAGCCAGCGCAGCAAATTTACCAAACTTCAGCATTTCCATCGTGAAACTCCTAATGAACCCCAGTGTGTTAAGTAAAACGTATAGCGCCGCGTCAGTTCAGGTAAGGGGACCAGGACGGTTCTCTGACTTCGCCTTGAGCGGTAGGAAGCGGGAGCCTCACGCGTCCATTAATGGACACGAGCATCAAGACTCCCCGGCCCTGCTGGCGGGTGGCGTAGATTACCATGGTGCCGTTGGGCGCAACAGTGGGTGACTCGTCCAGAGTGCTATCAGTGAGGATTTTTACGCTACCGCGCTGCAAATCCTGGGCCGCCACCTTGAAATTAGTGAAACCATCCTGGCGATGGATCATCACCAGGGTCTTTTCATCTGCCGACAGCTTCGGGTTGGCGTTGTAGTTACCGACGAACGTCACGCGTTCGGCACCGCCGCCACCCGCACTGGTCTTGTAGATCTGTGGCTTGCCGCCACGGTCGGAGGTGAAGTAGATGGTCGAGCCATCCTTGCCCCAGAACGGTTCGGTGTTGATGCCCGGGCCGTTGGTGACACGGGAAATCGAACGCGAAGCCAGGTTCATCACGTAGATGTCCGGGTTGCCGTCCTTGGACAGTACGAACGCCAGCCGCGAGCCGTCCGGCGACCAGGCTGGCGCACCGTTCAGGCCTTCGAAGTTGGTGATCTGCTCACGACGACCGGTGTCGATGTGCTGCACGAAAATGCGCGGACGCTTCTGCTCGAACGAGACATAGGCGATGCGCTTGCCATCGGGGGCAAAGCGCGGCGACAGGATCGGCTCGCGCGATTGCAGCAGAGTCACCGCACGGGCGCCGTCATAGTCGGAGCGCTGCAGGGTGTAGCGGGTGTTGTTCTCGGAGAAGCGCTCGGCCGTCACGTAGAGCATGCGAGTGGAGAACGCGCCCTTGATGCCGGTAAGTTTCTCGAACGACTGGTCGGCGATGTAGTGCGCCATGTCACGCAATTGATCGACGCTGCCCGACACGCTGCCGGTCAGCACTTGCTGTTCGGTGGCGACGTTGAACAGGGCGTACTGCACCTGCAGGCGACCGCCAGCCGGAACGATGCTGCCGACCATGATGTACTGGGCGCCCAGGGCCTTCCAGTCACGGTAGATGACTTCGCTGGCCTGGGTTGGCAGGCTGATCATGTTCTGCTTCGGAATCGGCGCGTAGTAACCCGAGTTGCGCAGGTCGTTGCCGATGATTTCCGCCATGTCGTCCGGCAGGACGTTACCGCCCTGCCAGCCGAACGGTACGACGGCAATCGGGGTCGCCCGGTCGCTGCCGCTGGTGACCAGGATGTTCTTTTCCTCTGCTACCGCTATCCCTGCCAGGCAGCAGATAACGACCAGCATTGATCGAAGAAGGTTTCTCACAAGGCTAGATCCTCAGGTGTGAATGTCATCTTGAATGAACGATAGGGAGCAAAGTCGCTCGGTTTCATTCCTTGCATTTCCGTCAATCGCCCAATGTTCTTGACCGCTGCGACCGCCGAAGCGTCGAACGGACCGTCACCACTGGACTTGGCGACGCTGACCGAGGTAACCGTACCGTCGGGCAACATGCCGATTTGCAATACGACCGTCATGCCTTTGCGCGCCGAAGGTGGACGAGCCCAGCCTTCTGCCGCTCGTGCGCGAATCAAGTCATCGTAGCTGCCGGCGACTTCATCGCCCTGCTCATCAGCCAATGCCTGCTGGCGCTCCGGCGTGTCGGAAAGCAAATCTGCCAAGGCCTGGGCCTTTTTGTCTTCGGCGGATTTACGCGCTGCGTCCTGGGCCTTTTTCTTGGCGGCGTCGGCGGCGGCTTTCTTCTTCGCGTCTTCGGCGACTTTCTTTTTCGCCTCTTCAGCTTCAGCTTTCTTCTTGGCGTCTTCGGCGGCTTTTTTCTTCGCGTCCTCGACGATCTTTTTCTTCGCTTCTTCAGCGGCCGCTTTCTTGGCCTCTTCTTCAGCGGCTTTCTTGGCTTCTTCTTCGGCTTTCTTCTTGGCTATATCAGCCAATTGTTTCTCTTCTGCCTTTTTGGCCTCGGCTTTCTTCGCTTCGTCGGCTTTCTTGGCTTCGTCAGCCTTTTTCGCCTCGTCCGCTTTTTTCGCCTCATCGGCCTTCTTGGCTTCCTCGGCCTTTTGAGCCGCTTCCTCTTTCTTTTGTTCCGCGGCCTTTATCGCTTCCTGCTCGACCTTCTTCTGTTCCATTTGCTCGACTTCAGTCTGGCGCGCGGCGGACTTCTTCGCCTCACCGGCAAGCTTCTGGTTCGTCTGGGTCGTCGCCTGGCTTTTCGACTTGAGCTGGTACAACGTCGCCTGCACGATCGGCTTGGCCGGTGGCAACTCCGGAGTCATGGCAAAACTGACGAACAGCATGCCGAACACCAGCACATGCAGGCCGATGGCCAGGACACTGGGCCAGAAGTAGCTTTCCGAGGCGGACGGCTCTCGCTGTTGCTGCATCAGGGCGCCTCAGTGATCAAGCCAACATTACCGACCCCGGCTTTCTGCAGGCCGCCCATGGCCCCCATCACGGCACCGTAGTCGACGGTCTTGTCGCCGCGAATGAAGACTTGCGTGCGCTTGCCGGCATCGTTGCCGACACGAATGATCTTGGTCACCGCATCGGTCATCTGCGGCAACGTCATGGCCCGGTCCTGCTGCTTCTCGGTGTCCACTTCGCTGCCAAGGTTCCAGTAGTAGGTCTTGTCAGCCTTGATCGAAATGGTCAGGACCTGGGTGTTGTTGTCCTGCGGCAAGGCTTCGCTGGAAACCTTGGGCAGATCGACCTTCACGCCCTGATTGAGCATCGGCGCGGTCACCATGAAGATGACCAGCAGCACCAACATCACGTCGATGTAGGGCACCACGTTCATCTCGGCGACCGGCTTGCGCTTTTTTCGGGCTCGAGCGATTAAAGCCATTGGGAAATACCTGCTTATTCTTCGCTGGTGTGCACTTTACGGTGCAGGATCGCCTGGAATTCATCGGCGAAGGTGTAGTAACGGCCGGTCAGCATTTCGCTGCGGGCAGCGAAGCGGTTGTAGGCGATAACGGCCGGGATGGCCGCGAACAGACCGATGGCGGTGGCGATCAGTGCCTCGGCGATACCCGGGGCCACGGTGGCGAGGGTCGCTTGCTGGGCGGAAGCCAGGCCACGGAAGGAGTTCATGATCCCCCACACGGTACCGAACAGACCGATGTACGGGCTGACCGAACCAACGGTGGCCAGGAACGACAGGCCCTGTTCGAGCTTCTCTTCCTCGCGGGAAATGGCGACGCGCATGGCACGGGCCACACCTTCCATCACCGCCTCAGGGTCGACGCCCGGCTGCTGGCGCAGGCGAGAGAACTCCTTGAAGCCGGCACGGAAGATCTGCTCGACGCCCGAGTCCGGGTCAGGGTTGCTACCGGCCTGGCGATAGAGCTTGGACAGGTCGATGCCGGACCAGAAACGCTCCTCGAAGCTCTCCAGGGCACGACGACCGGCGCGCAGCATGTTGCTGCGCTGAAAGATCATGATCCATGAGGTCACCGATGCGGCTACCAGGGTCAGCATTACCAGTTGCACCACGACGCTGGCATTGCTGACCAGGCTCCACATGGAGGAATGGTCGACGACGTTAGCTTCCACGCTTTATCTCCTGCTCTGAGTGTGTACCCGCGCCGCTCACGCCGGCAAAGGCCGCACGTAGAGCTTCGGGAATGGCCCGGGGTTTCAAACTATGGGTGCGCACACAGGCCACCAAAAACTGCCCTTCACAGAGCAGCACGTTATCCGTAGCCCGCCTGACCTGCTGCTTGAAACGCAGGCTGACACGGTTCAATTCGATGACATCGGCACTTACCAGCAACTCGTCGTCCAGTCGCGCCGGCGCGTGGTAGCGCGCTTCGCTGGAATGCACGACGAATAACAGGTCCTCCCCTGCCAGCGCGGATTGGGCAAAACCCAGTTCCCGCAGCCGTTCGGTTCGAGCCCGTTCCATAAACTTGAGGTAATTGACGTAGTAGACGATGCCGCCAGCATCGGTGTCCTCGTAATAAACGCGACAGCGATGTGCGAACGACTCCAGCCCGTTTTGCGCGCGCATACTCTAGTGCTTACTCCTCAGGTTGCCAATCGGCCAGGCAACTGTTTTTTCATTCTCGAACGCATTGACGCTCCAGGCGTCGTCTGGGACAGCACGAACTGGAAAAAAGTCGGCGTACAGAGCTCGTTCAATCGTCCACGGCATCGAGGAATTCGTCTACCACCGGCATCTCACCCATTCGTGTCGGGATGTTTAAACCAAAATGCAGATAAGCATGACGGGTCACCACGCGCCCGCGAGGGGTACGCATGATGTAGCCCTGCTGGATCAGGTACGGTTCCAGCACATCTTCAATGGTGTGGCGCTCTTCGCTGATGGCCGCGGCCAGGCTGTCCACGCCCACCGGGCCACCGTCGAACTTCTCGATCATGGTCAGCAGCAGGCGCCGGTCCTGGTGGTCGAAACCACGCTCGTCGATGTCCAGCAGGTTCAACGCCAGGTCGGCAATCGGCTTGGTGATGTGGCCCTTGGCCCGGACTTCGGCAAAATCCCGGACCCGGCGCAGCAGGCGGTTGGCGATCCGCGGCGTGCCCCGGGCACGCCGGGCGATCTCATACGCACCGTCCGGGTCCAACGGCAACCCGAGGATGCCCGCCGAGCGGCTGACAATCGTCGCCAGGTCGGCGTTGTTGTAGAACTCCAGGCGCTGGACGATACCGAAGCGGTCGCGCAACGGGTTGGTCAGCATGCCTGCGCGAGTGGTGGCGCCCACCAGGGTGAAGGGCGGCAGGTCCAACTTGATGGAGCGTGCCGCCGGCCCTTCGCCGATCATGATGTCGAGCTGGAAGTCTTCCATGGCCGGGTACAACACTTCCTCGACGATCGGCGACAGCCGATGGATTTCGTCGATGAACAGCACATCATGGGGCTCAAGGTTGGTCAGCAGCGCCGCCAGGTCACCCGGCCGCTCGAGGACCGGCCCGGACGTGCTCTTGATCGAGACGCCCATTTCCTGGGCAATGATGTTGGCCAGGGTGGTCTTGCCCAGGCCCGGCGGGCCGAAGATCAAGGTGTGGTCCAGCGACTCGCTGCGCCCACGGGCGGCCTGGATGAACAACTCCATCTGCTCGCGCACGGTCGGTTGACCGATGTAGTCGGCCAGGCTGACAGGACGAATCGCGCGGTCCTGGATTTCCTCGCGGTCACGGGGCGCGCCCGTGGCGGCGATCAGGCGGTCAGCTTCAATCACTTAAATCATTCCCTTCAGGGCACGACGAATCATGTCTTCAGTGCTCAGGCCTTTTTCCTTGATAGCGGAAATCGCCTTGCTGGCTTCCTGCGGCTTGTAGCCCAGGGAGATCAGCGCGGTGACTGCATCGTTTTCGGCGCTGACCGCAGGCGCAGGCGCATCCGGCTGGTTCGGCACCAGGGCGAACATCGCCGGCACCGCCTCCCAGGCCTTGAAGCGGTCCTTGAGTTCGACCAGCAGGCGCTCGGCGGTTTTCTTGCCCACACCCGGCACCTTGGTCAGGGCCGAGGTGTCCTGGGACTGCACACAACGCACCAATTCATCGACTTCCAGGCTCGACATCAAGGCCAGGGCCAGTTTCGGGCCGACGCCATTGAGACGGATCAGTTCGCGGAAGAAATCCCGCTCGCGCTTGCCGACGAAGCCATAGAGTAACTGCGCATCCTCGCGCACGACCAAATGGGTGTGCAGGGTCAGCGGCTCGCCGACCGACGGCAAGCGATACAGCGTGGTCATGGGCACTTCCAGCTCATAGCCCAGGCCGTTTACATCCAGAATCAGGTGCGGCGGCTGTTTTTCAGCCAGGGTGCCGCGCAAGCGTCCAATCACGTTTCAGATCCTTGGGTGTTGGCCAGCCTGCCGGCTGGCGAGTAA
Organism: Pseudomonas sp. NFACC51; assembly: GCF_900103575.1. Lineage (NCBI taxonomy): Bacteria > Pseudomonadati > Pseudomonadota > Gammaproteobacteria > Pseudomonadales > Pseudomonadaceae > Pseudomonas > Pseudomonas sp. NFACC51. Next base: position 226,659 of record NZ_FMXH01000004.1, on the reverse strand, counting down.
CAGCCCGGGCAGGAAGGCCGACGACACAGGCGCAAGATGCTCGGGCTCACGAAAGATTGCGCTGATGCTATCAGAGACGCAGGCGCCCGCCACGACTGCGTGCGGTTCCCAGGCCGTGAGGCAACAGGCTGGAACGGGTATGGGCATGGCAAATGGCAATGGCCAGGGCGTCCGAGGCATCGATCTGCGGCTTGCTGACCAGTTTCAACAGGTGCATCACCATCATTTGCACCTGCTCCTTGTTCGCCGCCCCGGTTCCGACGACCGCCTGCTTGACCTGGGTCGCGGTGTACTCGGCGATCTCCAGGTTTTCCTCGGCGCCAGCAACGATTGCCGCGCCCCGGGCCTGCCCCAGTTTCAAGGCCGAGTCGGCGTTGCGCGCCATGAAGACCCTTTCGATGCCCATGGTGACCGGGCCGTAGGTCTGGATGACTTCGCGAACGCCGCGATAAACGATCTGCAAGCGCTCGTGCAGTTCACCCGCCCCGGTGCGGATGCAACCGGACGCGACGTACACGCAGCCGCGCCCGGTATCGCGAACCACACCGTAGCCGGTGATGCGCGAACCAGGGTCGATACCAAGGATTAAAGTCATAGCGCCTGCGAAAGGTAATGCGGTTACAAGAGGATACAGCTCATCAAGGGCTTGCAGTGGATCCGTGGCGAGGGAGCTTGCTCCCGCTGGGCTGCGCAGCAGACCTTTTTGGGAGCGCTTCGCACTCCAGCGGGAGCAAGCTCCCTCGCCACAATGATTTCAAACAAGCCTTGAGTGCCCGTCAGCCCAGCTGTTCAGCCACCGACTCCGGAATATCGGCATTGGAATAAACGTTCTGCACGTCATCCAGGTCTTCCAACATGTCGATCAGCTTGAGCACCTTCTCGGCCCCTTCCAGGTCCAGTTCGGCACTGGTGGTCGGCTGCATGACGATCTCTGCGTCGGCGGGCTTGAAGCCGGCCGCCTCCAGGGCGTTGCGCACGGCATAGAAGCTGGCGAACGACGTGAACACGTCGAACGAACCGTCTTCATGACTGACCACGTCATCGGCATCGGCCTCCAGGGCCGCTTCCGTCAGGGCATCTTCATCGAGGCCCGGCGCGAAGCTGATCTGCCCCTTGCGCTCGAACAGATAGGCCACCGAACCATCGGTGCCCAGGTTGCCACCGCATTTGCTGAACGCGTGACGCACGGCGGCGGCAGTACGGTTGCGGTTGTCGGTCATGCATTCGACCATCACCGCCACGCCGCCCGGGCCATAACCTTCGTAGGTCAGCTCTTCAACGTTGTCGGCCTCGGTCGCACCCGCGCCACGGGCGATGGCCCGGTCGATGATGTCGCGGCTCATGTTGGCACCCAGCGCCTTGTCCAGGGCCAGGCGCAAGCGCGGGTTGGAACCGGGGTCGCCGCCACCCTGGCGGGCCGCGACCGTCAGTTCACGGATCCACTTGGTGAAGATCTTGCCTCTCTTGGCATCCTGACGTTCTTTGCGGTGCTTGATGTTCGCCCACTTGGAATGACCTGCCATAACTCGCTCCGTTTCTCTTTGGAACATTGCCCGCCCTGCGCGTACGCAGTGGCCGGCAATCAGAAATATCGACCCCAATGAAAAGGCGCATCCGAAGATGCGCCCTCTCAGGTGCCAGCCTTACTCAGCTTTTGGCTGTTCACGCAGACGAATGTGCAACTCGCGCAATGCCTTGGCATCCACCACACCCGGCGCCTGGGTCATGACATCGGCCGCGCTCTGGGTTTTCGGGAACGCGATCACTTCACGGATCGACTGGGCGCCGGTCATCAGCATCACCAGGCGGTCCAGGCCGAAGGCCAGGCCACCGTGAGGCGGTGCACCGTACTTCAGGGCGTCGAGCAGGAAGCCGAACTTCTCTTCCTGCTCGGCTTCGTCGATGCCCAGCAGGCGGAACACTGCCTGTTGCATTTCCTTGCGATGGATACGGATCGAACCGCCACCCAGCTCGGTGCCGTTCAGGACCATGTCGTAAGCGCGCGACAGAGCGGTGGCCGGGTTGGCCTCCAACTCTTGCGGCGAGCACTTCGGCGCGGTGAACGGGTGGTGCAGCGCCGAGAAGCTGCCGTCGTCGTTTTCTTCGAACATCGGGAAGTCGACGACCCACATTGGCGCCCACTCGCAAGTCAGCAGCTTCAGGTCGTGACCCAGCTTGATGCGCAGCGCGCCCAAGGCTTCGCTGACGATCTTGGCCTTGTCGGCGCCGAAGAACACGATGTCGCCGTCAACCGCGCCCACGCGATCGAGGATCACGTTCAGGTTGGCTTCAGGGATGTTTTTCACGATCGGCGATTGCAGGCCGTCAACACCCGCGGCGCGCTCGTTGACCTTGATGTAGGCCAGGCCCTTGGCACCGTAGATGCCGACGAACTTGGTGTAGTCGTCGATCTGCTTGCGCGGCATGCTGGCCCCGCCAGGAACGCGCAGGGCCGCGATACGGCATTTCGGGTCGTTGGCCGGGCCGCTGAACACCTTGAACTCGACTTCCTTGAGCTGGTCAGCCACATCCACCAGTTCCAGCGGGTTACGCAGGTCCGGCTTGTCGGAACCGTAGCGGCGCATGGCCTCTTCGAAGGTCATGTGCGGGAACTCGCCGAATTCCAGGCCCAGCACTTCCTTGAACAGGTTGCGGATCATGCCTTCGGTCAGGCCCATGATGTCTTTTTCGTCGAGGAAGCTGGTCTCGATGTCGATCTGAGTGAACTCAGGCTGACGGTCGGCACGCAGGTCTTCGTCGCGGAAGCACTTGGCGATCTGGTAGTAGCGATCGAACCCGGCCACCATCAGCAGTTGCTTGAACAGCTGTGGCGATTGCGGCAAGGCGAAGAAGCTGCCGGGGTGGGTACGGCTCGGCACCAGGTAGTCGCGGGCGCCTTCCGGCGTGGCGCGGGTCAGGATTGGCGTCTCGACATCGAGGAAGCCGTTCTCGTCCAGGTAACGACGGATGCTGGTGGTCATGCGCGAACGCAGGCGCAGCTTCTCGGCCATCTCCGGGCGACGCAGGTCGATGAAGCGGTAGCGCAGGCGGGTTTCTTCGCCCACGTCGGAGTATTCGTTGAGTGGGAACGGCGGGGTTTCCGATTCGTTGAGCACTTCCAGCTCGTAACCCAGCACTTCGATCATGCCGGACGCCATGTTGGCGTTGCCAGCACCGGCCGGACGCAGGCGCACCTTGCCGGTGATCTTGACCACGTATTCGCTGCGCACGCGGTCGGCGGTGGCGAAGGTGTCAGCGCGGTCCGGATCGAACACCACCTGGGCCAGGCCTTCACGATCACGGATATCGAGGAAAATCACCCCGCCATGGTCACGGCGACGATGGACCCATCCGCAAAGAGTAACTTCCTGACCTTCCAGGCTTTCGTTCAGTTGGCCGCAATAATGGCTGCGCATCATGGTAGTGGTTTCACTTCTCGTAATTCGAAATTCGGTTGGAGGACCTGCCCGTGCAAGCACTCGCGCGTGTTCAACTCAATCTGCTTTGTCGCCACCGGCCAAATTCTTCTTGGCGCCGGTCTTGAAGTCGGTTTCATACCAGCCTGTGCCGCCGAGGCGGAAACCAGGCATGGACAGCATCTTTTTCAGTTCTGGCGCCTGACAGGCAGGGCAGTCGACCAGCGGTGCCGCGCTGATCTTTTGAATGGCTTCCATCTGATGACCACAGGAAGCACATTGATAGTCGTACATCGGCATGGGGTTGTCTCGGCGATCAGGTTACTCGCGCAAAGGCTGGGCTTTGCGGCAAAGAGCGGGATTATATCCATTAAATGCGGCCTGTGCAGCCGTAAGACCGCACAGGCCGTTTGCAGTCCGACTCAGTCATCGACAGGGCAGCTACCCGTCAATGACAGTCCGCCACCTGCGACACGGTCTCCTTCAAACCGTGCACCACGCATACAACACGCACCAGCGCGCTGAAATTGCGTACCCCGCCATGGCGCAGGTGCACCTCTCTGTCGACATGGGACAGCAACGTACTGATGGAACAGCTGTTGAGCTGGGCCATGTCGCCGAGGATATCCCAATAGACCTGCTCCAGCCGCAGACAGGTGGCGAACCCGTTCAGACGAATGGATCGGGCCAGGGGACGCACCAGTTGCATGTCGAACCCCCTGACGAACGGATCGACGCTGATGGACTGAAAGCGTCCACGCACACCCTCCTCCGGTTCCTTTCCTTGAATCATACCGTTGACACTCCTTTGCCATACGAGCCTCTCAGTTGGAACAATCCACCTGTGGCTCTATGGAAGCTCAACGGCATCGCCAGTTCCAGACGACTTTATGACCATGGGCGTAGGACAAGCCAACAGCAGGCAGGCGACGAATTACGCCGTCCTACACCTGTGGCGAGGGAGCTTGCTCCCGCTCGACTGCGCAGCAGGCGCAAAATCTTCCAGCCTCCAAAGAATCAGCGTCTGGTATGGGGGTCGCTTCGCAACCCAGCGGGAGCAAGCTCCCTCGCCAGGACATTACAACGCGCTCCCTATTAGTTTTCCAACAGCGCGCGCAGCATCCACGCGGTCTTTTCGTGAACTTGCATGCGCTGGGTTAGCAGGTCGGCGGTGGGCTCATCACTGACCTTGTCCAATAAGGGAAAGATGCCACGGGCCGTACGTGTCACCGCTTCCTGGCCCTCGACCAGTTGCCGGATCATGTCTTCGGCGCCAGGCACGCCTTCCTCTTCCTTAATAGAAGACAGGCGCGCGTACACCGAGTAGGCCCCCGGAGCCGGGAAACCCAGGGCGCGGATGCGCTCGGCAATCAGGTCCACCGCCAGGGCCAGCTCGTTGTATTGCTCCTCGAACATCAGGTGCAGGGTGCGAAACATCGGCCCCGTGACGTTCCAGTGGAAATTGTGGGTCTTGAGATACAGCACATAAGTGTCCGACAGCAGGCGCGAAAGCCCGTCGACGATGGATTTGCGGTCTTCTTCACTGATACCGATATCAATTGCCATGCTGGTTGATCTCCTGACGGTGATGAATTCGACAACGCCCCAAACTCTAGTGGTTTTGGCCGCCGATGGCCTGCGACAGATCGCCAGCCCTCCTGAACCGACAAGCCGGGGCAGCGGGCGGTTCCGACACCTCGAGGAATTCAACGCCGTTTGCCTGGCACCTTCAAGCATCGGCGAGTTTTTCCTGGCCGACGAACAGCGCGGTGCGCGCCCGTAACGGGTTTGAGAAGGCCCGAGCTTTACTGTTAAATAGGCAGTGTGTCGCTACGCTTATTTTCCCGGGTGTGGCGCATAGGCTGATTCGGGTACGTGTCCAACGCCTCTCATTGTTTCGAAGCGAACCGTCCCCGACCCGCTCTTCCTTGTGATCTGTCTTAACCGTGAGCCAATCAAAATGTTGAAAATCGTCCACTTGCTAATGGGCGCAGCTGCCCTGCTGCTGTCCTTCATCCCTAGCCTGGGTTCCGAAGCCACACCTTACCTGCAACACCCCGATGCACTGTACCTGGCCTTTTTCGGCCTGCTCAACCTGACCCTTGCACCCGTCATCCCTTACTGGAACAAAGGTCCACGTCACCAACTGCAAAACCTGGTCAGCGCCCTGCTGGTACTGGCCGTTGCCCTGCAAACCCTGGCCCTGCTGGCACCCATGCCGGAAATCGGCGGTCAACCGGCCATTCTGTTCAGCCTGGGTGCGGCACTGCTAGCCGTGGCACTGCACCTGGCCGTCAGCTTCTACAAGAAGTCGTCGCCGGCCGCCGCTGCGCAGAACTACGACATGTCCAACCGCGATACCGGCACGGTGAAGTGGTTCAATACGTCCAAAGGGTTCGGTTTCATCTCCCGCGACTCCGGCGATGACATTTTCGTGCATTTCCGGGCCATTCGTGGCGAAGGCCATCGCGTCCTGGTGGAAGGCCAGCGCGTGGAGTTCTCCGTGATGAACCGCGACAAGGGCCTGCAGGCCGAAGATGTGATCGCCGCGCTGCCGCGCCGCTGATCCCTGCCCCTAAAAAAACCGCGATGCAGCCTGGCTGCTCGCGGTTTTTTATTGCCCGTCAAACGAGAGTCGGGCCCAGTCAGTAGTGAGGAGGCGGCGCCTCTTCTTCGAACGACTCGAACTGCCCGGCCATTTCTTCCTGGCGCTTGAGCAACGCCGCCATCTGCAGTTGCAGACGCTCGACGATCCGCTGCTGCTCCACAAGCACATCGTTCAATGCCTGGATGGTGTCATCCTGAAACGCCAGGCGGCTTTCCAGATCGGTTACGCGGTCTTCAAGGTTCATGGTTCAGCCCTCCAGAAACTTGAAATCATCGGTCAAGGCCATTCGCAACCGTTCACGAATGGCCGCGACCTGCCCTGCATTATAAGGCTGGGCCGGGTGCTTGCCCCAGACCGGCGCGGGCCAGGCGGCGTCATCCCGTTTGCGCACGATGACGTGCATGTGCAGTTGACTGACAACGTTACCCAAGGTTGCAACGTTCATCTTGTCGGCATCGAACGAATCCTTGAGGGTTTCGGCCAACGCCGTGGTTTCTTTCCACAGCTGTTGTTGATCAACGTCATCCAATTGAAATAATTCGCTGATATCTTCCCGCCGCGGTACGAGGATGAACCACGGGTAGTTCGAATCGTTGGACAAGAGCAGTCGGCACAATGGGAAATCACCGATGGGCAATGTGTCTTGTTGCAGTCGTGGATCTAAAGCGAACACCGCGTGTACTCCTCGCTCGTTATCGGTTCTGCCCGGTTTGGCGGCCTACGGGCCTGCATCGGACTCAGATGCGCAGCATACCCGCGAACGCCGGATCGATCACGGTGTACCGTCCTGATGCTCGTCCTGCGAAGTTTTTTCAACACACAGCATCAACCTGTGCAAGCTGACGCACCAACACAGCGCAAGCGGCACCACACAGTCCTGACAGGACCGTGCCAGGGGCCCACGCAAGGCCTCGGCGTTGTAAGATTTTCGTACAGCCGGAAAATTTTTTGCACCAAAACAGCACAGTGCGTCTACGCTCAGTGCACAAAGCATCCGTGATCTACTCACTGGGTAGGGTGAACCGGTAACGTTTTTGATTGTCTCGCCGCGTTTGTCGGCGTCAATCACGAGAGCCGCACACGAGTCAACCCTATTTAAAACAAGGCCTTTGGAGCCCGGTTTCATGAGGTTTCACCGCGTCAACCGGTGAAATGTGAAAAAAATGTAAACAAAATTCGGGTTTGAGCATGCTTGTTGCATTCATCCCCGCACTGTCCAAAGGCCTCGCCGGAAGCGAGCACCTGCCGACATACAAATTAAAGTGGCAAGGCTGCCCACAGGAGCTTCAAGCGCGGTAATGACGGACTCTTTACACCGATGCCGGAAAAGAAAAAACAACATTAAGTTGTGGATACGGTTGCGTCGGACCAGCTGAAATGCGACATGGATCGAGCCATTGGCGACATGGTCGTAAAGAAGCTGAAAGGTTGAATGGGCAAGTATCGCCAAAGAATGTCGACGTGATATAAGTTTGCGCCGACACAAAAAGAAAGAGCCGCCCAGATAAAAAAACAGGTGGGACGGCAGTACTCTTCTAAAAACCAAAGGAGCAAATCACGATGCGCGTGATGAAGTGGAGCATGATCGCACTGGCTGTATCGGCCAGTACCTCGCAGTTCGCAATGGCCTCTTCCCAGGAAGAATCCAAGGGTTTTATTGAAGATCAGAGCTTGACTGTTCTGACCCGTGCGCTGTACATGAACCGTGATTTCAAGAACAACCCAAGCACTTCACAAAGTTATCGTGAAGAGTCTGGTGTTGCCGCTCGTGCCATCTACGAGTCGGGTTTCACTCAAGGTACCGTTGGTGTAGGCGTTGATGGCTTCGCATTTGGCACCGTTCGCATTGATGGCGGTAGCGGTCGTGCCGGTAACGGTCTGTTCGCTCGTGACAGCGACGGCAACCTGGAAGACACACAATCGAAGGTGGGCGGCGCGGTTAAATTCCGTCTGTCCGACACCGTCCTGAAATACGGTAACCAGTTCACCACCAGCCCGGTTTTCTCGACTGACGACAGCCGTCTGCTGCCAGAAGTTGCCACGGGTACGCTGATCACCAGCAAAGAAATCAAAGGCTTGGAGTTGAGCGCAGGTCATTTCAACGCCATCAGCTCGCAAACTGGCATGGGAGATGACGGCCTTGGCCTGAAATCTGCTGACATCGTTGGCGCAACCTACCAGTTCACCGACAATTTCGTAGCAGGCGTAGCGGCTTCCGACGTTGAAGATCACTACAAAAAGAAATACATCAACCTGAACTACACCCTGCCGATCAACGAAGATCAGTCCCTGAACTTCGACTTCAACGGTTATGACAGCCAGGATCAGGGCCAGAAAATCAGCGGCGATGTTGACAACCGTATCTGGTCCCTCGCAGCAGCCTATGCCATCGGTGCCCACAAGTTCACCCTGGCTCACCAGCGCTCCTCCGGTGACAGCGGCTATGTGTATGGCGTTGACGGCGGCGGTACCATTTTCCTCGCCAACTCCATCCAGTACTCCGACTTCAACGGTCAGGACGAGCGCTCCTGGCAGGCTCGCTACGACCTGAACATGAAGACCTACGGCGTTCCTGGCCTGAGCTTCATGACTCGTTACGTCAAAGGTGACAACATCTCCACTGGCGGTGAAGAAGGTAAAGAGCACGAACTGGACTTCGAAACCAAGTACGTTCTGCAAAGCGGTCCAGCCAAAGACCTGTCTTTCCGCCTGCGTACTGCGTTCTACCGTGCAAACACCGCTTATAACGAAGCCGGCCAAGTCACTGACAACAATGACACCCGTCTGATCATCGAATACCCACTGAGCATCTTGTAATTCAGTGCTAATTCGATAGCTGCACCCGCAACAAACAAAAACCGCTCACCTGATCCAGGTGAGCGGTTTTTTTATATCCACCGCATGTCAGCTTTAACACAGCTTGTTAAATAGCAAGCTAACTAAACATAACCTGACCCCAGGCCAAGTTATAGCGAATCATTATTGCGCTGCTCCTTCCTGAACCACCCGAATCACTCGCTGTGGAAACGGAATATCAATACCCGCGTCCTTCAAGCGATCCCGCGCTTGTTCATTGAGCATGAACATCACACTCCAATAATCCGCAGTCTTCACCCAGATACGCAGCGACACCGTGATGGAACTGTCGCCCAAGGTGGAAATCACCGCTTCAGGCGCCGGATCCGCCAGCACACGCTCATCCTTGGCCAGGTCCAGCAGCACTTCCCGGGCTTTTTGCAGGTCGGCCTGGTAATCCACGCCGACATCGAACACCACCTTGCGGGTCGGCTGGCGGTTGGTGTTGGTAATGATGCCGTTCGAGAGATTGCCGTTGGGCACAATGACAGTCTTGTTGTCACCGGTGCGCAACACGGTGTGGAAGATCTGGATGCTGTCGACCGTACCGGCCACACCTTGGGCTTCGATCCAGTCACCGATGCGGAACGGACGGAACAGCAGGATCAACACGCCACCCGCGAAGTTCGCCAGGCTGCCTTGCAGGGCCAGGCCAATCGCCAGACCGGCGGCACCAATGGCGGCAACGAACGAAGTGGTTTCCACACCGATCATCGAAGCGACGCTGACGATCAACAATATCTTCAGAATGATGTTGGCCAGGGTACTGATGAACCCTTGCAGCGCCAGGTCAGCGTTACGCAGGGCCAGCAGCGCACCCAGTTTCTGCGTGACTTTGTTGATCAACCACCAACCGATGGCCAGGGTGATGACGGCCAGCAACACGCGGCTGCCGTATTCCATGATCATGGGGATCCAGGTCTGGGAAGCCTTGACCAGGTTGTCCACTTCAGCATTCAAGTCCATCAAATTCTCCTTTATTCCTGTTACCACTAAAAAACCTGCAGAGACTCATTGTGGCGAGGGAGCTTGCTCCCGCTGGCTGCGTAGCAGCCCCTTATAGGTGGGCGCTTCGCACCCAAGCGGGAGCAAGCTCCCTCGCCACAGGGTCACTGAAGTATCAATCGCGGAAATTATTGAATTGCAGTGGCATGCCGAATTCCTTGCCGCGCAGTGCCGCAATGGCTTCCTGCAAGTCGTCACGCTTTTTGCCGGTGACTCGCACCTGCTCGCCCTGGATGGCGGCTTGCACCTTGAGCTTGGCGTCCTTGATATGAGCGACGATCTTCTTCGCCAGTTCCTTGTCGATGCCTTCCTTGAGCACGGCTTCCTGCTTCATCAGCTTGCCCGAGGCATAGGCGTCCTTGACCTCGAGGCACTGCACGTCGATCTTGCGCTTGACCAGCGCCAGCTTGAGGATCTCGATCATCGCCTCGAGCTGGAACTCGGCCTCGGCGGTCAGGTTCACGGTCAGGTCTTTTTCCTTGAACTCGAAACTGCCCTTGCCCTTGAGGTCATAACGACGGTCGAGTTCCTTGACGGCGTTTTCAACCGCGTTGGTGACTTCGTGCTTGTCCAGTTCGGATACCACGTCGAATGACGGCATGTAGTGTTCTCCAAATAAAAAGGCGCGCCAGTATCATCGGCGCGCGCTTGGCTTGTGGTTAAAATCGGGCTCATTATAACGGCTCTTTTCCTGCCGACACTGCGAGCCCTCAGATGCCTGCGCCAATCCGAGTAAAAAACTGATGTCGACCACCTGGCATGTCCTGGGGGCCGGCAGTCTCGGCACGTTGTGGGCCACGCGCCTGGCCCGGGCCGGGTTGCCGGTTCGGCTGGTGCTGCGCAACGAAGCCCGCCTGCAAGCCTACCGAAGCGCCGGCGGCCTGACGCTGGTGGAACAGGGCCAGGCGCAGAGCTACCCGATACCTGGCGAAACGGCGAACAACCCAGAACCGATCAGGCGCCTGCTGTTGGCCTGCAAAGCCTATGACGCGGAAGCGGCCGTGGCCTCGGTGGCCCATCGCCTGGACGCCGAATCGGAACTTATCCTGTTGCAGAACGGCCTCGGCAGCCAGGACGCGGTGGCCAATTGTGTGCCCCAAGCCCGGTGCATCAGCGCCTCCAGCACCGAAGGCGCGTTCCGCGACGGTGACTGGCGCGTGGTATTCGCCGGCCACGGCTACACCTGGCTGGGCGATCCTGCTCACCCAGTGGCGCCGTTCTGGCTCGACGACCTGGCCGCCGCTGGCATTCCCCACGAATGGAGCGCCGACATCCTCACCCGGCTCTGGCGCAAGCTGGCGCTCAATTGTGCGATCAACCCGCTGACCGTGCTGCATCACTGCAAGAACGGCGGCTTGCAGGAACACCGTTGCGAAGTGGCGACCTTGTGCGCGGAGCTCACCGACCTGCTCGAACGCTGCGGCCAGCCCGCGGCGGCCGAAGATTTGCAGCCGGAAGTCGAACGGGTGATCCAGGCCACGGCCGCCAATTATTCCTCGATGTACCAGGATGTCGCCAATCGGCGCCGCACCGAAATCAGCTACTTGCTCGGTTATGCCTGCAAGGTCGCCCAACGCCATGAACTGAGCGTGCCGCACCTGGAACAACTGCGACAGCGACTGATTGTCCACTTGCACAACCTCGGATTGCCCAGCGACTGAGCAGCGGCTACGCTGGCCCTCGTATTCCTTTTTAGCGACGAGTCTGATGCCATTGCGCCAGCGCCTTGAAAACCTCCCGGTCGGCCAGAAACTGCTGGCCGCCCTGTTGGTGTTGTTGACCACTGTCCTGCTGGTGGCCAACCTGACCTTTATCAGCGCCGCCTACTACATCTCCCAGGAAAGCATGGCGCCCCAGGCCCTGCAGACCATTGGCCGGCTGGTGGCCAATCCAAGCCTGATCTCCGACGCCCTGCAATCGCCACAAAGCGCCCAACGCTTGCTCGACGAGCTCAACAGCTACGCACCGCTGCGGGCGGCGGCGCTGTACGACGGCCAGGGCGAACGCCTGGCACAACTGCAACAGGGCGAAAAGCTCAAGCTGCCGGACCATTACCGCAACATACAAGCCTGGCAGGCGGGCGAATTTCGCAGCAACCAGGTCATCACCCTGCCCCGCCCCGGCACGGTGCCCGGCCATCTGTTACTGGTGGCCAGCAGCGAATTGCCGACCGCGTTCTACACCGGCACCCTGACTGCCAGCCTCGGCATCCTGATTTTCAGCGTGTTGCTGTGGCTGATCATTGCCCAGCAGATCAAGCGCCTGATCACCCAGCCAATCCATCAACTCGAAGAACTGTCACGCCAGGTCACCCGCGAAGAGAACTATGCCCTGCGTGCCGCACGCGGCAACCACGATGAGATCGGCAGTCTGGCCGAAGCGTTCAACACCATGCTCTCGCGCATCGAAGCCCGGGAGCAGCAACTCAAGCGCGCGCGGGACGACTCCCAGGCCGCCTACGACCAGGCCCAGGGCCTGGCGGAAGAAACCCGCCACACCAATCGCAAGCTGGAACTGGAAGTCCAGGTGCGTAGCAAGATCGAGAAAAAGCTCACCGGTTTCCAGAATTACCTCAACAGCATTATCGACTCCATGCCGTCGGCGCTGATCGCCCTCGACGAGCAGCTCTACGTCACCCAATGGAACCAGGAAGCCAGCGCCCTCTCCGGCACACGGCTGGACGAGGCGCTGAACCAGCCGATCTTCCTCGCCTTCGAACCGCTCAAACCCTACCTGCCCCAGCTCAAGCAAACCGTCGAGCAGCACACGGTGGCCAAGATCGAACGCGTCACTTGGACCAAGGACGACGAAGCCCGGCATTACGCCCTCACCTTCTACCCGCTGATGGGCGGCGCCGGGCGTGGCGTGGTCATCCGGATCGATGACATCACCCAGCGCCTGTCGCTGGAAGAAATGATGGTGCAATCGGAGAAAATGCTCTCGGTCGGCGGCCTCGCAGCGGGCATGGCCCATGAAATCAACAACCCGTTGGGTGCGATCCTGCACAACGTGCAGAACATCCGCCGTCGCCTGTCGCCGGAACTGCCCAAGAACCTCGAACAGGCCGAGCTGCTGGGTATCCAGTTAGAGGAGGTCAATCGTTACCTCCAGGGGCGGGAGATCCCGCAGTTGCTCGACGGTATCCAGCAAGCCGGCGCCCGGGCGGCAAAAATCGTCACCCACATGCTCAGTTTCAGTCGTCGCAGTACCCGGCAAATGGCGCCTTGCGACCTGCCCGCGCTGATCGACCAGGCAGTGGAAATCGCTGGCAACGACTTCGACCTGGCCATCGGTTTCGACTTCAAGGGCCAGGCGATCACCCGTCAGTTCGACCCGAACCTGGGCCCGGTGCCCGGCACGGCCAACGAGCTGGAACAGGTGCTGCTCAACCTGCTGAAAAACGCCGCCCAGGCGATCCATCAGCGCCAGGACGACAGCGAACCGGGGCGTATCATCCTGCGCACGCGGTTGAATCCGCCGTGGGCGGAAATCCAGGTCGAGGACAATGGCATTGGCATGAGCGAGAACGTGCGCAAACGTACCTTCGAACCTTTCTTCACCACCAAAGAGATCGGCCAGGGCACGGGCCTCGGGCTGTCGGTCTCGTATTTCATCATCACCAACAACCACAAGGGCCAGATGGAAGTGCAGTCGGCGCCAGGTCAAGGCACCTGCTTCACCTTGCGCCTGCCCCTGACCGGCACGTCGATGGTGCCGCAGGAAAACAGACAACTGGAGCGCTGAGCATGGGTTTTCGCCTGTCGAAGATTTACACCCGCACCGGCGACACAGGTGAAACCGGGTTGGGCGATGGTCGCCGCGTGGCAAAGGACCACCCACGGGTCGAGGCCATCGGCGAAGTGGATACGCTGAACAGTCAGCTGGGGTTGTTGCTGGCCGGGCTCGCCACTGAAACGACCCGGCATCCGGGGCTGAAGGAGGTCAGTGATGTGCTGGCGCCTTGTCAGCACCGTCTGTTCGACCTCGGCGGGGAACTGGCAATGCCGGCCTATCAGGCCTTGAACGTCGCAGAAATCGAGCGGCTGGAAGCGGCGATCGATGGGTGGAACGAGGAATTGGGCCCCCTGGAAAACTTCATCCTGCCAGGTGGCTCGACGCTGGTAGCCCAGGCCCACGTCTGCCGCAGCCTGGCCCGCAGCGCCGAGCGGCGTTGCCAGCAGTTGAACGCCATGGAGCCGCTGGCCGGGCCGGGGCTGGCCTATATCAATCGCTTGTCGGATCTGCTGTTCGTGGCCGCGCGGGTCATTGCCCGACGGCAAGGGGTGGCGGAAGTGCTTTGGGTGGCGGCGGCCAAGCCTGAGGGCTGATCACCTGCATGATCGTTCCCCACGCTCTGCGTGGGAACGCAGCCCGGGACGCTCCGCGTCCCCCTCCAGAGCCGAACGCGGAGCGTCCGTTGAGGCATTCCCACGCAGAGCGTGGGAACGATCGGTTCACTGCAGCTTCAAGCCTCTGGCCAAAACGCCCGAATCCCCGCCACACCCTGCGCCCCGGCCTCCCAGGCTTTTTGCCGCTCGCCAGGCCCGACCCCGCCCAACAGATAAACCGGCCTGTTGAAGTCCTCGATCAACCGCGCCGCCTCTGCCCACCCCAACGGCTGTGCATCGGGATGGGTCTGGGTCGGTTGCACCGGCGAGAGTGTCACGAAGTCCACGTCCATCTGCTGCGCCAGGGACAGTTCCTCGGCGTTATGGCAGGAGGCCGCCAGCCAGCGGTCCTTGCCAAACGGTCGACCGGCCGCTGCATGCTTGCGCAGTTGCGCGGCGGTAATGTGCCAGCCAGCGGAAGGAAAATCCCCCAGCCATTCGAACGGGCCCTTGAGCATCAGCTGGGCCTTGCCGGCACACAGCCCCGCCGCGTCCACCGCCAGATCACGGTATTGCGGGTCGTAACCGTTGGGGGCGCGTAGCTGGACCAACTTGATCCCACCGGCAATCGCCTTCTGCATGCCGCGCAGCAAGGCCGGTGTTTCAAGGCCGTCAGGCGTGATCAGGTACTCACCCGGCAAACGGGCCGCCGCGACAATCGGCTGATTGGCCGCCGGAAACTCATAGTTCGTCAGATCTCGGGCCGTCACCCAGGCCAACGGCTGCCCTTCGGCGCCGTGGGGCTGGCCGGTGAACGCCGAGACTTCCCAGACATCCAGCAACACCTGTTTGTCCGGGTAATCGTGGCGCACCTTGATCAACGGTCGGGCGGCATCGACGACAATGCACAGCTCTTCATGAAGTTCACGGGCCAGGGCGGTTTCAACGGACTCATCGGCCTCGACCTTGCCACCGGGGAACTCCCACAGGCCACCCTGGTGCTGGGTGTCGGCCCTTCGGGCGATCAGGATTTTACCGGCGGCGTCGCGAATGACCGCCGCCGCCACATGGACTCGTTTCACCGCGCAGTGTCCTCCAGGCCAGCGTGTTGCCACGCCTTGAACGCCGGCCATTGATAAAGGGTTTCGACGTAGGCCTCATCGACCTGCGACAGTTTCACCTGATAAGTGCGCAAGCGCACGGCAACAGGGGCAAAAAACGCATCGACCAGGCTCACGCGGCCAAACAGGTAAGGACCGGTTTCGGTCGCCGCGGCACGGCATTCGGCCCACAGCGTCAGCATCCGCTCGATTTCCACCTGGACGTCAGCCGGCATGGGTGACAGCGGTGCATCGTGCAGCAGGTCCATGGGCATGTGGTTGCGAATGGCGAAGAAGCCGCTGTGCATTTGTGCACAAGCCGAGCGCGCCTGGGCCCGGGCGGCAACGTCCTTGGGCCAGAGGCCGGCATCCGGGAACTGTTCGGCCAGGTATTCGGCAATCGCCAGGGAGTCGGCGATCACGCCGAACTCGGTCTTGAGCAGCGGGACCTTGGCCGTGGCCGAATACTTGAGCAGCTTCTCGCGGGTGTCGGGTTGGCCGAGCCTGACCAGCTCTTCGGTGTACTTCGCGCCGGTC
This sequence comes from Pseudomonas sp. NFACC51, assembly GCF_900103575.1. Classification (NCBI taxonomy): domain Bacteria; kingdom Pseudomonadati; phylum Pseudomonadota; class Gammaproteobacteria; order Pseudomonadales; family Pseudomonadaceae; genus Pseudomonas; species Pseudomonas sp. NFACC51. The sequence goes on along the minus strand of NZ_FMXH01000004.1, from coordinate 210,809 downwards.
AGCGCCAGGGCCAACGCGCCGCGCAGGGACCAGGAAGATAGATCTTTGTCGCCGATGATCAGGTGCATGCTCATACCTGGATTCCTTTCTTATGGTTCTGGGGTGTCTGTTCTGGCGCCATCGCGAGCAAGCTCGCGATGGCAGCAACTCGGTCCAGAGCCTGTTAAGTCCGGTACTCAGCGTTGATCTTGACGTACTCGTGGGACAGATCGGTGGTCCAGATGGTTTCGCTGCAATCACCCCGTCCCAGCTCGATACGGATGGTGATTTCTTCCTGTTGCATGACCGCCGCGCCCTGGGCTTCGGTGTAGGTCGCAGCGCGAGCGCCTTGGCTGGCGATGCAGACTTCGCCGAGGAACACATCGATCTTGCTCACGTCCAACTCAGGCACGCCGGCCCGGCCAACGGCGGCGAGAATGCGGCCCCAGTTCGGGTCGGAGGCGAACAGTGCGGTCTTGATCAGCGGCGAGTGCGCCACGGTGTAGCCGACATCCAGGCATTCCTGGTGATTGCCACCGCCGTTAACCTGCACGGTCACGAACTTGGTCGCGCCTTCGCCGTCACGCACGATGGCCTGGGCCACTTCCATGCACACTTCAAACACTGCCTGCTTCAGCGCCGCGAACAGCGGGCCGCTGGCTTCGGTGATTTCCGGCAGGCTGGCCTTGCCGGTGGCGATCAGCATGCAGCAGTCGTTGGTGGAAGTGTCGCCGTCGATGGTGATGCGGTTGAACGACTTGTTGGCGCCGTCAAGCATCAGGTCTTGCAGCACTTGGCGTGAGACCTTGGCGTCGGTGGCGATGTAGCCAAGCATGGTCGCCATGTTCGGGCGGATCATGCCTGCGCCTTTGCTGATACCGGTGACAGTGATGGTCACGCCATCGTGCTCGAACTGGCGGCTCGCGCCCTTGGGCAAGGTGTCGGTGGTCATGATGCCGGTGGCGGCGGCGGCCCAGTTGTTTTCCGACAGATCATCGAGAGCGGCTTGCAACGCACCTTCGATCTTCTCGACCGGCAGCGGCTCGCCGATCACGCCGGTGGAATACGGCAGCACCTGGCTGGCGTCGACACCGGTCAGTTCCGCCAGCTTGGCGCAGGTGCGCTCGGCAGCGGCCAGGCCTGGCGCGCCGGTACCGGCGTTGGCGTTACCGGTGTTGGTCAGCAAGTAACGCACCGGTCCCTGCACGCGTTGCTTGGCCAGGATGACCGGCGCGGCGCAAAAGGCGTTGAGGGTGAACACGCCAGCGACCGTCGAACCTTCGGCGCAACGCATGACCACGACATCCTTGCGCCCGGGGCGCTTGATGCCCGCCGAAGCGATACCGAGTTCAAAACCGGCAACCGGGTGCAACGTGGGCAACGGACCAAGACCAACAGCCATGAATGAGCTCCTAAATGAGATGTATATCGACGCCATCCTCATTGGGACGGCGAATCAAAATGGCAAAACGCCGCGACGGATAAAATCCGGTCGCGGCGCGGGTGGTTCAGCGTTGGAACGGGTTTATTGGATCTGCCCGTGGCAATGCTTGTATTTCTTGCCCGAACCGCAATAGCACAGTTCGTTACGACCCAGCTTCTGCTCGTTGCGCACCGGTGCGGTCGCCAAGGCGACATCCACATCGACGCCCTCTTCGGCGACCACTTCCAGGCCCGGGGCTTCGGCGTGTTCGAATTGCATGCGCGCAGCCAGGGCTTCGGCTTCCTGGCGCAGGCGGGCTTCTTCCTCGGCCGGGTCTTCGCGGCGAACCTGAACGTGAGACAGCACACGGATCGAGTCGCGCTTGATCGAGTCGAGCAACTCGGAGAACAGCGTGTAGGACTCGCGCTTGTACTCCTGCTTCGGGTTCTTCTGGGCGTAACCACGCAAATGGATCCCGTGACGCAGGTGGTCCATGGTCGAGAGGTGGTCTTTCCACAGGTCGTCCAGCACCCGCAGCACGATTTGCTTCTCGAAGGAGCGCAGCGCTTCGGCGCCGGCCTGGTCTTCTTTCTCGTTGTACGCGGCGATCAGTTCGGCCAGCAGCTTCTCGCGCAGGGTTTCTTCGTACAGGTGATCGTCTTCGTCGAGCCATTGCTGGATTGGCAACGCCACGCCGAAGTCGCTCTGCAAGGCGGCTTCCAGGCCAGCGACGTCCCACTGCTCCGGCAACGACTGCGGCGGAATGTGGGCACTGACGGTGGCGTTGAGCACGTCCTGGCGGAAATCGGCGATGGTTTCGCCAATGTTGTCGGCGGCCAACAAACTGTTACGCATGTGATAGATCACTTTACGCTGTTCGTTGTTGACGTCGTCGAACTCCAGCAGTTGCTTACGAATGTCGAAGTTGCGGCCTTCGACCTTGCGCTGGGCCTTCTCGATGGCGTTGGTCACCATGCGGTGCTCGATCGCCTCGCCCGGCTGCATGCCCAAGGCCTTCATGAAGTTCTTCACCCGGTCAGAGGCGAAGATGCGCATCAGGCTGTCTTCCAGGGACAGGTAGAAACGGCTGGAACCGGCGTCGCCCTGGCGACCGGCACGGCCACGCAGCTGGTTGTCGATACGACGCGACTCGTGACGCTCGGAAGCGATCACCTGCAAACCGCCGGATTCGAGCACCTGTTGGTGACGTTTCTGCCAATCGGCCTTGATCTGCGCGATCTGCTCGGGGGTCGGGCTTTCCAGGCTGGCAACTTCCACTTCCCAGTTGCCGCCCAAGAGGATGTCGGTACCACGGCCGGCCATGTTGGTGGCGATGGTCAGCGCACCCGGGCGACCGGCCTGGGCGATGATCTCGGCTTCCTTCTCGTGGAACTTGGCGTTGAGGACCTTGTGCTCGATGCCTTCCTTGTTGAGCAGGGCGGACATGTGCTCGGAAGTCTCGATGGTGGCAGTACCCACCAGGATCGGACGGCCCTGGGCCATGCCTTCCTTGATGTCGTTGATGATCGCCGCGTACTTCTCTTCGGCGGTCAGGAACACCAGGTCGTTGTAGTCTTTACGGGCCAATGGCTTGTTCGGCGGAATCACCACCACTTGCAGGCCGTAGATCTGGTGGAATTCGAACGCTTCGGTGTCGGCCGTACCGGTCATGCCGGACAGCTTGTTGTACAGGCGGAAGTAGTTCTGGAAGGTGGTCGAGGCCAGGGTCTGGCTCTCGGCCTGGATGTTCAGGCCTTCCTTCGCTTCGATGGCCTGGTGCAGGCCTTCGGACAGGCGACGACCCGGCATGGTACGGCCGGTGTGTTCGTCCACCAGTACGACCTGGCCGTCCTGCACGATGTATTCGACGTTGCGATGGAACAGCTTGTGCGCACGCAGGCCAGCATAAACGTGGGTCAGCAGGCCCAGGTTGTGGGCCGAGTACAGGCTCTCGCCTTCAGCCAGCAAACCAATACGGGTGAGCATTTCCTCGACGAACTGGTGACCCGCTTCGTTGAGCTCGACCTGACGGGTCTTCTCGTCAACGGTGTAGTGCCCGGGCTGGGTCACTTCGCCTTCGACTTCCTCGACGTGCAACTTGAGCTGCGGGATCAGCTTGTTGATCTCGATGTACAGCTTGGAGCTGTCCTCGGCCTGACCGGAAATGATCAGCGGGGTACGGGCTTCGTCGATGAGGATGGAGTCCACTTCGTCGATCACGGCAAAGTTGAGTTCACGCTGGAATTTTTCTTCCATGCTGAACGCCATGTTGTCGCGCAGGTAGTCGAACCCGAATTCGTTGTTGGTGCCGTAGGTGATGTCGGCGGCGTAGGCGGCGCGCTTCTCTTCCGGCGGCTGGAACGGCGTGACGACACCGACAGTCAGGCCGAGGAACTCGTAGAGCGGGCGCATCCAGTTGGCGTCGCGGCGGGCCAGGTAGTCGTTGACCGTCACGACGTGCACGCCCTTGCCGGACAGTGCGTTGAGGTACACGCCCAAGGTCGCCACGAGGGTCTTGCCCTCACCGGTACGCATTTCGGCGATCTTGCCTTCGTGCAAGGTCATGCCGCCGATCAACTGAACGTCGAAGTGGCGCATGCCCATGATCCGCTTGCCGGCTTCACGGGCGACCGCAAAGGCTTCAGGCAGGAGCTGGTCAAGGGTTTCCCCCTTGGCGATGCGGTCCTTGAATTCGGCAGTCTTGGCGCGTAACTGATCGTCCGAAAGGGCCACCATTTGCTCTTCGAAGGCATTGACAGTCTGTACCGTCTTGAGCATGCGCTTGACTTCACGCTCGTTCTTGCTTCCAAAAAGTTTCTTTAACAAAGGCGCAAACATATCGGCAGGATCTTCCACACTAAAGGGATGGAGGGCGGCCCCGTGAGTCGCCCGTGCAGCCCTCATGGCCGCATGCGAACGAGCATTCTACCCGGAAACGATGGAGAGGAAAGTGGCGTTATTCCACGATGCTGGCACAGCGCTGTGACGGGGCCTGCATAAAATAAGGGCTTTTGCGCGAACTTCAACCCACAAAAGGCAGAAGTTACGCTTTGGTTGCGCGGGTAAAAGCCGCTGGGTATCAGGCCGAGGCGTGCCCGGCGCTTTCTGCTACCATGGCGCCTCTGTCACTTGCGGTATTCACTCATGGCCTTCCGCCCTCTTCCAGCCAAGGCACCCGCCGTTCTGCTGCGCGAAGCCAAGCCGCTGAAAGCCATCTTTGGCCACGCCAAACGCCTGGGTCACTTGCAACGCCTGCTCGACAGCCAGTTGCAACCGGCCGCGCGCGAGCATTGCCACGTGGCCTCCTGGCGCGAAGGCAGCTTGCTGCTGATCGTCACCGACGGCCACTGGGCCACACGCCTGCGCTATCAGCAAAAACGCCTGCTACGCCAACTCCAGGCGTTCGAAGAATTCACCAACCTGACGCGGATCCTGTTCAAGGTGCAACCGCCCACCGTCCAGGTCGGCGCCAAAGGGCACACGCTGGATTTGTCCACCGACGCCGCGGCGACTATCCAGGCCACGGCGGACGGCATCACCGACCCCAACCTGCGGGCGGCGCTGGAACGGTTGGCGGCGCATGCCAGGCCCAAGGGCTGAGAGTTTCGGCGCCTGTTGAACCGCTATCGCGAGCAAGCTCGCGATGGTGGCAACTCGGTCCTGACTACCGGCGCTTGCTGCCACCGAGCAACGACCCCATCAACCCACGCACCAATTGCCGCCCCAACTGATTGGCCGCCTGGCGCATCGCCGATTTAAGCGCCTGACCGGCCGCGGTGCCGAGAAATTCCCCGGCCTTTTCGGTGAAGCTCGGTTCTTCCGCCGTCGGCTTACCCGGTGCCTCTTCGGCCTGCGGTTCCAGCCCTTTGCGGCCCATCAGCACTTCATAGGCCGACTCGCGATCAATGGGCTTGTCATAGCGCCCTTGCAGCGACGAGCTGGCGATCAACCCGGCGCGCTCAGCCTCGCTCAGCGGCCCGATGCGTGATTGCGGCGGCGCCACCAACACGCGCTGGACCATTTCCGGCGTGCCTTTTTCCTGCAAGGTGCCCACCAGGGCTTCACCGATGCCCAGTTCGGTCAGCACCGCCAGGGCATCGAACTGCGGGTTGGGCCGGAAACCGTCGGCCACCGCCCGCAGGGATTTCTGCTCCTTGGCAGTGAAGGCCCGCAAGCCGTGCTGAATGCGCAAGCCCAACTGCGCCAGCACGTCATCCGGCAAATCGCCCGGCGACTGGGTCACGAAATACACCCCCACGCCCTTGGAACGGATTAGCCGAACCACTTGTTCCAGGCGCTCCTGCAAGGCCTTGGGCGTCCCGGCAAAGAGCAGGTGCGCCTCGTCGAAGAACAGCGCCAGCAGCGGTTTGTCTGCATCGCCGCGCTCGGGCAACTGCTCGAACAGCTCGGCCAGCAGCCACAACAGGAACGTCGCGTAGACCTTCGGTGCTTCATGGACCAGGCGGCTGGCGTCGAGCAAGTGGATGCGGCCACGGCCATCGCTGGCCGGTTGCAGGATGTCTTCGAGCTGCAAGGCTGGCTCGCCGAACAACGCGTCCGCCCCCTGCTGTTCCAGGGTGGACAAGCGTCGCAACAACGCCTGGCTGGAACCGGTGGTCATCAAGGCCGCGTCGTCCCCCAGCAATTCTGGGTTGTCCTTGAGATGGTTGAGCAGCGCCTTCAGGTCCTTGAGGTCCAGCAACAACAGGCCTTCGCGGTCGGCCACCTTGAACGCGGCGTAGAGCGCCGACTGCTGGCTGTCCGTCAGCTCCAGCAGACTGCCGATCAACAATGGGCCCATCTCGCTCAGGGTGGTGCGCAATGGATGCCCGGACTGGCCGTGGATATCCCACAAGGTCACCGGGTAAGCCTGGGGCTTGTGGTTGAGCCAGGGCATGCCGGCGATACGCTCGGCGATCTTGCCCTGGGGATTGCCGGCAGCGCCCAGGCCGCACAGGTCACCCTTGATGTCCGCTGCGAACACCGCCACGCCGGCATCACTGAACATTTCGGCCAGGCGCTGCAAGGTGACGGTCTTGCCGGTACCGGTGGCGCCTGCCACCAGACCATGACGGTTCGCCAGGCGCATGGCCTGGGCGATAGGCTGGCCGCCAAGGTCGGCCCCGATAACGAGTTGCGATGAGTCAGGCATGTAGTCACCCGTGGTGTTTGCGATATGACGCCATTTTGCACACTTATATAAAAGCATGCCTGGCGCATTAAGCCCCTGGCGCTGGAAATAAAAACCGCATGTGATCGCACTCATGTGGCGAGGGAGCTTGCTCCCGCTGGGCTGCGAAGCGGCCCCAAAATCTTGGGAGTGCTTCGCACTGGAGCGCCAGCCCGGTCCAGCGGGAGCAAGCGCCCTCGCCACGTATTCATTTACATAGCCGCCACGTCACCATAACCCCAACCGAACATCTATTCTTACTAAAGGTCAACACAGGAGAACACTGACCGGAGGGACGTTCATCGTGCATATAGCGGACATAACCATGTTCTACGCCCCCGCCAGCGGAGGCGTGCGCACTTATCTGGATGCCAAGCACCGGCGCCTGGGCGATCGGCCCGGTATTCGCCACAGTCTGTTGATCCCCGGCGCGCATTTGAGCGAGCACGATGGGATCTACAAGGTTCCGGCCCCTGCACTGCCGTTCGGCAAGGGCTATCGTTTCCCCCTTCGCCTGGCTCCCTGGCGCAATGTCCTGCGCGATCTACAGCCCGATCTGATTGAAGTCGGCGATCCCTACCTCACGGCGTGGGCCGCGCTGGATGCCCGTCGCCAGCTCGACGTGCCCGTCATCGGTTTCTATCACTCCGACCTGCCACTGCTGGTCAGCAACCGCATGGGCAACTGGTTCACCCCCAACATCGAAGCCTATGTCAGCAAGTTGTACGGCAACTTCGACCGGGTCCTGGCGCCGAGCCAGGTCATGGCCGACAAACTGACCGGGTTGGGGGTCAAGAACGTCTACGTGCAACCGTTGGGCGTCGACCTGCAAACCTTCAACCCGGCCGCCCGCGACCCGGAGTTGCGCGCCGAGCTGGGCATCGCCGAAGACGCGCGCCTGCTGATTTTCGCCGGTCGCGGCTCCAAGGAAAAAAACCTGCCGGTGCTGCTCAAGTGCATGAAACGCCTGGGAGAGCGCTACCACCTGCTCCTGGTGGGCTCATCGATGCCCGCCTTGGTGCCGGACAACGTCACGGTGATCGATGAATTCTGCCCGGCGCCGCAAGTCGCCCGGCTCATGGCCAGCGCCGATGCCTTGCTGCACGCCGGAGACCAGGAAACCTTCGGCCTGGTGATCCTCGAAGCGATGGCCAGTGGCATTCCCGTGGTGGCAGTGGCGGCCGGGGCCTTTACCGAAATCGTCAACGAAGACTGCGGCCTGCTGTGCATGCCCAACAATCCACAGGCCATGGCCAATGCCGTGCGCCAACTGTTTTCCGAAGGTTGTCAGCGCCGGGGGATATTGGCACGCCGGCACGTGGAGCGTCATTACGCCTGGGATACCGTGGTCAACAGCTTGCTGGGGCACTACTACGCCGTGCTCGGCGAACAAATGCCGTTGCTGGCCAATGGTTGAGGCGAGGACCGTGTCGATGAGTTCTTCGCCCAGCGTGCTATTGGTGCTGCACGACGTGGCACCGCAAACCTGGCCCGACTATCAGCCCTTCGTCGAAGCCGTTGACGCCCTCGGCCACGTGCCGATGACCTGGTTGGTGGTACCTGACTTTCACCGCAACAATGCCTTGGAGGCTCACCCCGGCTTTCGGCGCCTGCTCAATAGCCGGGTCGAGCGTGGCGACGAGCTGGTGTTGCATGGCTACTACCATTGCGACGACGGCCCTGTCGCCCGCCACCCCAAGGACTGGTTCATGCGCCGGATCTATACCCATGAGGGTGAGTTCTACAACCTGTCCGAGGTCGCCGCCCTCGCCCGCCTGCGCGCCGGTATCGACACCTTTGAACGCTACCACTGGCCACTGGAGGGTTTCGTCGCCCCGGCCTGGCTGATGAGCGAAGGCACGCGCCAAGCCTTGCGCCAGTTACCGCTGAGCTACACCAGTGACACCCAACACCTCTATCGCCTGCCCGACTTCAGCGCCATCGACGCGCCGGGGCTGGTCTGGAGTGCCCGCAGTGCCTGGCGCCGTGGCCTGTCGAAAGTCATCAGCGACCAGCGTGAACAGCGCTGGCGCCAGGCCCCGGTGATTCGCCTGGGCCTGCATCCGGTGGACATGCGCCATAGCTTTTCCCGGGACTATTGGCTGCGCACCCTCGAACGCCTGCTCAACGACGGTCGCGTGCCGATGACCAAGGTCGGCTGGCTGGCAACCCAGGGGCTGCGTGCCCGCAGCGCCGCATGAAACGGCTGATCTGGCTGGGCGCCGCCCTGCTCACGGCGCTGTTGGTGCCGCTGCTGGTCGGTGGTGGGGAAATGTGGTCGCGGGTGCAGCGCTTTCCCTTGTCGCTACTGCTGGCCATGCTCGGCATGATCGTGCTGTGCTGGGCCTTGAACTCCGTGCGCTTGCGCCTGCTGCTGGGGGAACACCGTGGGCGCATCGGCAGGCTGAAAAGCATCGGCGTGGTGATGTCCACCGAGTTCGCCATGTGCGCGACGCCCGGTGGCAGTGGCGGCCCACTGACGCTGATGGCCCTGCTGGCACGCAACGGCGTGCGCCCGGCCCATGGCAGCGCGGTGTTTGCCATGGATCAGTTGAGCGACTTGCTGTTCTTCCTCTGCGCCTTGGTGGGCATTCTGTTTTATGCGCTGTTCCAGAACCTCAGCCAGCGCATGGAGTGGATGCTGGGGTTGAGTGCGGTTTCAATGTTTGGCGGACTGTTCGCCTGCGCACTGGTGGCCCGCTTCCATCGCCGACTGATCCTGCTGGGCGCGCGGCTGCTGTGCCATTTGCGGGTCAAGGGCAGCACCCGCCGACGCTGGGCGCGCAAGATCCTGCACTTTCTCGCGGCCTTTACCGATACCTTGAAATTGCCACGGCAGACGCTGTTCCAGGTCTTTGGCCTGACGTGCCTGCACTGGGCCCTGCGCTACAGCGTGTTGTACCTGGCGTTGAAAGGGTTGGGCGCGGACTTGCAGTGGGCCTGGAGTTTCCTGATCCAGATGCTGTCCTTGAGCGCGGGGCAATTCAGCCTCTTGCCCGGCGGTGCCGGGGCGGCCGAGGTGACCTCGGCGGCGTTGCTGGCTCCCATGGTGGGCAAATCCACGGCGGCGGCAGCGATCCTGATCTGGCGAGCGGTGACCTATTACTTTTACCTGGTGGCCGGCGGACCGGTGTTCTTCCTGATGGTCGGGCGCCCCCTGATCAAGAAGCTGATAAAGCTCAAGCAGGCCTGAGCGATCAGCGCTTCTGCCCGGGCTCATCCTGGGGATGTAACTGCTCCCACAGTTGCGCGGCATCGGGGAACTCAGTGCCATCCTCGGGCCCCAGTGCATCAGGGTCGTAGCGGCTCAGGCAGCCTTCGCCCAGGGTGTCCGGCGCACGGGAGGTGGCTTTATCCAGTGGATCGGTCATGGTGCAAGGTTGTCCCTGAAGGTTTCATGAATCATTGTGCTTCAGTAAAAAGGCCTGGCGATCGCTCGTCCAGGCCCTTTGCAGTGTGGTCAGAACACCACGGTCTTGTTGCCGTGCACCAGCACCCGGTCTTCCAGGTGATAACGCAGGCCCCGGGCCAACACCATCTTCTCTACGTCACGGCCGAAACGCACCATGTCTTCGATGCTGTCGCTGTGGCTGACGCGCACCACGTCCTGCTCGATGATCGGGCCGGCATCCAGCTCTTCGGTCACGTAGTGGCAGGTGGCGCCAATCAACTTCACGCCGCGCATCGAGGCCTGGTGGTACGGCTTGGCCCCGACGAACGACGGCAGGAAACTGTGGTGGATGTTGATGACCTTATGGGCGTATTCGCGGCACAAGGCCGGCGGCAGGATCTGCATGTAGCGGGCCAGCACCACCACCTCGGCATCATGCTGCTTGACCAACCGCGAGACTTCGGCGAACGCCGGCTGCTTGTCCTGCGGGTTGACCGGCACGTGGTAGTAAGGGATGCCGTGCCATTCCACCATGCTGCGCAAGTCGTCATGGTTGGAAATCACACAGGCGATGTCGCAATCGAGCTCATCGCTGTGCCAGCGGTGCAACAGGTCGGCCAGGCAGTGGGACTCACGACTGGCCATCAGCACCACGCGCTTTTTCTGCGCGGTGTCGGTGATACGCCAGTCCATCGAGAACTCTTCGGCAATGGGGGCGAATGCTTCACGGAAGGCTTCGATACCGAAGGGCAGCGAGTCGGCACGAATCTCGTGACGCATGAAAAACCAACCGCTTTGATTGTCCGAGTGATGGCTTGCTTCGGTGATCCAGCCGTTATGGGACGCCAGAAAGTTACTGACTTTAGCAACGATGCCGACGCGGTCCGGGCAAGCAATCACCAGACGAAAAGTGCGCATTAGGGAAACTCCAGAACTTCGCAAAGGCGGCCATTCTAGCCATTGCGCGGCAAAACTGCAGTATCGATGAGACGCCAAATCTCGACGACGGCCCCCGGGCCACGACCGGCGAGGCCCGGGAAAGCAAGCTATATGTGTGAACAGATGTGAAGACTCTGTCGCGGTATTTAACTGCAACAGGCGTTTTTGTGGCGTAGCACTAATTAATTAAATAAAACACCGGTTAAATGTTTACTTGATGAAACTGTCTGATTACTATTGTCGCACTGTGTCCTTGTCACCCGCGTCCTACATAAGGTAGTCCACATGTCCTTGATCAATGAATACCGCGCCACAGAAGAAGCTATCAAAGAACTGCAAGCTCGCCTGAAAAACCTGTCCCAAGACGACAAACTGCAAACCGAGCTTGAATTCGAAGGCAAACTGCGCACTCTGATGGGCGAATACTCCAAGTCGCTGCGCGACATCATTGCCCTGCTGGATCCAGAAGCCAAGTCGAGCAAAGCACCACGTGGCGCCGTGAAAACTACCGGCACCAAACGCGCTCGCAAAGTTAAGCAATACAAGAACCCGCACAACGGCGAAGTCATCGAAACCAAAGGTGGCAACCACAAGACTCTGAAAGAGTGGAAAGCCAAGTGGGGCGGTGACGTGGTTGAAGGCTGGGCAACCCTGCTGGGCTAAGCCCCACCGGTTCGCAGCGTTCTTAGCGAACAAAAAAACGCCAGCGATGCTGGCGTTTTTTTTGCCTGTCATCTTTTCACTTCATCGCGGCCCAAGGCTTAAACGTTTGCGCAATTGCTGGCTGTAACCCTGCCACTCCCTGAGTACTTCTTGCTGCACTGGTGTAGACAGGTCCATCCACTCCCCCATCGCCGCATCAAAACTTTCCAAGGTATTAGGCGCGCCCCACTCCGGGGATGACAGCCGTTGTTGACAGAAAAGTCTCCAACGCTCCTGCTCTTCAGGATTCAACGTGTCTGGAAAGTTGCGTGCACGATATCGGAACAATAGTTCTGGTAAACGCTCATCATCGAAAGGCCAGCGTTCTCGAGCCAATTGCGCCGGGTCCGCCATGCGGACTTGTTCACATAAACGTCGATCGCGATCCCCCAGGAAGCCCGCGTATAACTGTTGCTCGGGATCCTCGCTGGCGGTGAAATCCTCGCGACCATAAATAGCCTGAAGTTTATCTTGCCAAACTTTCTGTGCGTCAGTTAGCCGCGATGCCCGTTGCTGATAGCCCTCCATGTCCAACTCCAGTCGCTGCTGGTCCTCGGCACGCAGCACCGACAATGGCGCGATCACCGGGCATTTGTTGATATGGATAAGCTTGAGCGGCACCGGCAACTCACCTTCGAGCAATTCTTCACGGCGGGTATACAAACGCTGGCGCAGGCTTTCGGCATCGTGGTCCAGCAGGCCCTGGGGGTCCAGGTGCAGGTCGCAGACGATCAGGGCGTTACGGTTTTTCGGGTGCCAGGCCAGCGGCAAGACCACACCGATGTAGTTGCGCGCCGCCGAGAAGCGACCGGAAATATGCACCATGGGCTGCAACAGACGGATCTGGTCCATCACCTTCTGTTTGCTGCGCAACTGGAATAGCCAGTCGTAGAGCCGGGGCTGCTGCTGACGGATCAGCCGGGCCAGGGCAATGGTCGCGCGCACGTCCGACAACGCATCGTGGGCCTGGCCATGGTCGATGCCATTGGCGGCGGTCAAGCGCTCGAGCTTGAGGGTTACGCGCCCGTCCTCTTGCGGCCAGACAATGCCTTGCGGGCGCAGCGCATAGGCCGCGCGCACCAGGTCGATCAAATCCCAGCGACTGTTGCCGCCCTGCCATTCCCGTGCGTACGGGTCGAAGAAATTTCGATAGAGGCTGTAGCGGGTCATTTCATCGTCGAAGCGCAGGGTGTTGTAGCCGGCGCCACAGGTTCCGGGCGCGGCCAGGTGCCCGTGGACACGGGTCATGAAATCGGCTTCGCTCAAGCCTTTTTCGGCCAGGCATGTCGGGGTGATACCGGTAATCGCACAGGCCGCCGGATGCGGCAGGATGTCATCGCTGGGCCGGCAATACAGGTTCACCGGTTCGTCGATTTCATTGAGTTCGAAATCGGTACGGATACCCGCCACCTGCAAGGGCCGGTCGCAACGCGGGTTGATGCCGGTGGTTTCGTAGTCGTACCAGAAGATGGAAGTCACGGGCTGTTCCTGAACTGAAGACTGGCGAAGTCTAGGCGCTCGGGCCCGCCCGAGACCAGCAGTCCTGTAACTTTTGAATTCCAACACGGGTTCCACGCCCACAGTTTGAACCCTGGTGCTCATACGGGCAGTGCTCGCCTCCTCAATCCTGTTGCAAACCATGAAATGACCTGCACAGTTGTATCGTTTGCCCGCACGAAGACTGCTAGCATCTGGGCCGAGATTGAACATTCGGTCTGGCCCATCACAGGTTGCCCATGCTCGAGACACCAGCACTGCAAAGGAACGCGACGCTGCCCGCGCCCCTGGACACGCGCTATCAGGTTGAAACGCCCGAAGGCATCGACCTGCCGCTGCGCCCGGCGGGGCTGATGCCGCGTGCAATCGCCTTCGCCATCGACCTGGGCATACGCGGGCTGGTCCTGGGGCTTTTCTTTCTGGTCCTGGCGTTTTTCGGCGAGCTGGGGATCGGCCTTGGGTCCATCCTGCTGTTTGTCGTCAGTTGGTGGTACATGGTGCTGTTCGAGGTGCTCAACCAGGGGCGCTCTCCCGGCAAGCAGATCATGGGGCTGCGCGTGGTGCAGGACGATGGCCGGCCCATCGGCTGGTCGGCGTCGTTGATCCGCAACCTGCTGCGTTTCGTCGACATGCTGCCCTTCGGCTACACCTTCGGGGCCATCAGTTGCCTGCAGCATCCGGCGTTCAAGCGCTTGGGCGATCTCGCGGCCGGCACGCTGGTGGTGTATCGCGAACAGCCGGTCAAACGCCCTGCATTGCCAATGGCAGCGCCGATACGAACACCTTTCACCCTCAGCCTGCATGAACAACGCGCCGTGCTGGGCTTCGCCGAACGCCAGGCCGAACTGTCCCAGGCGCGGGTCAACGAACTGGCTGCCATCCTGGCCGCGCCACTGAACGTCCAGGTGCCAAACGCCGCGGCCGAACTCAATGGCGTCGCCCGCGGCCTGCTGGGGCCAACATGAAGCAAAGCCTGTTCGAAAGCCGTCACCAAGGGGAATGGGAGCACCTGGCCCGGCAACTCGACCAACTGGAGCGCAGCCGCAGCGTGCCCCAGAGCAGCGACTTTCCCGCCACCTACCGACGGCTTTGCCACCACCTGGCATTGGCCCAGGCCCGGGGCTACAGCAGCTTGCTGGTCGACACACTGCAACAACTCGCGCTGCGCGGTCACCAGCAACTGTACCGGGATCGCAGCCGGCCATCGACCGGTCTCTCGGCGTTTATCCTGGCCGGTTTTCCCCGACTGGTGCGTGAACAATGGCGATTCGTGCTGGCCGCCAGCCTGATGTTCCTGGGCAGCCTGGTGGGTATCGGGCTGCTGGTCTATCTGTTCCCGGAACTGGTCTACAGCGTGCTCGGCGCCGACGAAATCAGCCAGATCCGCAGCATGTATGACCCCGCGTCCGGGCACCTGGGGCGTTCGGTCGAGCGCGCCGCCAGCGAGGACTGGGTCATGTTCGGTTACTACATCATGCACAACATCGGCATTGCCTTTCAGACCTTTGCCAGTGGCTTGATGTTTGGCCTGGGGAGCGCGTTCTTCCTGTTTTTCAATGGCCTGACCATTGGCGCGGTGGCTGGGCACCTGACCCAGATCGGCTCCGGGGGAACATTCTGGTCGTTCGTGATTGGCCACGGCGCCTTCGAACTCACTGCCATCGCCCTGGCCGGGGCCGCAGGCCTGCAACTGGGCTGGGCTCTGATTGCGCCGGGACGCCTGAGCCGAGGCGAGGCCTTGCGGCTCGCGGCGGGCAAAAGCGTACTGATGATCGGCGGTGTGATGCTGTTCCTGCTCATTGCCGCGTTCATCGAGGCCTACTGGTCTTCCAGCGCCGTGACGCCCGCCACCAAATACACGGTGGGCGCCTTGTTGTGGCTGTTGGTCATCAGCTATCTGTCGCTTGCCGGACGGGTCCGCCATGCGCCTGAGTGACGCCACCGTCGTCATCCGCCCACGCTCCACCTGGGAAGCCATGGACCTGGGGGTGTTGATGAGCCAGCAGCATCGACGCCTGCTGATGACCAGTTGGGCGATCATCACGTTGCCGGTGTATCTGTTGCTGACCCTGCTGCTGTGGGATTCACCGTCGCTGGTGGTGATGCTGTTCTGGTGGTTGAAGCCGGCCTTCGACCGGCTGCCGCTGTACATTCTGTCCAAGGCACTGTTTGGTGAAACCCCCACCTTGCGCCAGGCGTTGCGCCAGTGGCCGGCGCTGCTCAAGCCGCAGTTGCTGGCCAGCCTGACCTGGCGCCGGCTGAGCCTGAGCCGCAGCTTCCTGATGCCGGTGGTGCAACTGGAGGGGCTTAGCGGTGAGGCGCGGACGCAACGCTTGCGGGTTTTGATGCAACGCAACCGCGGCGCGGCGCAATGGTTGACCATCATCGGCGTGCACCTGGAAACCGCCTTGTGGTTCGGCCTGATGGCCCTGTTCTACCTGTTCGTGCCACAACAAGTCGAACTGCAATGGGATTGGGAGACGCTGGTGTCAGCGGCCGAGCACGACTGGTTGTGGTTCGAACACCTGGTCAACTTCCTCTACCCGCTGCTGCTGATCTTGTGGGAGCCGGTGTATGTGGCCTGCGGCTTCAGCCTCTACCTGAACCGGCGCACCATCCTCGAAGCGTGGGACATCGAACTGGTGTTCCGACGCCTGCGTCAGCGCCTGAGCGGCGTGGCTCCGGTGTTGATGCTGCTGGCGTTCATGCTGCTGTCGCCGACGCCCCCGGCGTTTGCCGCCGAAGACAGCGACGCCCCCGATAGCCCGCGGCTGCTCAACCAGCCCCTCACCAGCGAAGCCTCCCGGGAGGGTATCAAGGCAATCCTCGACGCCCCGCCATTCAAGAACCCCGAGACCGTCATCCGTTATCGTTTCGGCGAAGAAACTGCCGAATCCCCCGAGACCGAGACCGAGGCCAAACCGAGCTGGCTCAAGGACCTGTTCAAATGGCTCGGCAGCCAACGTTTCGACATCGCCGCCGCACTGATCCAGGTGGTGCTGTGGGCCTGCCTGGTGGCAGCGATCGCCTGGTTGGCCTGGCGCTACCGTGAAAGACTCAAGGCCCTGGCCAATCGCCGACCGACGCAGCGCCTGCCGGTGGAACGAGCCGCACCGGCACGCATGTTCGGCCTGGATATTCGCGAAGAGAGCCTACCCGCCGATGTGGCCACCCGCGTCGAACAACTGTGGGCCACGCAACCCCGTGAAGCCCTGGGCCTGCTGTACCGGGCGCTGCTCAGCCGGTTGCATCATGACTTCAAGATCCCCTTGAAACCGGCCGACACCGAAGGCCAGGTGCTGGAACGCGTCGAACAGCTCAAGCAGGACAACCTGCTGGGCTTCAGCAAAAACCTGACCCTGCATTGGCAGAACATTGCCTATGGGCATCGTCCACCGCCGACACACCTGCAACAGGAATTGTGTGACGGCTGGCGCGAGCTGTTCGGTCCGGGAGCCTCTCGATGAGCCGGCATGCAGGGTGGCTGATCGGCGCCGTGCTGGCCGCGCTGGTGTGCGCATTCGGCCTCTACCTCTACACCAAGGCCGAACCCTATGAAGAGGTCGTCGAGCACGGCCCCTCCCCTGAAGCCCAGGCCAATCCTTACCTGGCCGCCGAACTTTTCCTGCGCCAACGGGGGATCAACGTCGAGCACGCCAACAGCCTGGAGGTGCTGCCCAGCCTGGAACCTCGCCAGCACAGCCTGCTGTTGCTGGGCGAGCGAACCCACATGACGCCACGGGAAGTCGAACAGTTGATGAACTGGACCCGGGCCGGCGGACGCCTGGTCTTTGTGGCCGAAGCCTTGTGGGACAACAACACCGGCAGCAGCGGCGACCTGCTGCTTGATCGCGTGCGCCTGCGTCAACTCCTGAGCGAAGACCTCAAGGAGCCCGCGCCCGAACTGATCAAGGACCGTTACCCGGAACTGACCAAGCTCTACCTGGAAGATGAAGAGGCGCCGGCGTATATCGGCTTCGACACCGATTTCCACCTCGAAGACCCGCATAACCTGGCCCAGGCCTGGGCCAACAGCGCGCTGTCGACCCACATGATGCAGTTGAACCTCGGCCTGGGCTCGATCACCGTGATCACCGACGCCGAGCTGTGGAAGAACGACGCCATCGACCAATACGACAACGCCTGGCTGCTCTGGTATTTGAGCGCCGACACGGACGTCACCCTGCTGTTCAACACCGACCACGACGACCTGCTGACCTTGCTGCTGCGCTATTTCCCCCAGGCACTGGTGGCCCTGCTGGCTCTGGTTGCGCTATGGCTCTGGCGCTCGGCGGTACGCCATGGCCCACTGCAACAACCGGCGCCCAAGGCGCGGCGTCAGTTGGAAGAGCATGTGCAGGCCGGCGCCGGTTTCCACCTGCGCCACAACGGCCAGGCGTACCTGTTGCATGCCTTGCAACAAGACGTACTGCGCCGGGCACGTCATCTTCACCCAGGCTTCGAACAACTGGCCGTCGCCGAACAATGGCAGGTACTCGCCCGCCTGACCCGCCAGCCCACGCGAGCCATCAGCCAGGCCTTGAGCCCCCGGCCGAAACAGCGCATGTCCCGCGCAGAGTTCTGCCGCCAGGTCGCCCATTTGCAAACCCTTAGGAATGCCTTATGAGTTTTCCGCAGATAAATCCGCAAGAACACTCGAATTCATCTATCGTACGGCGTTACCAAGCCTAGTAATAACCGGCGCTGTAGCCGATTTTGTTTTCCGCATAAATTTCCGCAGGAATCACCGAGTAAGTAGCCGTTTAAGGGCGCCGGAATCAAACGATGATCACCTCGAAAACGTACCTTGACCCAGTACTGCCAGAAAATCTGCCCGACTCGATCATTCAGTCCGCGGATCAGTTGCCCCGCAAGGCAGAATTTCTGGCCGGACGACTTGCCGATGAGACATCGAAGCAACTGGCGGGCCTGTTGCGCATCACCAATACCTATTACTCGAACCTGATCGAAGGGCATCGAACCGAGATCGCCGACCTCCAGATTGCTCGCACGACACCAAAACGGGAAAGAAAAGAGCTCAAAGAGCTGGCCGTACAACACATGACGCAGCAGGAGGTGATGGAGCGGCTGCTTCGCATGCGGCCAGCGGATAATTTCTCTGCCATGTTCGATCCCAGGTTGATCGCGGCCATCCATCGTCGACTGTTCAAAGATGCTTCCACGCAGGAACTGACCCTGAGCGATGGGCGCATGATGGAACCGGGCAGGCTGCGGGTCGAAGAGGATGAACAGGTCCAGGTCGGCGCGCATATCGCTCCAGCGGCTGCAGTTGTATTGCCCATGCTTGAGCATCTGCAGTTGCACTACGGACGAATAAAGGATCCGCGACGCCAACTGATCGCGGCCCTGGCAGGCCATCACCGAGTGGCGCTTGTGCACCCCTTCCTCGATGGCAATGGTCGAGTGATTCGGATGCTCACCCACCTGCAACTGGTTCACCTCGGGCTAAAACCTTTCCTCTGGTCACTGTCCCGCGGCCTGGCTCGCAGGCAAGATGAGTACTATCGCTTCCTGGCTTTGGCTGATCGTCCTCGTGAAGGAGACTATGACGGGCGCGGCCAACTCTCACAGCGTCACTATTTCAACTTCATCGAGTTCATGCTCGATGTCTGCCACGACCAGATTGAGTACATGACGACCTCGCTAAACCCAGCCAAGCTGCGCGAGCAGGTTGTTCATGTGTTCTCAACGGATCCTGAGCTTCGCCGTGCCGGCATCAGGCATACCAGTGCAGCTGCCGTGCTGGCGCTGCTCACCCAAGGGGCGATGCCGCGTGCAGAGTTCAAGGTGTTCACAGGTTTGAAGGATCGGCTTGCCACGGAGGAACTGAGCCGCTTGATCGACGCGGGGATTGTGGTCAGCAGGACCCCCAGATCCCGCACGGTGGAGGCGGGTTTGCCCGCACGCTTCGCTGGGTTGATCTTTCCAAACCTGCACTTCCAAATGGGCTAGGTTATGTCGGCGGCTCAGATGTCACCGCCCAGTCATGGCAAAGCATGAAATGGTTAGATCATGTAACTAGATGATTTATCTAATAGGAATAGGATTTAACCGTTAGGAGAACTCCAGAATTGACGACTGAACAGAACGAACCTGTCGACGGCCAGGCCCACGCCGCCCAACAGCGTCAGCGCGCCAGTCAGTTGGCCCAGGCCATCCGCACCGAGCTGCGCAAAGCGGTGGTCGGCCAGAGCGCGGTGATCGACGATGTGCTCACCGCGCTGATCGCCGGCGGGCACGTGCTGCTCGAAGGCGTTCCCGGGCTGGGCAAGACCTTGCTGGTGCGGGCCTTGGCCCGCTGTTTCAACGGCGAGTTCGCGCGCATCCAGTTCACCCCCGACCTGATGCCCAGCGACGTCACCGGGCACGCGGTGTACGACTTGCAGACCGAGCAGTTCAAGCTGCGCAAGGGCCCGGTGTTCACCAACCTGCTGCTGGCCGACGAGATCAACCGCGCACCGGCCAAGACCCAGGCCGCGCTGCTCGAAGCCATGCAGGAACGCCAGGTCACCCTCGAAGGCCGCGCCCTGCCCATCAGCCAGCCGTTCATGGTCCTCGCCACCCAGAACCCCATCGAACAGGAAGGCACCTACCCGTTGCCCGAAGCCGAGCTCGACCGCTTCATGCTCAAGGTGCGCATGGACTATCCGGACGCCGACCAGGAGCTGGACATGGTGCGCCAGGTCAGCCGCTCGACCCGCGCCGACATGCTCGACGTGCAACCGCTGCGCGTGGTGTTGCAGGCCAAGGACGTGCAAGCGCTGCAACGCATTGCCAGCGACCTGCCGATGGACGACCAGGTGCTCGACTACGCCGTACGCCTGGCCCGCACCACCCGCAGTTGGCCGGGCCTGACCCTCGGCGCCGGACCGCGCGCGTCGATTGCCCTGGTGCGGTGTGCCCGGGCCCGGGCGTTGTTGCGCGGCGGCGAGTTCGTCGTGCCGGACGACATTAAGGGTTGCGCCCTGGCGGTGCTGCGCCATCGCGTGCGGCTGGCGCCGGAGCTGGACATCGAAGGGCTGTCGGTGGATCAGGTGCTGGGGCAGTTGCTCGATCAAGTGCCGGCGCCGCGCTTGTGAATACGCATTTCATGATGGAGAGACTCATTGTGGCGAGGGAGCTTGCTCCCGCTGGGCTGCGAAGCAGCCCCCTGGCTTTGCCTGGCACACCGCAAGGGGACGCTACGCGTCCAGCGGGAGCAAGCTCCCTCGCCACGGGGAACCTCACAGCCGCAAATTCCTTTGCCAAGGCAAGCGCCCCCTGCGAGGGAATGCACCCATGAAACCCTCGCGCCTGCTCTTGATCTGGCTCGCGCTTCTGCTGGCCCTCGGCATTGTGCTGGGCGCGCTGCGGGCACTGGGCGTGGCGCTGCCAGCGACACTGCTGTCGATCAACTGGGGTTTGCTGCTGGCCTTGCTGGCGCTGGCGCTGCTCGACGCGGTGCGCGTCAGGCGCCTGCCCTCGCCGCGGGTACAACGGCAGATGCCCGGCAGCCTGGCCCTGGGTCGCTGGGGTGAAATCCGCTTGGACATCAGCCATGACTTTGCCCAACCGCTGGAGGCGCAGGTCTTCGATCACGTCCCAGATGGCCTGGACTTCGAAAACCTGCCCCTGTCCGTCGAGCTGCAACCCGGCCAACGCAGCCAGGTCGGCTACCGCCTGCGCCCGCTCGAGCGCGGGCACTTCGCCTTCGAACATTGCGAAATCAACCTGCCGAGCCCATTGGGCCTGTGGACCGACAAGCGTCTGCTGGATGCGCTCGATGAGACCCGGGTCTACCCGGATTTCGCCAGGCTCTACGACGGTCAACTGCTGGCGGTGGACAACTGGCTCAGCCAACTCGGCATCCGTCAGCGGCAACGGCGCGGCCAGGGCCAGGAATTTCATCAACTGCGCGAATTTCGCGAGGGCGACAGCCTGCGCCAGATCGACTGGAAGGCTACGGCCCGCCATCGCACGCCGATTGCCCGGGAATACGAAGACGAGCGCGACCAACAGATCATCTTCATGCTCGACTGCGGCCGGCGCATGCGCAGCCAGGACGGCGAGCTGTCGCACTTCGACCACGCCCTCAACGCCTGCCTGCTGCTCAGCTACACCGCGCTGCGCCAGGGCGATGCCGTGGGCCTGAACACGTTCGCCAGTGATCAGCCCCGCTACCTCGCCCCGGTCAAAGGCCCGGGCCAGCTCAACGTCTTGCTCAACACCGTGTACGACCTCGACAGCAGCCAGCGCCCCGCTGATTACCAAGCAGCCGTGACCCAGTTGCTGGCTCGGCAAAAACGCCGGGCCCTGGTGGTGCTGGTGACCAACTTGCGGGATGAGGACGACGCCGATCTGCTCGCGGCCGTGAAACGGTTGGGCCAACAGCATCGAGTACTGGTGGCCAGCCTGCGGGAAGAAGCCCTCGACCGGTTGCGCCAGGCGCCGGTGCAAACCTTGCCTGAAGCCTTGGCCTATTGCGGAACGGTGGACTACTTGAATGCCCGGGCCGAACTGCATCAGCAACTGAGCGCCCATGGCATCCCGACCCTGGATGCGCGCCCCAGTGAGTTGGGGGCGCAATTGGTGACGCAATATCTTGCATGGAAAAAGGCGGGGACCGCATAGGTCCTACAGCGAGCCAGCAAAGCTCCAGCTGACTACAGCGCCTTGCGCAACGGACTACAGATCCGCCAGAATCCGCCGGCTTGTGTGCCTTGGCCTTGCCCCGTAACTTGATTCGCGTCGCTGATATCCAGCGATCGGGTTTAGTCGCCCGGGGTGTGTTACCAAGATGCATTGCGTTTCCATCAGTCAGGTCTCCCTATCCCTGCTCTTGATGGTGGCTGTGCGCAGGGCGCTTCGGCGCGCCGGTTTTTGGTGACACTTCCCCGGTCGACTAACCTGCGTACAGCCGCCACCCTTCGTTTAGTCGCGAAGTGGTCAAGGCATCATTTAAGGGAAATCACCATGATCAAACCAACCCCCAATCCACCCCATCCCGACCCGCTCTCCCCCCACGAAACCCTCGATCCCGGAAAGCTCGACGAAGCCGCCCAAAGAGCCCTGGACTACTACCTCAAGCCCAACCACGGCCAACCCGACAAGAAGCCTGCCAAACAACCGGATTACTTCATCGTCGCCCCTGACGCCGACCCCGAAGGCATGCTCGCGCACACCTACGAAACCTTCTGCTCGGTGAGCACACTGATCCTGGATTTATCGGAAGACCTGGAAGGCGCCCCGCGCAATCTGGCCCTGGCAATTCACCAGATGGGCGAGATGGGGGTGTTGTTGCTGGAGAAGATGCTGGATAACGAAGCGAAGGTTCAGCGCTAGAAGAGGTGTATGAGAAACCTGTGGGAGCGAGCTTGCTCGCTCCCACAAAGTGTTGCGCCAACAAAAGTGACCGGGGCTCAGGCCGATTCCGGCAACGGATAAAAACTGAAATATTGCTGCAATGCGCTGATCAGTTGCCCGTACTCCGGCGGCGCCCATTGCAGGCTGAAACCGGCGTCGAAATGCTGCGGCGTCACGTCTTCGCGGCACCACAGGCAATTGGCCCTGAGCACAATGTTCTGCTGCGGTCCCTCATCGGAAGGGATTTTCAGGTGCAAGTCAAAGTCCGCACCGACCATCAACGGTAAATGGCTGATCAGCATCAGGCCATCTGCAGAAACGTTGCCCAAAAAACCGATGGGCTTGCCGTTGACGCCATTAAACACTCTCAGGAAATACGGCAGCTGCTGCCGTTCGATGCGCCGTTTTCTGTACATGTCCTGTATCGCTTTTTGAACGACCCCGAATCGGGGCAACCTAATACTTCGGAACGAGCACACGCCAGCTCGCTCTCCCCGATCCCGGTGCCAGACGCTCGCAAGCGTTCAAGCCTAGTGCTGCCGGTCACAGGTGCCGCTTGAAGTTAGAGATTTAGCTCTAATGACGATTTGTACAAATATAGCTCATGGTCGTGTGGCAGCCAGTCCGTGCGCACACCTTTCATAAACAAAAATACCCGGGGGGCTTGTGGCCAGGGATCGCCCCCGGCCCATGGCTTGATGAGCCTGTCAGGACGCCGTCGGGCGGATCGCCGACGCGCTGCGGGTCGGGTAATGGCCCAAGCTCTGCAAGGTCTCGAGCCGGGCGCGGGCGCGGAAGGCGTATTCACTGTTAGGGTATTGCGTGATGATGAACTGGTAGGTCTGCGCCGCATCGACAAACAGCTTCTGCCGCTCCAGGCACTGTCCGCGCAGCATCGAGACTTCCGGCTGCATGTAGCGACGGGCGCGACTGGCGCGGTCGACCTGGGACAGTTCGAGCATGACCTGCTCGCAATTGCCGCGGTCATAGGCCTTGTAGGCCAGGTTCATGTGATGGTTCATCGACCAACGGGTGCAGCCCGTGACGCTCAGGGCCAGGGCAACAAAAAGCACGAATCGCATGGGAGGTTCTCCTGTCTTGAGCTCTGTATCGACCTGGCTGGGAAAATCTTCAGCCTGAAAACGCTTGCCATGGCTGGCACACACCCCGTGGCGAGGGAGCTTGCTCCCGCTGGGCTGCGCAGCAGCCCTGAAACCTGGCCCCTCGGTGTATCAGGCAGCCCGGGTTCAACTTGTTTGGGGTCGCTTCGCAACCCAGCGGGAGCAAGCTCCCTCGCCACAAGAGCCTGTGGCAGGCTTTAACGAGGTGTGAAAATTTTCAGGAATGTTCATTTCGAAAAACAAACGAAAAAGTAGTGCATATGAACAATGACTACACCCAAAGAGCATAGTAGCCTTCGCTGGCGCTTGAACTTGAGGAGTCTTGCATGTCCGTCCGTCGCACCAAAATCGTCGCTACCCTTGGCCCGGCCAGTAATTCGCCGGAAGTTCTCGAACAGCTGATTCTGGCTGGCCTGGACGTCGCCCGCCTGAACTTTTCCCACGGTACCCCCGAAGAACACAAGGCACGTGCCAAGCTGGTGCGCGACCTCGCCGCCAAGCACGGCCGTTTCGTTGCCCTGCTGGGCGACCTGCAAGGCCCGAAGATCCGCATCGCCAAATTCGCCAACAAGCGCATCGAGCTGAAGATTGGTGACACCTTCACCTTCTCCACCAGCCATCCGCTGACCGAAGGCAACCAACAGGTGGTGGGTATCGACTACCCGGACCTGGTCAAGGACTGCGGCGTGGGCGACGAGTTGCTGCTCGACGACGGTCGCGTGGTGATGCGCGTCGAGACCGCCACTGCCACCGAACTGAACTGCGTCGTGACCATCGGCGGCCCGCTGTCGGACCACAAAGGCATCAACCGTCGCGGTGGTGGCCTGACCGCACCGGCCCTGACCGAAAAAGACAAGGCCGACATCAAGCTGGCCGCAGAGATGGAAGTCGATTACCTGGCCGTGTCCTTCCCACGTGACGCCGCCGACATGGAATACGCCCGTCAACTGCGCGACGAAGCCGGCGGTACTGCCTGGCTGGTGGCCAAGATCGAGCGCGCCGAAGCCGTCGCCGACGACGAAACCCTCGACGGCCTGATCAAGGCCTCCGACGCCGTGATGGTGGCCCGTGGCGACCTGGGCGTGGAAATCGGCGACGCTGAGCTGGTGGGTATCCAGAAGAAGATCATCCTGCACGCACGCCGCCACAACAAAGCGGTGATCGTCGCGACCCAGATGATGGAGTCGATGATCCAGAACCCGATGCCGACCCGCGCCGAAGTGTCCGACGTAGCCAACGCCGTACTGGACTACACCGACGCCGTGATGCTCTCGGCCGAAAGCGCCGCGGGCCTCTACCCGCTCGAAGCGGTGCAAGCCATGGCGCGTATTTGCATCGGCGCTGAAAAGCACCCGACCAGCAAGACCTCCAGCCACCGCATCGGCAAGACCTTCGAGCGCTGCGACGAGAGCATCGCCCTGGCGACGATGTACACCGCCAACCATTTCCCGGGCGTGAAGGCGATCATCGCCCTGACCGAAAGTGGCTACACACCGTTGATCATGTCGCGCATCCGTTCCTCGGTGCCGATCTACGCATTCTCCCCGCACCGCGAAACCCAGGCTCGCGCCGCCATGTTCCGTGGCGTCTACACCGTGCCGTTCGACCCGGCCGCCCTGCAACCGGGCGAAGTCAGCCAGGCGGCGGTGGATGAACTGGTCAAGCGCGGCGTGGTGCAGACCGGTGACTGGGTCATCCTGACCAAAGGCGACAGCTACCACACCATCGGCGGCACCAACGGGATGAAAATCCTGCATGTTGGCGACCCGATGGTCTGAGTGACCGAGCGCTGAAAAACAAAAGCCCTGCCATGTGAATGGCGGGGCTTTTTGGTTTTTGCCCTTGGGGAATGTAGTGCCTGAACTGGCCCCTGCAGAACTTATTGCCTGTTGATAAACCCCGACAACGCCGCAACCGCCTCGGGCGAACGCAGCCGCTGGGTGAACAGCTTGCCCTCTGCTTCAATCACCTTGCGCAACAGTTCCCGGTCCGGCGCTTTCATCAGTTGCTTGCTGATACTCACCGCTTCAGCCGGCAACGATTCGAAGCGCAACGCCACCTCCCGCGCCTTGGCCAATGCCGCCTCGCCACTGTCCATTGCCTCGGTGGCAATGCCCCAGGCGACCGCTTGTTCGCCACTGAAGCCCTCGCCCAACAGCAACAATTGCGCGGCCCTGGCCTGGCCCAGCAACCGTGGCAGGATGAGGCTGGAGCCGAATTCCGGGCATAGCCCCAAGTTGACGAACGGCATGCGCAGCCGCGCGTCCCGGCTGACGTAGACCAGGTCGCAATGCAACAGCAACGTGGTGCCGATGCCCACCGCCGGCCCGGCCACGGCGGCGATCACCGGTTTGCGGCAATCGAGCAGGCTGAGCATGAACTGGAACACCGGGTTATCGAGGTCGTTCGGTGGTTGCTCGAGGAAGTCGACGATGTCGTTGCCGGCGGTGAAGCAGTCGCTGGAGCCGGTGAGCAGCACTGCGCGAATCTGCGGGTCAGTATCGGCCATCGCCAGGGCTTGGGCCAGCTGACTGTACATGGCCCGGGTCAGGGCGTTTTTCTTTTCCGCACGGTTCAAGCGCACCGTCAGCAGGCCGCGTTCTCGGTCGAGCAACAGGGTTGGGGTCATGGTCGGTCTCGCGTCTGGAAATCAGCGCTCAACCACGGGGCAGGAAGACGTCGGCCAGCAGTTGGTTGCGCGGCAAGCCGGCCAGGTACAAGCGTTTGGCAAAGGCCTCGACCCGGTCGGGATGGCCGCAGAGTAAGGCCTGGGTTTGCCGTGAAACAAGCCGCAGTTGCGCCAAGGCGGACGGCGCCTCGGCCGCGGTCAACAGTTCCACGGTGAGGTTTGGGTGCTTGGCCGCCAGCGCCGCCAGGGGTTTGGCCAGGTAATGCCCGGCCGCATCATGGGCCACGTGAATAAGGCGAATCGCGCCTTGGTGATCCTGACGCAAGGCTTCGCGCAGCAAGCCGAACAGCGGCGCCAGGCCAGTGCCGGCGGCGAGCAGCCACAGCGGCCGGGCGTGCCAGTCGGGGTCGTAATGCAGGGCACCGCCGCGCAACTCGCCCAGGCGGATCGGATCACCGGCCTTCATCCGCCGGGCCGCATCAATGAATTGACCGGGCTCGCGGCAATCGAGGTGGAATTCCAGGAAACGGTCTTCCTCGGGCAGGCTCGCCAGGGAATACGGCCGGGCCACGTCGCCGGCCCACAGCACCAGATGCTGCCCGGCCTGATAACGCAGCGACCGCTTGGGGGTGATGCGCAAGCGCAGCACATCGCCACCAAGCCAATCCACCGCCGCCACCTGAGCGGCCTGGCCGTCACGTTGCGGGTCGAAGGTGTGGATCTGCACATCCTCGACCACCTGGCATTGGCAGGCCAGCCGCCAGCCCTGGTCGCGCTGCGTCGGGCTCAGGGCGTCGGGGCGGCTGTC
Source organism: Pseudomonas sp. NFACC51 (assembly GCF_900103575.1). NCBI lineage: Bacteria > Pseudomonadati > Pseudomonadota > Gammaproteobacteria > Pseudomonadales > Pseudomonadaceae > Pseudomonas > Pseudomonas sp. NFACC51. The sequence continues at coordinate 183,787 of NZ_FMXH01000004.1, read as the reverse complement.
GCGCACATCACCGCCCACACACTGCACCAGGCAGGCGTGGCAACTGCCGGCGCGGCAACTGTAGGGCACCGCCACGCCTGCACCGTTCAAGGCGTCCAGCAGGTTACTGCCCACCGCCACCGTCCATTGCCGACCGGCGACTGTCAGTTCAGGCATCGACGTTCTCCCAGGCGGCAGCGCACCGATTGCGGCCGTCTCGCTTGGCACGGTACAGGGCCTGGTCGGCACGCTGCAACGCGTTGTCCAGGTCATCGCCCATTCCCAGCATCGTCATGCCCGCCGACAAGCTGAGGGCGCCGACCTGCAGACCGATCAGCTCGACTTCTGTGAATGCCAGCCGCAGCCTTTCACAGCAGGCCGTCAGGCGCTGGGGGTCGCAGGCAGGCAGCAGCATGACGAACTCCTCGCCACCATAACGGGCCAATACATCGCCCTCGCGCAGGCACGCTGTGGCGACCGCGGCAAATGCCTGCAGCACCTGATCGCCGGCGGCGTGGCCGTGCAGGTCGTTGATGCGCTTGAAATGGTCGAGGTCGATCAGGGCCAGGCCATGGGCGATGCCGGGCCTGAGGGTGTTGAGTTCGCGCGAAGCGAGGCGCAGGAAGTGGCGGCGATTGAACAGCCCGGTCAGCTCGTCGGTGGCCACCAGGTCTTCGAGCTGGCGCATCATCCCGCGCAAGGTGTCCTGGTGCGCCTGCAGGGCAAACCGCCGCTGGCGCATGCGCTGACGTGATATCTGGACGTAGCGGGCGTAAAACACCAGCCACACCAGCACCAGAAACAGCACGGCCACCTGCAACCCGGCCAAGGTGGGATCGGGAAGCCTGAAGAAGTAACCGTCCCAAAGGGTAATAGCGGCGAAGCTGATGAACACCAGCGTCGCGCAGCGCACGAAGGCCCGGCGCGACAGATGAAACAGCCCGAACAGCAGGATCAATACATAAAACACCAGGAACACGCCCCGAGCCTGGTCCAGGTGCGCCATCATCCAGGTCTGCCAGCCCAGGCCGATCAACACCTGCGCTTCGGTAAGGCTGGGGTCGGCGAAGCGCAGGTTACGATCCGTGATAAACAGCGCGAACAGCCCAGCCTGGCACAGCACGACCAACACGCTGCCGATGATGACACCGCGCAACGAATCGAGGTAATGACCACTGAAAAATGCCAGCCACAATAAAACCAGTGCCAGCGCGTACGTCGCTGCCGCCAAAGCGAAGCGTTTCAGCAAAAGACGTTGAATGGCGTTATGGGTCAATCGTTGACTCACCATGGGAAAGGAAACTGACAGGAGGCGTCCTACGCTACAGGCCAGACGCCACTTTAGTGGCGTGTAGGACAAATGACCATTCAATTCTGGAGCAGAAAAATGGCGTCAAAGCAATGGCCCAGATTGACGCATCCGTAGGTCGTCCTGGTCCCCGTGGCGAGGGAGCTTGCTCCCGCTGGACGCGCAGCGTCCCCTTGCGGTGTGTCAGACAAACCAGGGGGCCGCTACGCAGCCCAGCGGGAGCAAGCTCCCTCGCCACAGGTTTCACTTCCCTCATCAATCCGTCGTGATCGGGAGCAAGCTCGCTCCCACAGGGTGCCGGCCTGCGATATACTGCCGCGCCTTTTTAGCGTCGCGCCAGCATGCCCGGCGTGCCTTATAGAGGTGCCGCCCGTCGACCGATGCACCCAAGCGGCCGGCACCTTATTGAATGTTCCCGTCTTTAGAGAGGAGCGCGACTCATGACCGTGATCAAGCAAGATGACCTGATACAGAGCGTTGCCGACGCTTTGCAGTTCATTTCCTACTACCACCCCGTGGATTTCATCCAGGCGATGCACGAGGCCTACCTGCGCGAAGAATCGCCGGCGGCCCGTGACTCCATGGCGCAGATCCTGATCAACTCGCGCATGTGCGCCACCGGCCACCGGCCGATCTGCCAGGACACCGGCATCGTGACCGTGTTCGTGCGCGTGGGCATGGACGTGCGTTGGGACGGCGCGACCATGAGCCTGGACGACATGATCAACGAGGGCGTGCGTCGCGCCTACAACCTGCCGGAAAACGTCCTGCGTGCGTCCATCCTCGCCGACCCGGCAGGCGCCCGCAAAAACACCAAGGACAACACCCCGGCAGTCATCCACTACTCCATCGTCCCCGGCAATACCGTGGAAGTGGACGTGGCGGCCAAGGGCGGCGGCTCCGAGAACAAGTCGAAGATGGCCATGCTCAACCCGTCCGACTCCATCGTCGACTGGGTACTGAAAACCGTGCCGACCATGGGTGCCGGCTGGTGCCCACCGGGCATGCTCGGTATCGGCATCGGCGGCACCGCCGAGAAAGCTGCGGTGATGGCCAAGGAAGTGTTGATGGAATCCATCGACATCCACGAGCTCAAGGCGCGCGGCCCGCAGAACCGTATCGAAGAGATGCGCCTGGAGCTGTTCGAGAAGGTCAACCAACTGGGCATCGGCGCCCAGGGCCTGGGTGGCCTGACCACCGTGCTCGACGTGAAGATCATGGACTACCCGACCCACGCCGCTTCGCTGCCGGTGTGCATGATCCCCAACTGCGCCGCCACCCGTCACGCCCACTTCGTGCTCGACGGCAGCGGCCCGGCGTCGCTGGAAGCGCCACCGCTGGACGCCTACCCGGAAATCGTCTGGGAAGCCGGCCCGTCGGCTCGCCGCGTGAACCTCGACACCCTGACCCCGGAAGAAGTCCAGAGCTGGAAACCGGGCGAAACCGTGCTGCTCAACGGCAAGATGCTCACCGGCCGCGACGCGGCGCACAAGCGCATGGTGGAAATGCTGAACAAGGGTGAAACCTTGCCGGTGGACCTCAAGGGCCGCTTCATCTACTACGTCGGCCCGGTCGACCCGGTAGGCGACGAAGTCGTCGGCCCGGCCGGCCCGACCACGGCCACGCGGATGGACAAGTTCACCCGCCAGATCCTCGAGCAGACCGGCCTGTTGGGCATGATCGGCAAATCCGAGCGCGGCCCGACCGCCATCGAAGCGATCAAGGACAACAAGGCCGTCTACCTGATGGCCGTCGGCGGTGCCGCTTACCTGGTGGCCCAGGCGATCAAGAAATCCAAGGTCCTGGCGTTCGCCGAACTGGGGATGGAAGCGATCTACGAGTTCGAGGTCAAGGACATGCCGGTGACCGTTGCGGTCGACAGCAAAGGCGAGTCGGTGCACATCACCGGTCCTGCCATCTGGCAAAAGAAGATCAGTGACAGCCTGGCGGTGGAAGTGCAGTAACAGGCACTTTGCTGCTGTAAAAAAGGCCGGTGGGCGACAAGCCCACCGGCCTTTTTTTTTGTGCAAACCGTGGCGAGGGAGCTTGCTCCCGCTTGAGCGCGTAGCGCTCACAAAAGGGTCTGCTACGCAGCCCAGCGGGAGCAAGCGCCCTCGCCACAATGAATGACACCTTGAATATGGATGTGCAGCCGTCTTCGCAACCGCCATGCTATCGTGCCCGCCCGACTTGCAACTGTTCACACCAGCATGCTGCCAACTACCCGTACCTTGCGTCTGTCGTTGTACACCTTGCTGATCCTCACCGGCGCAGCCGTTGCCGCCACCCTCGCCGTGCGCCACGCCGAACGCGTGGCCCTGGAAGAAGACGCCAGCCGTGCCAACCAGCAGTTGGCGCTGTACGCCAATTCGTTGCACACCCTGATCGAGCGCTATCGCGCCCTGCCCGCCGTGCTGGCGCTGGACCCGGAGTTACGTTCGGCCCTCAAGGGACCGGTCGGCGCGGCGCAGCAGGATGTGTTGAACCGCAAGCTGGAACGGATCAATGGCGCCGCCCAGTCATCCACCCTGGAATTGCTCGACCACACAGGCTTGGCCGTCGCGGCCAGCAACTGGCGCCTGCCCAGCAGCTATGTCGGGCACAACTATGGCTTTCGTCCGTATTTCCTCCAGACCCGCACCCAGGGCACCGGACGTTTTTATGCGGTGGGCGTGACCAGCGGCATCCCGGGATACTTCCTCTCCAGCGCCGTGACCGACGACAACGGCGAGTTCCTCGGCGCGATGGTGGTAAAGCTGGAGTTTCCGGAGCTGGAACGCGAATGGCGCCAGGGCAGCGACACTCTGCTGGTCAGCGATGCCCGGAGCATCATCTTCATCGCCAACCGCCCAGGCTGGCGTTATCGCCACTTGCAGCCGCTGAGCGACAGCGACCGCGCCGAGCTCAAGGCCACCCGTCAATACGACAAACAACCGTTGCAACCGCTGGCTTACGAAACGTTGCGGCGCTTTGACGACAATAGCCATCTGGCCCGGGTCGAGACGCCCGATGGCTCGGCGGACTACCTGTGGGAATCCTTGCCGCTGACCGCCGAAGGCTGGACGCTGCACTTGCTGCGCCGTCCGCAGATCGCCTTCGAAGACCGCCGTAATGCCGGGCTCGCGGCCGCCGGTTCGTGGCTGGCGCTGGTGTTCCTGCTGCTGTTTCTCAACCAGCGCTGGCGCCTGGCAAGGTTGCGCCAGCGCAGCCGCGAAGAGCTCGAACGGTTGGTCGAAGAACGTACCCGGGATCTGCGCACGGCCCAGGACGGGTTGGTGCAATCGGCCAAGCTGGCGGCACTGGGGCAGATGTCGGCGGCCCTGGCCCATGAAATCAACCAGCCCTTGACCGCCCAGCGCATGCAATTGGCGACCCTGCGCTTATTGCTCGATCACGGTCGGGTCGATGACGCCTACAAGGCCCTCAAGCCGGTGGACGACATGCTGACGCGTATGGCCGCCCTCACCGGCCACTTGAAAACATTTGCCCGCAAAAGCCCCAGCGGCCTGCGCGAACGCCTGGACCTGGCGGCGGTGGTCGACCAGGCGCTGCAATTGCTGGACACGCGCCTGCGCGACGAACAGATCAGCACCGTGTTGCACCTGACTCGACCGGCCTGGGTGCGCGGCGATGCGATCCGCCTCGAACAAGTGTTGATCAACCTGCTGCGCAATGCCCTCGACGCCATGGCCGAGCAACCCATCAAGCGCCTGGAAGTGCGCCTGGAGGCCGATGAGCAATTGTGGCGCCTGACCGTCAGCGACAGCGGCAGCGGGATCGCCGAGGAACACCTGGCCCAGGTGTTCGATCCGTTTTTCACCACCAAGGCGGTAGGCGACGGCTTGGGCTTGGGGCTGGCGGTTTCCTTCGCGATCATTCATGAATCCGGCGGGCGGCTGACGGCAGACAATCACGAACATGGCGCAGTATTCTGCGTGACCTTGCCCATCGATCAGGAGGCCCAACTGCATGCTTGATTCAGTCATGGTCGTGGATGACGAAGGCAGCATCCGCAGTGCCGTCGAGCAATGGTTGAGCCTGTCGGGGTTCCAGGTGCAGTTGTTCAGCCGCGCCGACGAATGCCTGGCCCGGTTGCCGGAGCATTTCCCCGGGGTGATCCTCAGCGACGTGCGCATGCCCAGCCTCAGCGGCCTGGAGCTACTGGCCGAAGTACGCCGCCGCGACCCGGACCTGCCGGTGATTCTGTTGACCGGCCACGGCGACGTGCCCATGGCTGTGGAGGCCATGCGTGACGGCGCCTACGACTTCCTGGAAAAACCCTTCAGCCCCGAAGCCCTGCTCGGCAGCCTGCGCCGGGCCCTGGACAAGCGCACCCTGGTCCTGGAAAACCGTCGCCTGCATGAACAAGCCGACGCCCGGGCCCGCCTCGATGGCACGCTGCTGGGCGTTTCCCGTGCGTTGCAAAACCTGCGGCGCCAGGTGCTGGACCTGGCCGCACTGCCGGTCAACGTGTTGATCCGCGGCGAAACCGGTAGCGGCAAGGAACTGGTCGCCCGTTGCCTGCACGACTTCGGCACGAGGGCGAGCAAGCCCTTCGTCGCGTTGAACTGCGCAGCCATTCCCGAAGCGCTGTTCGAAGCGGAGCTGTTCGGTCACGAAAGCGGCGCCTTCACCGGCGCCCAGGGCAAGCGCATCGGCAAGCTCGAATACGCCAACGGCGGCACGCTGTTCCTCGATGAAATCGAGAGCATGCCCCTGGCCCAACAGGTCAAGTTACTGCGGGTGTTGCAGGAACAGAAGCTCGAACGCCTGGGTTCCAACCAGAGCATCCAGGTGGACCTGCGCATCATCGCCGCCACCAAGCCCGACCTGCTGGACGAAGCCCGGGCCGGGCGTTTTCGCGAAGACCTGGCCTATCGCTTGAACATCGCCGAGCTGCGCCTGCCGCCGCTGCGAGAACGGCGCGAGGACATTCCCCTACTGTTCGAGCATTTCACCCACAGCGCCGCCGAACGCCTGGGTCGCGCCGCCGCGCCCCTGAGCGGCCCGCAATTGAGCCACCTGCTCAGCCACGACTGGCCGGGCAACGTGCGAGAGCTGGCCAATGTCGCCGAACGCCAGGTGTTGGGGCTCGATCAACCACAGGCCCTGGAGACGGAGCCGGGCCAGTCTCTCGCGGCCCAGCAGGAAGCCTTCGAAGCCCAATGCCTGCGCGCCGCCCTGACGCGGCACAAAGGCGATGTGAAAGCCGTGCTCGAAGAACTGCAACTGCCGCGCCGCACCTTCAATGAAAAGATGCAACGCCATGGGTTGAGTCGGGAGATGTTTTTGTAGGGTGTTGATCGCTCCCACGCTCCCGCTGCCGCCAGGGACGCTCCGGAGGTGACGCAGAGCGTCACGGGATGCATTCCCACGCAGCGTGGGAACGATCAACATAAGCGGATTCCCGCTCATGCCGAATCCAAAGCAAGCGGATTTCCGCTCATTCAACGTCACTACCCCCTCTAAACCGGCCTTCTGCCACCTGGCACAGCTCCTGCTATAGCCCTGGCAGGCTGCGTTCCCACGCGCTCCACAAAAACAATTAAACGAAGGATCCTTCAATGGATAACTCCAACGCCCTGCCCCTTGGGTCGGCTGCCGTGCCCGCCCGTGAAAGAACCACCGCCAGCCGGATCAAATCGATCTTCAGCGGCTCGGTCGGCAACATGGTCGAGTGGTATGACTGGTACGTCTACGCCGCTTTCTCGTTGTACTTCGCCAAAGTCTTCTTCCCCAAGGGCGACACCACCGCCCAATTGCTCAATACCGCCGCGATCTTCGCCGTGGGCTTCCTGATGCGCCCGATCGGCGGGTGGTTGATGGGCCTGTACGCCGACCGCGCCGGTCGCAAACGTGCGTTGATGGCTTCGGTGTACCTGATGTGCTTCGGCTCGCTGATCATCGCCTTGAGCCCGAGCTACGAAACCATCGGCGTCGGTGCGCCGATCCTGCTGGTGTTTGCCCGCCTGCTCCAAGGCCTGTCGGTGGGTGGCGAGTACGGCACCTCGGCGACCTACCTGAGCGAGATGGCGACCAAGGAACGTCGCGGCTTCTTCTCCAGCTTCCAGTACGTGACCCTGATCTCCGGCCAGCTCATCGCCCTCGGCGTGCTGATCGTGCTGCAACAGTTCCTCACCACCGAACAGCTGTATGCCTGGGGCTGGCGCATCCCGTTCGCCATCGGCGCGCTGTGTGCGATCGTGGCGCTGTACCTGCGGCGCGGCATGGAAGAAACCGAGTCGTTCACCAAGAAGGAAAAAGCCAAGGAAAGCGCCATGCGCACCTTGCTGCGCCATCCCAAGGAACTGATGACCGTGGTCGGCTTGACCATGGGCGGCACGCTGGCGTTCTACACCTACACCACCTACATGCAGAAATACCTGGTGAACACCGTCGGCATGAGCATCTCCGACTCCACCACCATTTCCGCCGCCACGCTGTTCCTGTTCATGTGCCTGCAACCGGTGATCGGCGGGCTGTCGGACAAGATCGGTCGCCGGCCGATCCTGATCGCCTTCGGCATCCTCGGCACGCTGTTCACCGTGCCGATCCTCACCACCCTTCACACCATCCAGACCTGGTGGGGTGCGTTCTTCCTGATCATGGCCGCGCTGATCATCGTCAGCGGCTACACCTCGATCAACGCCGTGGTGAAAGCCGAGCTGTTCCCCACCGAAATCCGCGCCCTGGGCGTCGGCCTGCCGTACGCACTGACCGTGTCGATCTTCGGCGGCACCGCTGAATACATCGCCCTATGGTTCAAGAGCATCGGCATGGAAACCGGTTACTACTGGTACGTGACGGCCTGCATCGCCGTATCGCTGCTGGTGTACATCACCATGAAAGACACCCGCAAGCATTCACGGATCGTGACCGACTGACCTCCAAGTCGTACAAACAAAAAGGGGCGAACCTGACAGGGTTCGCCCCTTTTTTCGTTCCTGGCTAAAGATCTTTCTGACATTAATCCCTGGTTAATGCCTGACCTTCACCCTCATCCTCAACAGAACGCCACTCGAATACGCCGGCAATGGCCTCATTGACCGCTCTGCTGCAACGGCTAACACATCGATTTTATCGATTTATTTGAGCATTTTTTTGCGCTTTTTAATCAAATTAACAAGCGTAATATCAACTCCACACCCAAGGCGCTAACGCCAAACATTCTGGAGCACGACCATGAAAACCAAACTGATCATCGCCCTGACCCTTTCCGTACTGGCTGCCAACACCTTTGCTGCCGACGGTTTCGACCGCACCAGCTCGGCCATCGCCGCCGATGGTTATGACCGTACGAGCGCCGCCACCGTCGCATCTGATGGTTACGACCGTACTAACGGCGCCACCGTTGCTGAAGACGGCTTCGACCGCACTAACGGCGCCACCGTTGCTGAAGATGGCTTCGACCGCACTAACGGCGCCACCGTTGCCGAAGATGGCTTCGACCGCACTAACGGCGCCACCGTTGCCGAAGATGGCTTCGACCGCACTAACACTGCTGCCATCAGCTAACCCGAGAACGACACCCTCACAGCCCGGCTTCGGCCGGGCTTAGTTATTCATGGGCTATGGAAAAAGGAAGACCGCCAGTGGTTTTGTTATCGCCACTCATCAAATTGTGGGAGCGGGCTTGCTCGCGAAGACAGTATGTCAGTCGACATCTATGTGTCTGAACCTGCGCATTCGCGAGCAGCCTGCTCCCACAGTGTCCCAGGGTGCTGACAAAAACAGCGCGGCCCTGCACTATCTTCCAATCCCTTTGAAAGCCCACCGCAGGACCTTCTTCAACCATGCCCGATGACATCCACTTCTACGAACCCGCCAACGGCCACGGCCTACCCCACGACCCATTCAACGCCATCGTTGGCCCGCGCCCCATTGGCTGGATTTCGTCCCAGGATGCCGAAGGCCGCCTGAACCTTGCGCCCTACAGTTTTTTCAACGCCTTCAACTACATTCCACCGATCATCGGGTTCTCCAGCGTTGGGCGCAAAGACAGCCTGAACAACATCGAACAGACCGGCGAGTTCGCCTGGAACCTGGCCACGCGCCCGCTGGCCGAGCAGATGAACCAGAGCTGCGCGATGGTCGCCCCAGAGGTCAATGAGTTCGAACTGGCGGGTTTGACGGCCGCCCCATCACGGGTAATCCAGGTTCCACGCGTCGCCGAAAGCCCGGTGTCCTTCGAATGCAAGGTCACGCAGATTATTCAACTGCAGCGAGCGGACAAAGGGCTCGTGCCAAGCTGGCTGATCCTCGGCGAAGTGGTCGCCGTGCATATCGCCAAGTGGTTGTTGAAAGACGGGGTGTACGACACCGCCGCCGCCGAGCCGATCTTGCGCGGTGGCGGGCCGGCGGATTATTTCCAGCTGGGGCCTGAGGCGTTGTTCAAGATGCATCGCCCGAAGTAAGCGACACGGCTCTCAAGAAGAAACAGCAACCTGTGGCGAGGGAGCTTGCTCCCGCTGGACGCGCAGCGTCCCCTTGCGGTGTGTCAGACAAACCGGGGGGCCGCTTCGCAGCCCAGCGGGAGCAAGCTCCCTCGCCACAAAAGCCCTACCGGGTGATCGTGCCGCTACCAGACCAACCCGCCCTCGTCGTCGACACCTTTGAGGTGGGTCAGCTGCAGGGCTGCCGCTTCATCGGCTTTGACCGCGGTCTCGAAGGTTTGCTCTTCAAGGATCTTGTTGAAACGCGGCGCACCGGAACCACCGATGGCCTTGGTGGCGATGGCGGCATGGTAGCCGCCGCCTTCTTTGGGGATTACAGCGGAAACAGCTTCAAAGGTTTCAAAGGCTTTACGTGCCATGTCTTGTGCATCCTGGCGGTGGAAAATGACGCTCATTAAACCTTCAACCAGCCAGTTTGTGTACCTGCGCCAGGCACCCTTCGGTCGCCTGGGCGGCGGACACGTCGCGGAACGTATGGAAATCCAGGCTGCTCACCACCAGGTCTTGCACCAGCTCGGCAAATATCGCCATGGCCGGGGAATTGAAGTAGGCATCCATGGCCGCCTGATTGACCCAAAGCCCGGACACCAGCCACAAATCGGCATCGCACTGCGAATGCTGCAAGGCAAAGTACAGGCAACCGGGGGCCTGGCGCGAAGGCGCGATCAGCGTACTCAGGCGTGCGCCCAGTTGCTTGGAGCAACCGACGCGGGCCCGGACAAAAGCCATGTGACTGACGGGGATCTGTGTAGACATGTTCAACCCTCCCAGGTCATCCGTTGTGCAGCCGGGGACAGGCCGCGACAGGATCAAAGGTTAAGCGCCGCCCTGCCAGTTTCGTTAGTCGATTCCTGCCGACCCATTGCACGATCCTGCGCGTCGGTATCATAAAATTTGCTATCGATCCGGTCGAAACCCGGGAAGTTGAAACAAAAGGTTTCAAGCAAGTTTCCACAGCATTGCAGCGTCATGGCCCTTTGCGTCGTGCAGGATCAGGCAAGCTTTCAACAGGATGTTGCTATCGCTGTGCCTTGCACAAACATAAGCTTTTGTTCATCGCTCCCTATCGCTTGAGGATCCCGGCATGTCGCCACTCGACCACGCCCACGTCCCACTGGACACGTATCTGGAACAACAGCGCGCCGAACTGGCATCGATCATCGACCGCAACACCAGCGAAGACGGAAGCTACGCCACGGCCATCGGCTCACTGAATCTGTCACGGCACAGCCAGCCGCATAAGTTCGCCCCGGTGTTGGCGCAACCGGCGCTGTGCATCATGGCCCAGGGCAGCAAACAGGTGCGCCTGGCGGATGAGTTGTTCAACTACGACCCACTCCATTACCTGGTGGTCTCGGTCTCGATGCCGTTGAGTGGTTGCGTTGCCGACGTTTCGCCCGAGCAACCCATCCTGGCCCTGCGCCTGGACATCGACCCGGCGGAAATCACCGCATTGATCGCCGACGCCGGCCCCCTGGGCGTACCGACCCGCCCCGCCGGGCGCGGGCTGTATGTCGAACGCCTGGACACGCCAATGCTCGACGCCGTACTGCGCCTGGCACGGTTGCTCGATACGCCGAAAGACATCGCCATGCTCGCGCCGCTGGTTCGCCGGGAAATCCTCTATCGTCTGCTGCGCAGTCCCCAGGGTTATCGGCTGTACGAAATCGCCATCGCCAACAGTCAGAGCCATCGCATCAGCCAGGCGATCAAATGGCTCAACGGCCATTTCGAACAGCCGCTGCGCATCGATGACCTGGCCCGGGAAGTGAACCTCAGCGTCTCGACCCTGCACCACCGCTTCAAGGCCATGACCGCCATGAGCCCGCTGCAATACCAGAAGCAACTGCGCTTGCAGGAAGCCCGGCGGCTGATGCTGGCCGAAGGGCTGGAAGCTTCGGCGGCGGGCTATCGGGTGGGTTATGAAAGCCCTTCGCAGTTCAGCCGCGAGTACAGCCGATTGTTCGGCGCGCCGCCGTTGCGGGACTTGGCGCGGTTGCGGATGACGGTTTGATCTGGGTTTGCATTGCCTTTTGAAATCAGGCAGCGAGCACCCGACATGCCTGCGCCGGTATGGTCACCGACACCGCATGCCCGATGCCCAGGTCCATGCCCTGGCACGGCGTGCTCAGTGCCGTGAACGAGATTCCAGAACACTCCACCGTGGTCTCGATCGTCGCACCGATGTCGCGCACGAACGTGACCTTGCCCAGCAACCGGTTGCCCACCGTGGCCTGGGGCGCGGACAGTTGCAGGTCTTCGGGGCGCACCAGCAGCTTGATCTTTTCGCCAACCTTGAGGCTATCGCTGGCCGGCACCTCCAGCGCATCGCCACCCGGCAGCCCCACTCGCCCGTTGCCCAGGGTGGTCGCCGGAAAAATGTTGCCAGAGCCGATGAAGTCGGCGACGAACTCATTGGCCGGGTGCCGGTAGATCTCGATCGGCGTACCGACCTGTTGCACCCGATGTTCCCCCAGCACCACGACGATGTCGGCCATGGTCATGGCTTCGCGCTGATCATGGGTCACCAGGATCGTGGTGATGTTCAACCGCTGCTGCAGTTGGCGGATTTCCACTTGCATCGACTCGCGCAGCTTGGCGTCCAGGGCCGACAGCGGTTCGTCCAGCAAGAGGATCTTCGGCCGGGCAGCAATGGCCCGGGCAATCGCCACGCGCTGGCGTTGGCCGCCGGACAGTTTGGCCACGGGCCGGTCGATCATCGCCTGGAGCTGGATCAGTTCCAGCAACTCCACCACCCGCGCTTGTTGCTCGGCCTTGCCCACACCCCGAAGCTTCAGCGGATAGGCGATGTTCTCGCCGACGGTCATGTGGGGAAACAGCGCCAGCGATTGAAACACCATGCCGAAGTTACGCAGGTGCGCCGGGGTATGGCCGATGTCTTGCCCATCCAGGCGGATTTCACCACCGCTGAGGCTTTCCAGGCCGGCGATCATGCGCAGCAAAGTGGTCTTGCCACAGCCTGAAGGCCCGAGAAAGCACACCAGTTTTCCTTCGGGCAAATGCAGGTTCACGTCCTTCACCGCACAGGCCGAGCCGTAATGTTTCTCGACGTTTTCCAGTATCAGTCCAGTCATGTCTTCACCTTGAAATCAAAAGGAAACGCCGCCCTCGCCCACCAGCCTCTCCAACGCCCAGATCAGCACGAAGTCGATCAGCACGATGAGCACGGCAAACGAGAAAACGGTGGGGTCCAGCGACGACACGGTGCGGCTGTACATCCAGATCGGCACGGTCATGACATCGATGGTGTAGAGGAAATAGGTCACGGTGAATTCGTTGAACGAGACAATGAACGCCAGCAGCATCCCGGCGAGAATTCCCGACTTCATCAATGGCACCACCACGTCGACGATGGCCCGCCGCGGTGTCGCCCCGAGCATTCGCGCGGCTTCTTCGACTTCGCTGCCGATGCCAAGCATGGCGGCGGTGCAGTTCTTCACCACGAACGGCAAGGCGAGGATCACGTGGGCAATGACCAGCCGCGAGGTGGTCATCTGGAACGGCAGGCTGTCGAACACCAACAGCAGCGCCAACCCCAGCACCACCATGGGAAACACCAACGGCAGCGACATCAGTTGCAGCGCCACAGCCTTGCCACGGAACTCGCAACGGGTCAGCGCGTAGGCCGCCGGCACGGCGATCAGCGTGGCGAAAATCATGGTCAGGCAGGCCACCAACAAACTGGTGCCCATGGCCTGGCCCAGGCTCAGCACATCGCTGGCATCCGGCGATACGAAGGTGTGCCAGGCCGCCCGGTACCATTGCAGGCTGTAGCTGCTCGGCGGAAAGTCCAGGTTCGCGGCGCCGCTGAAGGACATGACGATCATGGTCAGGATCGGCAGCACCGCCAGCAGCAGGATGAAACCCGACAGCAGCCCCACTGCGCGCCCGGTTTCACCGGGCAACAGCGACTGGCGTTTTTTGCTCAACGCGGTCATTGAGAAGCCTCCAGCATCCGCCGACGACGGCCGGTGAAATATTCGGACAGGGTCATGATCATCAACGTGGTGACAATCAGCACCACCCCAGCGGCGGACGCGGCGGGCCAGTTCATCAACGGGGCAATCTGATCGTGGACCATCACCGCCAGCATCGGCACCCGCCGGCCGCCCAACAGCAGCGGCACGACAAAGCTGCTGGCGTTGTAGGCAAACACCAGCGTCGCGCCGGTGATGATGCCCGGCAGGCTCATGGGCAGCACCACTTGGCGAAACACCTGGAAGCGGCTGGCGCCGAGGGTCGCGGCGGCCTCTTCATAGCTGCGGGCGACCCCACGCATGGCGCTGGCGATGGGCAACACGGCCAGGGGGAAGGCCGTCTGGACCAGGCCCATCAACACACCATTCTGGTTGTACAGCAGCATGACCGGTCGCTTGATCAAACCCAGGCCCATGAGCGCCTGATTGAGCATGCCGGCAGGGCCGAGGATCACCAGCCAGCCATAGCTTTGCAGCAGCAGGTTGACCAACAGTGGCAACAGCACCGCCGCCAGGAACACCCGCCGCAACAACGGCGAGGCCAGGCGCGACATGGTGTAGGCCACGGGGATCGCCAGCAGCACAGCAATCACCGCGCTGATCAATGCAAGGCGCAAGGTCAGCAGCAGGGACTTGAGGTAATAAGGCTCCAGCAACTGCTCGTAGCTGGCGAGGCTGAACCCACTCCACTCCGCGCCCTTGGTGCCGACGCTCATGCGCAGCACCAGCAGGCTGGCGGCGATCAGCACGCCGAGAAACAGCATGGACGGCGACAGGAACAGCCAGGCTCGGCCGGTGGGTGAAATCTCCCGGGGTGGACGCATGGATGCGACGCGCTGGGGATGGGTTAACGGTTGGGGTTCCATGGCAAGATCTCGTCAGAGGAACACGACAGGACAAACACAATTTCAAAACAACCCACTTCCCTGTGGAGCGAGCTGGCTCGCGAAGGCGGCAGCACCGTCAACATCTCCTTCAACTGACCTACCGCTATCGCGAGCAAGCTCGCTCCCACACTGGATCTCGGGTGGTCACAGAGGCCGCGTACTCCTCAATTCCCTATGCTGGGCAGGCGGTGTGCAGCGCTTGTTTCAGGAAGAGAAGATTTCCGTGTACCGACGAATCCACTGGTCATGCACCGTCGCCAGGAAGGCGTTGTCATGCATGATCGCTTTGTCGGCGATTTGCTCCGGGGTGAGGATGTAGGGGCTCTTGCGCGCTTCGCTGGAGATGATGGCCTTGGCGTTGACCGGGCCGTTGAAGATGTCTTCGGCCATCTTGCCCTGCACCAGCGGGTCGAGGGAGTGGTCGATGAAGGCGTAGGCCAGGTCGGTGTCGCCCGGGCGGTTTTTTGGCATGACCGAGAGCATCAGGTCGGTGTAGAAACCTTCCTTCATGCCGAACGTCGCCCCGAGGCCGTAGGCCGGGTCGCGGATCTGCTTGGGGAAAAACGCCGGCGCATACAAGCCGCCCATGTCCAGGGAACCGGTGCGGAACAGCTCGGCGATCTGGTTCGGGTTTTCCCCCAGGGTCACCACCCGATCCTTGAGTTCGGCGAGTTTCTTGAAGCCGGGTTCGATGTTGTGTTCATCACCACCGGCCAGCTTGGCGGCGATGATGATCAGGTCCATGGCCTCGGTCCAGTTTGGCGGCGGCAGGAAAATGTTCGGCGCCAGCTCCGCGTCCCACAGCGCAGCGTAACTGTCCGGTGCCTGCTGCAAGGTACGGGTGCTGTAGACCAGGCTGTTGCACCACAGCAGGTAACCGATGCCATGGCCGCCAGCGCCGGTGCGGTATTGCGCCGGCACGTCAGCCAGGTTGGGAATGCGGTTGAGGTCGGGTTTTTCCAGCAGCCCGGCAACCGCCAGGCCCTCGGCGCCGACGCCTGCCAGGGTGATGATGTCGTACTGCGGCCGGTCGCCACCGGCCTTGAGCTTGGCCACCATCTCCGAGGTACTGCCGGTGCGGTCGGCAATGACCTTGGCCCCGGTCTTGGCCTCGAAGGTGGCGGCGATGTTGCGCAGCGCCGCCAGCCCGGTGTCATCGGACCAGGTCAGCAGGCGCAGGGTCTTGCCGACGAACCGCGTGTCACTGGCCCGCGCACTGATGAACGGCATGCTCATGGCCGCCGCTGCAACCGAAACCACACTTGCAGTCTTGATGAATTGACGTCTGTTCAGATCATGCTCGCCCATGAGGACTCCCTTTATTCTTTTAAGTATGAGGTGGGTAAAAACCGTTGTGCCCGCACCGTTCGGCGTCGACGAAAGCCCCGTATTGCCTGGGCTTTGCCGCCGCCTGCGGCCATCCTGAGGTTGTGCAAAATCCCTGACTATCGAAAAAAACTCATTGGAGCCATGTCCTTGGCGCATGCCTTTTTTCGAGGCATGCATGACCTGAAAACGTGCCGTCAGATCGCCCGGACCACATGCTTGATTTCCTGGAACGCGGCCAACCCCCAAGGTCCCAACTCGCGGCCCAGGCTGCTCTGCTTGTACCCTCCCCACGCCGCCTGGGGAAAAATCACCTGGGGCGCGTTGATCCACACCAGCCCAGCCTGCAACGCGTCGGCCACCTGCCCGGCGGCTTCGGCATCGCGGCTGACCACGCTGGCCACCAGACCGAAACGGCTGTCGTTGGCCAGGGCGATGGCCTGCGCCTGGCTGCTGAAACGGCGTACGCACACCACTGGCCCGAAGATCTCTTCGCACCACAGCGCACTGTCGAGGGGCACGTCAGTGAAGATTGTCGGCTGTAGAAAAAAGCCGCGCGGCAGGTGCGCCGGTCGCTGGCCGCCGCACACCAGGGTCGCTCCGGCGCTCAGGCCTCGGTCGATGTGCCCCAGCACCCGCTGGTATTGCGCCTGGTTGACCAGTGTCCCCATCTCCACGTCCGGATCGAACGGATCGGCTACGCGGATCGCTTCGGCACGGGCCTTGAGCCGGCGCAGGAATTCATCGGCCAGCTCATCGGCCACCAGCACGCGGCTGGTGGCCGAACACATCTGTCCGGCATTGAAGAAAGCGCCGCCACAGGCCAGCTCCACCGCCAGGTCCAGGTCGGCATCCGCCAGTACCAGCAGGGACGATTTACCGCCCAGCTCCAGGCTCACGCCCTTCACCGTTTCCGCCGCCCGTTGCATCACTTGCACGCCCACCGCGTTGCTGCCGGTGAAGGAGATCTTCGCCACGCGCGGGTCCGCCGCCAGCGGCGCGCCCACTGCCAGGCCAGTGCCGCAGACCAGGTTGAAAACCCCGTGGGGCAAGCCGGATTCGGCGATGATCGATGCCAGCGCAAGCTCGGGCAACGGTGTGACCTCCGAGGGCTTGAGCACCACGCAGCAGCCGGCAGCCAATGCCGGGGCGAGTTTCCAGGCCGTGGTGACCATCGGGAAATTCCACGGCACGATCAAGCCGACCACGCCGCACGGTTCGCGGCGCAGGCGTGCGCTGAAATCAGCACTGGGCAATGCCAGCGGACTGTCTTGCCGAGCGTCCAGGCCTTCGGCCAACTCGGCGTAATACTCGAAGGTGGCGATCACATCGTCGACATCGATGGCCGCTTCGAACAACGGTTTGCCGTTGTTGCTCGATTGCAATTGCATCAACCGCTCGCGGCCTGCCTGCACGCCGGCGGCAATCCGGCGCAGGATCGCGCCACGCTCGGCGCCGGTGGTGGTCGACCAGTGCGTGAAAGCCTGGGTCGCGGCGTTCAATGCCTGATCGACGGCGCGTTCACCACCGCCATGAACGGTGGTCAGCAGCGCTTCGGTCGCCGGGTTGATCACCCGCAGCGGTTGATCGCCGGCCAACCATTCACCGTTGATGTACAGCCCGTCTTGCGTCGTAGGGAAATTCATTTCGACACCTGCGCCATCCAGGTTGCCTGGTCGATTTCGATCAGCGTCGGGCCCTGCCGGTCGCAAGCGGCGAGCAACGCGGCGTGCAGTTGCGCCACGCCGTCGATGGCTTGCGCAGCGCAGCCCAAAGCCCTAGCGACACCGATGAAATCCGGGGTGTAGATGTCCACGCCCACCGGCTCGATGGCGCGGTTGACCATGTATTTCTTGATCTCTTCGTAGCCCTGGTTATTCCACAGCAGCACGATCACCGGCGTGCGCGCCTCCACCGCGCTGGCCAGTTCCGGCAGGGTGAACTGCAACCCGCCATCGCCAATCAAACACACCACCGCCGGGCGACCATGGCCCCGGTCCTTGCCGCCAAGCCAGGCGCCAATGGCCGCCGGCAAGGCGTAGCCGAGGGTGCCGTAGCCGGTGGATGAATTGAACCAGCGGCGTGGCTGCTCCGGGTTGAAGGTCAGGTTGCCGGTGTACACCGGTTGGGTCGAATCGCCGACGAACACCGCCTCCGGCAGTGCTTGCAAGACGGTGTCGAGAAACAAGGTCTGGGCGCGGGTCGCGGCGTCCCAACTGCCTTGAAGCTCTGCGCGCAACCGGGCGGCACGCGTCGTGCCCCAATCGTCACGGCGCTCGGCCAAGGGGTGCTGGCTCAGCGCATCGAGCACGGCCCGGGTGGCGACGCGAGCGTCGGCCACCAGCGCCAGGTGCGGCGGGTAGTTGCGCACGGTCTGGTCCGGGTCGATGTCGATGCGCAGCAACGCACCGGGAATCTCGAAGCCGCCGGCGAAGGTGATGTCGTAGTCGGTCTCGGCCAGCTCGGTGCCGATGGCCAGCACCACATCCGCTTCGGCCACCAACGCGCGGGTGGCGACCAGGCTCTGCGTGGAGCCGATCAGCAACGGATGCCGGGACGGTAACAGGCCCTTGGCATTGATGGTCAACGCCACGGGTGCGCCGAGACGTTCGGCCAGTTCAGTCAATTCGGCCGCCGCGTCGATGGCACCGCCGCCGGCCAGGATCAACGGCCGTTGAGCCGATGCCAACTTTGCAGCCATTTGCGCCACGGCACTCGGCGCAGCACCGGCACGGTTGATGTTCACCGGCACACTGGCGAGCAAGGCATCGGCGTCTTCGACCAGCACGTCCAACGGAATTTCAATGTGCACCGGCCGCGGGCGCCCAGCCTGGAACACGGCGAACGCCCGGGCCAGCACACCGGGCAATTCAGCGGCGGACATCAGCGTGTGGGAAAACGCCGCGACACCGCCCACCAATGCAGCCTGGTTCGGCAGTTCATGCAACTTGCCGCGCCCGCCGCCCAACTGGTTGCGCGACTGCACGCTGGAGATCACCAGCATCGGGATCGAATCGGCGTAGGCCTGGCCCATGGCGGTGGTGATGTTGGTCATGCCGGGGCCGGTGATGATGAAACACACGCCGGGCTTGCCGCTGACCCGGGCGTAACCGTCGGCCATGAAACCTGCGCCCTGTTCATGACGCGGGGTCACATGGCGGATGTTGGAACGGGCCAGCCCGCGGTACAACTCGACGGTGTGCACGCCAGGAATGCCGAACACCTGCTCCACGCCATACGCGTGGAGTAACTTGACCAATACTTCGCCGCACGTCGCCATTGCCATTGCCTTTTCGTGTCGTGTAAAGGGCCTCGCACGGCATGCGGCGGGACCCTTTTTCTGTCTTGGGAATGGCGTTATTGGAACGGTCCGACCATAGCGGCAACAATGGATAAAAAGTCATACTAGCCATGTCCTCACGTCATGGCTTGGATCCGAAATGAAACGACTTCCCCCGCTGCCGGCGCTGCACACATTTCTGATCACGGCCCAATGCTGCAATTTCACCCGGGCCGCCGAACAACTGCATATCACCCAAGGCGCGGTGAGCCGGCAGATCGCCGGGCTGGAAGATCATCTGGGCTATGCACTGTTCCAGCGCCAGGCACGCGGCCTGACCCTGACTGCCGAAGGCCAGGCGTGGCTACCCCGGGTGCAGCAGGTGTTCAGACTGATCGGCGAAGCGGTTGAGCAGGTCGGCGAAAAACGCCAGACCCTGCAACTCAAGGCCCCGACCTGCGTGATGCGCTGGCTGCTGCCGCGCCTGTTGCAATGGCAGAAGGAACGACCGGACGTGCCGGTGGAACTGACCACCACGGTCAGGCACGGCGTGGATTTCCAGCGCGAAGCCTTCGACGCCGCGGTGGTCTATGGCCCAGCACCCGACGCCTCGCTGGCGTGCGTACATCTGTTCGATGAACAACTGACGCCCGTCTGCTCCCGTCCGATCCTGGAAGGGCCGGTGCCGCTGCATGAACCCGCCGACCTGCAACAACACGTGCTGCTGCACCCCACCCGTGACGAGCGCGACTGGAACGCCTGGCTGAAGGCAGCCGATGTGCACTTGAGCAATGTCAGCAAGGGCCAGCATTTCGAAACCCTGGACCTGGCGATGTCCATGGCTTCCCAAGGCACGGGCGTGGCAATTGGCGACTGGTCGCTGATCGGCGATGACTTGAGCGCCGGCCGACTGGTGATGCCGTTTGAACTGAAGGTCAAGACCGGGCTGGGTTATCACTTGGTGCATCCGCACAAACCCGAAGTGTCAGGGCCGTTGCAGGCCTTGATGGGGTGGTTGGTGGAGCAGGCCAAGGCGCGGTAAGCGTCAGCCACCCAGATCATTCAAGGATGAACAGGACCGTGGCGAGGGAGCTTGCTCCCGCTGGGTTGCGCAGCAACCCCTGGGTCTGCCTGGGGCACTGCGGCGGCAGGTAGATGATGGGGCTGCTGCGCAGCCCAGCGGGAGCAAGCTCCCTCGCCACATGATCACACCAGGCTCAAGTGATCAGTACGGGCTTGTCAGAGCAGATTAGGCGCCTGCACCGGCTCGATCTGCGCCCAATGCGATGTGTCTTCGCGATGCTATTGATGGGGTGGTTGGTGGAGCAGGCACAGGCGCGGTAGGCGTCAGCCACCCAGATCATTCAAGGATGAACAGGACCGTGGCGAGGGAGCTTGCTCCCGCTGGGTTGCGCAGCAACCCCTGGGGTCTGCCTGGGGCACTGCGGCGGCAGGTAGATGATGGGGCTGCTGCGCAGCCCAGCGGGAGCAAGCTCCCTCGCCACATGATCACACCAGGCTCAAATGATCAGTACGGGCTTGTCAGAGCAGATTAGGCGCCTGCACCGGCTCGATCTGCGCCCAATGCGATGTGTCTTCGCGATGCTATTGATGGGGTGGTTGGTGGAGCAGGCACAGGCGCGGTAGGCGTCAGCCACCCAGATCATTCAAGGATGAACAGGACCGTGGCGAGGGAGCTTGCTCCCGCTGGGTTGCGCAGCAACCCCTGGGGTCTGCCTGGGGCACTGCGGCGGCAGGTAGATGATGGGGCTGCTGCGCAGCCCAGCGGGAGCAAGCTCCCTCGCCACATGATCACACCAGGCTCAAGAGATCAGTACGGGCTTGTCAGAGCAGATTAGGCGCCTGCACCGGCTCGATCTGCGCCCAATGCGATGTGTCTTCGCGATGCTGCTGCAGATACGGCAACACGGCACCCAGCAACGGCGCCTTGAATGCCTCCTGGAAACGATGGGCCAGGCCCGGGATCAGCTTCAACTGGCTGCCCTGGATGTGCGCCGCCAAGTGCACGCCGTGCATCACCGGCAGCAACGGGTCGGCGGTGCCGTGGATAACCAGGGTCGGCACGCGCAGTTGATCGAGCAGCGTCACCCGGCTTGGCTCGGCCATGATCGCCATGATCTGACGCTTTACGCCCTCGGGGTTGAAGGCCCGGTCATAGGCCACTGCGGCCTGATGCAGCAGCGCCTCGCGGTCGTCGACCACCATCGGGCTGCCGAGGGCGGCCAGCAGATCGGCCTGCTGTTCCAGGGCCATTTCGCGATTCGGCGCACCGCGCCGGGACAACAGTTGCACCAGCCTTTCGCTGGGCGCCGGCAGGCCTGCGGCGCTGGAACTGGTCATGATCAGGGTCAGGCTTTCAACCCGCTCGGGGGCCATGGCCGCCATGTGCTGGGCGATCATCCCGCCCATGCTTACCCCCAGTACGTGGAAGCTTTGCACGTGCAAGGCGTCCATCAGCCCCAGTCCGTCGTCAGCCATGTCGGTCAAGGTATAGGGCGCGGCCACGGGCAAGCCGAGTTTGTAGCGCAGGGCTTCAAAGGTCAGGTTGGCGCTGCCGGGCGCTTGGCGCCAGGTGGACAGGCCGACGTCGCGGTTGTCGTAGCGAATCACCCGGAAACCTTGCTCGCACAGGGCGACCACCACTTCGTCCGGCCAATGGATCAACTGCCCACCCAGGCCCATCACCAGCAACAGCGCCGGATCCGAGGCACGGCCAACGCTCTGGTAGGCCAGGCTCACCTGAGCCAGATCGACCCGTTGGGTCGCAACATTGATGTCACACCGAGAAGCCGCCATCGACGGCAGGCCGAAAAACAACGCGGCCAGGAAAATGAATACACGCATGAAGAAACACCGAAACGCAGAACCCCAGTAGAGCGCGAGTCTGATGAAGTTTGTTCAAGCGCGCTGCCACAATTGCGTGACAGTTTGATGAAGATTGCCGAGTGGTGATCTGAAGCCATGTGGGCACCTGTTTGGACCGGGGACATGGTGGACACCCTGTGGCGAGGGAGCTTGCTCCCGCTGGGTTGCGCAGCAACCCCCGGGGCTCTGCCTGGGGCACTGCGGCGACAGATAGATGTTGGGGCTGCTGCGCAGCCCAGCGGGAGCAAGCTCCCTCGCCACAAAAAAGCTCCCCTTGCCAGGGACAGGGTGCTCGCCCACAACTCCGAGCCTCAGGCCAACTGGCTGCGCAACTGCCGCGCCGCCGCCACCATATTCACCAATGCCGCTTCCGTTTCCGGCCAGCCCCGGGTTTTCAACCCACAGTCGGGGTTGATCCACAACCGCTCGGCGGCGATCCGTTTTACCGCCTTGCTCATCAGCGCAACCATCTCGGCCGTGTCCGGCACCCGTGGCGAGTGGATGTCGTAGACGCCCGGGCCGATGTCGTTCGGGTAGTCGAACGCCTCGAACGCCTCCAGCAATTCCATGTCCGAACGCGAGGTCTCGATGGTGATGACATCGGCGTCCATGTCGGCGATGGCCTTGATCACGTCGTTGAATTCGCTGTAGCACATGTGGGTATGGATCTGGGTTTCATCAGCCACCCCCGACGCGCACAAACGGAACGCGTCAACCGCCCAGTCCAGGTACTCCTGCCATTGCCCGCGACGCAGCGGCAACCCTTCGCGGAACGCCGCCTCGTCGATCTGCACAATCTTGATCCCGGCCTTTTCCAGGTCCAGCACTTCGTCCCGCAGGGCCAGGGCCAGTTGTCGGGCCTGGACCTGGCGCGACACGTCTTCACGGGGGAACGACCACATCAGCATGGTCACGGGGCCGGTGAGCATGCCTTTCATGATCTTGTCGGTCAGGCTTTGCGCGTAGCGGATCCAGTCGACGGTCATGGCGCTCGGCCGACTGATGTCGCCATAGATGATCGCCGGTTTCACGCAGCGCGAACCGTAGCTCTGCACCCAACCGAAACGGGTGAAGACGTAGCCGTCCAGGTGCTCGGCGAAGTATTCCACCATGTCGTTGCGCTCGGCTTCACCGTGCACCAGCACATCCAGGCCCAGGCGTTCCTGGATCTGCACGGCATGGCGGATCTCGGTGTGCATGGCGTCCTGATAGTCATTGGCCGACAGCTTGCCTTGCTTGTAGGCCTGACGCGCCAGGCGAATCGCCGGGGTCTGCGGGAAGGAGCCGATGGTGGTGGTGGGAAAGGCAGGCAGTTTCAGACGGGCGCGCTGGCGTTCGATGCGCTTGGCAAACGGCGAGCGCCGCTGACTGTCCTGTGGCCCGATTGCCGCCAGGCGCGCCTGGACCGCGGGTTTGTGAATGCGCGCCGAACGGGCGCGACTGGCCTGCACCTCGCGGCTGTCGGCCAAGGCCTGTTGCACAGCGGGCGCGTGTGGATCGTTCAGGGCATCGCGCAGCACCGCGACTTCACCACACTTCTGCACGGCAAAGGCCAGCCAGCTCTTGAGTTCCGGATCGAGGCGGTCTTCACGCTCCAGGTCCACCGGGCTGTGCAACAGCGAGCATGAGGTGCTGACCCAGAGGTTGTCGCCAAAGCGCTCCTGGGCCGGTTGCAGCTGCGCCAGCGCCTGTTCCAGTTCACAGCGCCAGACGTTGCGGCCATTGACCAGGCCCACCGACAGAATCTTGTAGGTCGGCAGGCGGTCCAGCACCTGGCCCAGTTGTTCCGGGGCGCGCACCGCGTCGATGTGCAAGCCATCCACCGGCAGGCTGACCGCCAGGCCGAGGTTGTCTTGCAGGCCACTGAAATAGGTGGCCACGAGTTTTTTCAGCGGCGAGTACTGGAGGATGTGATAAGCCCGTTCGAAAGCGCTCTTCCAGGCTTGAGGCAGGTCGAGGGTGAGGATCGGTTCGTCGATCTGTACCCACTCCACGCCCTGGGCCTTGAGACGGTTGAGGATCTCCCCGTAGACCGGCAGCAGGCGCTCCAGCAGGCCGAGCTTGTCGAACGCCTCGCCCTTGGCCTTGCCCAGCCACAAGTAGGTCAACGGGCCGATGATCACCGGTTTGACCTGATGGCCCAAGGCATGGGCCTCGTCCACTTCATCGAACAACTGTTCCCAGCTCAGGGCGAAGGTCTGGTCGGCGGAAAACTCCGGGACCAGGTAGTGGTAGTTGGTGTCGAACCACTTGGTCAGTTCCTGGGCGTATTGCGCCTGGCCGTGGTCGGCCCCGCAGCAACTGGCCGTGGCGCCACGGGCCATGGCGAACAGGGTGTCGAGGGTCGGTCGGCCCTGGGCATTCAAGGTGCTGTGGAAACGCTGTGGCACGACGCCCAGGGTCAGGGAATGGCTGAGCACTTGGTCGTACCAGGCAAAGTCGCCGACGGGCAGCAGGTCGATGCCGGCGTCTTTCTGCAATTGCCAGTGCCGGGCCCGCAGTTCGCGACCCACCGCCTGCAACGCGGCCGGGGCCAGGTCACCTTTCCAATAGGCTTCGAGGGCTTTTTTCAGTTCGCGGTCGGCGCCGATGCGAGGGAAACCGAGAGTGTGGGCCAGGGCCATGGTGTGCGTCCTCCTGTAAAAGATGGCGCCATTGTCGACAGCCGACCCTACATGAGACAAACTCAACCTTTTCGTGTTGATCACAAGTTTTACTCATGGAGCAACTCCGGTGCTTGAACTCCGTCACCTCAAGACCCTGCACGCCCTGCGCGAAGCCGACAGCCTGGTCGAAGCCGCCGAACGCCTGCACCTGACCCAGTCCGCCCTCTCCCACCAGTTCAAGGAACTGGAAGAGCGCCTGGGCATGCAGTTGTTCGTGCGCAAGACCAAGCCGGTACGGTTCACCAGCGCCGGCCTGCGCCTGTTGCAACTGGCCGATGCCGCCCTGCCCTTGCTGCGTGGCGCCGAACGGGACATCGCCCGCCTGGCTGGCGGCACCGCCGGACGGCTGCACATGGCCATCGAGTGCCATAGCTGCTTCCAGTGGTTGATGCCGACCATCGACCAATTCCGCGATGCCTGGCCGGAAGTCGAACTGGACCTGGCTTCGGGCTTCGCTTTCGCGCCGTTGCCAGCCCTGGCCCGGGGCGACCTCGACCTGGTGGTGACCTCCGACCCGCTGGAGCTGGCCGGCATCACCTACGTGCCATTGTTCACCTACGAAGCGATGCTCGCCGTGGCCAACCAGCATCGACTGGCGGGCAAGCCCTACATCGTGCCCGAGGACCTGATCAGCGAAACCCTGATCACCTACCCGGTGGAGCGCGACCGGCTGGACATCTTCACCCGTTTCCTGGAACCGGCCGACATCGAACCGGCCCAGGTGCGCACCTCTGAACTGACGGTGATGATGATGCAACTGGTGGCCAGCGGTCGCGGTGTCTGCGGCATGCCGCACTGGGCCCTGCATGAATACAGCTCGCGGGGTTACGTGAAGGCCAAGCGGCTGGGGGAGAAAGGCTTGTTTGCCACGCTCTACGCGGCGGTGCGCACCGACATGCTCGACGCGCCGTACATGCGCGATTTTTTGCTGACGGCCAAGGACACGTCGTTTTCCACGTTGGACGGGGTCAGTGCCGTGCGCTGACTGCTTTTTGTGGCGAGGGAGCTTGCTCCCGCTGGGCTGCGCAGCAGCCCCCTCTGAAGCTCACTCAATCAACCTGATCCACCGTGTCGCCGGGTTCTAGGGCCGCTGCGCGCCCCAGCGGGAGCAAGCTCCCTCGCCACAGGGAATTGGGCACGGCGTGGGTTAAAGGAATGCCTCGAATCAGTGTCAGTCTCAAGAGCCAATCGGTTGGTCGACCGGGATGCTTTTGGGCTTTTGGGCTTTTGGGCTTTTGGGCTTTTGGGCTTTTGGGCTTTTGGGCTTTTGGGCTTTTGGGCTTTTGGGCTTTTGTGGCGAGGGAGCTTGCTCCCGCTTGGGTGCGCAGCGCCCACCTGAAAAGGGGCTGCTGCGCAGCCCAGCGGGAGCAAGCTCCCTCGCCACAAAAAAGCTCAACAGTCATGGCCGGTTGGTTTACAGCTCGAGCCACATGTGGATTTTGTCGAGGTACTCATCGTCCACGCAGATCGCCATCGGTTCGAGGCCGTACAGAACGAAACCACAACGCTGGTAGAGCTTGAGCGCCGGGGTGTTGCCGGCGGTGACGGTCAGTTGCACCAGGCGCAGGAAGGGATGACGCCGGGCTTCGGCGAGGGCGGCTTGGACCAGTTGGTAGCCGAGCCCACGATGGCGATGTTCATCGGCGACGTACATGCCGAACAGCAGCGCCTTGTGCCGGGCTTTTTCCCGGGGCTCCAGGGCCAGGCCGACAATGCCGACCAGCTCTTGCTCGACAAACGCCCCCAGCAGCACATCGAGCCGGCTGCCCAGGCGTGACTCCCACCAGTTGATAGGCAGCTTGGCCCGCTCGGTGACGCTGGAGGTGAAGGCTTGGGGATGCAGCGCGTATGCCTGCAGCATCAACTGGCGATACGCCTGGGCATCGCCGGCCCTCAACCGTCGGATGCTCACGCCGAACGCCGTTGCTCAAACATCAGGCGCAACGCCAGCGCACCGAGGACAAACCCCATGAAGTAGCGCTGCGCCGCCAGCCAGGTCGGGTTGTGGACGAACCATGAGGCAATGCCGGCAGCGAACAGGGCAATCAGCAGGTTGACGCTGAAACTGACGCTGATCTGGGTCAGGCCCAGGATAATGCTCTGGGTGAACAGCGAACCGTGTTCCGGGCTGATGAACTGCGGGAACACCGACAGGTAGAACACCGCGATCTTGGGGTTCAGGGCGCTGGTGAAAAAACCCATGGTGATCAACTTGCGTGTCGAGTCCGCTGGCAACTGCTGGGCCTCGAAGGGCGAACGCGCGCCCGGCTTGACCGCCTGCCAGGCCAGCCACAACAGGTACAGCGCACCGGCCCATTTCAATACTTCATAGGCCATGGGCACCGCCAGGAACACCGCCGTCAATCCGGCGGCCGCGGCGAACATGTGCACGAAGAACCCCGCCACCACCCCCTGCAGGGAGGTGACGCCGGCCTTGCGGCCCTGGCAGATCGAACGGGAGATCAGGTAGATCATGTTCGGGCCGGGCGTCAGTACCATCAGCAACGCGGCAGCGGCGAAAATCAACAGGTCCGGCAATGGAATCATGGGCATCAGTCCTTGAGGCGTGAATCAGCAGGCAGCTAGAAGTGTCGTTCGATAAAACGGCAGGATCACCTCGCCTGTCAACGGTGCCAGCAAAAGATTGCTGGCGCCGGCCGGGTCGATCCAGCACACCTCTTCAATTTCGGCTGCCGGCGAAACCGGGGCATCGATGCTCAGCAAAAATACCTCGGCCTGCACGATAAACCCCGGCTCGTTGGCCGCCGGAGCGCTGAACACGCCCAGGTAACGGGCCTGTGCCGGGTCGATCTGCAACCCAAGCTCCTCTTCCAGCTCCCGGGCCAGCGCCTGCACCGGCTGTTCATGGGCCTCGATCTTGCCGCCCGGCTGCATGAAGGCCCGGGTGCCGCGCTTGCGCACCAGCAGGGTTCGCCCGTCCGGCCCGAGCAACAGGGCGGCGGCGATGCGGATGAGGGAAGTGGTCATGATGAGTCAAAGCCTTGGGCAGAAAAATGCCAGGGAGATTACAGACCACGGTGGCAGGGAGCAAAGCCTGGCCCCAGTTTCAGGACCCACGCTTCCCCTTGTGGGAGCGCAATGCTGTTCACTTAAGGCAGTAGATGAATCTGTGGCGAGGGGATTTATCCCCGCTGGTCTGCGAAGCAGCCCCAAAAAAGCTTCAGACATGACTTTTGCCTGACACACCGAGTGTTCAGGTTTGGGGGCTGCTTCGCAGCCCAGCGGGGATAAATCCCCTCGCCACAATGATTCAACCATCCTTAAGTGAACAGCATTGCCTTGTGGGAGCGATGGCGTCGTCCGATCCGCGTCACCCCAAAATCGGCTTCGGCGCCGTAGGGTCGGCTTGCTCTTCGGGGATCTTGACGAACACGCTGTACCGGGCCCCTTCCATCGCTTCGAAGGCGATGAGCTTTTCCACCAGCGGGCCGCTCAGGACCTTGCCGGCGTTGAGCAGCAGCATGCCGTTGTCAGCGTTGAGGTTGCGGGCCAGGATCATGCCGGGCATCAGTTCGCGGGTGGTCTTGACCTCTACCGTCGGGTCGGACAGGGTCACGTCCTCCAAGTATTCCCCACAGGCCTTGATGAAATCCTCGACCATGTCCGGGTCGTACAGCTTGCCGGCGTACTTGCGGATGTAGACCAGCGCTTCGTCGCTGTTCATCTGCCGCTCCAGGATCAACCCGCGCTGCAGCTCGATGAAGTCCACCGCCAGTTTCAACAGCCTCGAACCGAACGGAATGGCCTCGCCCCTGAGGTGCTCGGGGAAGCCGCTGCCGTCCCAACGCTCCTGGTGATGGCGAATGATCCGCGCCGCATCCTTCATCGGGTCCAGGGTCATCAGCAGCGATTCGCTCTGCTTCGGATAGGCCCGATAGAGCTCAAGTTCGTTGTGGTGCAGCAAGTCGGCAGGCGTGACCATCATGTTATCGGTCCAGCTCAGCTTGCCGATGTTGTAGAGCGCCGCGGCCATGGTCAGGTCGCGGTCGGTGGACTCATCGAGGAAATGCAGCCGGCTATAGACCCTGATCAACTCGATGATCTGCCGGTTGGTCTGCTTGGCCTTGGGCAGGCGCAGGTTGGCGATCAGCGAAAACACTTCGGTGCTGGTCACATAACTGCGCTTGAGCTCGTCATAGGCCAAATCGAGCATGTCGGCGGTCTGCTGCAGCTCGGAGGTGCGCGACGCCACGCGTTTTTCCAGGGTGGCGTTAAGGGTCTTGAGTTGCTGGTTCTGCTCGCGATTCAGCGCTTCGAGGCGCTGGCGCTCGCTTTCGGAATGCTGGTGGGACAGGGCCTGGCGCAAGGCCTGCACCAGTTCCTCATCGTTCCAGGGCTTGCTGAGGTAGCGATAGAGTTGCCCCTCGTTGATGGCCTTGGTCATCATGTCCACATCGGCATAACCGGTGAGCAGGATGCGCAAGGTCGATGGGTACAGCTTGCGGATCTCGGCCAGCAGCGTGGCGCCATCCATGTTCGGCATGCGCGCATCGGTCATCACCAGGTCGACCGGCCGCTCCTTGAGAATTTCCAGGGCTCTGGCGCCACTGTCGGCCAGCAGGATCTCGTACGGCTGGCTGCGCAATAGCCGACGCAGGCTATTGAGGATCGACTCTTCGTCATCGACCAACAGCACCGATGGCTTCCTTACCGGAACATCCGGCGATTGATCTTCCATTTGAAACCCCCCTCCTATTCACGACAACCGTTCTACCTTACCCCCGAAATACAGGCTAGTAGATTGCGAACATTTAGACACATTTGCCATCACTGACCGAGCGTATCCCGATGAGACGACTATGCTGTATCCCATGAAGGGCCATGTACAGGCCGAATACTCATGCCAGCGAAAGGGATATCAGATGTTTCCAGGGTTCTATAGTCAGCATCAAAACGGTGCACGGCCATGAGCCTGCCGTTGGATAAAACTAATCGGCGAATCCTGATTGTCGACGACACGCCGACTATCCATGAGGATTTCCGCAAGATCCTCAGCCCCGAGGCGAACACCCAGGACAGCCTGAGCAGCGCCGAAGAGGCCTTGTTCGGCTCGCCCGTGGCGGTTTCTGGTGCGAGTTTCGTGCTCGATTCGGCATTCCAGGGCATGGAAGCCCTGAACAAGGTCGAAACGGCGCTGGCCCAGGGGCAACCCTTCGCCATGGCGTTCATCGACATGCGCATGCCTCCGGGCTGGGACGGCCTGGAAACCATCGAGCGGCTGTGGCGCGCCGACCCCAAGCTGCAAGTCGCCCTGTGCACCGCTTACTCGGACTATTCCTGGGAAGACATTGCCGATCGCCTTGAACTGGGCGACCGCCTGCTCATCCTGAAAAAACCCTTCGACGCCATCGAGATCCGCCAGATGGCCAGTACCTTGACCGTCAAATGGCAAATGACCGAAGACGCGGCGCTGAAAATGGACATGCTCGAGCGCGCAGTCGAGGAACGCACCCGCGAACTGGCCGACGCCAACATCATCGTGCAGAACAGCCCGACCATTCTCTATCGCCTGCGGGGCGAGCCGCCGTTCGCATTGATGTACATCTCCCACAACATCACCAAGTTCGGCCATTCCGCAGCGCAACTGACCAACTCGCCGGACTGGGCGCAAACCCTGATCCACCCCGACGACCAGGAGAAGGTCCATGAGGCCATGGTCCGCGTTCTGGACCGCGACACCGCAGGGGCGTCCATCGAGTTCCGCATGCACACCGGCGACGACACGTACCGCTGGGTAGAGAACCGCTACATCCCGGTGCGCAACGAGCAAGGCCTGTTGCTGGAAATAGAAGGCATCATCCTCGACATTACCGAGCGCAAGCTGGCCGAAGAGAAAATCGCCCTGCTGGCCCGCACCGACGGCCTGACCGGGCTGGCCAACCGCGCCACCATGATCGAGCGCCTGCACCAGGCCTTCGCCGCCGCTCGTCGGGGTGCGGCGCCGTTTGCGATGTTCTACCTGGACCTGGACCACTTCAAACGGATCAACGACACCCTGGGTCACCCCATCGGCGACCTGCTGTTGCAGGAAGTCGCCACACGGATCAAGGCCTGCACCCGGGAAAACGACGTGGTGGCGCGCCTGGGCGGCGACGAGTTCGCCCTCCTGCAACTGGACGTCCATGAAGCGACCCATTGCGCCGCGCTGGCGGGCAAGATCCGCGATGCCCTCGTGGCACCGTACTCCCTGGACGGCAACGACGTGCGGATCTCGGTGAGCATCGGCATCGCCCTGTACACCCCGCAGAGCCTGAGTGCCGACAGCCTGATGGCGCAGTCCGACATGGCCCTGTACCGCTCCAAGGAAAAGGGCCGCAACCAGTACCATTTCCATAACGAGGAAATTAACCAGGAAGTCACCGACCGGGTCGCCCTGGCCAACGATCTGCGCCAAGCCATCGAAAACCAGGAACTGCACCTGCACTACCTGCCGGAAGTCGACCTCGGCACCGGCAAGATCCTCGGCATGGGCGTGCAAGTGCGCTGGAACCACCCCCAACGTGGCTGGCTGGAGCCGGCGGTCTTCATGCCCGCCGCCGAGAAAACCGGGATCATCATTGGCCTCGGGCATTGGGTGCTGGACCAGGCTTGCCAACAAATGCGCCAGTGGCGCGACCAGGGCATGGCGCCCCCGGTAATCGCCATCGACCTGTCCCTGACCCAGCTCAAGACCGGCCCGGAACTGATCTACGACGTGCTGCGCACCACCGCACGCTGGGAACTGGCGCCCTGGGACCTGCGCTTCGACGTCACCGAAGCCACCCTGGCCCAGACCAAGTGGACCCACAACGACGTGCTGCCGCGCCTCTGCGAGTTGGGCGTGCAGATCGCCATCGATGACTTCGGCACCGAGTACTCTTCGTTCGATTACCTCAAGACCTACCGGGTCAATCACCTCAAGCTCGCCCAGCGCTTCCTCGACAGCGCCAACGCCGATCCCGAGAATGCCACGACGTTGCGGGCGATCATCAACTTCGCCCGGGACGTGGGCATCGGGATCATTGCCGAGGGCGTCGAAACCCAGGAGCAACGCACCACGCTGATGTCCAGCGGCGGCGCGATGCAGGCCCAGGGGCATTACTTCAGCACCGTGGTCGACAGCGGCCAGGCCGCCGAACTGCTCAAGGCCGGCACCATCGTTCCGGCGACAGACCACTGGACCCGACCAGCGAGCGAGCTATCGGAGAGCAATCCATGAACCCGATGTCGGTACCTGCCAACCGGCGAATCCTGGTGGTGGACGACACACCGGCGATCCACCAGGACTTTCGCAAGATCCTCAGCCCCAGCGCCGGCAGCGATGACTCACTGGACGACACCGAGAGCCTGCTGTTCGGCACCCCACAGGTCAGCCGGCTGCAATTTCAGATCGACTCGGCCTACCAGGGCGAAGAGGCGCTGGAACTGGTCAAGCGCGCCCAGGCCGAAGGCCAGCCCTATGCGATGGTGTTCGCTGACATGCGCATGCCACCGGGCTGGGACGGCCTGCAAACCATCGAGCGGCTGTGGGAAGCCGACCCGCGCCTGCAAATCGCCCTGTGCACGGCGTTCTCGGATTACTCCTGGGAAACCATGTCCGAACGGATCGAGTTCGACGATCAGTTGCTGATCCTCAAGAAACCCTTCGACACCCTGGAAATCCGCCAGATGGCCAGCGCCATGACTTGGAAGTGGCAGCTGGCCCAGGATGCGGCGAGGAAAATGCGCAGCCTGGAGCGCACGATCGAAGAACGCGTCCAGGAATTGCTCAAGGTATCCCACCTGCTGCAATACGACGTGCTCACCGAGTTGCCCAACAGCATGTTGCTCGGCGATCGCCTGACCCAGGCCATGGCCCAGTGCCGCCGGCACGACCGGCAGCTGGCGGTGATGTTCATCGGCCTGGACCGCTTCAAGCGCATCAATAACGCGCTGGGCCATCCCGTGGGCGATGAAATGCTCAAGCGAGTGGCCCGGGCACTGGCGACCGTGGTGCGTGAATCCGATTCGGTGTTTCGCTACGGTTCCGATGAATTCGTGGTGGTGCTGGGAGACATCGTCGACCCGCAGCAGACCAAAGGCGTGGCCGACAAACTACTGGCGGCCATCAGTTCCCCGCAACCCATCGACGGCCATGACCTGACCGTCACCGCGAGCCTGGGCATCAGCGTGTACCCCTCCGACGGTTTCGACGCCGTGGCGCTGATCAAGAAAGCCGAGACAGCGATGCGCAACGTCAAGGAAACCGGCCCCAACGACTACCGGTTTTTCACCGAAGACATGAACCGCCGGGCGCGACAGCAACAGACCATCGAATCCGGCCTGCGCCTGGGCCTGCAACGCAAGGAGTTCGTGCTGCATTACCAACCCAAGCTCGACCTCAAGAGCGGCAAGGTGGTCGGTGTCGAGGCGCTGGTGCGCTGGAACAGGCCGGATCATGGCCTGGTCTATCCGTCGGATTTCATTCCGGTGGCCGAGGACAGCGGCCTGATCGTTCCGCTGAGCCAATGGGTGCTTCAGGAAGCCTGCCAGCAGGCGTGTCGCTGGCAAGCCCAGGGCATGCGCCCGCTGTACCTGTCGGTGAACGTCTCGGCCATCGATTTTCGCCAGCGCGGCTTCGTCGAAGGCATCGCCCGCACCCTCAAGGAAACCGGCTTGGCTCCGACACAGTTAGAACTGGAGATCACCGAAAGTGTACTGATGCAGAACGTCGATACCACGGTAGCCATCCTCAAGGCCATCAAGCAGCTAGGCATTCGCCTGGCCATCGACGACTTCGGCACCGGCTATTCGAGCCTGAGCTACCTGCAGAAATTTCCGGTGGATGTGTTGAAGATCGACCAGTCGTTCGTCGGTGACCTGAGCATCGACAGCAACGACGCCAAGCTGGTGAGCACCATCATCAGCCTGGGCAAGAGCCTGAACCTGCACATCATTGCCGAAGGTGTGGAAACCCTCGAACAGTTGGAATTTCTCAAGAAGCACCATTGCGAGGAGGTCCAGGGTTATTACTTCAGCAAGGCCGTCGAACCGCAGGCCTTCGCCGACTGGATGACCGAGTGGGAAAAACGCCAGAACCCGTTTTCGTGAACACCTGAGTGTTATCAACCAAAGTTTCAAGGAAAGCATCCCATGGCGTTACATGGACTGATTCTGGCTCTCGGCCTACTCGTGGGATCAAGCGTGACCGCTCACGCCGAGCCACTGGACGAACCCCTCAAACCCCTGCCAGCGGCTCCGGCCCTGGACCCCAAGCGCGTCCAACTGGGGTTGCGGCTGTTCAATGACCCGCGGCTGTCGGTCAACAACACCCTGTCCTGTGCCAGTTGCCATCGCCTGGACAAGGGCGGTGCCGACGACAAGCCGTTCTCCCTGGGCTTCGACGGCAAGCCGGTGGAGGTCAATACGCCGACCGTGTTCAATGCCGGCCTGAACTTCCACCAGTTCTGGGATGGTCGCGTCGACACGTTGGAAGAACAGGTCCACGCAGTCGTGACCAGCCCGGCGGAAATGGGCAGCACCTGGGAATCGGTCGTCAAGCGCATCGCCAATGACCCCGGTTATGCCAAGGACTTCAAGGACGCCTATCCCGACGGCGTGACCAAGCCCAATATCCAGGGCGCACTGGCGGATTACGAGCGCACCTTGCAGACACCCAATTCGCGCTTCGACCAATACCTGCTGGGCAATACCGACATCCTCACGCCCCGGGAAAAGTTCGGTTACCAGCGCTTCAAGGAGTACGGCTGCATCGCCTGCCACCAAGGCGTGAACATCGGCGGCAACATGTTCCAGAAGTTCGGGGTGATGGGCGACTACATCAAGGATCGGGGCAACCCTACCCGAGCCGACGAAGGACGCTTCAACATCACTGGCGATGAAGCCGACCGCCAGGTCTTCAAGGTGCCCAGCCTGCGCAATGTGGCCGTCACCGCCCCGTATTTCCATGACGCGTCGGCCCCGACCCTGGAACGCGCGGTGGAGATCATGTTCAAGTACCAACTGGGGCGTGAGCCCCTCAAGAACGATACGACCCTGATCGTCGAGTTCCTCAAGACGCTGACCGGTGAATCGGAGGGCAAGCCCCTATGACCACTCTCCGTCGCCTCGGCCTTGCGTTCATCGGCCTGTTGCTGGCATCGGTCCTGCTGTTCATGTACATCAATTCAGGGGCCCAGCAGGCCGCCTCGTACATTGAGTCCCGGGATCTGATTCGCCTGCTCAAGCAGCAGGACGCCATCTGGGACAACGAAGTGCTCAAGTCGCGGATCGCCCTGACCCAAAACTACGATCCCCTGGTCACGCCCCTGCATGAAATGGCGCGCCTGTGGCAGCGTCTCGACGCCATCGAATCGGAGCCCGGACGCCACAAGCCGTCACTCTGGGAAGCCCAGCGCGACGAGTATCTCAAGGCGGTCAAGGAAAAGACCCGGTTGGTGGAACAGTTCAAATCCCACAACGCGGTGCTGCGCAACTCCATGGCCTTCCTGCCCTCCGCCGAGGACGACATCCAGGCCCAGTTCGCCCGGCTGGCCGACACGGAGCGCCTGCAACTGCAAAACGTCGCCATCGACACCTACGACCTGTTGCTCAGCAGCATGGAGTTCGCCCAGTTGAGCACCAGCGAGGTAGCCGCCGAAGTGCTGCTGGGCCTGAACCGGCTGGACATCAACAAGGAGCGCATGCCCCAGGGGCTTCAAGGCCCCGTTGACATCCTGAGCAGGCACATCGCGCTGATCCTGCGCGAACAACCGCGGGTCAATGAGCTGTTAGCGGCCATCGAAGCGATCCCCGTGTCCGGACACCTGGACACCATTACTGACCTGTTGGAGAAAGACCAGAGCAAAGCCGCGGCCAAGTACGAACGTAACCACGTCTACCTGCTGGTGTTCGCCACGTTCCTGGTCTTGATACTGATCTGGCTGGCGATCCGCCTGGTACGCAGTTTCGCCGAGATCAAAAGGGTCAACAACGCGCTGCAAAGCGCCAACGATGAACTGGAACAGCGGGTTGAAGAACGGACCCGCCAGCTCAAGGACACCCAGAGCGAATTGATGGACACCGCCCGCCAGGCCGGCATGGCGGAAATCGCCACCAACGTGTTGCACAACGTCGGCAACG
This sequence comes from Pseudomonas sp. NFACC51, assembly GCF_900103575.1. Classification (NCBI taxonomy): domain Bacteria; kingdom Pseudomonadati; phylum Pseudomonadota; class Gammaproteobacteria; order Pseudomonadales; family Pseudomonadaceae; genus Pseudomonas; species Pseudomonas sp. NFACC51. The sequence continues at coordinate 147,882 of NZ_FMXH01000004.1, read as the reverse complement.
TCCTCAACAGCGTGAACATCTCCGCCGACCTGGTCAGCCGCAAACTGCGCAGTAGCAAGGCCCAGGGGCTGGGCAAGGCGATGCAACTGATCAACGAACACGCCGATGACCTCGGGCACTTTTTCACCGAAGACGCCAAAGGCAAGCTGCTGCCCGGTTACCTCAACCAACTGGTCGAGGCCATCGCGCTCGAGCAACAGGGCATGACCGACGAACTGGCCCAGTTGAGCAAGAGCGTGGACCACATCAAGGACATCGTTTCCACCCAGCAATCCTATGCCGGGGCCAACAGCCTGCTGGAACCCTTGGTGGTCAGCGAACTGCTCGAAGATGCCTTGCGCATGAATTCGGGCGCCCTGACCCGTCACCATGTTACGGTGATCAAGGAATACGGCGATGTGCCGCGGATCATGGGTGACAAACACCGCTTGCTGTTGATCCTGATCAACCTGATCAGCAATGCCAAATACGCCATGGCGGGGGTTTCCAATCATGCGCGAAACATGACCCTGAAGGCTGCCGTCGTCGATGGCCAGACCCTGCAAATCAGCGTCAAGGACGAAGGCGAAGGTATCCCGGAGGAAAACATGACGCGCATCTTCGCCCACGGTTTTACCACGCGTAAGGAAGGCCACGGCTTTGGCCTGCACAGTTGCGCATTGGCGGCCATTGAAATGGAAGGCCGCCTCACCGCCCACAGTGAGGGGCCAGGCAGGGGGGCGACGTTCCAACTGCAACTGCCCCTGAAACTTGCAGAAGGTGAGCCATGAATAGCATGAGTAACCGCCGCATCCTGTTGATCGACGATACACCCGCCATTCATGAAGATTTCCGCAAGATCCTCACCCCGGAGGATGACAGCAACGCTGACTTGCTGGACATGGAAAGCGCGCTGTTCGGCGAAGCACCAAAACCTGCTGCCACCGTGTTCGAACTCGACTCGGCCTATGGCGGGATGGAAGGCCTGAACAAGTTGCTGGAGGCATCGGCAAAAGGGCGTCCTTATGCCCTGGCCTTTGTCGACATGCGCATGCCCGAAGGCTGGGATGGCGCCAAGACCATCGAAGAACTCTGGAAGCGCGACCCGCAGTTGCAAGTGGTGGTCTGCACCGCCTATTCGGATTATTCCTGGGATGAACTGCTCGACCGTCTGAACGGCCACGACCGTTTGCTGATCTTGAAAAAACCGTTCGACAACATCGAAGTCCAGCAGATGGCCAACACCCTGACCACCAAATGGGAAATGACCTCCCGCGCGGAACTGAAAATGAACAAGCTCGAAGACCTGGTGGAACAACGGACCCAGGCGTTCAAACAGGCCAGCGAGCTGCTGCAAATGGAAATCGACGAACGCAAGATGCTGGAAACCCAACTGGTGCAATCGGAAAAGCTCGCCTCGCTGGGACAGTTGGCGGCTGGGGTGGCCCATGAAATCAACAACCCGATCGGTTTCATTTCTTCCAACCTGGGTGCATTGGACGGCTACTTCGGCAAACTCCAGGAAATGCTCAGCGCCTACGGCAGCGCCGAGGGGGCCATCGCCTCGCCGGAGCTGGTGGTGCAATTGCGCAAGCTGCGCGAACAGGTGGAGCTGGACTTTCTCGTCGAGGACATTCCCCTGCTGATCAAGGAGTCCAAGGATGGCATTGGCCGGGTCGGGCAGATCGTCAAGGACCTGAAGGACTTCTCTCGCGTCGATTCCAGCCAGGAATGGCAGATGGCCAATTTGCAGCAGGGCATGGATTCGACGTTGAACATCGTCGCCAATGAAATCAAATACAAGGCCGACGTGGTCAAGGAGTACACGCCGTTGCCGGAAGTGGAATGCCTGCCGTCGCAGATCAACCAGGTGATCATGAACCTGATCGTCAACGCCGCCCAGGCCATCGGCCCCGAGCGCGGCACCATCACCCTGCGCAACGGCGTTGGTGATGAAACCGTATGGATCGAAGTCGCCGACAACGGCTCGGGCATCCCCCCCGATACCCTGCAGAAAATCTTCGACCCGTTCTTCACCACCAAACCCATCGGCCAGGGCACAGGGCTCGGGCTGTCGTTGTCCTACGGCATCGTGAAAAAACACCACGGCGAAATCACGGTACGCAGCGAAGTCGGCGTCGGCACCACCTTCCGCGTGGAATTACCGTTGCGGCAGATGAAGCAGGCGGGCTGAGCAACTGTATCGCCTAACAGCAGCGAGCAGGCTCTTGTGGCGAGGGAGCTTGCTCCCGCTCGGCGGCGCAGCCGTCGCAAAACACCTGACGCGGTCTACCTGAATGATCGCAGTGATCCAATTGGGGCCGCTTCGCAGCCCAGCGGGAGCAAGCTCCCTCGCCACAGGCTGAATTCCAAGCTAATGTCTCGCCAACCGCTCCCCCCAAGGAAACCGCATGAGCCTGTCGCTGCTGAGCCGTTACGCCTTCTTCGCCGGCTGTGTCATCTTCACCCTCGCCAGCCTGCCGTTCCTGCAACACGACTGGCTCTGGCCGATGGCATTGGTGACGGGGCTGTTAAGCCTGCTGGGGCTGTTCGACCTGCTGCAAAGCCGCCATGCGGTGCGGCGCAACTATCCGATCCTGGGCAACATCCGCTACCTGGTCGAAGGCATCCGACCGGAAATCCGCCAGTACCTGCTCGAATCCGACAGCGAGGCCCTGCCCTTCTCCCGGGCCCAACGTTCGCTGGTGTACTCCCGGGCCAAGAACGAAAGCGCCGACAAACCCTTCGGCACCCTGATCGACGTCTACCAGACCGGCTTCGAATTCATCGGCCATTCCATGCGCCCGGCACCGTTGAGCGATCCCAGCGGTTTTCGCGTGACGGTCGGCGGCCCGCAGTGCACCCAGCCGTACTCAGCGTCAGTGTTCAACATCTCGGCGATGAGTTTCGGCTCCTTGAGCGCCAATGCGATCCGGGCGTTGAACCAAGGCGCCAAGTTGGGCAACTTCGCCCACGACACCGGTGAAGGCAGCATCAGCCCCTACCATCGCGAACACGGCGGCGACCTGACCTGGGAACTGGGCAGCGGTTATTTCGGCTGCCGCACCAGCGACGGGCGCTTTGACCCGGAACGCTTCGCCGTCCAGGCGCAGAACCCGCAGGTGCGGATGATTGAAATCAAGATGAGCCAGGGCGCCAAACCCGGCCATGGCGGGATCCTGCCCAAGCACAAGGTCACCCGGGAAATCGCTGAGACCCGGGGCATCCTCATGGGCGAGGATTGTGTTTCGCCGTCACGTCACAGCGCGTTTTCCACGCCGATCGAACTGATGCAGTTCGTCCAGCAACTGCGCGAACTGTCCGGCGGCAAACCGGTGGGCTTCAAATTCTGCCTGGGCCACCCCTGGGAATTCATGGGCATCGCCAAGGCCATGCTGGAAACCGGAATCCTCCCCGACTTCATCGTGGTGGACGGCAAGGAAGGCGGCACGGGCGCGGCGCCAGTGGAATTCACCGACCACATCGGCGTGCCGCTGCGCGAGGGCCTGCTGTTCGTGCACAACACCCTGGTGGGCCTGAACCTGCGGGACAAGATCAAGCTCGGCGCCAGCGGCAAGATCGTCAGCGCCTTCGACATCGCCAGCGTCCTGGCCATCGGCGCCGACTGGGCCAACGCCGCGCGCGGCTTCATGTTCGCCATCGGCTGCATCCAGTCGCAAAGCTGCCACACCAACAAATGCCCCACCGGCGTCGCCACCCAAGACACCCTGCGCCAGCGCGCCCTGGTCGTCCCGGATAAAGCCCAACGGGTCTACAACTTCCACCGCAACACCCTCAAGGCCCTGGCCGAAATGCTCGCCGCTGCCGGGCTTGAGCATCCTTCGCAGTTGCAGCCCAAGCATCTGGTACGGCGGATGTCAGCGACTGAGATCAAGCTGTTTTCGCAGTTGCATGTGTTTTTGAAACCGGGGGAATTGCTGACGGGTGAGGTGAATGGGGCGTTTTATTCGCGGATGTGGCAGATGGCTCGGACGGATAGTTTTGAGCCGGAGAAAATAGTGGCGGCGTAACTATCGCCACCATCCCCTAATGTACCCTTCGGAACCTGTTAAATCTTTCATGACAATAAAATCACCTGACTCAGTGACATAAAATGAATAGAACTTCCTGTCTACCACCCGCCTATAAGTCTTGCCCTCAGCCGTCGCCGCATCAAAAGCGGCGCGCCCCTCTGAAACCACATTATTAATACCGTACTGAGGTAAAGTATTTGGGCGGAGCACCATACTGGAGCTGCTCAAAAGGTAGCGCAACGCCGGCATATAATTTATGGCACCCTGCGCTTTGGGCAACCACTTCCCATTAATAGGGGGCTCAATATAATAAAGCACAGGGGAATTGAGAAATTCTTTTGTTGCAATAATGTCATAAGCTATAAACATTGCCATGGCCGTCTCAAGCTCTTTTTTTGCGATAAGAACTTGCCCATAGCCGTAACTAAACGAATACATCGCCAAAACTGGTATCACCAAAAGCATTCGCAACCCAGCACGCCCCAAAACTTCACGACTCATCAGCAGCAAAAAAAATAATACTACAGAAAACCCCAGATAGTTCCGCGCTTCCAAATTAGGATCCAGCACGAATAACATCGGACCGGGGACACAAACTATCAGCACAGGCGGTACGCATAGACAGGCCCCTAAAACTAAAACTTTTTCGCCCCTACCACCGGCCAGTGCTAAAACATTCTTAATGACTAGGACATATCCCACGCCGGCTACGATCACCATTAAAATAGAAAAAAATCCATTTCCGGCGTTGATCAACTCGAACACTTTTTCCATAGAGAACTTAAACTTTCTAACGACCTCTCCAAGCCAGTGCGAATCGAACTCTGCCAGCGAACCGCGCCTATCGCTCGTCAGTTTGAAAGCGGTAAAATAATAAAAAATCCCCCCAAAAAAAAGCTGTAAACCACGCAACCCAATTTCTCTCAACACTTCCTGCGCCGGCTTTCCATTTCTAACATTCCACAAACACTCCATACAGCACAACCCAATAAAAACTGTAATCACCAATTGATAAATACTTAGCAGCACCGCTATTAAAATAGCCGACACGCACCCTCGCAGGTAACTATTGCGAACATGACAGGTTATAGAAAAAACAGCAGCCACAACTGCTAACATCATACCCGGCCCATCATATTGAAAACTAATGTTACCTAAAAAAAAAGGATTACAGAGCAGTGGGAGCACCACGAGACACGCTGTCCACTCGGGGCGAGGAAAATACCATAACGTCAGCCTAGTCATCGCACATGCAAATGCAAAAGTAGCAATTAACAATGGAAGCGGGAAAATATTAATGGTTGCATTGTTAAACGCCATAAGCTTCGTAACCACTTCAGCCAGCACTCTGCCGTGAATTCTCCACCAGTCATCGATCGCCAATATTTCCCGCCAACTATCGTCTACATAGGCGTAATCGGCATGAACAATAGGGTATACGTACACAAAAGAAGCTACCGTAAAAAACAATAGCACCTCTTTTTTGCTAAGTACCTTCGTTATTCGCATAGGTTACTCGTGCAATCGCCAACAGTGCAGATAGATCTTTCATCTTGGTGCCTTGCCATTCCCTGTTGGCAAGCTTCCAAGCTAGACTGCGGTCCGATGCGGGTCTACTGTCAGAACTTACAGGTCAGCTACAGTCTTCGACGGACGGTCAATCACAGCTCAATGAAAAAGCCCCAGTCACTGACCGGGGCTTTCTTTTATATCGCGGTTAATTTACGACACTGACCGCACCGAGCCGTGGGTTTCGCCCGTCGGCTGCAACTTGAATACATAAAACAACACCGTCAACAACACCAGGAACGCCGGACCGACATACAACGCCACCCGTGTATCAGGGAAGTACGCCATCAGCCCCACCACCAGCACCAAAAATGCCAACGCCAGGTACGAGCTGACCGGGTACAGCCACATCCGGTACTTCAAGGCCGCACGTTCCGAAGCGCTCAGGCTCTTACGGAATTTGAGCTGGGCCAGCAGGATCATCACCCAGGTCCAGATCGCGCCGAATGTGGCGATGGAGGTCACCCAGACGAAGACTTTCTCTGGCACCAGGTAGTTGAGCAGCACGCCCAGCAGCAACGCGGCGATGGACAACAGCAAGGCGCGGCGCGGCACGCCGTTGGCCGAAGTGGTGGCAAAACCGGCCGGGGCCTGGCCATTCTGCGCCAGGCTGTAGAGCATCCGCCCGGTGCTGAAGATGCCGCCGTTACAGGACGACAGCGCGGCGGTGATCACCACGAAGTTGATGATGCCGGCGGCGGTCTTGATGCCCAGGCGCTCGAAGGTCATCACGAACGGACTGCCCTGGGTGCCGATCTCGTTCCACGGGTAGATCGACAGGATCACGAACAGCGCGCCGACGTAGAACAGCAGGATCCGCCAGAACACCGAGCCGATGGCGTTGGGGATGGTTTTCTGTGGGTTCTTCGCTTCGCCGGCGGTCAGGCCGATCATCTCCACGCCCAGGTAGGCGAACATCACCATCTGCAGGGACATCAGCACACCCTGCACGCCGTTGGGCATGAAACCGCCGTGGGTCCAGAGGTTGGAAATGCCCAAGGCCACGCCGTCGTTGCCGAACCCGAAGGCGATGATGCCGACACCGCCGATGACCATGGCAATGATGGTGACGATCTTGATCAGGGCGAACCAGAATTCGAACTCACCGAAGGCCTTGACCGCGATCAGGTTGATCGAGCCCATGCTGACCAAGGCGGCCAGGGCCCAGATCCAGCGGGGCACGTCGGGGAACCAGATGCCCATATACACCGCCACCGCGGTGATCTCCGCCACACAGGTCACCAGCCACAGGAACCAGTAGTTCCAACCGGTCAGGAAGCCGGCTAGCGGGCCGAGGTAGTCCTGGGCATAGCGGCTGAACGAGCCGGCCACCGGGTTGTGCACGGCCATCTCGCCGAGGGCGCGCATGATCACCAGGATCGCCAGGCCGCCAATGATGTAGGACAGCATGATCGCCGGGCCGGCCATTTCAATGGCCTTGGCCGAGCCGAGGAACAGCCCGACACCGATGCAGGCGCCAAGCGCCATCAGGCGGATGTGCCGCTCACCGAGCTCACGTTTGAGCGGACCACCCTGAGCGGTCTCGCCATGGGGCAGATGATTGCCGACAGCCATAGGGATACAACCTCGTCTTGTTATTGGATTGACCACCGAGTCTCCAAAGCCGCAGGTCGATAAGCCTGCCACTTTGCCGAAACCAGTCTGTTTCGTGGACAGACCGTCCTGTGAACAGCGCCCTCAGGATCAGCGGGCCGTGCAGTATAAAAAGCCAGGGATAGAGAGATTCACTGTAAAACCGGGGAAATTCAGGGAGAAACCTCAGTAGAAACCGTGTTTCCGGAGATGCATTATCTGGACGACAGACCTTTCCGAAAGCGCCGCCGAGTATTGCACAGGGAGGGTGCAGCGTCATGTCTGGGCGCGGGGCGATGGCTCTGGCACAAGGCTTTCAGGCATCGCAGCCCTGTAGTGAGGATTCCCCTGTGACAAGGGGTTCACTTGTGGCAAGGGATACACCTGTGGCAAGGGATACACCTGTGGCGAGGGGATTTATCCCCGCTGGGCTGCGCAGCAGCCCCCTACGGCATCCAGGTATGTCTGAAAGATCCAGTTGTCTGCATTGGGGCTGCTTCGCAGCCCAGCGGGGATAAATCCCCTCGCCACAATAACCTCACCATCACAGATAACCTCACCATCACAGATAATCTCCCCCATCGCAGATTAAATCTTTATCAGATAATTCTCCTCACCACAGGGAATCCGTGTTCCTCGGTCCAGACAGGGAGCATGAGGCGCTTCAAGGCCATGCAGTATCCCAGAGAGGGTAATCGCCAATACATTCCACCAGCCCAGCCCGTAGCGGATTATCAATGATGTAGTCGGCGAAGGGCCGCAGCTCTTCATTGTCACGAATCGCGCGATCATGGAAGCCGCTTTGCCAAAGCGGGCCAGAGGTTTTACTCATGTTATTGACGCGATGGGTGCATCGAGCTTTGGTGGCACCGATGACACGACTCAGATGGCCGTCGTGGAGTTGCAGCAACCAGTGAAAATGATCCGGCATCACCACCCAGGCTAAAGAGTTCACCAGGCCAGAATCATGGGCGTATTTGAATTCTGTAACCAACAATCTTCCAACCTTCCAGTTGGAAAAAAACAGGACGGCGCTGATGAGTAACTGCCGTCACCAGATAGGCGCGTCCCTGCTCCGAATAACGTCCTCGACGCAGGCGATGTGAATTGGGGCGTGGATGCATTCCTTACTTCCTTTAAGAGGGTTTGGATGCAGCGTAGCCATGCTGTTGGTTGATCGACGCTGAGAAGGTCGAGCGAATATTCCGAAGTGGTCGTAGTACTTGTGGCTAGGACATTTATCTGTGACAGGGGATGTGTCTGTGGCAGGAATGTATCTGTGACAGGGGATGTGTCTGTGACAGGAATGTATCTGTGACAAGACATTTATCTGTGGCGAGGGGATTTATCCCCGCTGGGCTGCACAGCAGCCCCCAACTGCAACCCCGATATGCCTGGATAATCGCGTTGCCTGCATTGGGGCTGCTTCGCAGCCCAACGGGGATAAATCCCCTCGCCACAGATAAATACCTCCTCACCCACAGATAATTCCTCCTCACCCACAGATAATTCCTCCTCACCCACAGATAAATCTCTCCTGGTCACAAAGTCGTTGCCACAAAGGAATGCCACTGGCCATGACAGACCGCCACCCACAATTTCCCCTCCCCCCACGCCAACCACCGTCTAAGCTTCAAGCAAGTCCGATCAATCTGCGTGAATGGATCAGTCGACTATGGGCGCTTTGTGGCAAACCGATTCGAATGAACCTGTGGTCCCGACTGAACGTATGGAAGAAGCGCCTTTACCTCAAAAAAAACGCCGCGCCCGGCATGGCTGGCGGGCGTTCTGGTTGTTGTTGCTGATTATCGTCGTGGTGGTCGGCCTGGCGGTGGCCAAGGAAATGCGCACCTCGCGCTTCCAGGCCCGGGAGATCAGCAAGTACGCCGCGTCGCTGAGCTATTCGGTGCAACCAGGGCCCAGCGATGCCATCATCTACCCGGGTGCCGGCCCGTTCGATCGGCGGTTGGGCTATAGCTCGCTGGGGGAGTTTCTGCCGCGGTTGCTCAAGCGCGACTACGTTATCCAGGCCCAGGCCCGTTTCTCACCGGCCTTGATGAATTACGTCGAAAAAGGCCTGTTCGTGCCCTACGCCGAAAAGATCCAGGCCGGGCTGACCATCACTGACTGCCGCGCCGCGCCGGTGTATCAGTTCAAGTATCCGCAGCAGTTGTACGCCAATTTCGATGCGATCCCACCGGTAGTGGTGCAAAGCCTGTTGTTCATCGAGAACCGTTTCCTGCTCGACCCCAAGCAGCCCTTGGCAAACCCAGCGGTAGACTGGCCGCGTTTCGCCATGGCGGCCTGGTCGCAAATGGCCAAGCTGTTGAGCTTGCCGGGACAATCCGCCGGCGGCAGCACGTTGGCGACGCAGCTGGAAAAATACCGTCACTCCCCCGAGGGCCTAACCGTGTCGGGCGGGGAGAAAATCCGCCAGATGATTTCCGCCAGCGTGCGGGCCTATCAGGCCGGCCCGCAAACCCTTGAGGCGCGGCAGCGGATCATCCGCGACTACCTCAACAGCGTACCGCTCTCGGCCGTGCCGGGGCACGGTGAAGTCCACGGCATGGCGGAGGGCTTGCGGGTTTGGTACGGCGCCGATTTCAAGCGGGCCAATGAACGCCTGTCCAGTGCCGCCAACGACCCCAAGAGTCTGGCGGAAAAAGGCCTGGCCCTGCGGGAAATGCTGTCGTTGATGATCGCCCAGCGCCGCCCGTCCCATTACCTGTCCAAGGGGCACGAAGAGCTGGCGCGCCTGACCGACAGCCATATCCGGCTGTTGGCGCAGAACGGCGTGATCGATGCGGCCCTGTCGGAGGCGGCACTGGCGAGCCAGGTCAGCTATCGCGACTGGGTCCAGGACCCGACCGTGCAACCCAACGAAACCAACAAAGGCATCAGCGCTGCCCGCAGTCGCCTCGCCACGCTGCTCAATCGCCCGCTGTACGACCTCGACCGTCTCGACCTCTCAGCCACCAGCACCTTGCAAAGCGACTTGCAGGCCCAGGCCACCGAGTACCTCAAGCGCTTGGCCGACCCGGCGTTCGCTGCCGAGATCGGCCTGATGGGCGAACGCTTGCTGACCCCCACCAGCACCACCCAGGTGCGCTACAGCTTCACCCTGCTGGAACTGACCCCCGACGGCTCGCGGGTACGGGTGCAAACCGACAGCACCGACCAACCCTTCGACATCAATGAAGGCAGCAAACTGGAACTGGGCTCCACCGCCAAGTTGCGAGTCCTCACCACGTACCTGCAGATCATCGCCGAGCTGCACGAGCGGTATGCCGAGCAGACCCCGGCGGCGTTGAAGAAGGCCGATATCGCCGAACAGGATCGCCTCTCGCGCTGGGCCGTCGACTATTTGATCCAGAACACCGACCGCAGCCTGCCGAAGATGCTGGAGGCGGCCCTGGACCGCACCTATTCCGCCAGCCCCGGCGAGGCGTTTTTCACCGGTGGCGGCCTGCACACCTTCCACAACTTCCGCAACGAAGACAACGGCCGCAACCCGACCCTGCGCGACGCCCTGCGCGAATCGATCAACCTGCCGTTCATTCGCCTGATGCGCGACCTGGTGCGCTACGCCACCTATGCCGGCCCCAATAACAGTTCCGAGCTGCTCAAGGACGACAAGGACCCGCGCCGCCAGGAATACCTGGCCCAGTTCGCCGACCGCGAAGGCACTTCGTTCCTGCTCAGGTTCTGGAAGAAGTATCAGAAAAAGGACACCAGCCAACGCCTGGAAACCTTCCTCGACGGCATGCGCCCCACGGCGATCCGCCTGGCGGCGGTGCACCGCTACTTCTTTCCCGGCGACAGCCAGGAAAGCTTCAACCTGTTCGTGCGCTCGCACCTCAAGTCGGTCAAGAACCCCGAGAAGCTCACCGACGAACGCCTGGAACGGCTCTACCAGAGCTACGGCCCCGGCGCCTATGACCTGCCGGACCAGGGTTTCATCGCCAAGGTCCATCCACTGGATTTATGGTTGATGGGCTACCTGCTGAATAACCCCGACGCCAAGTTCAGCCAGATCGTCAAGGCCAGCGAGTTCGAGCGCCAGGAAGTCTACAGCTGGCTGTTCAAGAGCCGGCACAAGAGCGCCCGCGACAGCCGCATCCGCACCATGCTGGAGATCGAAGCCTTCCTGGATATTCACCAGCGCTGGCAGAAAGTCGGCTACCCGTTCGATCACCTGGTGCCGTCGCTGGCCACCGCCATCGGCAGCTCCGGCGACCGCCCTGCCGCCCTTGCCGAGCTGGTGGGTACCATCCTCAACGACGGCATCCGCCAACCGGCACTGCGCGTCGACAGCCTGGACTTTGCCGTCAACACGCCCTACGAGACACGGCTGGTGAGCAACCCGGATAACGGCAAGCGCGTGATGCCGGTGGAAGTGGCCCGGGCCCTGCGCGGCGCGCTGTCCCAGGTGGTGGATGCCGGCACCGCGAAACGCGTGGCCGGCAGTTTCAAACTGGCCGACGGCACACCGCTGGCCATGGGCGGCAAGACCGGCACCGGCGACAACCGCATCGAAGCCATCGGCTCGGGTGGGCGGGTGATCAGCTCCAAATCGATCAACCGCACCGCCACCTTCGTCTTCTACATCGGCGACAGCCATTTCGGCACACTCACCGCCTTTGTCCCGGGGGCCTCGGCACAGAACTTCAAATTCACCTCCGCCTTGCCGGTACAAGTGCTCAAGGGCATGGCGCCGTTTCTCTCGCCCTACTTGCAGCCGGGCAGTCATACCCAGTGCAAGCCGTTGGTGGCAAGCCAATGAGTTACAGCAGTGTGGGGGCAGACACATGTGGCGAGGGAGCTTGCTCCCTCGCCACAGGGGTAGTGATCCGCCTGATGCGTCTGGGCTGCGATACGAAATAGCCTAGACCTCCGAATCCCAGATCACCGTCACATCGCCACTGTAATGCTTGGCCTCACCGGCCAGCATTTCCTCCACCTGGCTACGGCCCACTTCGAAATGCAGGGTGCCGGGCTTGCGGTCGACGTAGTGCCCCGGCTGGAACAACTCCGTCCCACTGCCATCCCGATACAGCCGTCGGCGGTTGACCGGTTGGCCGGCGGCGTCCATCAGGCCGTCAGGCAGGCTCACGCTGACGTTCACCGGGACCATCTGGCCGGAACTGGGCGCCCAGAGCAGGCAGGTGTTGTTGGCCGTATCGGCGAACTGGCATTCCATACGCATCTTGAAACGTGATGAAGCCGAGATGTGGAAGGTCTGGTCACGGAACAACCGCGTCGGTTTTTGCCCCTGGTTCAGCCAGGCCTGCCAACCGCCCTGGGGTTCAAGCACGACCTTATTGCCACCAGGAGGCACTTCGACTTTGAGGGTGTGTTGGACGTCGAGATTGAAGTTGAGCGTGATTAACGAATCGTTCGGGAGCATGACATCGCCCAGGTCGAAGTCTTGGCCTGGCCCGACGGTATAGTTCAACGTTCCCGTGTAGTGTCCGGCCGACATATTCAATGGGTTGGGGGTGCGCAATTCGTAGGCAAAATCCAGATAGTTGTATCTAAAGTCCGGCACTTGGTATTTGGCTTGTTTAGTACAGGCACGTTCTTGCGGCGTTTTCCAGAAAAAGGCGTACTCGTTCCAGCTGTAAGTGCCAACCCCACTGTAAAGGCAGGGTGAAGGCGCATACACCCAACTGCCCCCCCATAATCGGAAATGTGCCGTGACAAGATCCACGCCGCCCCCCACCAACTCGATGGGATTAACGCTGAGTCGATACTTCGAACCGATACCGGACACGCGGACTTCAACCATCTCACTTTCGCCAGTGTCCAAATTGACCACGGTGACCGGACGCCAATTCGCGGGCACCTTGAACATGGCGCCTTGTCGGCTATCGGTGTGATTGGCCTGGATTGGACCGGACGAATTGAAGACGATGGGCATGCGGATACTGAACATACCCGCGATTTCGCATTCCCTTGGGTGTGAGGCGCAATACCCACTCGCCGGTGTGGTATTGGTGAACTTGTTCTCTGTAGGCTTCGCAGGATCAGGCCGAAAACGCGCGCTGATCTCCTGGGTCAGGGCACTTGCCGTTGGCATGCCTGCAAACAACAAGGCAAGAACCGTGGCTGCGCGACACAAGGAAGCGCCGCGTCCGAAGGTGTTTGAACGACTCATAGTGACTCCAAATAAACTGCGGGCGGCGCGGTGGTATCGAAAACTGGCCGTTGGTGGTGATCCAGCAAATCACCACATTCCCCAGAGGGAACGAGCGGGCTCGCGATAGCGGAGGGTCAGTTGATAAAGCGTGACTGGCCCACCGTAATCGCGAGCGAGCTCGCTTCCACAGGGTATGGGTGGTAAACCGCTAGACCTCCGAATCCCAGATCACCGTGACGTTGCCGCTGTAGTGCTTAGCGTCTCCCGCCAGCATTTCCTCCACCTGGCTACGGCCCACTTCGAAATGCAGGGTGCCGGGCTTGCGGTCGACGTAGTGCCCAGGCTGGAACAACTCCGTCCCGCTGCCGTCCCGATACAGCCGTCGGCGGTTGACCGGTTGGCCGGCGGCGTCCGTCAGGCCGTCGGGCAGGCTCACGCTGACGTTCACCGGCACCATGTGCCCGGTACTGGGCGCCCAGAGCAGGCAGGTGTTGTTGGCCGCATCGGCGAACTGGCATTCCATGCGCATCTTGAAACGTGATGAAGCCGAGATGTGGAAGGTCTGGTCACGGAACAACCGCATCGGTTTTTGCCCCTGGTTCAGCCAGGCTTGCCAGCCGCCTTGGGGTTCAAGCACGACCTTGTTGCCGCCAGGAGGCACTTCGACTTTGAGGGTGTGTTGGACTTCGAGATTGAAGTTGAGCGTGATTAACGAATCGTTCGGGAGCATGACATCACCAAGGTCGAAGTCTTGGCCTGGCCCGACGGTATAGGTCAATGAACCCGTGTAGTGACCAACCGACATCCTTAAGGGGTTGGGCGTTCGTAACTCATAGGCAAAATCCAGATAGTGGTACCTCATTTCCGGGACTAAATATCTGGCCCGTTTATTACAGGTGCTTCCCTGCGGAGTGGTCCAGAAAAAAGCATACGTGAGAGTCGTGTAAGCACCTACACCACCGGTACGGCAGGGCGAAGGGGCAGTGACCCAACTGCTGCCCCAAAGCATGTTATGAGCCGCTTGGAGACCGACGCCGCCGCCCACAAGATCAATGGGGCTAGTAGTGAGTCGATATTGAGAACCTATACCGGACACCCGCACTTCAACCACTTCACTTTCGCCAGTGTTTGAATTGACAACGTTTGCCGTACGCCAATTAGAAGGCACTTTAAACGTAGCGCCCTGCCGATAGTCGCTGTGATTAGCTTGAATAGCCCGGGACGAATTAAAGCTGATGGGCATGCGGATACTGAACATGCGTACGGCGGCACATTGCACCGGAAAGCTGGTGCAGTAACCGCTCACGGGCGTGGTATTGGTAAACGTATTTTCTGTGGGTTTTGCAGGATCAGGCCGAAAGCGCGCGCTGATTTCCTGGGTCAGGGCATTGGCCGTCGGCATGCCCGCAAGCAACAAGGCAAAAACCGTGGCTGCCCTGCATAACGAAAGTCCACGTCCGAGGGTGTTTGAATGACTCATAATTACTCCAAATAACTGCGACGGCGCGGTGGTATCGAAGGCCGGCCGTGGGTGGTGATCCAGCAAATCACCACATTCCCCTGTGGGAGCGAGCTTGCTCGCGATAGCGGAGGGTCAGTTGATAAAGTGTTGACTGGCCCACCGTAATCGCGAGCGAGCTCGCTCCCATAGGGTATGGGTGGTAAGCCGCTAGACCTCCGAATCCCAGATCACCGTGACATTGCCGCTGTAGTGCTTAGCGTCTCCCGCCAGCATTTCCTCCACCTGGCTACGGCCCACTTCGAAATGCAGCGTGCCCGGCTTGCGGTCGACGTAGTGCCCCGGCTGGAACAGTTCGGTACCACTGCCATCGAGATAGAGCCGGCGGCGATTGACGGGTTGGCCGGCAGCGTCCGTCAGGCCGTTGGGGAGGGTCACGCTGATGTCCACCGGTATCAAATAACCGGTGCTGGGTGCCCACAGCAGGCAGGTGTTGTCGCCGGCATCAGCGAACTGGCACTCCAGGCGCATCTTGAAACGCGACGAAGCCCAGAGATGGAAGGTCTGGTCACGGAACAAGCGCGTCGGCTTTTGTCCTTGGTTCAACCAGGCCTGCCAGCCGCCTTGGGGTTCGAGTACGACTTTGTTGCCGCCAGGAGGCACTTCGACTTTGAGCGTGTGTTGGACTTCGAGATTGAAATTGAGCGTCAGCAATGAATCGTTCGGCAACATGACATCGCCCATGTCAATGTCCTGCCCCGGCCCGACGGTATAGTTCAACGACCCCGTGTAGTGACCGGTCGACATTTTCAAAGGGTTAGGAGTACGCAATTCGTAGGCAAGGTCCATGTATACAACTTGGAGCCCCGGAATCAGGTATTTTGCCTGCTTCGCGCACGCAACATCTTGATGCGGCGCCAGCCAGAAAAAATAGAAACCGTTAAAGCCAGAGTGGGCTTCAACAGGAGTAGCTCTACACGGCTGGGGAGGCCTACTCCAATTACCACCCGCCCATAGCTTTCGGTGGGCCTCAAAGAGGCTCACTCCTCCCCCAACCAAGTCCATGGCACTCTCACTGAGTCGATACATCCCGCCCAAGCCGGCAATTCGTACTGAAACCTCTTCACTTTCACCCGTGGACGAATTAATGACCTGCATCGTCCGCCAATTGCCGGGAATTATGAACATGGCGCCTTGCCGGTTATCTGGGTGATTGGCCTGAATGGCACTGGACGAGGCAAAAGTAAGGGGAATGGTAAGACTGAATATATCCGCAGCCGCACAGTGTGCTGGCCAGTGATTACAAAATCCCGTAACCGGCGTGGTATTGACGAATTTGTTGTCCATGGGCTTCGCGGGATCAGGCCGAAAAACCGCGCTGATTTCCCTGGTAGCAGCATCGGCCGTCGCCAAACCTGCAAACAACCAGGCAAGCACCATGATCGCGCGGTACATCGAAACACCCCGTTTCAAGATCGCTGGATGACTCATATAAACCCGCTCCAATGAACTACGGCGCAATGGCATCAAACACCATGTGCACGGTGCCGAAGTAATCCCCTGGCGTATATTCCTCAGCCGTCTTGACGGCGATGATTTCCAACCCCACGCGCCGACCCGGCCGAGCCTCGGCGGCCGAGACTACCTGGGCCGAATCCAACGTCAGTTGGACGTTGTTGAACCGCACCTGCAGGTCAATGCGCTCCCGGCCATTGGACAGGTATGCCTCTTCGCCCAGGCGGGCACCAATGG
This sequence comes from Pseudomonas sp. NFACC51, assembly GCF_900103575.1. Lineage (NCBI taxonomy): Bacteria > Pseudomonadati > Pseudomonadota > Gammaproteobacteria > Pseudomonadales > Pseudomonadaceae > Pseudomonas > Pseudomonas sp. NFACC51. Next base: position 131,357 of record NZ_FMXH01000004.1, on the reverse strand, counting down.
CCCCGTTGATGTTCTTCACTTCGTAATTCGCCCGCAGCGGAAGCAGTCCCGAGGTCAAGGTGCTGAACAGCATCGGCTGTTCGCGTTCGACCAGTTGCGGGTCAACCGGTAACACATGGAATTCGGTGGTCGGGATGGTGACGAAGAGTTCGAACGTTTCCCGCTCCACCGCCCCCCACGCCGCAAGACTCGGCAGCGCCAGGGTGGTGAAGATCAGGGTGTGCAGCGATGTCTTGAACATGATGATTACCTGTGACGTCAACGGCGATTCAGCGACGGCGCGCCGTCAGCCTTTGATCTCGATGGCTTTCTCGTCGCCGCCTTCGACCAGGTTGAAGCGATACTCACGGCCGGGCTCCTTGTCGAACGAAAAGGAGCGTCCAACCATGACGTGATGCTTCATGGTCGGCCGGCAATCGTTGTCTTTCTTCGCCGCACAGTCCTTGAATTCGTCGATCACCACCACGCTGTTGCCGTTATTGCGCAGCACATAACGGTTGGCGCTGTTATCGATGACCGTGTCGAAGCGGGTTTCCTTGGGCCGCACGAAAAACACCGTGCCAAAGCCAGCCAGCACCTTGACCCCAGCCGCGATGCGCTCCTTCTTGTACTCCTCGCGCTCCTCGGCGCTGATCGCGAATTCGTCCTCGGCCTCCGGTACTACCGGTACGAAGCGAACCCGGAAGTAGCGTTCCTCGCTGCGCTCGCCCATGAACAGCAGGCGCGTACCCTGCATACCGTTGGCCGGAACGATCATCCGCGCCGGGCTCGCCATCAGGCCGTTCTTGGCGAGCGCGCCTTCCTGATCTTGCAGCGCCACCTCCTGATAGCTGCCGTCCTCGTTGTAGAGGATCTCCAGGATGTCGACCTTGACGAACGCGGTGGACGTCCCGCCGTTGAACACCCGCTTCATGTAGGTGCTCTTGTCGCCGTCAAGGTAGTCGTAGACCACCCCGACATTAATCTGCGGCCCGGCCTGGGCCACCGTGGAAACCAACGCCAAACCACACAGAGCCAAAAAACGCTTCATAACCAAAACCTCATCTATCGAAGGCGGCCGATGGCGACCGCTTCACGCAACACTGTTGTTAAAACGCCAGGTTCAACCCGCTGCTTCGAGCTGATGGCCGTTGCCGGCCAGGGTGTCCGGCGTGCAGCGCAAATCACCGATCATCAACACATCGCCCTCGCTGCTGGCGTTGTCCGGGTCAAGGCGGAACTGGCAGAGCAAGTCGTTGCCGTAGCGCACCTCCAGCGTCGGCGAGCTGGCGTTCATTTCCATGGAGAAGAACCCGTCCACCTCGCTGACCCCACGGCTGGCGTGGTTGATCACGTGATGGCCCTTGAGCGGCTGGCCCTGCCCGTCCAGCAGGCGGCCGAGCACGGTCACGCTGCGCATGACGCTGACCTTGCGGTAGTCCACGCCACCCTTGTTCAGGTGATAGCGGGTACGCGCCGGTTGGATGTTGGCCGCCGGCGGATGAAGACCGTCGAAGTCGAAGGTGACCAGACTATTCTGGTAGGCCGTGATGGGCACGAAGTTGCGGCCCGGGCGCAACGTGGTGGTACCGCCCGTGAGATCATCGGCAAGCAGGACGATGTCGTCCAGGTCGGTTTCCACGTCGACGATCATCCCCGCGCCGCCATTCTGCGGCAGGCCGGTGAAGGCGACTTTCCGGCCGCCCACGGCCACCGTGCTGCTCAGGTTCAAGCCCCCGGTGAGGTTGCCGTTGTAGGAAGAACGCTGGACGAAACCGTCGCCATACAACGAATCGGTTTCGAAACTGGCCAGGCCCGACAACCCCATGCCGTAGGTGTCGGTCAGGGCCGTGGCGGACACGCTTTGCAGCACGTGGTCCTGCAGGTCCCGACGATAGGTCAGCGAAGCATTGTTGTCTCGGTCACCGTCCCGCGAGGTGCGGGTGCCGATGCTGCCCGACCAATACTCCCCCGGCCCGCCCAGGGCGACGCTGACGCTCAGGTCCAAGCCGCGATTACGCCGATCGGCGGTGCTCGAGGTGCCCGGGCGATCGAATACCGACAGCCGCCAGTTGGCATCGCTGCTGCCCAGCTTGCCGCGCTGGGTCCAACCCAGGTCCAGGCCGGCGCCCTCGACGTTACCTTCGCTGTAGAACAGCCGCCCATTGACCGACGATTTGTTGCTCAACCGGTGGTTGACCGCCAGCGACGAGTTACTGGTCTGGCCGACGAACACGTTGCGCTGGCGGACTCGGGTGCCGTCCGGCAGGACTTCGTAGGTGTTGCGAGTGTCCAGCCAACTGCGGTTATGGCTGGCTACCACACTGCCCAGCCCATAACTGTACAGCGCTTGCAAGTCCATGCCGGTGCCGTATTGCTCGGTCTGGTAGACGTTGGCAAAGAAGCTGGTGTTGTTGGCCAGGGTCCAGTCCACCGAGGTGCCGTATTGCAGTTTGTCCTGCACCTGGCGCGTGGAAAGTCCCAGTACCAGCCGTGGATGCAGCAGGTAATTGAGGCCCACCCCGGCGGTCATGAAGCCCGACGGTTGATCGTCCCAGTTGCTCAGCAACTTGCTTTCCCGCCCGGCGAACAGGTTGTAGCGCCAGCGATCATCGGCGTTGCGCCAGTTGTTGGGTTTGTAGACCAGTTCCTGAGTGGTGGCGGTGGTCTGTCCGTCCTCGATCAGCCGCACCTCCACTTCATAGATACCGCCAGGCAATGGCCGGGTGTCCAGGCTCTGCAAACCGGCGCTGACGGCCTGGGTGTTGATCAGCAGGCCGTTGCGGTATATCTCCACCGCAGCCTGACGGCTGGCGGTGACATAAATCGGATAGACACTGGGCTTGGGATTGTTGATGACCAGGCTGTCGGAACTGCCGTACATCACACCCACTGCGGTGTCCGGGTTGGCGCCGAACGAACGGATCTGCCGGTTCAGACCATCGGAACCCGGCATGAAATAACCCAGGCGAAAAAAGCTGTCTTCCATTTCACGTTGGGTGAAGAGTTCATGGACCGCGTGATAGAGCTTGTCGTCCGGGCCACCTAGGCGCGAAAGCTGCAAGTCGAACGACTGGGTCCAGTTGCCCAGGCTGGAACTGGCGTTAAGGCCATAGCGCCCGCCGGTGTCCTGCTCCTGGCCACCGTTGAGATTGAGTTGGTTATTGAAGATCAGGCCAAGGCTGCCCTCTTCTGGCTGGTCGTAAAAACGCTTCTCTGCGCCGCCACGTTCCACATTCTGAGTGAGGATCGACACCAGCGAATGTTCGAGGCTGTAATGCACCGCCAGGAGTCCCGACGTGCATCGGGTTTCGCAAGCCCCCAAGGGGCGCCCTTCTTTGAGCAGTTGTTCCCATTGCCCGCGATCGACAGCCGAGACCGGGCTGTCCTGGGTGTCGGTGAATTCAAGCAAGGTGATGCGATCATCCCGCGTCAACACCACCATGGCTTCGCCGAGGTACTGTTGATCAAGTTCTACACGAACCGCCAGAGGCACATCGAAAAAGTGGGCTTCAAACTCTTCCGGCAACCCCTTGGCCTGAGACAACAGACTTCTGGGCGTTGTACCGGGGGCAGTCGGCGCAGCCAATGCGCTCGCGCACAGCAATAGCGCGAGGGCACCCGCGATGGGTGTCATCGGAAACATCAACGGATTCTCATAATCAACGAACGATCAGGGCGTTTTCAGGTGCGGGCCGCCCGGCTAGGGAGCGCTGGACGGCCTGCAGCAATGCCCGTGCAATGAGGTGAAACTCATCGGGCATCGAACGGCATCACGGAGTAACGCGTGGCACCGCGTCGAAGATCACGGTGAAGTCAGCGTTGTACACGCCCACTTGGGTATCGGTAGGCGCGGTGGAGGCCAGGATAAGCATGTCGGCCTGGGTGCCTGGAGTGGATGCTGCGTCGGACACTACTTCCTGAGGATATTCAGTCAAAGTCACGCTGTTGAACATGGTGGTCAGGGGAATAGCGTCCGAACCGTTGGTCAGCGAAGGCTGGCCGCCCAAGATGTAAGCGTGAACCGAACCGTCGGTGTTCTTCACGTCATAGGTCTGGCGCAAAGAGCTCAGGGTATTGGTCACCGGGTTGTAGTTCATGACCTCATCCTTACCGAAGTCCGGATTACGCGGCAGTACATGGAACTGCTTGGTAGGAATGGTCGCGGTGATATGAATCGAGGAGCGAGCATCATCAGCGGCGAACGCCGCCGAAGAACCCAGGGCAGCAGCGACCAGAGCAGTACCGGATACGAATTGTTTGAGCATGTTGTTAACACCTGTTCTTGACATAAAGAGAAGGGTTGAAAGTTGCAGGCCAATAACCGCTTGGCCTGCCCCCTTCAACGCCGGGGCATGATCGGCTCTCTTTAATCAAAAATAAGCAGGCACTTTCCCATAAGCATGTAGTACTTAGTGCATATAGCACGAAGAAAAAGAAGCCATTTCTTATAAAGTTGAAGTTTGGCTGTCAGAAACAACCCACATTGCCAGCCTACACGCTACTCAATCATTACAAATGTATGCAGCCCGTATGCTTGTCACCCCGGGCCTAGAGCTTTCATGTAAGGTTTTTTCCGACCCCAAGTAAGACCTTGCGAATAAAAATACATCTTAGTTCCAGAAACTTATCAAAGATATATCTTTAAATAAAGATATATCTAAGTTTTATCTTATGCAGAATGGAGAGCGCGCATATGACAGTCACTTATTCCCTTCCCAAGAACGATGGACTTGAACAACCCACGGCAGTCCGTGAGCGTGGCAGCCGGGGTCCACGGGTCTTCGCCTCCGGCGATCTGAAGCTGCTGTTGCTGGCGCTGATTGCCGAACAGCCTTGCCATGGCTATGACCTGATCCGTCGGATCGAAAATATGTTCGACGGCGCCTACAGCCCCAGCCCCGGGGTGATCTACCCGACCCTGACCTTCCTGGAAATGAGCACAATGGTGACCTGCGGCGTCGAGGACGGGAAAAAATGCTACAGAGTGACCGACGCCGGACGTCTATCCCTTGAGGAGCAAGCCGTGGCGCTGGATGAGGTAAGGATGCGTATTGAAGCCAGCAAACGCGCCCTGCGCGGACAGGACCGCCCCGCACAAATCCATGAAGCGGTGTATAACCTGCGGCATGCGCTGCACAAGCACCCCGGGCATTGGACCCCGGAGGAGATCAAGCGGGTAAGCGACTTGCTCAACGACACCGCCAAAGCCATCATCGACGGCCTCGACCGTCCACCCGTTTCGGAGTCAACGCCATGACTGCAGTCGATCCAAACACCATTCACCGTGTCAATCACGAGGTCAAACGCCGTCGCCTGGAAGTCTTGCGGGTGCAGGACCTGACCCCGCGCATGCGCCGTATCACCGTCGGCGGACCGGAACTGGCCGGGTTCGTCAGCCTGGGCACGGATGATCACGTCAAGCTGTTTTTCCCGCAGAACGCTGAGGAACGGGCGGCGCTGGAAAGCCTCAACCTCAGCGCCGGCAAGGCCCAGGGCGCGCTGCCGCAAATGCGCGACTACACCCCGCGCCGCTATGACCTGGACACCCTGGAGATGGACATCGATTTCGTGCTCCACGGCGACGGCCCTGCCTCGACCTGGGCGTCCCAGGCAACGCCGGGGCAGTACCTCGACATCGGTGGGCCACGGGGTTCGATGATCGTGCCGGACATCTTCGACAGCTACCTGCTGATCGGCGACGAAACCGCCCTCCCCGCCATCGCCCGCCGCCTCGAAGGCCTGGCGCCGAACCGGCGTGCCCTGGTGGTGGTGGAAGTGGAAAACGGCGCCGAGCAGCAGGTTCTCCAGAGCCCGGCGCAGGTGCATGTGATCTGGGTGCTGCGCGAAGGTCGCCAGGATAACCTGCTGACCACCGTGCAGCAGTTGGATATGCCCGGTGGCAAGCTCTACGCCTGGGTCGCCACCGAGAGCAAGGTGTCGCGGCAGATTCGCAAGGTGTTGCTGGACGAGAAAGGGTTGGATCAGGATTTCGTGAAGGCTGTAGGGTATTGGAAGGCGGAGGGGAGTGAAGAGGAATGAGCTATTGGCGGCGGCTAAACTACCCATTGAGCGACACAGAACTCCGTGGCGAGGGAGCTTGCTCCCGCTGGGCTGCGCAGCAGCCCCCCCTCTCAAAGACCACTCAATTAACCTGATCCACCGGGTTGCCTGGTTTGGGGCCGCTTCGCGCCCCAGCGGGAGCAAGCTCCCTCGCCACGGGGAATATCGCTATCCTTCAATATTTGGCACGACATTTCACCAGGTACCCCCATGCTCTTCCTGATCGCCTACATCGCCAGCGTCGTGCTGATCAACTTCGCGTTTTCCGCCGCGCCGCACCTGGACATCATCTGGTCGGCCTGGGGCGGGCTGGTGTTTATCCTGCGGGACATGGTGCAGACCCGTTTCGGCCATGGTGCTATCGCGGCGATGCTGGTGGCTCTGGTGTTGTCCTATGTCACCTCGGATCCGACCATCGCCCTGGCCAGTGCCACGGCGTTTGCCGTGTCCGAGTGCATCGACTGGCTGGTGTTCACGATTACCAAACGCCCATTGCATGATCGGCTATGGATCAGTTCGGCCCTGAGCATTCCGCTGGACACGTTCATTTTCTTCGGCCTGATCGACGCTCTGACGCCTGCCGTGGTGATCACCGCCCTGCTCTCGAAATTCGCCGGGGTCACGGCTGTCTGGCTGATCATGGCCTGGCGTTTGCGCAAGCAAACCATCGCCACCTGAAGCCAAAACCCGCAGTTCATGTAAAATGCCGCGTTTTCTCCCCACGGGAAGCTCGCCCGGCGTGCAACCCTCGACGACCGCTCCTGTTTGAGGACCTTCAGATGACCCGTATCGGAACTCCCTTGTCGCCCACCGCGACCCGCGTTTTGTTGTGTGGCAGCGGTGAGCTGGGCAAGGAAGTGGTAATCGAGCTGCAGCGCCTGGGCGTTGAAGTGATCGCCGTGGATCGCTACGCCAACGCGCCGGCCATGCAAGTGGCCCACCGCAGCCATGTGATCAACATGCTCGACGGCGCCGCCCTGCGTGCGGTGATCGAGGCCGAGAAGCCGCATTTCATCGTGCCGGAAATCGAAGCCATCGCCACCGCCACCCTGGTGGAACTGGAAGCCGAAGGCTTCACCGTGATCCCTACCGCCCGCGCGGCGCAGTTGACCATGAACCGTGAAGGCATCCGTCGTCTGGCCGCTGAAGAGCTGGGCCTGCCGACCTCGCCGTATTTCTTCGCCGACACCGTGGAAGACTATCGCAAGGCCGTCGAAACCCTGGGCTTCCCGTGTGTGGTCAAGCCGGTGATGAGTTCGTCGGGCAAGGGGCAGAGTCTGCTGCGCAGTGCCGACGACGTGCAGAAAGCCTGGGACTATGCCCAGGAAGGCGGCCGTGCCGGCAAAGGCCGGGTAATCATCGAAGGCTTCATCGACTTCGACTACGAAATCACCTTGCTGACCGTGCGCCATGTCGGCGGTACCACGTTCTGTGCACCGGTCGGTCACCGCCAGGAGAAAGGCGACTACCAGGAGTCCTGGCAGCCGCAAGCCATGAGCCCGGTGGCCCTGGCTGAATCCGAGCGCGTCGCCAAGGCAGTGACCGAGGCACTGGGTGGTCGCGGCCTGTTTGGCGTCGAGCTGTTCATCAAGGGTGATCAGGTGTGGTTCAGCGAAGTCTCGCCACGTCCGCACGACACTGGCCTGGTGACGCTGATTTCCCAGGACTTGTCGCAATTCGCCCTGCACGCCCGCGCCATTCTCGGCCTGCCGATTCCGTTGATCCGCCAGTTCGGCCCATCGGCTTCGGCGGTGATCCTGGTGGAAGGCCAGTCGACCCAGACCGCTTTCGCCAACCTCGGCGCCGCCCTGAGCGAGCCGGACACCGCCCTGCGCCTGTTCGGCAAGCCGGAAGTCAACGGCCAGCGCCGCCTGGGCGTGGCCCTGGCCCGCGACGAATCCATCGAAGCCGCCCGCGCCAAGGCGACCCGGGCTTCGCAGGCCGTCAAGATCGAGTTGTAAGGCTGGCCCCCCGTGGCGAGGGAGCTTGCTCCCGCTGGGGCGCGAAGCGGCCCTAAAACCCGGCGACACGGTGGATCAGGTTGATTGAGTGAGCTTGAGAGGGGGCTGCTGCGCAGCCCAGCGGGAGCAAGCTCCCTCGCCACAAAAGCCCAAAAACTCAAAAGCCCAAAGCCCAAAAGCCCAAAAGCCCAAAAGCCCAAAAGCTCAAAAGCCCAAAAGCCCAAAAGCTCAAAAGCCCAAAAGCTCAAAAGCTCAAAAGCCCAAAAGCCCAAAAGCTCAAAAGCTCAAAAGCTCAAAAGCTCAAAAAGGCCTGTGTTCAAGCTACAAAAAAGGCGACACCCGCCAAGGTGTCGCCTTTTTCATTGCCGCCGGTTGGGCTTAATCCGGCAGCTTGTAGGCAATCACATAATCACCCTGCTTGGTCCCCAGGGAGCCATGACCACCCGCAACGACCAGCACATATTGCTTGCCGTCCTTGCCGGTGTAGGTCATCGGCGTGGTCTGGGCCCCCGCTGGCAGGCGACCCTCCCACAGTTGCTTGCCGTTTTTCACGTCATAGGCACGCAGGTACTGGTCGAGGGTGCCGCTGAGGAACGCCAGGCCGCTGGCGGTGGTGAAGGTGCCGCCCAGGCTCGGTACGCCCATGCTCAGCGGGATCGGTACCGGCGAGCTGTCACGCACGGTGCCGTTCTTGTGTTTCCACAGGGTCTTGTTGTTGGTCAGATCCACCGCCGCCACATAACCCCAGGCCGGCGCCTGGCAAGGCAGGCCCATCGGCGAGAGCAGCGCTTCGAGGATCACCCCATACGGCGCGCCTTTGTTCGGCTGTACGCCTTCGGTTTCGCTCTTGCGCCCCGGACCGCCAGCCACTTCGGCTGCCGGGACCAATTTGGACTTGAACGCCATGTAGCTCGGGTTGACGAAGGCGATCTGGCGCACCGGGTCCACCGAAATACCGCCCCAGTCGAACACACCAAAGTTACCCGGGTAAACGATTGAGCCTTGCAGCGACGGCGGCGTGAACATGCCCTCATAACGCAGCGACTTGAAGTCGATCCGGCAGAGCATCTGGTCGAACGGGGTCACGCCCCACATGTCGCGTTCCTTGAGGACCGGCGGCACGAAGTTCAGGTCGGACATCGGTTGGGTCGGCGAGGTGTGGTCACCTTCCACCGCGCCTTGGGGCACCGGGATTTCCTTGATCGGGATGATCGGCTGGCCATTGCTGCGGTCCAGCACGTAGATGCTGCCCTGCTTGGTCGACGCCAATACCGCGGGTTTCACACCATCGGCGGTCTTCATGTCCATCAGGGTCGGTTGACCGCCGACGTCCATGTCCCATAGGTCGTGGTGGGTGAACTGGAAGTACCAGCGCACCTTGCCAGTGGCGATGTCCAGGGCGGTCAGTCCAGCTGAATATTTTTCCGATTCCGGCGTACGGAAACCACCAAACTGGTCGGGGGTCTGGTTGCCCATCGGCAGGTAGAGCATGCCGAGTTTTTCATCGACGCTGAACATGGACCACATGTTCGGCGAATTGCGGGTGTAGGTCTTGCCCTCGGCAATCGGCGCGGTGTCGTCCGGGTTGCCGCTGTCCCAGTTCCACACCAGCTTGCCGGTGTGCACGTCGTAGGCACGGATCACACCGCTTGGTTCGTCGGTGGAGACGTTGTCGGTGACGTGGCCGCCGATCACCACCAGGTTCTGGGTGACCGCCGGTGGCGACGTGGAGTAGTAACCGCCGGCCGTGAAACCGCCGATGTTGGCAGTCAGGTCAACCTGGCCCTTGTCGCCGAAGTCTTCGCACATCTTGCCGGTGTCGGCGTTGAGGGCGATGAGGCGGGTGTCGGCGGTCGGCAGGAAGATCCGCCGCGGGCAGACGGTGCTGACGGGCGTGGTGCTGGCGGCGCCCGTCGGGCTCTGCTCGGCAGAGGCGTACGCGGCGTCATCGTGATAGGTCACGCCACGGCAGGTCATGTGGGCCCAACCCTTGAAGTTCTCCGCTTTTTGCGTGGAAAGCTTCGGATCGAAACGCCAAATTTCCTTGCCGGTTTCAGGTTCCAGGGCAATCACCTGGCTGTGGGGCGTGCACACATAAAGCATGCCGTTGACCTTCAGCGGGGTGTTTTCAGCGGTGGTCTCGCCAGGGTCGTTCGGCCCTGGTAGGTCGCCGGTACGATAGGTCCAGGCCGGCACCAGTTTGCTGACGTTCTCGGGGGTGATCTGTGCCAGTGGCGAATAGCGATCGCCATGGGCGCTGCGCCCGTAGGAGTTCCAGTCGCCGTCCGGCATGGCCGGTGCGGTGTTGGTCATGCCCGGCACGCTGTCACGATCCAGTTGGCCCTTGATCTCACCCGGGTTGGTGAACTGGCTGGCGAGGGCGGCGACACCGGCGATGACCACGGCGGCGCCCAATGCGCGGGTTCCGGTGGCCGAGGCATCGGCGGTCAACAGCGGGCGGCGGAACCACGGCAACAACATGACGATGCCCAAGGCAAACAACAGCGCCAGGCGCGGCACCAGTTGCCACCAATCCAAGCCCACTTCCCACAACGCCCACACGGTGCTGGCGAACAGCACCAGCGCGTACAGGCCCAGGGCCGCGCGGCGGGCCATGATCAGCAGCACGCCAGTCAACGCCAGGCCGATACCGGCCAGCAGGTAATACCACGAGCCGCCAAGCGTGCTCAGCTTGACTCCCCCGGCCAACAGGGCCAGGCCCATCAATAGAAGCAGAATGCCGAGCAAACTCGGTAGCAGACGGCTTCGACTCAAAGCACCCTCAGTGCTCATAGTGTGTTTCTCCGTGACGTTTTAAGGAGTTCCGCGCAAGTAGTCACTGTAGATGACGATCTTGCAGGGGCATGGTTCAGTTGAAAAAAGGCAAATTCGGTTGCCGCGATCCCTTGTGGGAGCGAGCTTGCTCGCGATGCGGTGTGCCAGCCGGCTTCAATGTTGAATGTGCAATCGTTATCGCGAGCAAGCTCGCTCCCACAGAAATCCTGAAAGACAGCGCTGTCTTTCAAAATCTGAACACTGGGCGTTCTTTGATCTTTCAGCAGGATTGAGCAGGACGCAGAGACTTCGGCACGCCAGAAGAAGCGTTTCAGCAAGCGGGCAAGGATAATGTCCTGTTCTCAATAGAGAAAGGGCTTTTGCTGACATGAATCATCTCGGATTCGGTAACAGTGCGCCTGGCGCTGGCGGCCATGATGAAGGCTATGCTTCCACCAAAGGGGCACCTCGGCTAAGGTGCGCGGCTTTACACCTTTAGCGCGAAGACCTCCCATGACCGAAGCCAACAACAACCCGCTGCACGGCGTGACGCTGGAGCAGATTCTCAATGCCCTGGTGCAGCACTATGAATGGTCGGGGCTGGCCGAGCGCATCGACATCCGTTGCTTCAAGAGCGACCCGAGCATCAAGTCGAGCCTGACCTTCCTGCGCAAGACGCCATGGGCGCGGGAGAAAGTCGAGCGCCTGTACATCAAGTTGATGCGCACCAAGCGGCCGGTCTGAGCCGTGGGCAGTGATCAGGGTCGTCACCTCACGCTGCGACAGCGTTTTGTCTCGGTGACGGCACTGCTGGGCTGGGTGGGATTGAGCATCCAGTTGTATCTGATCCTGCTGGGTCGTTGGAAACTGGACGCGAGCCTGCTGGGCGGGCTGGTGAGTTTCTTCAGTTTCTTCACGGTCCTGACCAACACCCTGGTGGCCGTGGTGTTGACCTGGGAACTGACCCCTGGCGAATCGGCGGCCCGGCGCTGGTTCCTGCTGCCCAGCGTGCGCAGCGGCATCGCCGTGAGCATCGCCCTGGTCGGCCTGGCCTACAACCTGCTGCTGCGCCACCTCTGGCAACCCGAAGGTTGGCAGTTCGTAGCCGACGAGTTGCTGCACGACGTGGTGCCCTTGCTGTACATCGCCTATTGGTGGCTGTGGGTGCCCAAAGGTACCTTGCGCCTGGGTCACATCAAGCTGTGGGTGATCTACCCCTTGGTGTATTTCGCCTATGTCCTGCTGCGCGGGGATCTATTGGCGGCTTACCCCTACCCTTTCATCGATGTGGCGAACCTGGGTTATCCACAGGTGTTCATCAATGCTGGGGGGATATTGCTGGGGTTTGTCGGGATTGCGCTGGGGGTGGTGGGGTTGGATCGGTGGGTTGGACGACGATCGACTAAAGCCTTGTGAGATGCCCTTGTGGCGAGGGAGCTTGCTCCCGCTGGGCTGCGCAGCAGCCCCCCCTTGGATCTGCCAGGCGCACCGAGTTGTCAGTGCGTTATTGGGGCTGCTTCGCAGCCCAGCGGGAGCAAGCTCCCTCGCCACAGGTTTTTGTGTTCGCAAGTGGACATCACCGCCTGGCCGGCAACATCCACACCAACCCACTGGCCTTGGCCCGTTCATGACACAACGCCAAAACCCCACGGCGTTCCTCGTTGTCCATCCGGCTCCAACGGGTGATCTCCGCCACGGTGCGCTGGCAACCGGTGCAGATGTCGTCATCGTCCAGCGCACAGATGTTCACGCAGGGCGAAGGCACCGGGCGTTCAGGGGTGCTCATGATTCCTGCTCGAACAGGTCGCGGGCGTAGCGCTGGGAATTGTGCACATAGTGCGCCGCACTGGCCTCGAGCATTTTCTTCTGGGCCTCGGTCAGTTCACGCACCACCTTGCCAGGCGAGCCCATCACCAGCGAACCGTCGGGAATTTCCTTGCCCTCGCCGATCAGCGAGTTGGCGCCGATGATGCAATTCTTGCCGATCTTCGCGCCGTTGAGAATCACCGCGTTGATGCCGATGAGGCTGTAGTCGCCCACCGTACAGCCATGGAGCATGGCGTTGTGGCCGATGGTCACGCCGGTGCCGATGGTCAGCGGATAGCCCATGTCGGTGTGCATCACCGTGCCGTCCTGCACGTTGCTGTTCTTGCCGATCAGGATCAGTTCGTTGTCACCGCGCAGCACGGCGTTGAACCAGACGTTGGCGCCCTCTTCGAGGCGGACCTTGCCCACCAGCGTGGCGTTGGGCGCAACCCAGCTCTGTGGGTGGGTTTCGACACGGGCATCGCCCAGGCGATATTTCATGAGAGTCCTCGGGGCGTCAGGTATTGATGAAACTCTTGGGCGGTTTGTGCAGGTCGATTTCGGCGTCGTACAGCAGGTTGACCAGTTCGACGATCATGATCGCCGTCAGTCCCCAGATCTTGTATTCGCCAAAGCGATAACTGGGCACGTACCAACTGTGGCCCTGGTAATCGATGCGGTGCGTGTGTTCGCGTGGGTCCTTGCGGAAAAACTCCAGCGGCACGCTGAATACCGCAGCGATCTCGGCATCGTTGGCCTGGTATTCGACGTAGTCCGGAATCACCCCGACATAAGGCGTGACCTTGATGCCGTGCAACGAGATCAGCGGGCTGAGGGGGCCAATCACTTCCACCAGGCCGGGCGGCAGGCCGATTTCTTCCTCGGCTTCGCGCAGGGCGGTGAAGATCAGGTCCGGGTCTTCCGGGTCGCGGCGCCCGCCGGGGAACGCCACCTCGCCGCCATGGGTCGAGAGCCCGCTGGCGCGCAGGGTCAGTACCAGCTCCGGTTCATCGCTGCGGGTAATCGGCACCAGCACCGCGGCTTCAGGGAAACGTCGGTCAGCCTGCAGATCGTGCGGGGTATGGTTGCTTACTCGATGCAGTAGCTCGTCCAGCATGAGACTTCTCGATTTATTCGCTACCTTGCATCATGCACCAATCGTTCAAGCGGCCCAACCCCCGCACCGCGTCGTGTCGCGAAACGACAACTTGCCGCACCGGCCCACGCACGCCAAGATAGGCGCAGCATTCAGGAATCCAAGCATGAAATTCTGCAGCCAGTGCGGTAACCCGGTGACCCAGCGCATACCCGAAGGCGACTCGCGCCTGCGTTTTGTTTGCGACACCTGTCACACCATTCATTACCAGAACCCCAACATCGTCGCCGGTTGCGTACCGACCTGGGGCAGTAAAGTCCTGTTGTGCCGACGCGCCATCGAGCCAAGGCGTGGTTACTGGACGCTGCCGGCGGGCTTCATGGAAAACGGCGAGACGGTCGAACAGGCCGCCGTGCGCGAAACCGCCGAGGAAGCCTGCGCCCGTGTGCGAAATTTGAGCATCTATACGCTGATTGACGTACCGCATATCAGCCAGGTACATGTATTCTTCCGCGCCGAACTGGTGGATGAGGATTTCGCCGCCGGGCCCGAGAGCCTGGAAGTGAAACTGTTCGAAGAAGCGGATATTCCCTGGAATGAACTGGCGTTCCGCACGGTGGGCCGCACCCTGGAATATTTCTATGCGGACCGCCGGGCCGAAGATTACCCGGTGCGATCCGAATCGATCCCGCCACTGGCCCAGCCTGCCAATACATAAAAAACCCATTAATAGCCGCGACACCTCTAGGGATATCGTTTCAATGCGCTGGTTGCTTGTCCTGTTCTGCTTGTCGTTCACCGCTGTGTCCCAGGCTTCCGCGCCGGGAACCTACAACGGCAAGACCATCGAAAAAGTGCTGGTGCTCAAGTCCGCCCATCAATTGCAATTGATCAACGACGGCAAGCCGCTCAAGACCTATCGCATCTCCCTGGGCAAGGGCGCCAAGAAAGGCCCCAAGCTGATCGAAGGCGACAAGCGCACCCCCGAGGGTTTCTACTGGATCGACTGGCGCAAGACCAGCGACCGCTTCTACCTGTCGATGCACATTTCCTACCCCAACATCACCGACTCCGCCCGCGCCCGCCGTGAAGGCGTGGAACCGGGGGGCATGATCATGATCCACGGCACGCCTGATTCGGAAGAGAACCCTGAGCAGTTGTTCCACACTTTGGACTGGACCGATGGCTGCATCGCCATGCGCAACGTCGACATGCGCGAAGTCTGGAACCTGGTGCCGGATGGCACCATGATTGAGATTCGTCCGTAGCCCCGAAGCAGCTCCTGTGGCGAGGGAGCTTGCTCCCGCTGGGCTGCGCAGCAGACCCAAGGCAGCCAACTCAAATTTACCTGACACACCGCGTTGCCGGAATTCAGGGCCGCTTCGCGCCCCAACGGGGATAAATCCCCTCACCACAAGGGACGGTGTCGATCTCACATCTTGCTACAAGTCCCGGAAGCGGAGCGCAACCGCCTTATCAGCTTTGATCTACCCTCAAAACTGATGCGGTGGCGCGACGCCCCGCAGAATTCATAGTGAGACGTGTCACGTCGAAGCATAGGCAGTCATGACGTATGTGATTCGACAGGGCTTCACCGTTCCAGATGGACATCAAATCATGACAACTCATAACAGTTTTATACGGACGACCGCGGTTGCGGTGGTGGCGTTGGCGGGTGTTTGGCAGTTGGGAGGCGACGCGTGGGGGGCCGGGGCGCCTGCGGAGGGTAAAGAGGAGCCGTGGTATCAAGCCTGGCTTCAGGTTACAGCGGATCCGAGCGTGGACATCCAAAAAACTACACCCTGGTTGCGCTGGCGTACCGACATGGACACGCTCTATCGGGGAGATACGACGGGTCAGGGCCTCGATGCCTTCGAGAAGGGGATGTTGCCCAAAGCTGTGGGCGTCCCTGAAAACGAATGGATATATGACTGGATCACCCACGCGAGTGGAAGCGCGGGAACGGTGTTCAGCAGTACAACGCGTAGCCTGGCCTGGGCCCAAAACTATGCCAAAGAATGGGTGTACGAGTTCACTTCCCCCCACGGAATCGATCAGGTGCCATCGAGGGGGCCCTTTCCAAGAGACCAGGAAATCAGCTTCCCGGGCGGGGTCAAGGGGCATTTCATCAAACAGGCCTGTCACAAAGACGATCTTGCCAAATGCAGGCCGAACCCAAACTACCGAGCCCCCACCGGCCGCGAGTCGATGCAGGACGTCGCCGCGATTTCCATCAATTGGAGCCGGCTGACGCCTCCAGAGGGGCTGGCATGGGTAACGACCAAGCAATCCCTTTGGGCCGTCGGCTCTACGACGATCAACCCCGTGCAGGGAGCGGATGCGCTTAGCAACGGGCTACGGGGCTGGAACTCTTTGCCACCAAGTTTGAGATCGGCGCGCTGGCTGGAGGACTCCACGGCCCGATCGCTCGTTGTAGCGTTTCGCGATTATAGCGAAGCCAAGCTCTGGGCAACCCAGGAAGCAAAAAATGGCGGCTGGGTATATGAGGTCAGGCCCAACAGCGTGGCGGTTGATTTGTCGATACCTAGCGCTGGCTCGCGTGAAGGCGCCTACGCGTTCATCGGCGGCATCAAAGGCGGCCTATTGATGAACGCCCGCCGTTTCGAGAAAGGCGTGAGCCAACCGGTCGAGTGCATTGGCATCGAAAAAGAAGCGTGCCGGCTTGAGAACCTCCACCAATAGTTTTCAAGGGAGGAATCCCCTCGCCACAAAACACCATCCCCCGTGGCGAGGGAGCTTGCTCCCGCTGGGCTGCGCAGCAGACCCAAGGCAGGTCACTCAATTTGCCTGACACATCGGGGTGTCAGGGTTTGGGGCCGCTTCGCGCCCCAGCGGGCGGTGCGACGTTTCGCTAAATTCCCTCGCCACAACACCATCCCCGTGGCGAGGGAGCTTGCTCCCGCTGGGCTGCGCAGCAGACCCAAGGCAGGCCACTCAATTTGCCTGACACATCGGGGTGTCAGGGTTTGGGGCCGCTTCGCGCCCCAGCGGGAGCAAGCTCCCTCGCCACAAGGGGTGATGTCAGCTGACATATTTGTGTACGCCACGAACCCACTGTGGGAGCGAGCTTGCTCGCGATGAGGCCGGTCCTTATTGCATCAAGTCCGAAGCTCTGCCCGGTCCAGGCACTTGTTCGCCAACAAAGCCCCCAACTCAATCATCTGCGCCACCCCCAACGCCACATGCCGCCGCGAGCCTTCCAGGTCGAAGGCAAGGTCGCTGAGCATTGCGTTGGCTGACGCCAGGGTTTCGCTGAGGTTGGCTAACAGGGCTTCGGTATCGACACTGTCCACTACGGTGAACAATTGCGCCGGTGGTTTGGCTTCTGATGCGCTGTCCTCAGGCTTGAGGTAATGGTCCATCGCGCGGTCGGCCGCTTCTTTCAGTCTTTCGGGAGCGTAATCGCCGTAGGGAAAGGTGGAGGCGGGTTTGGGAATGTCAGAATTTTTCAATGGAAGCTCCTTTATCTAATGGAGCCCAGGACAAAACGTCCGGGCCTGTTGCCCCGTGATTTTTCGGACGGTCAAACCCGGTCGCTGAATTGGCAGCGACACCCAAAGGCTAGAGCCCCCGCTTCCGAGAGACAACCCTAAAAACATGTCGGAAACTTCGGTGCGTCTGACAGCCCCCCGCCACATGAGGATCATTCATACAACAAAAAACCCGGCCTAAACCGGGTTTCGATCACAACATTTGGATTCAAACAAATGCTGCGCGCTGCTCAGCCTCATAATGCCGAGTCTGAAAAGGCATGAGGACCTGTACCTTCAAACCAAGACCTTCACTCACCCCCCACGAGAGGGCGAGTTCATCACGACGACTGCGAAGCGTTACAGCGGCTTGTGAAGTCACTTCGTGCTTAGGTGCCGAACGCCAGAATAGCTCAAGCGCTTTGAAGACTTCCGACACGCGGCTATCGGTTACGCATGAAAAGCGGGTGAATCGTTCGAGCAAATACCCTGCGCGACGAACCTCGACCTCATCAGTGTGCCGACTTAGAAAAGTCTGAGCGACACTCATCAGGTCCGAATTTGAATACCAGACAGCCTTGGCTGCACTCACAAGCGCGGCGTCATCTGCCTGCTTTAATGGGCGTTTGACCAGAGTGTCCAGCGCGGATGAGAGGACGTGGCCGTTAGCAGGCTTCGCCATCTGTATTCTCCAAATAACTTTGCAAAATATAGGTAAGGACCGAGGTTGGGGGCTCTTTGTTGCCAACATATACATCAATCGCCTGCAATGCCAGTCGGCGCAGCTCGGCGGTCAATATGAAGCCTGCTCTCAGGAGGGCCATGATATCGCCAATGTCCTGATCCGTTGCCCTACCCAGTTTTGAAATTGCAATATCCACAGGTGCAGCAATGTGAACGTGGAGAGGGGACTCTAGCGGAAACTCTTCAAGGGGGAGACTTCGGGCCCAATAGTCCTCGTGAATCGGACCAAAGCTTGTGTTGTATTGCAGGTCGTAGTTTAGCTCCATCAACCGGCCAGACCTCTCATCGACAAATCGCTCGGGTACCTCTGCGAGTAACGTTCGAAGATGGAAGTCTTCCGGGAGGCTGGCCTCATAAACTTCGGCGTCAACATCCGTAGAAACACGATGATTTGTATAAAGGTGCACTGCGCACCCACCGAACACGATGACTTTAACCGCCCCTGGTTTTGCATTTTCAACCGTCAGCTCCGCTTCGACGGACTTGAACATTGAAACCAAAGCCTGACCCAGAGCGGTTTTCGTATTAAGACGGGGGATGATCATGTCCGGCAATTCCATATTGACCTCAGATGCTGATGTTGCTCCTTGGAGCGCAGAGCGGCCACCCTGCCTTGCCACCGGCCAGTGAGTGACTGCTTACGCCTGGAGATGTTGGGGGCTCATGCCCGAGGGACCGCGAGTTCTGAAAGCTAGAGCCCCCACTTCCGAGGGACAACCCTAAAAACATGTCGGAAACTTCGGTGCGTCTGACAGACCGCAGTTTCTGTGGCGAGGGGATTTATCCCCGCTGGGCTGCGCAGCAGCCCCAAGGCAGTTAACTCAATTTGCCTGATACACCGCGTTGTCAGGTTTTGGGGCCGCTTCGCGCCCCAGCGGGGATAAATCCCCTCGCCACAACAGCTCGTTAGCCTTGGTGGCTCGAACGACCGCCGGTCAGCGTCGAAAAATAAAATCAAAAAATCGCAACGTCAGAAATTGCCTACAGATGAATACCAGTTCACCCAGTGGGTGTTGTCGCAGTTGAAGATCTTTGCCTTCGAATCCGCAGCCTCTAATACCACTTCAATCCCACCCCCTCAAAACCCTCCAACAACACCTCTAAACCACGGGAAATCAGCGTTGACATGGTATTCAAGTGGTATTAGCTTCCACCTCACTTACCGGGCGACAAACAACTCAATAACCGCATCGGACACCTACATGAACGACATCCTGGCCCTGCGCCCCGACGACACCCAACCCACGCCGCTGTACCTGCAATTGGCGCGTAACCTGGAGACGGCGATTCATGCCGGCCAGTGGAAAGCCGAGCAGGCGATGCCGTCCGAGCGCAGCTTGAGCGAGCAACTGGGCATTTCCCGGGTGACCGCGCGCAAGGCGTTGGAAGTGTTGTTCGAACAAGGATTGATCCGCCGTAACCAGGGTTCGGGGACGTTCATCACACCGCGCCTGGAACAACCGCTGTCACGCCTGAGCGGCTTCAGCGAGATGCTCCGCCTCAAGGGTTTTGTCCCGGGCTCCCAATGGCTGGAGCGGGACATCACTCCGCCCACCCACGAAGAATTGATCCGCCTGGGCCTGTCGCCCACCGACAAAGTCGCGCGGCTCAAGCGCTTGCGCAAAGCCGACGACACGGTCATGGCCATCGAGATGAGCACCCTGCCCGCCTCGATCATTCCCAAGCCACAGGCAGTGGGCGATTCGCTCTATGAATTTCTCGACAGCATCGGCAAGCCGGTGGTGCGCGCCCTGCAACACATCCAGGCCATCAACGCCTCGGACGAGTTCGCCGCCCTGGTGGGCATCGCCCCCGGCACCGCGATGTTGCTGATGACCCGGGTCGGCTACCTGGAAGACAACACCCCCATCGAAGTCACCGACACCTATTGCCGCAACGACTACTACGACTTTGTCGCAGAGCTGCGGCGCTAGACGACCAGAGAGTCCCCATGTCCGAAGACAACATCCTCACCGCCAATGGCTGGGTTCGCGGCCGCCTGATCCATGCGCACGGCAAAGTCGTGTCCATCGAAGGCCGGCCTTGCGATCCGGCCAGCAACGACCTGCCCTACCTGCTGCCCGGTTTCATCGACCTGCATGTCCACGGCGGTGGCGGCAAGGACATCATGCAAGGCGCCTCGGCGTTCGAAACCATCGCCCGCACCCACGTGCGCTTCGGCACGACCGCGCTGCTGGCCACCACCATGACCGCGCCCAGCGAAGAAATCGCCAGCGTGCTGCAGGCCCTCGGCGAGTTCTGTGAACAACGCCCGAACGGCAGCGCCCGAGTCCTGGGCGTGCATTTGGAAGGCCCTTACATCAACCCCGGAAAACTCGGCGCGCAACCGAATTTCGCCCACACCGCGCTGATGGCCGAAGTGGAGAGTTACCTGGCCCTGGCGCCGATCCGCGTGATTACCATCGCCCCGGAAATCGCCGGTCACGATGCCTTGATCCGCGCCCTCAGCGCCCGGGGCGTGCGCATGCAGATCGGTCATACCCTGGGCAATTATGAAGAAGGCGTCGCGGCGTTGGCCGCCGGGGCCAGCAGTTTCACCCATTTGTATAACGCCATGAGCCCGTTGCATCACCGCGAGCCAGGCATCGTCGGCGCGGCGCTGGCCCATGCTCAATATGCCGAGTTAATTCCGGACTTGCTCCACGTACACCCCGGTGCGATGCGCGTGGCCTTGCGTTCGATTCCGTGCCTGTATTGCGTCACCGACTCCACCGCTGCCGCCGGCATGCCCGACGGCGAATACAAGCTGGGCAGCCACACCGTGACCAAGTGCCTGGGCGGCGTGCGCCTGGCCGATGGCACGCTGGCCGGCAGTACCCTGACCATGGACCAGGCCCTGCGCAACCTGGTGAAAATCGGTCTGCCCCTCGCCGAAGCCTCCCAGCGCCTGTCCCAGTTTCCCGCCGACTACCTCGGCCTGCCCGAGCGTGGCCGCTTGCAACCCGGCGCCTGGGCCGACTGCGTGCGCCTTGACCGCTCCCTGACCCTGACCGACGTGATGGTCGAAGGAGAAGCCATTGACTTCCAAAATGCTTGAAGAGGCCCTGGCCTCGTGGGAAGCCGTCGAGCGCCAGTTACAGCAACTGGACCCGGCCCTCGAGGAAATCGCCGGACGCCTGCGCCGTCAGCCACCGCAAGTGGCGATGACCGTCGCCCGTGGCAGTTCCGACCACGCCGCCAGCTACTTCGCCTACCTGACCATGCAACAACTGGGCATCCCGGTGGCCTCGTTGCCGATGTCGGTGGTGACCATGCAACAGGCACCGCTGAAGGTCAGCGGCCAGGTGGCGTTTGCATTTTCCCAATCGGGCCAGAGCCCGGACCTGGTGAACAGCCTGCGCCTGTTGCGCAAGCGCGGCGCCTTGAGCGTGGCCCTGGTCAACGCCACCGATTCGCCCCTGGAAGCCGCCTGTGAATTCAGCGTGCCGCTGTGTGCCGGCGTCGAAAACAGCGTCGCCGCCACCAAGAGTTTCATCGCCACCCTCAGCGCCAGTGCGCGGCTAGTGGCGCACTGGAAGGACGACGCCGAGTTGCTGGAAGCCGGCAGCGCCCTGCCCGAAGGTTTGCAAGAGGCCGCCCGCCAGGATTGGCGTGCTGCCGTCGAGGCCCTGCGCGATTGCCAGCGGTTGATGGTCATTGGCCGTGGCGCCGGATTCGCCATCGCCCAGGAAGCGGCGCTCAAATTCAAGGAAACCTCGGCGATCCAGGCCGAAGCCTTCAGCAGTGCCGAGGTTCGTCATGGGCCGATGGCGCTGATCGATGAAAACTACCCGTTGCTGGTGTTTGCCCCTCGCGGTGCCGAGCAGGCCGGCGTGTTGAGCCTGGCCGCCGACATGCGCCAGCGCGGCGCCCGGGTGTTGCTGGCGGCGCCGGATGACATCGCCGAACGCGACCTGACGCTGACCCGCGCCGAACACCCGTCCCTGGACCCGATCCTGGCGATCCAGAGCTTTTATGGGATGGCCGCGAGCCTGGCCGTGGCCCGAGGCCTGGACCCGGATCAACCACGGTATCTGAGCAAGGTCACCCGTACGCACTGAACCGACGGTTTTCTTTTTATAGAGAGTCTGATGAGAGCGCCCCATGCCCAACAATAATAAAGAGCTGACCCTCAGCGCCCCGCTCAGCGGCCCGGTGCTCACCCTCGCCAACGTCCCGGACGCGGTGTTCGCCAGCGGCGCCATGGGCGACGGGATCGCCATCGACCCGCTGAACGACACCCTCTACGCGCCCTGCGCTGGTGAAGTGATTCACGTCGCCCGCACTGGCCACGCCGTGACCCTGCGGGCCGACAACGGCGCCGAACTGTTGCTGCACCTGGGCCTGGACACGGTCGAGCTGCAGGGCGACGGGTTTTCCATGCTGGTCAAGGAAGGGGCGCGGGTCAGCAATGGTCAGCCGCTGCTGCGTTACGACGTGGACAAAGTGGCACTGCGCTGCAAGAGCCTGGTCAGCCTGTTGGTCATCACCAACGGCGAACACTTCCAGGCGCGGCCCATCACGCTCAAGGGGGTGAAGGTCGGCGAACCACTGCTGCATATCATCGCCAAGGCCCCGGGCGAAACGTCACACGATGACCAGGAGATCGGCCACGAAGTCTTCGGCCAGGTCCGCATCGCCCATCGCGGCGGCCTGCATGCCCGGCCGGCGGCGCTGATTCGCCAGACCGCCCAGGGCTTCAAGAGCCGCTCGCACCTGCATTTCCAAGGCAAGTCGGCCTCTTGCGACAGCGTGATGGGGATGATGGGCCTGGCCATCACCGAACAAGCGCAAGTGCACGTCAGTTGCCAGGGCAGCGATGCCGAGGCGGCGCTGCAAGCCTTGCTGGCGACCTTATCCACAGCCCTGGCGGAAGAAGCCCATGCCGTGGCGCCAGCCATCAAGCCGCAACGCCCTGCCGCCGAAAACGGTGTGCTCCATGGCGTGTGTGCCGCCCCCGGCCTGGTGACCGGGCCGCTGGTTCGGCTGAATGGCATTCAATTGCCCCAGGACACTGGCGGCCATGACGTCGAAGAGCAGCGACACCGCTTGGACAATGCCTTGGCTCAGGTCAGTGGCGAAATCCGCCTCACCCTGGAAAACGCCAAGGCCCGACGCCACCGCGACGAAGAAGCGATCTTCAGCGCTCATCTGGCGTTGCTCGAAGACCCAGTGTTGCTGGATGCCGCCTACCTCTTTATCGAACAAGGCAGCGCCGCGACCCACGCCTGGAGCCACTCCATCGATGGGCAATGCCAGGTGCTGCAACAACTGGGCAGCACATTGCTGGCCGAGCGCGCCAATGATTTGCGCGACCTGCGCCAACGGGTCCTGCGGGTGTTGCTGGGTGAGGCCTGGCAATTCGACGTGGCGCCCGGCACCATCGTCGCCGCCCAGGAACTGACCCCGTCGGACCTGCTGCAACTCAGCGCCCAAGGCGTGGCCGGCGTGTGCATGGTCGAGGGCGGCGCAACCTCCCATGTGGCGATCCTGGCCCGGGGCAAAGGCTTGCCGTGCCTGGTGGCGCTGGGTGACGAGCTGCTTGCCCAGGCGCTGGGGCAAGGGGTGGTGCTGGATGCAGACGACGGTCGCCTCGAACTTAGGCCCAGCGCCGAGCGCCTGGCCCAGGTGCATCAAGAGCGGCTCCGGCAGACCAGCCGACGCGCCCAACAACAAGCGCTCGCCCACACCCCGGCCCAGACCCTTGACGGCGTCACCGTGGAAGTGGCGGCCAACGTCGCCTCCAGCGACGATGCAGCCCAGGCCTGGGCAAACGGTGCCGACGGTGTTGGCTTGCTGCGCACCGAATTTCTGTTCGTCGACCGTCATACCGCGCCCGACGAAGAGGAACAACGCCAGGCCTACCAAGCCGTGCTCGAGGCCATGGGCGACAAGCCGGTGATCATCCGCACCATCGACGTGGGCGGTGACAAGCAGCTGGATTACCTGCCGCTGCCGACCGAAGCCAACCCGGTGCTGGGCCTGCGCGGCATTCGCCTGGCCCAGGTGCGACCGGATCTGCTGGACCAGCAACTGCGGGCCTTGCTGCAAACCCGTCCGCTGCGGCGCTGCCGGATCCTGTTGCCCATGGTCACCGAAGTCGACGAACTGCTGCACATCCGCCAACGCCTAGATGCCCTCGGCACCGAACTGGGCCTGGGCGAACGCCCGCAATTGGGAGTGATGATCGAAGTGCCGGCCGCCGCGTTGCTGGCCGAACAATTGGCCGAGCATGCGGACTTCCTGTCCATCGGCACCAACGACCTGTCGCAATACACCCTGGCCATGGACCGCGACCATGCCGGCCTCGCCGCCCGGGTCGATGCCCTGCACCCGGCGCTGCTGCGGCTGATCGCCCAGACCTGTGCCGGCGCGGCGAAACATGGTCGCTGGGTGGGTGTATGCGGCGCCCTGGCCTCCGATCCACTGGCGATGCCGGTGCTGATTGGGCTGGGTGTACGTGAACTGTCGGTCAGTCCGCCGCAGATCGGCGCAATCAAGGACCGCGTGCGGCACCTCGACGCCGCCCAGTGCGCCCGCCTCAGCGGCGAGCTGCTGAACCTGGGCAGTGCCGCCGCCGTGCGCCAGGCCTGTCATCAACACTGGCCCCTGGGCTGAGCCACGTCGAAGAACAATAAAGGGAGAGACGCCATGTACCAGCATTTCATCGAAGGACTGCAACGCCTCGGCCGGGCACTGATGCTGCCCATCGCGATCCTGCCCATCGCCGGCCTGTTACTGCGCCTGGGCGACACCGACCTGTTGAACATCGCCATCATCCACGATGCCGGCCAGGCGATTTTTGCCAACCTGCCGCTGATCTTCTCCATCGGCATCGCCGTGGGCTTCGCCCGGGACAACAACGGGACGGCGGGGTTGGCCGGGGCCATCGGTTACCTGGTGATGATCGCGACCTTGAAGGTGCTCGATGCCAGCATCAACATGGGCATGCTCGCCGGGATCATCAGTGGCCTGCTGGCCGGCGCGCTGTACAACCGTTTCAAGGACATCAAGCTGCCGGAATACCTGGCGTTCTTCGGTGGTCGGCGCTTCGTGCCGATTGTCACCGGTTTCAGCGCCGTGGGCCTGGGGGTGGTGTTCGGCCTGATCTGGCCGCCGATCCAGCAGGGCATCAACAGTTTCGGCGCCTTGCTGATGGAAAGCGGCAGTTTCGGTGCCTTCGTGTTCGGCGTGTTCAACCGGCTGCTGATCGTCACCGGCCTGCACCACATCCTCAATAATATGGCCTGGTTCATCTTCGGCAGCTTCACCGATCCGCAAACCGGCGCGGTGGTCACCGGCGACCTGACCCGCTACTTTGCCGGCGACCCGAATAGCGGCCAGTTCATGACCGGCATGTTCCCGGTGATGCTCTTCGGCCTGCCCGCTGCGTGCCTGGCGATGTACCGCAATGCCCTGCCCCAGCGGCGCAAAGTCATGGGGGGGATCCTGCTGTCCATGGCGCTGACGTCGTTTCTCACGGGTGTCACCGAACCGATCGAGTTCGCCTTCATGTTCCTTGCGCCGCTGCTGTTCCTGTTGCATGCCTTGCTCACCGGGCTGTCGATGGCGATCACCGATTGGCTGAACATCCGCTTGGGCTTTACCTTCTCCGGCGGCTTCATCGACATGGTGCTCGGCTGGGGCAAGTCGAATAACGGCTGGCTGGTGGTGCCGGTGGGACTGGTCTATGCCGTGATCTATTACACGGTGTTCGACTTCTGCATTCGCCGCTTCGACCTGAAAACCCCAGGGCGTGAAGAAGTGCCCGCCGGTGACAAACCGGTCATCGCCCAGAACCAACGAGCCGGGGCCTACATCGAAGCACTCGGCGGTGCCGACAACCTGATCACCGTCGGCGCCTGCACCACTCGGCTGCGGTTGGACATGGTGGATCGCAACAAGGCCTCCGACGCGCAACTCAAGGCCCTGGGCGCCATGGCCGTGGTGCGTCCCGGCAATGGCGGGAGTTTGCAAGTGGTGGTCGGGCCGATGGCCGACAGCATCGCCGATGAAATCCGCCTGGCCCTGCCTTCCTCCGACCGCCCTGCCGCTGCGCCCGTGGCCACGGTGGTTGAACCGGTCACCGCGACCAGCGTGTCCGGGGTCGAAGCGCAACAGTGGCTGGATGCGCTGGGTGGCGGTGGCAATGTGTTGCAGCTCGATTGCGTGGCGATGAGCCGGTTGCGGGTGCGCCTGGCCGATGGCAAAAGACTGTCGGAAAGCGGCCTCAGGGCACTGGGATGCCAGGGGGTCAGCCCGTTGGAAGGCGGTGTCTGGCACCTGTTGCTGGGGGAGAAAGCGCCGGGGTTGTGGCAAGTGTTGGAGGGAATGGTGCTGAGCCGTCAGGCCGATGTGAAAGCCTAGTCCCCCAATCTCTGTGGTTCCGTTTACACCGGTGAATCGCTATCGCGAGCAAGCTCCCACAGAGAATTTGTGTTGTTCGACCGGTGATCCACACCACTCTCTCTGGAAAAGTACAATCCCCGTGGCGAGGGAGCTTGCTCCCGCTGGGGTGCGAAGCAGCCCCTTGGATCTGCCAGACACACCGAGTTGCCAGAGTGTTATTGGGGCTGCTGCGCAGCCCAGCGGGAGCAAGCTCCCTCGCCACAGGGGTCGTGTACATAGATAAATCGGCTTCAAATAGCGCCCAATAAAAAACCCGCTGATTCATCAGCGGGTTTTTCATTTCAACGGCCCGGGATCAAAAATCCTCCAACCGCCACACTTCATACGCCGGTGTCTCGTAGGGATGGCTCTGTTTCAACGCCTCCACTACCCCACGAATCAGCTCATCGGCAACGACAAGCTCCACTTTCCATTCCTCGACCTGCTCGACCTGTCCCGCCTCGCCGATGAACGGCTGGCTGCCGTCCAACGGGCGAAACTGGCCCAGGCCCAAGACTTGCCAGGCGCAGTGGTCATAGTCGCCGATTCGCCCGCCACCGGCAGCGAATACGGCGTTTTTGACCACGTCCAGATGGCTGGCCGGGACGAAGAAGCAGAGCTTGTACACCGCCTTAGTTCACCCAGACGCGCGCGTTACGGAACATGCGCATCCATGGCGCGTCTTCGTTCCAGTCGTCCGAACGCCACGAGTTCTGCACCGCGCGGAATACGCGCTCCGGGTGCGGCATCATGATCGTGACGCGGCCGTCGCGGCTGGTCAGGCCGGTGATCCCGCGCGGCGAGCCGTTCGGGTTGGCCGGGTAGGTTTCGGTGACCTTGCCGTGGTTGTCGACGAACCGCAGCGACACGCAACCGGACAGGTCCGCTTCGAGCAGCGCCTCTTCGCTTTCGAATTCCGCATGGCCTTCGCCGTGGGCGATGGCGATCGGCATGCGCGAACCGGCCATGCCCTGCAGGAAGATCGAGTTCGATTCCTGCACCTGGACCATCGCCACGCGCGCTTCGAACTGCTCGGAACGGTTACGCACGAAGTGCGGCCAGAACTCGCTGCCCGGGATCAGTTCGTGCAGGTTGGACATCATCTGGCAACCGTTGCACACGCCGAGGGTGAAGCTGTCGGTACGTTCGAAGAAGCCCTGGAACGCATCGCGGGCACGGCTGTTGAACAGCGCCGACTTGGCCCAGCCTTCACCGGCACCCAGCACGTCGCCGTAGGAGAAACCGCCACAAGCGACCATGCCCTTGAAGTCATTCAGGTCGACACGACCGGCCAGGATGTCGCTCATGTGCACGTCGATCGCGTTGAAACCGGCACGGTCGAATGCCGCCGCCATTTCCACCTGACCGTTGACGCCCTGCTCGCGCAGGACCGCCACTTGTGGGCGAATGCCTTTCTTGATGTAGGGCGCGGCCACGTCGTGGTTGACGTCGTAGCTGAGCTTGGCGCTCAGGCCCGGGTTGTCTTCTTCCAGCAGTGCATCGAATTCCTGCTCGGCGCAGTCGGCGTTGTCCCGCAGGCGCTGGATCTGGTAGCTGGTTTCCGCCCACTGGCGCTGCAACAGGCTGCGCTGGCCTTCGAAGACGGTGTCGCCGTTGAAGGTGATGTTGATGTGGGCGTTGTTGATCGGCTGGCCGATCACCGAAACGCAGTCGGCCAGGCCAGCCGCGCTGAACTGGGCGAGGATGTCCGGGGTGGCGTCCTGGCGAACCTGGATCACCGCGCCCAACTCTTCGTTGAACAGGATGGCCGGGATTTCGGCGCTGGACTCGGCCACGCTGTCGAGGGTCAGGCTCAGGCCGCAGTGACCGGCAAAGGCCATTTCCACCACGGTGGTCAGCAAGCCGCCGTCGGAACGGTCGTGGTAGGCCAGCAGGTGACCGTCGGCGTTGAGGCCCTGGATCACGGCGAAGAACGCTTTCAGGTCTTCGGCATCGTCGACGTCCGGCGCTTGCGAGCCGAGCTTGCCGTGCACCTGGGCCAGGATCGAGGCGCCCATGCGGTGTTGGCCACGGCCCAGGTCGATCAGGATCAGATCGGTGGTGCCCTTGTCCATGCGCAGTTGCGGGGTCAGGGTCTGGCGGATGTCGGTGACCGGGGCGAAACCGGTCACGATCAGCGACAGCGGCGAGGTCACGCTCTTGTCCACGCCTTCGTCGCTCCAGCGCGTGGCCATGGACATGGAGTCCTTGCCCACCGGAATGGTGATGCCCAGCTCCGGGCACAGCTCCATGCCGACAGCCTTGACGGTGTCGTACAGGCGGGCGTCTTCACCCGGGTGACCGGCGGCGGACATCCAGTTGGCCGACAACTTGATGTCGGAAATCTTGCCAATGCGCGAAGCCGCGATGTTGGTCAAGGTCTCGCCGATCGCCATGCGGCCCGACGCCGGGGCGTCCAGCAGCGCCAGCGGAGTACGCTCGCCCATCGCCATGGCTTCACCGGTGTAGACGTCGAAGCTGGTGGCGGTCACGGCCACGTCGGCCACCGGCACCTGCCATGGGCCGACCATCTGGTCACGGGCCACGAGGCCGGTGATGGTGCGGTCGCCGATGGTGATCAGGAAGCTCTTGCTCGCCACGGCCGGGTGATGCAGTACACGCTCGATGGAGTCGGCGATGTCGAGTGTCGATGGATCGAAATCATCGCCCAGCTCCGCTTCGCGAACGGCCGAACGGTGCATGCGCGGGGCTTTGCCCAGCAGCACTTCCAGCGGCATGTCCACCGGGCTGTTGCCGAAATGGCTGTCGGTGACGGTCAGTTGCGGCTCGGCGGTGGCTTCACCGACCACGGCGAACGGGCAACGCTCGCGCTCGCAAATGGCTTGGAAACGTTCGAAGTCGGCCGGACCGACCGCCAGGACGTAACGCTCCTGGGATTCGTTGCTCCAGATTTCGTGCGGGGCCATGCCCGGCTCGTCGTTTGGAATGTTGCGCAGTTCGAAGCGGCCACCGCGGCCGCCGTCGTTGACCAGTTCCGGGAAGGCGTTGGACAGGCCGCCCGCGCCGACGTCGTGGATGAAGCTGATGGGGTTGTGTTCACCCAACTGCCAGCAACGGTCGATGACTTCCTGGCAACGGCGTTCCATTTCCGGGTTTTCCCGCTGGACCGACGCAAAGTCCAGGTCGGCCGAGCTGGTGCCGGTGGCCATGGAGGACGCGGCGCCGCCACCCAGGCCGATCAGCATGGCCGGGCCACCGAGGACGATCAGCTTGGAGCCGACCAGGATCTCGCCTTTCTGCACGTGGTCGGCGCGGATGTTGCCCATGCCGCCAGCCAACATGATCGGCTTGTGGTAACCACGGACTTCCTCACCGCGCGGGGTGGTGATGGACTGTTCGAAGGTACGGAAGTAACCGGTCAGGGCCGGACGGCCGAATTCGTTGTTGAACGCCGCGCCCCCCAGGGGGCCTTCGATCATGATGTCCAGGGCGTTGACGATGCGCTCAGGCTTGCCGTACGGCTTTTCCCACGGCTGTTCAAAACCCGGGATCTGCAGGTTCGACACGGTGAAGCCGGTCAGGCCGGCCTTGGGCTTGGCACCACGCCCGGTGGCGCCTTCGTCGCGGATCTCGCCACCGGAACCGGTGGACGCGCCCGGGAACGGCGCGATGGCGGTCGGGTGGTTGTGGGTCTCGACCTTCATGAGGATGTGCACCGGCTCCTGGACCGCACCGTACTGGCGGGTCTCAGGGTTCGGGTAGAAACGACCGGCAACGTTGCCGACGATCACCGCGGCGTTGTCCTTGTAGGCCGAGAGCACACCTTCGTTGTGCATCTGGTAGGTGTTCTTGATCATGCCAAACAGGCTTTTTTCCTGGCTCTGGCCGTCAATGTCCCAACTGGCGTTGAAGATCTTGTGGCGGCAGTGCTCGGAGTTGGCCTGGGCGAACATCATCAATTCGATGTCGTGCGGGTTGCGCTTCAAGCCCTGGAAAGCGTTGACCAGGTAATCGATCTCGTCTTCGGCCAGGGCCAGGCCCAGTTCGCCGTTGGCTTTTTCCAGCGCGGCACGGCCGCCGCCCAGTACGTCGATGGCGGTCAGTGGCTTGGGTTCGGCGTGGCTGAACAGGCCGGCGGCCTGCTCCAGGTTGCCCAGCACGACCTGGGTCATGCGGTCATGCAGGCCGTCGGCGATCAGTTGGGCCTCGGCCTCGCTGAACTCACCGGCGACATAAAAGGCAATGCCGCGCTCCAGGCGCTGGACTTTCGCCAGGCCGCAGTTGCGGGCGATGTCGCTGGCCTTGCTCGACCACGGCGAAATGGTGCCGAAACGCGGCAGTACCAGGAACAGGCGACCGGCCGGCTCCTGGACAGGAACACTGGGACCGTACTTCAGAAGGCGCGCAAGCACCTGCTGTTCGTCGCCGGTCAAACCGCCGGTGACTTCGGCGAAGTGAGCGAATTCAGCATACAAGCCACTGACAGCCGGAACCTTCTGGCTCAGTTGCTCAAGGAGTTTGCTGTGGCGAAAGGCAGAAAGGGCAGGAGCGCCGCGCAGGATCAACATCTTCGGGACAGCCTCGGGAAGGGGGTGTGCTTTGAGGCCGTGCATTCTAGCCTAAACCGCCGGCAACGGCACCCGAAACGGCACGCGCAGTGCTGGCCGAATGTCGGTCTTTGCGTGCGCGACGGTATCGGACACCCGCGCCAAGGCTGCCGAAGAGATATTTTTCAGCGATGCAAAGCCCTGCGCCCCCCGGCCGGCCTGTGTTGCGGACATGTTTTGCAATGGCTAGCAGACTGGCCTTTTGCTGTCGAGATATGGCGGTAGGGGCCGTTTGCGTATACTGCGCAGATGTTTTCCCCAACGGCTTTGCGTCCGCGATATGCCAGATGGCTGATCGCAACCGGACTCTTCCTGGTGCTCAGTGGTTGTGTTGAGAAACCCAACACACTGGAGCGCGTAAAGGAGGATGGCGTGCTGCGGGTGGTTACCCGAAACAGCCCCGCCACCTACTTTGAGGATCGTAACGGTGAAACCGGCTTCGAGTACGAGCTGGTGAAGCGCTTCGCCGACGATTTGGGGGTGGAACTGAAGATAGAGACCGCCGACAACCTCGACGATCTGTTCAGCCAGATCGGCAAGCCCAACGGTCCGGTATTGGCGGCCGCGGGCCTGGTCAGCAGCGAACAGCGCAAGAAGCAGGTACGGTTTTCCCGCTCCTACCTGGAAGTCACCCCGCAGATCATCTACCGCAACGGCCAGTCACGCCCCACCGACGCCGCCGCTTTGGCCGGCAAAAAAATCATGGTGCTCAAGGGCAGCACTCACGCCGAACAACTGGCACAGCTTAAACAGCAATACCCGGGCATCGAATACGAAGAGTCCGACGCGGTTGAAGTGGTCGACCTGCTACGCATGGTGGATGAGGGCCAGATCGACCTGACCCTGGTGGACTCCAACGAAGTGGCGATGAACCAGGTGTACTTCCCCAACGTGCGCGTGGCGTTCGACCTGGGTGATGCCCGCAGCCAGAGTTGGGCGGTCGCCCCCGGTGAAGACAACAGCCTGCTCAACGAGATCAACAGCTACCTGGACAAAGTGCAGAAGAACGGCACCCTGCAGCGCCTCAAAGACCGCTATTACGGGCACGTCGATGTCCTCGGCTACATGGGCGCCACCACCTTCGCCCAGCATTTGCAGCAACGGCTGCCCAAATACGAACAGCACTTCAAGGCCTACGCCAAGAAAGAGAAAGTCGACTGGCGCCTGCTGGCCGCCATTGGCTATCAGGAATCGCTGTGGCAACCGGCGGTCACGTCCAAGACCGGCGTGCGCGGCCTGATGATGCTGACCCAGAACACCGCCCAGGCCATGGGCGTATCCAACCGCCTGGATCCGAAGCAGAGCATCATGGGCGGCGCCAAGTACCTGGCCTACATGAAGGATCAACTGGACGAAAGCATCCAGGAGCCCGACCGCACCTGGTTCGCCCTCGCCGCCTATAACGTGGGCAGCGGTCACCTGGACGACGCGCGCAAACTGGCGGCCAAGGAAGGGCTGAACCCGAACAAGTGGCTGGATGTGAAGAAGATCCTGCCGCGCCTGTCGCAGAAACAGTGGTACAGCAAGACCCGCTATGGCTACGCCCGGGGCGGCGAGCCGGTGCATTTCGTGGCGAACATCCGTCGCTACTACGACATCCTGACCTGGGTGACGCAGCCGCAGCTCGAAGGCAACCAGGTGGCCGAGGGCAATCTGCACGTGCCGGGTGTCGACAAGAGCAAGCCTAACCAGGAAAGCCCGCAGCTCTGAAGCTGTGCACCATCCCGATGCAGTGATGAATCTGTGGCGAGGGAGCTTGCTCCCGCTGGGGCGCGAAGCGGCCCTAGTAACTCCCTGGCAACCCGGTGTGTCTGGCAGATCCAAGGGGCTGCTGCGCAGCCCAGCGGGAGCAAGCTCCCTCGCCACAATGAATCAGGCAAGCCCTAAGTGAGCAGCCAGTCTTATGGCCGCGGTCAGGACTTGGCGGCAGCCAGGATCAGCGCTTTCATTTCCGATACAGCCGACTTGAACCCGACGAACAACGCATGGGCCACCAACGCGTGGCCGATGTTCAGCTCGTTGATGCCCTTGATCGCCGCGACGGCTTCGACGTTATGGTAGTGCAGGCCATGGCCGGCGTTGACGATCAGGCCCTTGGCCAGGCCGAAGGCGACACCGTCAGCGACTCGCTGCAGCTCATCGGCCACATCCGTGGGAGTCTCGGCATCAGCGTAACGGCCCGTGTGCAGCTCGATGGCCGGTGCGCCAACACGCTTGGAAGCCTCGATCTGCCGTTCGTCGGCATCAATGAACAGCGATACCTCGGCGCCGATCTTCGACAAGCGCTCCACTGCCAAGCTGATCCGCGCCTCCTGCCCCGCCACGTCGAGGCCGCCTTCGGTGGTCAGCTCCTGGCGAGTCTCCGGCACCAGGCAGATGTGCGCCGGGCGGATGAGCTCAGCGAACGCCATCATCTCTTCGGTCACGCCCATTTCGAAGTTCATGCGGGTTTGCAGCACGTCCTTGAGCAGCAGCACATCTCGCTCCTGGATGTGACGACGGTCTTCACGCAAGTGTACGGTGATGCCGTCGGCGCCCGCCTCTTCCGCGTCCAATGCGGCCTTGACCGGATCCGGGTAACGCGTACCCCGGGCCTGGCGCAGGGTGGCGACATGGTCGATGTTCACGCCGAGAAGAATGCGATTGCTGGTGCTCACAAAAAGGCTCCTGAATGGACGAATAGTCGGCCCACAGCATACGGGTTGATCAGGGCTTGCGAAACAACTCGCGACTGACCAGCGGCCGCCCGCCCAGATGCACAGCCAGGGCCTGGCGCATCAGCCGCTTGGCTGCCGACAAGGCGCCTGGCGCACTCCAATCGGCCTCGGCCATCGCCAGCAGCTCGGCCCCGTTGAACAGCCCCGGTTGCAACAGGTAGACCTGCTCCAGGCCAGCATCCACCTGTAAGCGGTAAAGACCGTCCGCTGCGACGGGTTCGCCGTGCAGATCAGTGTTCAGAGCGAAGCCGTAGCCCAGGTCATCCAGTAGCCGCCACTCAAAGGAGCGCAGCAGCGGCTCCAGCGGCCGCCCTTCAGCCAGGGCCAGTAGCGTGGCGGCGTAGTGGTCGAAGACGGCCGGGTGGGGATCTTCGGCCGGCAGCAGGCGGATCAGCAGTTCATTGAGGTACAAGCCGCTGAACAGCGCCTCACCGTTGAGCCACGCCGCGACGCCATTGCTTTCCATGCGCCCGACATTTTTCAACTCGCCTCGACCACGGAACTCGACTTCCAGGGGCACGAACGGCCGCGCCAGTGTCCCGGCCTTGCCCCGCGCCCCACGCAACACCGCCCGCAGCCGCCCTTGCGGCGTGAGGAAGTCCACCAGGGCGCTGCTTTCGCGGTAGGCGCGGCTGTGGAGGACGTAGGCGGGTTGGGCGATGGGTTGGCTTGGGGACATCAGGGGCCTGAATATCAGAAGATATCGACTATGAAAGAGAGCCTTGTGGCGAGGGAGCTTGCTCCCGCTGGGCTGCGAAGCTGCCCCTTGGATCTACCAGACACACCGAGTTGCCGGAAGGGTATTGGGGCTGCTGCGCAGCCCAGCGGGAGCAAGCTCCCTCGCCACAAGAGCCCGCCCACCATGATCCGGGGATTACAGGTCGCCGTAACCCAACGACCGCAGCGCCCGCTCGTCGTCGGACCAGCCACCCTTCACCTTGACCCACAGGTTGAGCATGATCTTGGAGTCGAACAGCAGTTCCATGTCCTTGCGCGCCTCGGTGCCGATGCGCTTGATGCGCTCGCCCTTGTCGCCAATGATGATTTTCTTCTGGCCGTCACGTTCGACGAGGATCAAGGCATGAATGTGCAGGGTCTTGCCCTGTTGCTTGAACTCTTCGATCTCGACCGTGATCTGGTAGGGCAACTCGGCCCCCATCTGACGCATGATTTTCTCGCGCACCAGCTCGGCGGCGAGGAAACGGCTGCTGCGGTCGGTGATCTGGTCTTCGGGGAAGAAATGATCGTTTTCCGGCAGATGTTCGGCAATGACCCGCTCCAACGCGTCGAGGTTATGGCCGTGCTGGGCAGAGATCGGGATGATCTGGGCGTTCGGCAACTGTTCCTGCAACCAGGACAGGTGCGGCATCAGTTCCGCCTTGTCTTCGATCCGATCGGTCTTGTTCAGCGCCACGATCAGCGGGCCGGTGACGTATTGGACGCGCTCGAGGACCATCTGGTCTTCGTCGGTCCACTTGGTGCGGTCGACCACGAAGATCACCACGTCGACGTCTTTCAACGCCGCCGAGGCAGTCTTGTTCATGTAGCGGTTCAGGGCCTTTTCGCCGCCCTTGTGCATGCCCGGGGTGTCGACGTAGATCGCCTGCACGGCGCCTTCGGTCTTGATGCCCAGCATGTTGTGGCGGGTCGTCTGGGGCTTGCGCGAGGTGATCGCCAGCTTCTGGCCCAAGATGTGGTTCAGCAGCGTGGATTTACCCACGTTCGGCCGACCGACAATGGCGACATAGCCGCAGCGGGTGACGGTTGTATCAGTCATTGCCATTCTCCACACCCAGGGCAATCAATGCTGCGGCGGCCGCTACCTGTTCGGCAATACGACGACTCACACCCTGACCCCGGCTTTTTTCATTCAATAGGACCACTTCGCATTCGACGAAGAAGGTACGGCAATGCGGCTCACCCTGGATATCCACGACTTCGTAGCGCGGCAGCTCGCAACTGCGCGATTGCAGGAATTCCTGCAAACGGGTCTTCGGATCCTTGTTGGTGTCCACCAGCGTCAGGCTGTCGATCTCGGACGTCAGCCAGGCCAGCACGCGTTCACGCGCCATTTCCATGCCTGAGTCCAGATAGATCGCGCCGATCAAGGCTTCCAGGGCATCGGCCAGGATAGATTCGCGACGGAAACCGCCACTTTTCAGCTCGCCGGAGCCCAGGCGCAGGTAGTCGCCCAGGTCAAAACCACGGGCCAGTACGGCCAGGGTCTCACCTTTTACCAAGCGCGCGCGCAAACGCGACAATTGGCCTTCGCGGGCCAGCGGGAAACGCTCGAACAGCGCCTCACCGGCCACGAAGTTGAGGATGGCATCACCGAGGAATTCCAGGCGTTCGTTGTTGCGCCCGGCAAAACTGCGGTGAGTGAGGGCCAGGAGCATCAGGTCCTGGTCCTTGAAGGTGTAGCCGAGCTGACGCTCGAGACGGCTTAGAGAAACGCTCACGGTTTACCCACGCTGAGTTCGTGGCTGGATTCCACCGCCACGGCGGCAAGGCGCCGTTGGCTTGGGACAATTAACGCTGTGTTCAAAAATACGTCCTGACTATCGTTGGCTTCATGCCTTCGGGCAACCTTGCGCAGGCTCCAGAAAAGCATTCGGCGCTGTGTTCAACAGCGCCGTGGGTGATTACTTGATCAGGCCAACCCGCGAGAAATTCGGCAGGTGACTGAGTTTGGGTTCCGGCCAGCTCATCCAGACCGCAAAGGCCTTGCCGACGATGTTCCGGTCCGGGACCATGCCCAGCAGGTCCTTGGGAATGTTCGGATCATCCCAGTACCGGCTGTCGTTGGAGTTGTCGCGGTTGTCTCCCATCATGAAGTAGTGCCCCGCCGGCACGGTCCACGAATGGTCCGGTGTCGCGCGGTAGCGGCTCATTTCCTTGCGGATCAGGTGCTCGGCCTCGCCGAGTTTTTCCCGGTAGAGCTCGGCACTGCCCAGCGTACCCGGCTCGGAGCCGAGCAACTGTTCGGCCACGGATTCGCCATTGACGAACAGGCGCTTGTCGGCGGTGTAGCGAACCGTGTCGCCCGGCAGGCCGACGACACGCTTGATGTAGTTGACGTTCGGGTCGCTCGGGAAGCGGAACACCATGACATCGCCGCGTTGCGGATCACCGACTTCGATGACTTTCTTGTCGATCACCGGCAGGCGGATCCCGTAGGAAAACTTGTTCACCAGGATGAAATCGCCCACGTCCAGGGTCGGCTTCATCGAGCCGGAGGGAATCTGGAAGGGTTCCACCAGGAACGAGCGCAGCACCAGCACGATGAACAACACCGGGAAGAACGACTTGCCGTATTCGACCAGCAGCGGTTCCTTGTTGAGCTTTTCGATCACCACACCATCAGGCTGGCTGACGCTGCCCTGATAAGAGGCGATGGCCGCCCGGCGCCGAGGCGCCAGGAACAACAGATCAAGCAACGCCAACAGGCCGCAGACAAACACGGCGATAACCAGCAACAGCGGGAAATTTAGCGACATAGGACCTAACTATCCAACCTGAGCACCGCAAGGAAGGCTTCCTGTGGAATTTCCACGTTACCGACCTGCTTCATGCGTTTTTTACCGGCCTTCTGCTTTTCCAACAGCTTGCGCTTACGGCTGACGTCGCCACCGTAGCATTTGGCCAATACGTTCTTTCTGAGCGCCTTGACGGTTGTACGCGCCACAATCTGCCCGCCAATGGCGGCCTGGATTGCCACGTCGAACATCTGCCGCGGAATCAGTTCCTTCATCTTCTCGGTCAATGCACGACCTTTGTAGTGCGCGTTGTCACGGTGCACGATCAATGCCAGGGCATCGACTTTCTCACCGTTGATCAGCACATCCAGCTTCACCAGATTAGCCGATTGGTAACGATCGAAATGATAGTCCAGCGAAGCATAGCCGCGACTGGTGGATTTGAGGCGGTCGAAGAAGTCCAGTACCACCTCGTTCATCGGCAGGTCGTAGGTCACCTGGACCTGCGTGCCGAGGAACAGCATGTCGTGTTGTACGCCACGCTTCTCGATGCACAACGTAATGACGTTGCCCAGGTGCTCCTGAGGCACAAGGATGTTGGCCCGCACGATCGGTTCGCGCATGTCTTCGATGGCCGACAGATCCGGCAGCTTGGACGGGTTGTCGACGTAGAGGGTCTCGCCGTTCTTGAGCAACAGCTCGAAAATAACCGTCGGCGCCGTGGTGATCAGGTCCAGGTCGTATTCGCGCTCCAGGCGCTCCTGGATGATTTCCATGTGCAACATGCCCAGGAATCCGCAACGGAAACCGAAGCCCAGGGCATCGGAACTTTCCGGGGTGTATTGCAGGGACGAGTCGTTCAGGGTCAGCTTCTGCAGGGCTTCGCGGAAATCCTCGAAGTCGTCGGAGCTGACCGGGAACAGGCCGGCATAGACCTGCGGCTGGATGCGTTTGAAACCTGGCAGCACATCGACGTCGGGGGTGGAACTCAAGGTCAGGGTATCGCCGACCGGCGCCCCGTGGATGTCCTTGATACCGGCGATGATGAAGCCCACTTCACCGGCCTTCAGGTCTACGGTAGCGGTGTGTTTCGGGTTGAATACACCGACGCTGTCCACCAGGTGGATCTTGCCGGTGGACTTGACCAGGATCTTGTCGCCCTTCTTCACGCGGCCATGGCGCACGCGAACCAGGGACACCACGCCCAGGTAGTTGTCGAACCAGGAGTCGATGATCAACGCTTGCAGCGGATCTTCGATGTTGCCGGTCGGCGCGGGAATGGTGTGCACCAGGCGCTCGAGCACTTCGTCCACGCCCAGGCCGGTCTTGGCGCTGCAGGTGACCGCGTCGGTGGCGTCGATGCCGATGATTTTCTCGATTTCTTCCTTCACGCGGTCCGGATCGGCCTGGGGCAGGTCGATCTTGTTCAGCACCGGCATGACTTCCAGGCCCTGCTCGATGGCCGTGTAGCAGTTGGCAACCGACTGGGCTTCGACGCCCTGGCCGGCATCGACCACCAGCAGCGCACCTTCACAGGCCGCCAGCGACCGGCTGACTTCATAGGTGAAGTCGACGTGGCCCGGGGTATCGATGAAGTTCAGCTGATAGGTGATGCCGTCGCGGGCCTTGTAGTAGAGGGTAACGCTGTGGGCCTTGATGGTGATCCCGCGTTCACGTTCGAGGTCCATGGAGTCCAGGACCTGGGCTTCCATTTCACGCTCGGCCAGGCCGCCGCACATCTGGATGAAGCGATCGGCCAGCGTCGACTTGCCATGGTCAATGTGGGCGATGATGGAGAAATTGCGGATATGACTCAAATCACTCACGGATCAACACTCAAAAAGGCTGCAGGCATAGCCCGCCGAAAAATAGCCGGGAATTGTACCTGATAGACCGCGCAAGCGTCACGTTCGCCGGTCGATGAGCTCTCGTGGCGAGGGAGCTTGCTCCCGCTGGGCTGCGAAGCGGCCCTCGATTTATCCGCCACGGCGATATGTCAGGCAGGCTGTAGGGGACTGCTGCGCAGTCCAGCGGGAGCAAGCTCCCTCGCCACAGAAGCCCGCTCGCCACAAGAATCGGGGTCAACCCGCCCGACGCAACAGCCAAAGCCCGGCCAACGCGCAGACACCGGCCGGCACCAGCACCGCAAACAGCGGTGAGAAGCCGAACACCAGGCTCGACGGCCCCAGCAGATCCTGGGCAATGCGGAAAGTGAAGCCCACCAGTACACCGGTAAACACCCGCTGGCCAAGGGTCACCGAACGCAGCGGACCAAAAATGAAGGAAATCGCCATCAACACCAGGGCGGCGGTGACCAACGGCTGCAACACCTTGACCCAAAAAGCCAGCCAATAGCGGCCGTTATTCAAGCCCTGGTCCGCCAGATAGTGGATATACCCCCACAAGCCGGTAATCGACAGGGATTCGGGCGCCATCACCACGGTGCTGAGCAGTTGCGGGCTGATCGACACGTCCCAACGCTCCCGCGGGGCGGCGACCACCTCGGTGCGCTTGTCATGGAACAAGGTGGTAGTGACACCGATCAACTGCCAGTGGTCCTCGGCGAATTTGGCGCGCTTGGCGAAGCTCGACGACAGCATGTGCCGCTGGTCGTCGAAGCGATAACGGGTCACCCCGTACAGAATGCCGTTGGGCTGGACCGAGTTGATATGGATGAACTCGTCGCCCTGGCGGTGCCACAGGCCGTGCTTGGCGCTTTGCGCATCGCCGCCGCCCTGGGCCAGGGAACGGTTGGCCTGGGCAGTATTTTCGGTGGCTGGGGCGATGTATTCGCCGATCAGCACACCCACCAGCATCAACACCAGCATGGGCTTCATCACCGCCCAGACGATCCGACCAATGGACACGCCGGCGGCGCGCATGATGGTCAGCTCGCTGTTGCTGGCCAGGCTGCCCAGGCCGATCAGGCAACCGATCAGCGCGGCCATCGGCAGCATGTCGTACAAACGCCGTGGCGCCGTCAGCAGCACGTAGCTCGCCACGTCCGTCAGCGTATAGGTGTCGCTGACATCGCTCATTTCATCGATGAAGGCAAACAGGGTCGCCAGGCCGAGGATGATCCCCAGCACCGCAAGGATCGCCATGAACACGCTGCTGCCGATGTAGCGATCGAGTTTAACCACGGGCCACCTCCAGCGCGCTGCGACGACTGGCCAGCTTCAGGCGTAGCGGCTCCCAATAGAGCAGCCCCAGGCCGATGGCCAGGAAGATCGAGTGCACCCACCACAGGCCCAAGGCGGGCGGAATCTTGCCTTTCTCCAACGCACTGCGAGCGGAAATCAGGATGGTCAGGTAAGCCATATACAGAAGAATCGCCGGCAGCAGCTTGAGGAAACGCCCCTGGCGCGGGTTGACCCGCGACAGCGGGACCGCCATGAGGGTCACGATGAACACCAGCAGCGGCAAGGACAGGCGCCATTGCAGCTCGGTACGGGCACGAATGTCCTTGTTGCCCAGCAGGCTGGCGGTCGGCATCGCGTCGCGATCAGTGACTTCGTCGCTGACCTCGGGCTTGGGCAACAGCACGCCATAGGTGTCGTACTTGATGGCCCGGTAATCGGCCTGTCCCGGCTTGCCGTCATAGCGATAGCCGTTTTCCAGGATCAGGTAGCGGTTGCCGTCGGGGTTGATTTCCTGCCGGCCCTTCTCGGCCACCAGCACGGAAATGCCACGGTCCTTCTTGGTATCCGAAGACAGGTTCTTTTGGGTAATGAAGACGCCGGCCAGGTCGATCCGGTCGTCCGAGAGCTGTTCGGTGTAGGTCACGCGCGTACCGTCGCGCAGGGCCTGGAAACGCCCTGGCACCAGGGTGTCGAACTCGGTCATGGCGTCCTGCTGGTTGATCAGCAACTGGAACTGGTTGGCGCCTTGGGGGGCCAGGCTCAGGCTCAGCCAGGCCACCACCAACGCCACCAACGTGGCCGGGAACAGCGTCATGCGAAACAGGCGCTGTTGGCTCATACCGGTGGCCGACAGCACGGTCATTTCGCTGTCCAGGTACAAGCGCCCGTAGGCCAGCAGGATGCCGAGGAACAACCCCAGCGGCAGGATCAATTGCAAGAAGCCCGGCAGGCGGAACCCCATGATCAGGAACAGCGAGCCCGGGTCCAGGGCGCCGGAAGCCGCCTGGGCGAGGTATTTGATGAAGCGCCCGCTCATGATGATGACCAGCAGCACGGCGCTGACGGCGCTCAGGGTCAGCAGGACTTCACGGGATAGATAACGAAAGACGATCACACCAGACACTCCAGGGTTGTCAGGCTGGGTTTTGTATGAAAAGTGCCTGCGCGACGATCATGCTGCGTTGAAAACAGGCTCGGAATGCTCATTGACAGCCAGTCAACTCCGCTTCCTCGCCTGTTTTCGCCTTGCCTGATCGCCGTTCGGCGACTTTGCATAAAAACCCTTAAGGCGGCCAAACAAGCAAACGTATCGAGTCGGCCCGCCAACGCGAGCCGCCGAAAAAAGAGCCGCATTATCCTGTGATTGGAGGCGCCTGTCACTTCGCACGCTTTAAGCCGGTGCTTAAAGCCAAAAGTTAGCGCCGTCGAGGGTTGTCAGGCTCGGGCGCCGAGGTTCAAACTGCGGCCTTTGTCGCCGGCGCGACCGTGACCGTTTCACTCAGGACTTGTGGCGAGGGAGCTTGCTCCCGCTGGGCTGCGTAGCAGACCCCGCTTCTTTGCGGTTGCTGCGCAACCGAGCGGGAGCAAGCTCCCTCACCACAAGTCAGCGCCTGGCATCTTGACCATTGACTCAGGGATCCGGACATGGAACTGGTTGTAAAAAGCGTCAGCCCAGAAACGTTGAAAACCGCCACGCTGGTGGTTGCCGTCGGTGAAAACCGCAAGCTCGGCGTGGTCGCCACCCAGCTCGATACCCTGAGCGGCGGGGCCATCAGCGCCGTACTCAAGCGCGGCGACCTGGCCGGCAAGGTCGGCCAGAGCCTGTTACTGCACAACCTGCCCAACCTCAAGGCCGAGCGCGTGCTGCT
The DNA here is from genome assembly GCF_900103575.1 of Pseudomonas sp. NFACC51. Taxonomy (NCBI): domain Bacteria; kingdom Pseudomonadati; phylum Pseudomonadota; class Gammaproteobacteria; order Pseudomonadales; family Pseudomonadaceae; genus Pseudomonas; species Pseudomonas sp. NFACC51. The sequence goes on along the minus strand of NZ_FMXH01000004.1, from coordinate 89,282 downwards.
GGTGGGCGTGGGCAAGGACGCTGAACTGGGCGATCGTCCGTTCCGTAAACTCATCGCCGGCGTGCTGGGCACCCTCAACGGCCTTGGCGGCGCTGATGCCGCCCTGGCGTTGGACGAGTTGGTGATCAAGGGCCGCGATAGCTACGGCAAGAACCGCTTGCTGGCCGAAACCCTGGTAGACGGCGAATACCGGTTCGACCAGTTCAAGAGCCAGAAAGCCGAACCCCGCACCCTGAAAAAAATCACCGTGCTGACCATCAAAGCCGCCCAGGCTGAAGTCCAGCGCGCCGTGACCCACGCCACCGCGATTGCCAACGGCATGGCGTTTACCCGCGACCTGGGCAACCTGCCACCGAATATCTGCCACCCGACGTTCCTCGGCGAACAAGCCAAGGCACTGGGCAAGGAATTCAAGGGCCTGAAGGTCGAAGTCTTCGACGAGAAGAAGATCAAGGACCTGGGCATGGGCTCGTTCTACGCCGTTGGCCAGGGCAGCGCCCAGCCACCGCGCCTGATCGTCATGCAATACAACGGCGGCAAGAAATCCGAGAAGCCGTACGCGTTGGTCGGCAAGGGCATCACCTTCGACACTGGCGGCATCAGCCTCAAGCCGGGCGCCGGCATGGATGAGATGAAGTACGACATGGGCGGCGCCGCGAGCGTGTTCGGCACCCTGCGCGCCGTGCTCGAACTGCAACTGCCGATCAACCTGGTGTGCATCCTGGCCTGCGCCGAGAACATGCCCAGCGGCACGGCCTCGCGTCCGGGCGACATCGTCACCACCATGAGCGGCCAGACCGTTGAAATCCTCAACACCGACGCCGAAGGCCGCCTGGTGTTGTGCGACGCCCTCACCTACTCCGAGCGCTTCAAGCCGCAAGCGGTGATCGACATCGCCACCCTGACCGGCGCCTGCATCGTCGCCCTGGGCTCCCACACCTCGGGCCTGCTGGGCAACAACGACGAGCTGATCGGCCAACTGCTCAGCGCCGGCCAACAAGCCGACGACCGCGCCTGGCAGTTGCCGCTGTTCGACGAATACCAGGAACAACTGGACAGCCCGTTCGCCGACATCGCCAACATCGGCGGCCCGAAAGCCGGGACCATCACCGCAGCCTGCTTCCTGTCGCGCTTCACCAAGAACCTGAACTGGGCGCACCTGGACATCGCCGGCACGGCGTGGACCAGCGGCGGCAAGGACAAGGGCGCCACCGGTCGTCCGGTGCCCCTGCTGACCCAGTACCTGCTGGACCGCGCCAAGGCCTGACACCAATGACCGTCGTTGCCCTCACCCTCGGGTGGGGTCATCGGCGGCTCAGGAACCGCAATGACCAAAGTCGATTTCTATATCCTGCCCAGCGCCGACCCGTCGGCGCGGCTGGATTTCGCCTGCAAGCTCGTTGAAAAAGCCTGGCGCATGGGGCACCGCATCTACCTGCATTGCAGCGATGCCGCCCAGCGCGAGGACCTGGACGCACGCCTGTGGGCTTTCAAGGGCGAGAGCTTCGTGCCCCACGGCCCGGCCGAAAGCGAACCCGAGGGGGTGATCGTGCTGGGACTGGGGAACGACTGCGGCCAGCACCAGGACCTGCTGGTCAATCTCGACCTGAAAGTACCGGCCTTTGCCCAGCGCTTCGCCCGTGTGGCGGAAGTGGTGGTCGAAGACCCGGCCATCCGACAAGCCGCGCGGGAGAGTTTCCGTTTCTACCGCGAACAGGGCTATCCTCTGCAAGACCACCGTTTACAGCGACTCTGAGCCCTACGATGGACACTCCAAAACCGCCACAAAAACCCGCGCACCTGCTGGATGACCTCGAGTCGATCCGCCAACTGCTCGGCGACGACAATCTGCAACCACCACTGCTGACCGACACGGTCGTGCACGAGCCAGTGCATGACGAACAGATCCCCCTGCTGTTCGACCCGATCAACGGCCAGCCGGAACCCAAGCCTGCTGCCAAGACCGAAGCCAAAGGGCCCGACGCCCTGTTGCACCTGGACCGCGAACTGCGTGCTGCTGCGCAGTTGATCATGCAAGACGTCATCGACGACTTCGCCCCGCACATCGAGACCGAGATCAAGCGTCGGCTGGATGCACGGATGGAGCGCTTGCTCAGTCAGTACGAATAAAAGCACTCCCCCGCTTTTTGTGGCGAGGGAGCTTGCTCCCGCTCGGCTGCAAAGCAGCCGTAACACTGGCGAGCAGCCCCATCTCACTCACCTTGACACTTTTGGGGGCCGCTTCGCGCCCCAGCGGGAGCAAGCTCCCTCGCCACAGGATTTGTTGCGCCTGTTAATACGCGCTCACTGCGTACTGGCTCGCCCTGCGTCCTTCGCCCCGCTATACTTCCCGGCTTTTCCTGAATAAATGCCAATAGGGTCCCGCCGCGCATGGATAAGACCTACCAGCCGCACGCCATTGAAACCTCCTGGTACAACACCTGGGAGTCCGAGAATTATTTCGCTCCGCAAGGCGCGGGCGATTCCTACACCATCATGATCCCGCCGCCGAACGTCACTGGCAGCCTGCACATGGGCCACGGTTTCAACAACGCGATCATGGACGCCCTGATCCGTTTCCGCCGCATGCAAGGTCGCAACACCTTGTGGCAGCCGGGTACCGACCACGCCGGTATCGCCACGCAGATGCTGGTGGAGCGTCGTCTCGAAGCCCAGGGCCAGAATCGCCATGACCTGGGTCGCGAAAAATTCCTGGAGAAAGTCTGGGAATGGAAAGACGAGTCCGGTGGCAACATCAGCCGCCAGATCCGTCGCCTCGGCTCGTCGGTGGACTGGAGCCGCGAGCGCTTCACCATGGACGATGGCCTCTCCGAAGCGGTGAAAGAAGCCTTTGTACGCCTGCACGAAGACGGGCTGATCTATCGCGGCAAGCGCCTGGTCAACTGGGACACCAAGTTGCACACGGCCATTTCCGACCTCGAAGTGGAAAACCACGACGAGAAAGGTTTCCTGTGGAACCTGAAGTACCCACTGGCCGACGGCGCCAAGACCGCCGAAGGCAAGGATTACCTGATCGTCGCCACCACGCGTCCGGAAACCATGTTGGGCGACTCTGCCGTGGCGGTGAACCCGAACGATGAACGCTACCAGGCGCTGATCGGCAAGTTCGTCGAGCTGCCCCTGGTTGGCCGTCGTATCCCGATCATCGGCGACGACTACTGCGACCCGGAATTCGGCACCGGCTGTGTGAAAATCACCCCGGCCCACGACTTCAACGACTACGAAGTCGGCAAGCGCCACAACCTGCCGCTGCTGAACATCTTCGACAAGAACGCCAACGTCCTACCGGCAGCCCAGGTGTTCAACCTGGACGGCACGCTGAACGAGAGCATCGACGGCCAGATCCCGGCTGAATACGCCGGCCTTGACCGTTTCGAGGCACGCAAGCAGATCGTCGCGGCGTTCGACGCCGCCGGCCTGCTGGTCAGCGTCGACGATCATGCCCTGAAAGTTCCGAAAGGCGACCGCTCCGGCACCATCATCGAGCCGTGGTTGACCGACCAGTGGTACGTGTCCACCAAGCCGCTGGCTGAACCTGCGATTGCCGCCGTGGAAGATGGCCGCATCCAGTTCGTGCCCAAGCAATACGAAAACATGTACTTCTCGTGGATGCGCGACATCCAGGATTGGTGCATCAGCCGCCAGCTTTGGTGGGGCCATCGCATCCCGGCCTGGTACGACGAGTCGGGCAAGGTCTATGTCGGCCGCGATGAAGCCGAAGTCCGCGCCAAGCACAACCTCGGTCCGGACGTCGCCCTGGCGCAGGACAACGACGTCCTCGACACCTGGTTCAGTTCGGGCCTGTGGACCTTCTCGACCCTGGGCTGGCCGCAACAGACCGAGTTCCTGAAGAAATTCCACTCCACCGACGTGCTGGTCACCGGTTTCGACATCATTTTCTTCTGGGTCGCCCGGATGATCATGCTGACCATGCACCTGGTGAAGAACGAAGACGGCACACCGCAAGTGCCGTTCAAGACGGTCTATGTCCACGGCCTGGTGCGCGATGGCCAGGGCCAGAAGATGTCCAAGTCCAAGGGCAACGTCCTCGACCCGTTGGACATCATCGACGGCATCGACCTGGAAACCCTGGTGCAGAAACGCACCTCCGGCCTGATGCAGCCAAAACTGGCGAAGAAGATCGAGAAGGCCACCCGCGAAGAGTTCGCCGAGGGCATCGCCAGCTACGGCACCGACGCCCTGCGCTTCACCTTCTGCTCGCTGGCGTCCACCGGTCGCGACATCAAGTTCGACATGGGTCGCGTCGAAGGCTACCGCAACTTCTGCAACAAGATCTGGAACGCCGCGCGCTACGTGCTGGATAAAGGTGAAGACTGCGGCCAGAACGGCGAAGCCTTCGAGCTGACCCTGGCTGATCGCTGGATCATCTCCCAGCTGCAACGCACCGAGGCCGAAGTGACCCGCCAGTTGGATCAGTTCCGTTTCGACCTGGCCGCACAAGCCTTGTACGAGTTCATCTGGAACCAGTACTGCGACTGGTACCTGGAGCTGTCCAAGCCAGTGCTGTGGGACGAAAACGCCCCGGTCGAGCGCCAGCGCGGCACCCGTCGCACCCTGGTGCGCGTATTGGAAGTGGCCCTGCGCCTGGCGCATCCGTTCATGCCGTTCATCACCGAGGAAATCTGGCAGCGCATCGCACCGCTGGCCGGCGCCCAAGGCAAGACGATCATGCTGCAACCTTGGCCTGTGGCCAACGAAAGCCGCATCGATCCGGCGGCCGAAGACGACATCGAATGGCTCAAGACCTTCATGCTCGGCCTGCGTAACATCCGCGCCGAAATGAACATCGGCCCGGGCAAGCCGCTAACCCTGTTCCTGAAGAATGCCAGCGCCGAAGACCTGCGCCGCCTCAACGAGAACGAGGCGCTGCTCAAGAAACTGGCGAAGCTGGAATCGGTGACCGTCCTGGCTGCCGGCGAAGAAGCGCCACTGTCGGCCACCGCCCTGGTCGGCGAGATGGAAGTGCTGGTGCCAATGGCGGGCCTGATCGACAAGGCCGCGGAACTGGCGCGCCTGGACAAGGAAATCCTGCGCCTCAAAGGCGAAGTGCAGCGGGTCGGCGGCAAGCTGTCCAACGCCGGCTTCGTCGACAAGGCGCCGGCCGAAGTCATTGAGAAAGAACGGGCCAAACTGGCCGAGGCGGAACAGGCCTTGGGCAAACTGGCCGAGCAGCACGCGCGGATCTCCAGCCTGTAACGGTGGTTCGTCGCTGAAGGAGGAGGCCCTGGTGGCCTCCTTCTTTTTGCCTGGCACTTTCTCACTCATGCTGAGCCCCTGTGGGAGCGAGCTTGCTCGCGATAGCGGTGGGTCAGCTTGCATCAATGCTGGATGTGTCGCCGCCATCGCGAGCAAGCCCGCCCCCACATTTAATCGGCACAAGCCTCAAGACCAGGCCGGATGTGGGACAATGCCCGCCACTTTTTGAGCCATCCCCGAATCGACCCGCCCATGACCGCCCCCCGCACACCCAAACCAGCCCGCCAGAAGCCCAAGTCCACCCCAGAGGCTAAAACCGTGGCGCCGCGTGAGAAGGCCAGCCTGCATCCGCGCAACCGCCACCAGGGCCGCTATGACTTCCCAGCGTTGATCAAGAGCACGCCGGAACTGGCGAAGTTCGTGATCATCAACCCCTACGGTAAAGAAAGCATCGACTTTGCCAGCCCCGAAGCCGTACGGGTGTTCAACCGGGCGCTGCTCAAAGCTTTCTATGGCATCGCCCACTGGGATATCCCGGCCGATTACCTGTGCCCGCCGGTGCCAGGTCGGGCGGACTATGTGCACTTCCTCGCCGATTTGCTCGCCAGCCACAACGCCGGTGAAATCCCCCGCGGGGCAGCAGTCAAGGTGCTGGACATTGGCACCGGCGCCAACTGCGTCTATCCGTTGATCGGCTACAGCGACTACCGCTGGCACTTCCTCGGTTCGGAGATCGACCCGACGGCCATCGCCTCGGCCAAGGCCATCGTCCAGTCCAATGGCTTGAACAAAGCCATCCAGTTGCGCCAGCAAGCCAACCGCAAGCAGATTCTCCTGGGCCTGCTGGAAGACACCGAACGGTTCGACCTGACGATGTGCAACCCGCCGTTCCATGCGTCCCTGGAGGAAGCCAGCAAGGGCAGCCAGCGCAAGTGGCGGGCACTGGGCAAGGCCGATCCGAAGCGCAAGCTGCCGGTGCTGAATTTCGGTGGGCAGGCTGCGGAGTTGTGGTGCGAAGGCGGGGAAGCCCGGTTCGTGACGCAACTGATCGGCGAAAGCGCGCAGTTGGCCGGGCAAGTGCTGTGGTTCAGCACCCTGGTCTCAAAAGCATCGAACCTGCCGGCGATTCAAACCGCTCTGAAAAAGGCCGGGGCGCTGCACAGCCAGGTGGTGGAGATGTCCCAGGGCCAGAAGCAGAGTCGCTTCGTGGCCTGGACCTTCCAGACCGAGGCCCAGCAACAGGCCTGGCGCCAGGCGCGCTGGGTCCGTAAGGACTGAATCGGGGTCGCCACGCCTGTGGCGAGGGAGCTTGCTCCCGCTGGGCTGCGCAGCAGCCCTGGAACCCGGCGACGCGGTGGATCAGGTTGATTGAGTGAGCTTGAGAGGGGCTGCTGCGCAGCCCAGCGGGAGCAAGCTCCCTCGCCACAAAAGCTTAAAAGCTCAAGAGCTCAAAAGCTCAAAAGCTCAAAAGCCAAAAGCTCAAAAGCCAAAAGCTCAAAAGCCAAAAGCTCAAAAGCCAAAAGCTCAAAAGCTCAAAAGCTCAAAAGCTCAAAAGCTCAAAAGCTCAAAAGCTCAAAAGCTCAAAAGCTCAAAAGCTCAAAAGCATCCCGGTCGACCAACCGATTTGCTCTTGAAACTGACACTGATTCGAGGCATTCCCCTAACCCGCGCCATGCCCAATTCCCGTGGCGAGGGAGCTTGCTCCCGCTGGGGCGCGCAGCGGCCCTGGAGCCCGGCGACGCGGTGGATCAGGTCGATTGAGTGAGCTTGAGAGGGGGCTGCTGCGCAGCCCAGCGGGAGCAAGCTCCCTCGCCACAGGTCACTTTTTTCGAGGCAACAAAAAACCGTGCCCGGATCGCTCCGAGGCACGGTTTTTTTACTGCGGTCTTACTTGTTGACCGCGTCGGTCAGGCCTTTGGCCACAACCAGCTTGATCACTTTCTTGGCAGCGATTTCGATGGCAGCGCCAGTCGAAGGGTTGCGGCCGGTACGGGCAGGACGCTCGGTGACTTTCAGCTTGCCAACACCTGGCAGAGTGATTTCGCCGCCATTTTCCAGCTGATCGGCAACGACTTGGCCCAGTTGGTCCAGCAGCGAACGCACGGTAGCTTTTGGTGCGTCTACAGATTCAGCCAAATCAGCGATCAGTTGGTCTTTAGTAAGAGCCATGTAGTGTTCCTTCCCTATCAAATTCATATGGATTGCAGAGTGCAGTGTCAGCCATCGAGCCCGATCTCTCTTGATCAGGCACCCTCGGCAATCACCACGACGGATCGGGGTAATAGATGCCGAAAACCGGGATTGGTTCGACCTGACAGATGCTGAATGCACGCTTAACGCAGTGACTTCGCGTAAGACCGGGCAAAACTAGCACAACGCCTCTGAAATATCCGCCTCTAGCTACCCATTTGGTCAGCTTTCTTGCGCTAAAACGTTAAAAAAATGCATATAGGATGTCGGACGGGTCTGAAAGGGCCTTTGCCGGGTTCCAAAACCAGTGATTGCGGTACACTGGGCCCCTTTTCGGGGAGCGCGCCCTCCTCTCTTTCAACAGCCGAGAAATCCATGCCGATCCGTCATTGCATCGTCCACCTGATCGACAAAAAACCCGACGGCACCCCTGCTGTGCTCCATGCCCGCGACTCCGAACTGGCAGAGTCCACGGCCATCGAGAACATGCTCGCCGACCTCAACGAGAGCTATAACGCCAAGCAAGGCAAGGCCTGGGGTTTTTTCCATGCCGAGTCCGGGGCGCATCCGTTCAGCGGCTGGCTGAAGGAGTACCTGGACGGCGGCAAGGACTTCACCGCCTTCAGTCGCGTGGCGGTGGAACACCTGCAGAAACTGATGGAAGAGTCCAACCTGTCGGTGGGCGGCCACGTGCTGTTCGCGCATTACCAACAAGGCATGACCGACTACCTGGCCATCGCCCTGCTGCACCACAGCGAAGGTGTGGCAGTGACCGATGAGCTGGACGTGACCCCGTCCCGCCACCTGGACCTGGGCCAGTTGCACCTGGCGGCACGGATCAATGTGTCGGAATGGCAGAACAACAAGCAATCGAAGCAATACATCTCGTTCATCAAGGGCAAGAACGGCAAGAAGGTCTCGGAATATTTCCGTGATTTCATCGGCTGCCAGGAAGGTGTCGACGGCCCCGGTGAGACCCGCACCCTGCTCAAGGCCTTCAGTGACTTCGTCGAAAGTGAAGACCTGCCGGAAGACGATGCCCGGGAAAAGACCAAGACCCTGGTCGACTACGCCAGCAGCCAGGCCAAGCTCGGCGAGCCGATGGGCCTGGAAGAACTGTCCGAGCTGATCGACGAAGATCGACCGAAAGCCTTCTACGACCACATCCGCAACAAGGACTACGGGTTGTCGCCGGAAATCCCGGCGGATAAACGCACCCTCAACCAGTTCCGCCGCTTCACTGGTCGCGCCGAGGGCTTGTCCATCAGCTTCGAAGCGCACTTGCTGGGCTCCAAGATCGAGTACGACGAAGAGGCTGGCACGCTGATCATCAAGGGCCTGCCCACGTCGCTGACCGACCAGCTCAAGCGGCGTAATTGATGCTCGGTAGGGTGCTGAAGAAATTCCTGCTGATTCTGCTGGTGGTGGTGGCCTACCAGAACTGGGGCAAGATCGAGCGGGTATTCAACCCGTCACAGATGGTTTCCGAGCAGATTCGCAGCAACGCCCGCGTCGTGCTGTATGCCACCGACTGGTGCGGCTACTGCAAGGCCACCCGGCGGTTCCTGGATGAGAAAGGCGTGCCGTTTCGCGAGTTCGATATCGAGAAAGATGCCGAAGCGCGCAAGGCCTACGAGGCGTTGGGAGGCCGGGGGATTCCGATCCTCGATGTGAATGGCACGTTGATGCGTGGGTATGAGCCGGAGCATATTCTCAAGGCGTTATCTGCCATCTAGTCATCGCCGCAAATCCCCTGTGGGAGCGAGCTTGCTCGCGATAGCGGTGGGTCAGCTTGCATCAATGCTGGATGTGTCGCCGCCATCGCGAGCAAGCTCGCTCCCACAGGTCATTCGTTGCTCAGCGCGCCTCGATCCGAAACCCGAACCGCGGAAAGTGCACATGCACCACCCCGCCACGCTCATCTTCGCGACGCAGGATCAATTCTTCGCGGCCAGCAAACAGTAACTCCCCAACCACCGGATCAACGCCATAGTCCGTCGCGGCTATGCTTACCTGCTGCCCTGCGGTGAACCCGTTCGGCTCTTCGAACGACTCATCCGGCAGCGCTTGCGGCGTCGCGTTGCGGGCAACGTCCAAGGCTTCTTCGGCACTCATCTGGCTCGAGGCACCATGGCCGAAACCCAACACCCGCGCCAACCAGGCCGAGACAGCCGGATAGGCATCCACCAGCGACGAGGTGACCGGAGTGCCCTTGAGGAACCACAGTGGATGGGCCATGGCGAAGTCGGCAATCGACGGATCACCCAACAGGAAATCGCCCTCCTCGCGCTGCAACTGTTGCTCGAGACGCGCCATGATCGTCGGCCATTGGTGCTTGGCCTGCTCGGCGGCCAAGCGTGTAGTCGTGCCGCCACTGAACAGCCCGGCGCGATCGCTGATGAACGCCTTGATCGCTTCGGGCGATAGCTTGGCGAACCGCACCGCCACCGATTCCGGCTGGAACACCAGGCTCACCGCATGCTGGAACACCACCGAATCGGCCCACGCAGCAAAGGATGCGGCAAGCATTTCCCGGCCTTCGGGGAACAGCGCCGGCGAGGCTTTTTCCTGCTCCAGGCGGCGGGCCATCAGCGACGTATCGCAATAGATATCCGCGCCGACCTGCAACACCGGCGTCTTGCGGTAGCCACCCGTCAGCGCCGTCAGGTCAGGCTTGGGCATCATCGGCGGGATGCTCACCGAACGCCAGGACAGCCCCTTGAAGCCCAGCAGCAGCCGGGCCTTTTCCGCGAAAGGAGACGTAGGGTAATGATGAAGGATCAGCTCTGACATGAGATTAGCCACTGCAGGAATGAAGTCCTACAGCTTAGCGCGCCTGATCGGGACAGCCTACCGGCCTGATAAAGGCCTATCAGCCCGGCTGATCGAGCGACAGCGCACTGGCCACCAGGCATTCCTTGGCGCTTTTCTTGAGTTTTTTGATCAGCCGCTCCTGGCGCAGGGCCTCGCCCTTGTCGCGACAGGCCTCGGTGTACACCAAAGCCACTGCCGGGCTGGAAAGGAAGAAACGTGCACCCTTGCCACTTTGATGCTTGGCGAAACGCCGCACCGGGTCATCGCTGATGCCGCAGTACAGCGAACCGTTGGCCGCCCGCACCAGGTAGACGAACCAGGGTTTGTCCGGTTCGGCGGGGCCTTGTGCTGGCAGATCGGGAGAGGGGGTGGCGATCGTCACTAGATGTTCAACAGGTCGGCAAAGACAAGCCGCGATCTTATCAGCGACTGGCCTGGAACGCCCGCAGCCCCTTGAGCGCCTGGGCCCTGACGGCGTTACGTACCAGTGGTGTCCAGCCCAGCAACAGGCCCTTGGCACCCAATGCCTGGCGAGACCAGCGCCACAGATCGAAGCTGTCGTGGTGCTCGCAGATCTTGCCGTCGCGAAAAACGAAGCGTGCCTGAATGTCATTGATCACCACGTTGCCGGTCTGGCTGAACAAGTACGTCGCCACCCAATGAGCACCACCGGTACGCTCATCACTGCGCACGTTATCGAAGGTCAGGGAAAAGTCCTTGGCCCGGGTCGTCAGCATGCGCCACATGTCGCCGGCATCGCGCCCGCGCAGCTCACCGAACGCCGGATCGCTGAACAGCACGTCGTCGGTGTAGCAAGCGCTCATGGCTTCGGCGTCCAGGCGTTGGAAGGCCTGGTAAAAACGGCTGATCAAGGCGTTGTGGGCATCACTCATGGACAGGCTCCGAAAAACGTTTCAGTAGGCCAGCACGATAATCTGCCGCCGCCGGGAAGACTATCGTCATTCGCCATGAAAATGATATCAACGAAGATCAGCGACCCTTTCGCTGCTGACCCCGACGTACAACGCCCGGCCTGCGCCGATGCCGGCGATGATCGCCCCCAGGCCAACCAGGCCGAAGATCCAGCCCAGGGCGTTCCAGCCGCCGGTCAAGTCGTGGACCACACCCACCGCGAACGGCCCCAGCGACGCCAGCGTATAACCGAAACCCTGGGCCATGCCGGAAAGGTTGGCGGCCACGTGGGCGTCCCGCGAACGCAGCACGATCAGTGTGAGCGCCAGGCTGAATGATCCGCCCTGTCCCAAGCCCAGCAGGATCGCCCAGCCCCACAAGCCATCGAGCGGAGCGTAGAGGCTACCGAACAACCCGCCCAGGACCATGAGCATGACGATCACGATGGCCAGGCGCTGATCCTTGCCACGTGTTGCCAACCAGGGCGCCGCGAGGGAACTGATCAACTGCACGATGACCGAACCGGATAGCACGAGCCCGGCCTGGGTCGGCGTCAGGCCACGTCCAATCAGGATCGACGGCAGCCAGCCAAAGACGATGTAGGCCAGGGACGATTGCAGCCCCATGTACAACGTCACTTGCCAGGCCAGGGGATCACGCAGCAAGCCGCGGACTCGATAAGCCACTTGGTGGGCACCGTGTTTCTCGCCCACTTGCGGTAACCAGAACACCGAGGCCAGCAGCGCCGGGACCACCCAGAAACCCAGGCCCAAGGCCCAGCTGTGGCCAAGCTGCTCGCTCAGCGGCACGGTCGCCCCGGCCGCCATCGCCGCGCCCAGGCACAAAGCCATGGTGTAGACGCCGGTCATGGTGCCGGCCTGCTTGGCGAAGTCGCGCTTGACGATGCCCGGCAACAGCACGCCGATCACACCAATACTCGCGCCGGCCAGGATACTGCCGACAAACAGCCCGACCTGGCCGAAGGCGCTGCGCAAGACAATCCCGCCCGCCAGCGTCAACAAGATCCCCAGCACCACGCGCTCGGCACCGAAGCGCCGCGCCAGCACCGGCGCCAGCGGCGCGAACAGGCCCAGGCAAAGCACAGGCAATGTGGTCAGCAAACCGGCCTGGGCAGCCGACAGGTCGAGGCTTCTTGACACTTCGCTGAGCAACGGCGCCATGCTCGACAATGCCGGACGCAGGTTCAGCGCCACCAGGATCAGCCCGAGCAGCAACAGCCAGGGCCGGCGCACCAACGGAGGGCGCTGCTGGGCCTGCTCATCGTCGGCCTCGGCGTCGATCAACAGTTCTTCAAGTTCGGCGGCGCGTTTGGGCGCCGTCGAAGTGGCAGGGTCAAGCAGGTCGCGGGACATGGAAAGCTCGGGTTCGGGGTTCGGGGTTCGGGGCTCAGGGTTCATTGATCAACTGGCGACACAGGGACTTGGCCCGTTGCGGGTCCTGTTGCTCGACGGCGTCCAGGATTTCGACGTGCAGGTCGAAGACATGTTGATGACGCGGGGCGATATTGAGGCTCTGGCGCAACTGTGCGCCGATGACGCTGGAGAAGTAGCGATAGAGTTCACTGAGCGCAGGGTTGTGCGCGGCATCTACCAAGAGGCGGTGGAACACCAGGTCGCAGGCGATGTACTGCTCCAGGTCGCCGTGATAATGCTCACCGCTGTCTTGCAGCGCCCGGCGCAAGGCAAGTAGATCCTCATCGGTGCGCCGCACCGCCGCCAGGCCAATGGCCTCCACCTCCAGGATATGCCGGGTTTCCCGGGCCTGTTCCAGCGAACAACGGGATAGCACCTTGAGCGTATCCAGCGGATCAACCACCGCCCGCACGTAGCTGCCATCGCCCTGGCGGATCTCGATCAACCCGGAAAACGCCAGCACGCGCATGGCTTCCCGCACGGTGTTGCGGCTGATACCCAGCTCCGCCACCAACTCCGGCTCGGTGGGCAAGCGCTGGCCGACGCCCCACACACCATCGCTGATACGCCGACGCAATTGTTCCAAGGCCTGGTCGACCAGGGAGCGTTTCATCAATGGAGAAATAGCTGACATAGAATTCGCCCTTTCATCCAATCATAGGATGAATTTTCTGACATGTTAGTCAGCTTCGCGTAGGACGGCAACCGCCTAGGGTCAAACGGGAGGTAAAGAAACGAGATTTTCAATTAGTCAAAATTACCCTTTGAGGGTAATTTTAAGGACAAGGCACGCCGTTCCATGGAAAAGAACACACCCCACTACGCCTTGGCGGCGATACAGGCAGATGTCAGGCGACTTAAAGGGAAAGCGTTCACCAGCACTGCGAAGAACACTGCTCGGACGCTCGGTTTAAACGTCTCGGACATGCAGCAGGTCATTCATGGGCTTGAGCGAAAACAGTTCTACAAATCGATGACCACCTATGACGATCATCGAGTCTGGCATGACGCCTACCACGCCAATTCACACGGTCTGCAGATTTACCTGAAGGTGACGTACCGCCCCAGCGGAGGCCCACCGGTAATTTCCTTCAAGGAGAGAAACTCATGAAACACCAGCAATGCTTCAGCTGTGGTGCCCCGGAAGGCATGTTGCATTTCGAAGGTCGCGGCGAAACCATGAGCGTCAAGGGACTGGAACGCCGGGTCGATGACTTGTCTGGCTGGGAATGTCAGATGTGCGGCGAAGTCGAGCTCGATTCAAGCTGCTCGGATCGCTACGACCATGCAGGTGATGAGCTGGTCAACGCGGCCAGGCGAATGATCGGCGAAGAGATCAAACGTGTCCGGCGCAAACTGCATCTATCGCAAAAGGAAGCGGTACTGCTGCTATCGGGCGGTGGACACAATGCGTTTTCCCGCTACGAGCGCGGCGAGGTAGTGCCACCCAAGGCGTTGATCTTGCTGATGCGCCTGCTTGATCGCTATCCGCATTTGCTTGCCGATGTCCATGCCTTCGCTGAAGACGCAGACTTGCGGCAATTCAAAACGACGGTGCACAAGGAACACGAGACCCTCACGGCTTGCTGAGCGGCCCATTAAAAACAAACCCGGACAAGTCCGGGTTTATTTCACTGCCTAAGGCCGGATCAATGCAGGATCTGGCTCAGGAACAGCTTGGTGCGGTCGTTCTGTGGGTTGTCGAAGAAGTCGTTCGGCGCGGCCTGTTCGACGATTTCACCCTTGTCCATGAAGATCACGCGGTTGGCCACGGTGCGAGCAAAGCCCATTTCGTGGGTCACGCAGAGCATGGTCATGCCGTCTTCGGCCAAGCCGATCATGGTGTCGAGTACTTCCTTCACCATTTCCGGGTCGAGAGCCGAGGTCGGCTCGTCGAACAGCATGATTTTCGGCTTCATGCACAGGGCACGGGCGATAGCCACACGTTGCTGCTGACCGCCGGAGAGCTGGCCCGGGTACTTGTGCGCCTGCTCTGGAATGCGTACGCGCTCCAGGTAATGCATGGCGATTTCCTCGGCCTTGCGCTTGGGCATCTTGCGTACCCACATCGGCGCCAGGGTGCAGTTCTGCAGGATGGTCAGGTGCGGGAACAGGTTGAAGTGCTGGAACACCATGCCGACTTCACGGCGGATCGCTTCGATCTGCTTGAGGTCGTTGGTCAGTTCCACACCGTCGACCACGATGCGACCCTGCTGGTGCTCTTCCAGGCGGTTGAGGCAGCGGATGGTGGTGGACTTGCCGGAGCCCGACGGGCCGCACAGCACGATACGCTCGCCCTGCTTGACGTTCAGGTTGATGTCTTTCAACACATGGAACTGGCCGTACCACTTATTGACGCCCTGCATCTGAATAATGCCTTCAGGGCTCACAGGCTGTTTGATCGCTTCACTCATAAACTACGCTCCTAACGCTTGTGGCCAGTGTCCAGCTTGCGTTCCAAATGCATGGAATAGCGGGACATACCAAAACAGAAAATCCAGAACACCAGGGCGGCGAACACATAGCCTTCGGTGGCCATGCCCAGCCATTTCGGGTCGGCGGCAGCTTGTTTCACGCTGTTGAGCAGGTCGAACAGGCCGATGATGATCACCAGGCTCGTGTCCTTGAACAACGCAATGAAGGTGTTGACGATACCCGGGATCACCAGCTTCAGGGCTTGCGGCAGAATCACCAGGCCCATGCTGCGCCAGTAACCCAGGCCCATCGCTGCGGCCGCCTCGTATTGCCCCTTGGGAATGGCTTGCAGGCCACCACGCACCACTTCGGCAATGTAGGCCGACTGGAACAGGATCACCCCGATCAGCGCCCGCAGCAGCTTGTCGAAGTTCATGCCTTCAGGCAGGAACAGCGGCAGCATCACCGAGGACATGAACAGCACTGTGATCAACGGCACGCCGCGCCAGAACTCGATGAAGGTCACGCAGACCACGCGAATCGCCGGCATGTTCGAACGTCGCCCCAGCGCCAGGACGATGCCCAGTGGCAAGGCGCCGACAATACCCACGGTCGCGATCACCAGGGTCAGCATCAGCCCCCCCCATTGGCTGGTCGCCACGGCGTCCAGGCCGAACACGCCGCCGTGCAGCAGGCACCAGGCGCTGATCGGATACAGCACCAGGAAACTCAGGCCGTAGATTGCCTTGCGCGGGAAGCGCGAGATGAACAACGGCGCCACACCGATCACTGCCAGCCACACGGTCAGGTCGACGCGCCAGCGCAGGTCTGCCGGGTAGTAGCCGTACATGAACTGCCCGAAGCGCTGCTGGATGAAGACCCAGCAGGCGCCTTCCTTGGTGCAGTCGGCGCGGGTGGTACCGACCCAGTTGGCATCGAGGATCGCCCATTGCACCAGGGGCGGCACGATCAGGTAGATCAGGTAGAACGCGAACAGGGTCAGCAGCGTGTTGATCCAGCTGGAGAACATGTTGGCGCGCATCCACGCCACCACGCCGATGCTGCTGCCCGGCGGGGGCATGTCTGGTTTGAAAGTATGAGTCGTCATGCGCGTTTCCTCACCGCTCGATCAGCGCAATGCGCTTGTTGTACCAGTTCATCAGCAACGAAATGCTGATACTGATCGCCAGGTACACACTCATGGTGATCGCAATCACCTCGATGGCCTGGCCCGTCTGGTTCAACACTGTGCCGGCAAACAGCGAAACCATTTCCGGGTAGCCGATACCGGCCGCCAGGGAGGAGTTTTTCGCCAGGTTCAGGTATTGGCTGGTCAACGGCGGAATGATCACACGCAGGGCCTGCGGGATGATCACTTTGCGCAGGGTCGGACCGTTGCGCAGTCCCAGGGAACGGGCGGCTTCAGTCTGACCGTGGCTGACCGACTTGATGCCCGAGCGCACGATCTCGGCGATGAACGCCGCGGTGTACACGGTCAAGGCCAGGGTCAAGGCCAGCAGTTCCGGGATCAGCACCCAGCCGCCGACGAAGTTGAAGCCCTTGAGCTCCGGCATTTCCCAATGCACCGGCGCACCAAAAAGCAGCGCGCTCAACGCAGGGATCACCAGGAACAACGCCAGGCCGACCCAGAACTTATGAAACGGCTCGCCTGTCGCTTCGAAACGCTTGTTGGCCCAGCGCGTCATCAGCACGATGGCGACGATCGCCAGCACTACGCTGATCACGAATGGCCAGAACCCTTCGGCCACCAGCGCGGCAGGCATGTTCAGACCCCGGCTGCTGACAAAGAAGGTGTCGCCGAAGTTATGGGCGGCCCGCGGTCCTGGCATGCTCAGGAATACCGCGAAGTACCAGAACAGGATTTGCAGCAGTGGCGGGATATTACGGAAAACCTCGACATAAACGGTTGCCAGCTTGGAAATGATCCAGTTCTGCGACAGCCGTGCCACGCCGATGATGAACCCCAGGATGGTTGCCAGGATCACGCCGATGAACGTGACCAGCAGCGTGTTGAGCAACCCGATGAGAAAGACCCGGGCATAGCTGTCCGCTTCGGTGTAGTCGATCAGGTGTTGGGCGATGCCGAAACCGGCACTGCGCTCCAGGAAGCCGAAACCGGAGGTGATGCCTCGGTGCTGAAGATTGGTTTGTGTGTTATCGAACAGAAACCAGCCCAGCGCGATAACCGCCACGACAGTGACGACTTGAAATACCCACGCACGCACTCGTGGATCGCTGAGGCTGAGCCTCTGCTTAGGTGCGCCGATTGAATTTTGCATGAAGTGCCCCGCAAAGAATGGAACAGAACATCACCCGGTGGTTGGCCCACCGGGTGATAGAACCATCAGCGCACTGGTGGTGCGTATTGAATGCCGCCAGCGTTCCACAGAGCGTTCAAGCCGCGATCGATTTCCAGCGGAGTGCCCTTGCCGAGGTTGCGCTCGAACATTTCACCGTAGTTGCCGACCTGCTTGACGATCTGCACAACCCAGTCTTTCGGCAGTTTCAGGTCTTTGCCGTATTCACCGTCAGCGCCCAGCATACGAGCGACGTCAGGGTTCTTGGTGGACTTGGCTTCGGCCTCGACGTTCTTCGAGGTCACACCCGCTTCTTCAGCGTTGAGCAAGGCGTAGCCAGTCCAACGGACAATGGCCAGCCACTCGTCGTCGCCGTTACGCACGACTGGGCCCAGGGGCTCCTTGGAAATGGTTTCCGGCAGAACCACGTAGTCCTTTGGCGAAGCCAGCTTGCTGCGCTGGGCGAACAGCTGGGATTTGTCCGAGGTCAGCACGTCGCAACGACCGGATTCCAGCGACTTGGCGCTTTCATCGGAGGTGTCGAAAGTGATCGGGGTGTACTTCAGGCCGTTGGCGCGGAAGTAGTCGGAAACGTTCAGCTCGGTGGTGGTACCGGCCTGGATGCAGATGGTTGCACCGTCCAGTTCCTTGGCGCTCTTGACGCCCAGCTTGTTGTTCGCCAGGAAGCCGATGCCGTCGTAGTAGGTGATGAAGCCTGGGAATTTCAAGCCCATGCCCGCGTCACGGGAGCTGGTCATGGTGGAGTTGCGCGAGAGCATGTCGATTTCGCCCGATTGCAGCGCGGTGAAGCGCTCCTTGGCGTTCAACTGGCTGAATTTGACCTTGGTCGCATCGCCAAATACAGCAGCGGCCACGGCACGGCAGAAGTCAGCGTCGATACCGACGATCTTGCCGTTCGAATCAGGCACCGAGAAACCCGGCAGGCCATCACTCACACCACATTGCACAAAACCTTTTTTCTGCACGGCATCCAGAGTTGCACCCGCCTGAGCGAACCCGCTGACACCAAGGACTGCTGCTGCAGTCATGACGGCCAGGGTGGATTTCAGTAACTTCATTCAAACCTCCAGTTTTGCTCTTGTTGTGTCGGAGCTCGAGTCCTGTCGCACCCTTTTGGGGCATTGCCGACCCTTGTTGGCTTTTTTTAGGGTCAACCGACGTCTGGACCTTCGCTATGAGTCTAATAATGAGGATGTCCGTAAACAGCGGTCATGCCCATCTCTCACCAATCGGCCGAACGGGCTGTAGCCCTTCACGTTCGCGAAGCCCGTAGCGGCTGCTGGCGAACATTCATCACCGGATTTCTGATATCCCATGCGTAGCGGTGAACTGATAGTGTTACCGCACAGCGTAAGAATCATCACTCAGGTACACCCATAGCAAAGCCCGTACCAGACCGCTGCGCTTAGCCCTTGTAAAACACGTCAAGACAAAAACTTTCAACTTTGCGACATCTAATTAACTGAGACACCGGACACGCACTGTAATCACGCACTGATTGGGCGCGCCCGCACAGATTTGGAGCACAACCATGACCGACCCCCTGATTCTCGAGCCCAGCAGCACTGCCGACGCGTGCGTTATCTGGCTTCACGGCCTGGGCGCCGATCGTTTTGATTTCCTGCCAGTCGCCGAAATGTTGCAGCAAAGTTTGCTCACCACACGTTTCGTTCTACCCCAGGCGCCAACCCAGCCAGTAACGATCAACGGCGGCTATGAGATGCCCAGTTGGTACGACATCCGCGCCTTGAGCCCGGCGCGGGCCATTGACGAACAGCAGCTCGAAGCTTCGGCACAACGGGTCATCGACCTGATCGAAACCCAGCGAGCCAGCGGAATAGACGCCTCGCGGATTTTCCTGGCGGGTTTCTCCCAAGGCGGCGCGGTGGTCTATCACACGGCATTCGTGAAATGGCAGGG
Source organism: Pseudomonas sp. NFACC51 (assembly GCF_900103575.1). Lineage (NCBI taxonomy): Bacteria > Pseudomonadati > Pseudomonadota > Gammaproteobacteria > Pseudomonadales > Pseudomonadaceae > Pseudomonas > Pseudomonas sp. NFACC51. The sequence continues at coordinate 70,021 of NZ_FMXH01000004.1, read as the reverse complement.
CCCGCTGGGCGGCGTGGTCGCGCTGTCTACTTATGCCCCGACTTTCAGCGATGAGCTGCAATTGTCGGCCAGCCAGCAACGCATTCCGGTCCTGGCGCTGCACGGGCAATACGACGAAGTGGTACTCAACCCCATGGGGCGGACCGCGAAAGAGTATTTAAAGCAGCATGGTGTCACCGTGACATGGCAAGAATACCCAATGGGCCACGAAGTGTTACCCGAGGAGATTCGCGACATCGGTACCTGGCTGGCCGAGCGGTTGCGCTAAGAGGCCGATCGCCACTCCGTCCTTTGACGATCACACTACGCCGCGCCCGTTTCTTGCATTACACTGGCCGGCGTACATTCCTTAACCAATCGATGAGATGACCGTGCTCAAAGCACTCAAGAAGATGTTCGGTAAAAGCGAGGCCGAGCAACTCGCGCCTGGCTCCACTGCGCCGACCCACGGCCCGAGCCGCACCGATGCGCAACAACCGCACCGCACCGCACCTGTTGCAGGCGTGACAAAAGAGCCGATGACACCGCCAACCGCACAGCCTGTCACCGCCCCGGCAGCGGAAAAACCACGCAACGAAGCCCCCAAGCCACGCCGCGAACGCGCACCGAAACCGCCGGTCGTCGCCTGGAAGCTCGAGGACTTCGTCGTAGAACCCCAGGAAGGCAAGACCCGCTTCCACGATTTCAAGCTCGCCCCGGAACTGATGCATGCCATCCAGGACCTGGGTTTCCCCTATTGCACGCCGATCCAGGCGCAAGTGCTCGGTTACACCCTCGCCGGCAAAGACGCCATCGGTCGCGCCCAGACCGGCACCGGCAAGACGGCCGCGTTCCTGATTTCCATCATCACCCAGCTGCTCCAGACCCCACCGCCCAAGGAACGCTACATGGGCGAACCGCGGGCACTGATCATCGCGCCGACCCGCGAGCTGGTGGTGCAGATCGCCAAGGACGCCGCCGACCTGACCAAGTACACCGGCCTGAACGTCATGACGTTCGTGGGCGGCATGGATTTCGACAAGCAGCTCAAGCACCTCGAAGCCCGTCACTGCGACATCCTGGTCGCCACGCCGGGCCGCCTGCTGGACTTCAACCAGCGCGGCGACGTGCACCTGGACATGGTCGAAGTGATGGTGCTGGACGAAGCCGACCGCATGCTCGACATGGGCTTCATCCCGCAAGTGCGCCAGATCATTCGCCAGACTCCACCGAAAAGCGAACGCCAGACCCTGCTGTTCTCCGCCACCTTCACCGAGGACGTGATGAACCTGGCCAAGCAGTGGACCACCGACCCGGCCATCGTCGAGATCGAAGCCGAGAACGTCGCCAGCGAAAACGTCGAACAACATATCTACGCAGTCGCCGGTGCCGACAAGTACAAGCTGCTCTACAACCTGGTCAACGACAACGGTTGGGAGCGCGTGATGGTGTTCGCCAACCGCAAGGACGAAGTGCGACGCATCGAAGAACGCCTGGTGCGCGATGGCGTCAACGCGGCCCAGCTCTCGGGCGACGTGCCCCAGCACAAGCGCATCAAGACCCTCGAAGGCTTCCGCGAAGGCAAGATCCGCGTACTGGTCGCCACTGACGTGGCCGGTCGCGGCATCCACATCGACGGCATCAGCCACGTGATCAACTTCACCCTGCCGGAAGTGCCGGACGACTACGTGCACCGCATCGGCCGTACCGGTCGTGCCGGGGCGGCCGGGGTTTCGATCAGCTTCGCTGGCGAAGATGACTCCTACCAGTTGCCGTCGATCGAAGCGTTGCTGGGCCGCAAGATCAGTTGCGAAATGCCCCCGACCCACCTGTTACGTCCGGTCGAGCGCAAGCGCCCTTAGCATCGAGACGGACGCAGAGCGTAGGAACGATCAGCGCAGCCAAGACAGGCTGCGCTTTTTTTTGCCTCGGGATATTGCTCGATTAAACTAAAAGTCCATAATGGACAAATTAGTTTACCTGAGCATCCGGAGCCCCCATGTCCAGCACGCCCTATGTGATGACCCAAGCCCAGGCACGAGAACTGCTCGGGCAAATCGACGTGCCGCACATCCTGCGCAAGCTGTTCCGCGATCTTGCCGCCGGACAGGCGGTGCAGCCACCCCAGCAACTGGTGGTGTTTCCCCAGGGCGCCGGGGACTTCATCAACTACCTGGGTGTGCTGGCTGAAGACCAGGTCTACGGGATCAAGACCTCGCCCTACATCGTGCGCGAGCAAGGCCCGCTGGTGACTGCCTGGACCTTGTTGATGTCGATGCAGACCGGCCAGCCGCTGCTGCTGTGCGATGCCGCCGAGTTGACCACCGCTCGCACCGCTGCCACCACGGCTGTTGCCGTCGATGCCCTCGCCCCGCACAACGCCCGGCGCCTGGTGGTCATTGGCAGCGGCCCCGTGGCGCGGGCACACGTGCAATACGTCAAGGGCCTGCGGGACTGGCAAGCGATCAGCCTCTATTCGCCAGGCCTGAAGACCAAATCGGCACAAGAACTTGCCTCCGTCACCGACCTGGACCCTCGCCTGCACATCGCCGACAGCCTTGAAGCGGCGCTGCACGACGCCGACGTGGTGATGCTCTGCACCTCGTCCGCCAAAGCGGTACTCGACCCGCAGACCCTGGGCAAACCGGCGCTGATCACCTCGATCAGTACCAACGCTCCGCAGGCCCATGAAGTCCCCCCTCAAAGCCTCAACGACATGGACGTGTTCTGCGACTATCGTCAGACCACCCCAGGCTCGGCCGGTGAAATGCTGATCGCCGGTGAACAGCATGGCTGGCAGGCGTCGAGGATCATCGGCGATTTGCCTGAATTGCTCAGCGAACAGGTGGCGCGTCCCGACTACCAACGCCACGTGTTCTTCCGCTCCATCGGTCTGGGGCTGGAGGATGTTGCACTGGCGAATGCCCTTTACCGATTGCACCACCACTGACACAACTCGATTCCCACAGGTTCCGCGAACGCCCGGCAATGTGCTCCACAGGAGAGCTTCATGACCTCAGCAGACTTCATCATCATCGGCGGCGGCATTGCCGGTGCATCCACCGGTTACTGGCTCGCCCCCCACGGCCGTGTAATTGTGCTCGAGCGCGAATCCCATCCGGCCTATCACTCCACCGGACGCTCGGCGGCGCTGTATACCGCCGCCTACGGCACCCCTCAGGTGCGAGCGCTGACCCAGGCCAGCCGGGATTTTTTCGACGCCCCGCCGGCCGGTTTCTGCGAACACCCCTTGCTGACCCCACGGGGCGAAATGACGGTGGATTTCACCGGTGACCCGGCCGAGTTGAACAACCAGTACCTCAGTGCCAAGGCCACGGTGCCGCAGATGCAACTGCTCAGCGCCGACGAGGCCTGTGCAAGGCTGCCGATCCTGCGACGGGACAAGGTCCACGGAGCGATCTACGACCCCACGGCCTGCGACATCGACACCGATGCGCTGCACCAGGGCTACTTGCGCGGTATTCGTCGCAATGGCGGTGAAGTGCACACCGACAGCGAAGTGCAGCAATTGAGCCGCGATGATCAGGGGCTGTGGCAGGTGAAAACCGCCAACCAGACCTTCACAGCCCCGGTCCTGATCAATGCCGCCGGCGCATGGGCCGATCACATTGCCCAGATGTCCGGCGCCCGGAAGCTGGGGTTGCAGCCCAAGCGGCGTGCAGCATTCATTTTTGCCGGGCCCGAGGGCGTGGACATTCATGACTGGCCGATGCTGGTGAGCCTGGACGAATCCTTCTATATGAAGCCCGACGCCGGCATGTTCCTCGGCTCGCCGGCCAACGCCGACCCGGTGGAACCTCACGATGTACAGCCCGAAGAGCTGGACATCGCCATGGGCATCTACCAGATCGAAGAAGCCACCACCCTGACCATCCGCCGCCCGACCCGCACCTGGGCCGGCTTGCGCAGTTTCGTACACGATGGGGACCTGCTGTCCGGCTTCGATCCACAGGTGCCCGGACTGTACTGGGTCGCGGCCCAGGGTGGCTACGGCATCCAGACGTCGCCGGCCATGGGCCAGGCCAGCGCGGCGCTGGTGCGTGGCGAACCGCTACCCGAGGCCCTGGCCCGTTTCGGCCTGAGCATCGCCATGCTGTCACCCGAACGACTGGGCTGAACCACCTTGAGGTGACGCATCGCCGCGATTGCGGCACACTCCCCCGCGCCCCTGTTTCACGGGGCGCTGACGCTGCCTGGAGCCCTGTCATGACTGCTTCGCCACCCGATCCGGCGCTGGAAAACTTCCGCACCATCGCCGACGCTATCGCCACGCTGTTCTACCCCCACGCCGAAGTGGTGCTGCACGACCTGCGCACCCAAAAAGTCGATTACATCGCCAATAACCTGTCCAAGCGTGAAATTGGCGATGACTCGTCCCTGGAAGACATGCTCAGTGAGGACGTTAGCGAACGTAATATCGGGCCCTACGAGAAGCTGAACTGGGACGGACAGAAGATTCGCAGCCTCAGCAGCGTACTGCGTGACGCCGACGGACATCCGCTGGCGGTGCTGTGCATCAACCTGAATATTTCGCTGTTCGAGAACGCCAAGGCCGCGCTGGATCTGTTCCTGTCGCCAAGCAAGTTGATCCCCCAGCCAGACTCACTGTTTCGCGATGACTGGCAGGAGCGGATCAACACCTTCCTGCATGCCTGGATGCGCGAGCGTCAATTGAGCCTGAACCTGCTGACTCGCGACCACAAACGCGAGCTGGTGCTGGCGCTGCATGCCGAAGGCGCGTTCAAGGGCAAGAGCGCGTCCAACTACGTGGCCAATGTGCTGAATATGGGGCGGGCGACGGTGTACAAGCATTTGAAGGAGTTGAAGGGCTGAAATCTGCTTTGCCAGGTCTGCCGCCTTCGCGAGCAAGCTCCCACACTGGATCTTTGTACCCAGGCCCTGTGGGAGCGAGCTTGCTCGCGATGGCGGTCAATCAGTCGCCGTAGATATCCGACTTGAAATACTTGCCCTGGATCTTCTGATACTCCCCATTGGCGCGAATCCCATCGATGGCCTTGTTCAAATCCGCCACCAGTTGGGTATTGCCCTTGCGCACCGCGATACCGGCGCCTTCGCCGACGTATTTCGGGTCCTTGAGCTCGGGGCCGACAAAGGCGTAGCCCTTGCCACGGGGCATCGACAGGAAGTCTTCCAGCGGAATGGTGTCGGCAAAAATCGCGTCGAGGCGACCGGACGCCAGGTCCATGTAGATTTCTTCGTTGTTGCCATAGCGCTTGACGCTCACACCCTTGGGCTCGAGGACTTCAGTGGCGTAGCGGTCAGTGGTGGTGGCCCGCTGCACACCGACGGTCTTGCCCTTGAGGCTGACGTACTGGTCATCGACCACCGCCCCTTCCTTCATGACCAGGCGCGACGAGGTGAAGTAGTACTTGTGGGTGAAATCCACCGACTTCTTGCGCTCTTCGGTGATGGTCATGGACGACAGCGCCAGGTCGATCTTCTTGACCTTGAGCGCCGGAATCAGCCCGTCGAACTCACCTTCGATCCACTCGCACTTGACCTGCATCTGCGCGCACAGGGCATTGCCGATGTCGTAGTCGAACCCCACGATCTTCCCTTCCGAGGTCTTGGAAGCAAAAGGCGGGTACGCCGCCTCGATGCCGATGCGCAAGGTTTTCTCAGCGGCGAACAGGCTGCTGGAGGCCAACAGGCTCAAGGCCAGGCCAGTGATGAGGGGGAGTTTCTTCATGATCGATCTCTCGCGGGTTGTTGTTGGTTTGGCAGAGAAAGGTGGGGCGATGACTTTTATGTACTTATAAATCCATACTGGACTTTTATGTACAAAGCGTCAATTGGGGAAACAGGGGAAAGTGATGGGAGGCTGCCGGCCTCATCGCGAGCAAGCTCGCGCCCACAAAGGACCTGTGTACAACGAAGATCCAGTGTTGGAGCGAGCTTGCTCGCGATGGCGGGCTCGTGGCTTGCGAAAAAAAGACGGGGGGTTTACTGCTTCCAGCGATCCGCTGCCGCATGATCACTGTCCCGCCCTTCAACCCAGCGCGGGCCGTCGACAGTGTTTTCCTTCTTCCAGAACGGCGCTCGGGTCTTGAGGTAGTCCATGACAAAGGCGCAGGCGTCGAATGCCGCCTGGCGATGGGCACTGGCGGCCCCGACGAAGACGATCGGCTCGCCCGGTTCCAGGGCGCCGATACGGTGCAGCACCTCCAGCTTGAGCAACGGCCAGCGCTGCTCGGCCTCGCTGGCGATCTTGCCCAGGGCTTTTTCGGTCATGCCTGGATAATGCTCCAGGAACATCCCGGACACATCGAGGCCGTCATTGAAGTCGCGCACGTAGCCGACAAAACTCACCACCGCCCCCACGCCGACATTGGCCGCGTGCATCGCGTTGACTTCGCCCCCTGCGTCGAACGGTGCGACCTGCACACGAATCGCCATGGTTCAGCCTCCGGTCACAGTGGGGAAAAACGCCACTTCGTCGCCGTCCGCCAGCGGTTCGTCGAGCTGGCACAGGTCTTCATTGCGCGCGCACATCAGGTTTTGTTCCTTCAGCACCTCGGCCCCGTCACGCTGGGCAAGCAGCACACGCACATCGTCGACCGTGGCGAAATCGCCTTCCACCTTTACCGAGTCCACACCCAGCGCTTCACGGTAACGGGCAAAGAACTTCACGTTGATTTTCATGACGCATCCGCCTGGAAATGGCCGCTCTTGCCGCCGAGTTTTTCCAGCACCCGCACGCCTTCGATGGTCATGCCACGGTCGACGGCCTTGCACATGTCGTAGATGGTCAGTGCAGCGACGCTGGCGGCGGTGAGGGCCTCCATTTCCACGCCGGTCTGCCCCGACAGTTTGCAACGGGCGACGATGCGTACCCGGTCCTCGCCTTCGGCCGTGAGCTCGACCTTGACGCTGGTGAGCAACAGCGGGTGGCAGAGCGGAATCAGGTCACTGGTTTTCTTGGCCGCCTGGATGCCGGCAATGCGTGCGACGGCGAACACATCGCCTTTGGGGTGACCGCCGCTGACGATCATCTGCAGCGTGTCGGGCAACATGCGCACAAAGGCTTCGGCCGTGGCTTCACGGAACGTCACGGCCTTGTCGGTCACGTCGACCATGTTGGCGCGACCTTGGGAATCGAGATGAGTCAGCACAGGGTTACTCCTGATCGGGAGTGTCGATTGTAAACCCGTAAGTCAGAAACCGGCAGGGTCGATTGTCGCACCCCACTTGGGTCTTGGAGTCGAAAGTCAGCGCTACCACAGTTTTTTTTGTACAGCATAAAAACCGGGCGGCTAGAAGGCCGCCCGGTTTGGCTGGGGTTACAGGTGGGATTCGGCGTATTCGGCCAGGATCGAGCGCGGTACGCCCTGCAGGGTGATGTGCACCCCGTTGGGGAAGTCCTTGAAGCGTTCCGTCAGGTAGGTCAGCCCGGAGCTGGTCGCGGACAGGTAAGGGGTATCGATCTGCGCCAGGTTACCCAGGCACACCACTTTGGAACCGGCACCGGCACGGGTGATGATGGTTTTCATCTGGTGCGGGGTCAGGTTCTGGCATTCGTCGATCAGGATCAGGCTCTGCTGGAAGCTGCGGCCTCGAATGTAGTTGAGGGATTTGAACTGTAACGGCACTTTGCTGAGGATGTAGTCGACGCTGCCATGGGTGCTTTCGTCATCCATGTGCAAGGCTTCGAGGTTGTCGGTGATGGCGCCGAGCCAAGGTTCCATTTTTTCCGCTTCGGTACCGGGCAGGAAGCCGATTTCCTGGTCCAGGCCCTGCACGCTGCGGGTGGCGATGATGCGCCGGTAGCGTTTGCTGACCATGGTCTGCTCGATGGCAGCGGCCAGGGCCAGGATGGTCTTGCCGGAACCGGCGGCGCCGGACAGGTTGACCAGGTGGATATCCGGGTCGAGCAAGGCGAACAGCGCCAAGCTCTGGTAGATGTCTCGGGGCTTGAGGCCCCAGGCTTCCTGGTGCAGCAAAGGCTCCTGGTGCAGGTCGAGGATCAGCAGCTTGTCGACCTGGATTTCCTTGATCCAGCCGACGAAGCCTTGCTCGTCGATGATGAACTCGTTGATGTGCACGGCCGGCAGGTTGTCGATCAGTTGCACCTGGTGCCAGGTGCGGCCGTGGTCCTGGCGGGTCTCGACCTTGCTCACACGGTCCCAGAAGGAGCCGGTCATGGTGTGGTAGCCATTGGGCAACAGCGAGACGTCGTCGACCAACTGGTCGGTGCTGTAGTCCTCCGCCGCAATCCCGCAGGCGCGGGCCTTGAGGCGCATGTTGATGTCTTTGGTCACCAGCACCACGGCCTGGTCCTTGGTGCGCGCGTGCAGGTCGATCAACTGGTTGATGATGATGTTGTCGTTCAGGTGTTCTGGCAGCACCAGATTGGGTTCGGTGCGCTTGCTCATCAGGATCGAAAGCAGGCCCTTGGGACCACTTTTACCACGCTGGATCGGCACGCCGAGCTCAACGTCCTCCGGAGAGGCATCACCCAGGGTCTTGTCTATCAGGCGGATCGCCTGCCGGCATTCGGCCGCAACGCTGTGGTGTCCGCTCTTGAGTTTGTCCAACTCCTCAAGCACGGTCATCGGGATGGCAACGTGGTGTTCTTCGAAGTTCAGCAGGGCGTTTGGATCGTGGATCAATACGTTGGTATCGAGTACATAGAGGATTGGCTGGTTGGAGGAAGGGCTACGTCCGTGGTCATCCATACTCGGTCACCTATGTGGGGGCCATTCGACGCAATACCGTGACAGTGCTGCGCCTCGAGGTAGCCACCGAATTCACCCGCGACGATTCAGGTGAACTGCACACAATCTGGGTCTTGGAAGACGCCACCTGTGTTGCAGGTTTCGGCGGTCTGTCTTCTTGATACTCCAAAAACCATGACAGGAAAAAGCACTTTGACGCTTTTTTGAAGTTTATTTTTCAGAGTGACGAATAACCCTTGGCGTACCGCCATTGCGCCGTTAAAGTCGGAAGTCCGGTTGTCATGAATGTGCGCCGGTTTTTCCTCTGCCCCCAATGTTTCCGGGCCTTTTCAGGTTTCAGCGAAACGCTTCCTGGCAATCCGCCCAACCGATCCCGCTTTGCGCCGTCTGCGTCATCAACCAGGGCATCGCCGTTTTCACCCCATCCTGCTTGGCATTGAAAGTGATCACCCCGTGGCGCCACAGCAGCATCAGGGTCAGCACACGCTGGGCACTTTGCTCAGGCTTGAGTCGATTGTTGCTGTCCTGGGGATCGATGTCCCACAGCGCCACTTGCAAGCCCTGCTGCTCAAAGAACGCTTGTGCATCGCCACGACGCTGGCCCTGGGGTGGACGAAACAGCGGCACATAATTTTCGGGCAGCTTGCCCTTGACCAGCTCGACACTGCGCCGGACCGAGTCTTGCCAGTCCTGCCAATAACTGTGGGAGCGGAACTCCCAGCCCTGCACGCCCACGCATTGTCTCGAATACAACGCCTGGAGATGGTTGACCGAGCCCTCTTGCAACCGCGCCTGGATGTCCTTGCCCAGCACGAAGAAGGTGCCATTGACGTTCGCCTTGCGCAGATATTCGGTTAGCCACGCAGTGTTGTCCGGCACCACGTTGGCGGCGCTGTCGAAGGTCAGCAGGAACAGGCGGTCGTTCATGTCTTCGCCGTTGCGTTCGTAATCGCCGAAACGTTCGATTTCGCTGCTGGTTTGCGGAAAAAGCGCGGCTTTACGCAGCAGTTCGTCGCGGTATTGGGTATGAAAGATCTGACTCGGCGCGGCCCACTTGATGTAGTAGGAATCGTCATCCAGATGAAACCTGCGCGCTTCTTCGCGCAGGGTCGCCATGTCCTCGACCAGGTAACAGAAGGAAGCGTCCTGATCGCAACTGCGTTGGGCAAAGTTGTAGCTGGCCAACAACCGCTGCCACAGCCGGGCGCGAAGCGCATCGATCGCAACCATGTTGACCGAGCGCAGCCCCAAGTACTGCTTGAGTGCGATCTCGTCCATGGCATCGACGTCCAGCAGGACCCGGGCGAACATCAGGATCTCGGCCCGCGAGGCCACGTCGAACAGCGTCGGGCTGGTGAGTTGTTCCGGCCAGGTGCTGCGGTCCAGGGTCGCGACATCATTGGGCGCGGGCGCGGCAATGGCACCCAGGCTCAACAGCCAGGCCGATAACACAAGAGCGATACGCAAAAGGGATGTCTCCATAACGAAACCCGCGCGGCATCATAGCCGATCCTGATGCAATACCCGCCGGCGAACGCCTCATGGCAAAGCGGCTTCTGCGGTTGGAGGATTTTGTGGTGGAAGTGCTTTTGTGGCGAGGGAGCTTGCTCCCGCTGGGCTGCGAAGCGGCCCCCAAAATTTTGCGGTCGCTGCGCAACCGAGCGGGAGCAAGCTCCCTCGCCACAAAAGCATCACCACCGATCACCTATCACCCCAATAGCTGGAGTCCACCCGGACAACCCCCTAGAATCGCCGCACCCTCAAGGAGACGATTTCATGCTGATGGTGATTTCCCCCGCCAAGACCCTCGATTACGAAACACCGCCGGCCACCGAGCGTTTTACCCAGCCACAGTACCTGGATCATTCCCAGGAACTGATCGAGCAACTGCGCGAACTCTCCCCGGCACAGATCAGCGAGCTGATGCATGTCTCCGACAAGATCGGCGGCCTCAATGCCGCGCGATTCGGCAGTTGGACACCGGCGTTCACTCCGGCCAATGCCAAGCAGGCGCTGCTGGCCTTCAAGGGCGACGTGTATACGGGCCTCGATGCGCAAAGCTTTGGTGACGCCGACTTCGACTACGCCCAGCAACACCTGCGCATGCTCTCTGGCCTCTATGGCCTGCTGCGGCCACTGGACCTGATGCAACCCTATCGCCTGGAAATGGGCACGAAGCTGGCCAATGCCCGGGGCAAGGATCTTTATGCTTTCTGGGGCACACGCATCAGTGAATGGCTGAACGAAGCCCTCGCCGACCAGGGCGACGACGTTCTGCTGAACCTGGCTTCCAATGAATACTTCTCGGCGGTCAAGCGCAGCGCACTGAAAGCGCGCGTCATCGATACCGAATTCCGCGACCTGAAAAATGGCCAGTACAAAATCATCAGCTTCTACGCCAAGAAAGCCCGGGGCCTGATGAGTCGTTTCGTGATTCAGGAACGGATCAGCGACCCTGCGGCACTCAGCCAGTTCGATGTACAGGGCTACCGCTTCAACGCCCAACAATCGAGCCGGGACAAACTGGTTTTCCTGCGCGATCACGCCCCCGAATAAGGCATGACCCTATACCGCCCCCTGATCGGGGGCTTCGATCATCTGCCTATTTGTCATCTTAGTTCATCGCCCACTTCGCCAGTTTCATGGCGCCAATAAATCGCCCCACTCCTGCGCTAACTTTTCTTTCACTCGACACTCGTCAGTTTTTTGCGTAGTGGCACCGATTTTTTTCATCGGTAGTGGCACAAAACTATCTACCCCTCCTAACTCCCCATTAATAAAGGGCAAAACGGCAAGTGCCATCATATTGAGGCCAGTGCCATCTTCGATAATATTTCGAAAAATTTCGAAAATCGCGATGAGCGGATCGGAACTATGTCAAATTGCATGGCTCATACCATCCGTAACGATTCTCGGCGAGCGTGTACGAGATAACTTACAAAGGACGTCGAACGGATTAACCAAGTTGTCACGACAACTTAGCGAAACGGTCGTCTAATTGGATCCACCCTTAAAGGATGGGAGATAAAGCACCATTACTATCCCCTACAAGGCCAAGGCTGCGCCCCTATAACGTGCTCACCCGAGCACACAAACTTTTGATTTTGTGGGCTTTTTGCCAGGGATCGGAAGTGAAGGACCTTTGCACGAGCGTTCCCGATAACGAGGACTGGCTGCATAACAGGGCAGGTCATAACAACTAGGCCACATTGCGCACAACTTGAGTGCATTTATTTAGACACTCGGAACTTAGTATGCCTGCACACGGCATTGTGGCGCCTGCATTCCACACTTCCGAGTGCACTATGACCGCTGAACACTATTAACTCCGGCCATTTAATGGCGTGAAAAACAGAGGGAAATGCGATGCGCATTAGCATATTTGGTTTGGGTTACGTCGGTGCAGTATGTGCCGGTTGCCTGTCTGCACGGGGCCATGATGTAGTTGGCGTGGATGTCGCCAAAGACAAAATCGACATGATCAACGCCGGTAAATCGCCGATCGTTGAACCTGGTCTTGGTGAGCTATTGGCGCAAGGCATTCAAACTGGTCGACTGCGCGGCACGACCAACTTCGCCGAAGCGATTCGCGATACTGACCTGTCGATGATCTGCGTCGGTACACCGAGCAAAAAGAACGGCGACCTGGAACTGAACTACATCGAAGCGGTGTGCCGCGAGATTGGTTTTGTCCTGCGTGACAAGACCACCCGCCACACTATCGTAGTTCGCAGCACCGTATTGCCGGGCACAGTGGCAAACGTTGTGATCCCAATCCTGGAAGACTGCTCCGGCAAGAAAGCCGGCGTCGATTTCGGTGTCGCGGTCAACCCTGAATTCCTGCGTGAAAGCACCGCGATCAAGGACTACGACCAGCCGCCGATGACCGTTATCGGTGAGTTCGACACCGCCTCCGGTGACGTTCTGCAGTCGCTGTACGAAGAGCTCGATGCGCCGATCATCCGCAAGGACATCGCCGTCGCCGAGATGATCAAGTACACCTGCAACGTGTGGCACGCCACCAAGGTGACCTTCGCCAACGAAATCGGCAACATCGCCAAGGCCGTCGGCGTCGATGGCCGTGAAGTGATGGATGTGGTCTGCCAGGACAAGACCCTGAACCTGTCCCAGTACTACATGCGCCCAGGCTTCGCCTTCGGCGGCTCCTGCCTGCCCAAGGACGTTCGCGCCCTGACCTACCGTGCCGGTTCCCTGGACGTGGAAGCGCCGCTGCTCAACTCGCTGATGCGCAGCAACGAATCCCAGGTGCAGAACGCCTTCGACATCGTTTCCAGCCACGACAAGCGCAAAGTCGCCCTGCTGGGCCTGAGCTTCAAGGCCGGTACCGACGACCTGCGAGAAAGCCCACTGGTAGAACTGGCGGAAATGCTGATCGGCAAGGGCTTCGACCTGAAGATCTACGACAGCAACGTCGAATACGCCCGCGTCCACGGTGCGAACAAGGATTACATCGAGTCGAAGATCCCTCACGTCTCGTCCTTGCTCAACTCCGACTTCGACTCGGTGATCGACAGCTCCGACATCATCATCCTGGGCAACCGCGACGAGAAGTTCCGCGCGCTGACCGAGAACGTACCGGAAGGCAAGCAGGTCATCGACCTGGTCGGCTTCATGTCCAAGGCCACCAACCCGAGTGGCCGGACCGAAGGCATCTGCTGGTAAGTCTGTTTGCCGGCCGGGGCATGCTCCGGCCGGCCTTTCGCCTGCCTTAACCCATCGGGCCGCCCACAAGGCCCGCCCGAGATAGAGACGGATGCAGATTATGCACAGGCTAAAGCACGGCCTGCTTCAGGCCGCCGGTTGGCTGTTTTACTTGAGTTTATTGATGGGCATCGCCATGGCGCTGCCCACGTCCACGTTCGACTCCGAATCCAAGGACTTCATCTTCCTGATCGGCGCCGTGGGCATCTGGCGTTACTCCATGGGAGCAACGCATTTCGTGCGCGGCATGATCTTCCTGTACATCGTCTACCCGCACCTGCGCCGCAAGGTACGCAAGCTGGGCAAGGCGGCGGATCCGTCCCATGTGTACCTGATGGTCACCAGCTTCCGGATCGATGCGCTGACCACCGCCCAGGTGTACGGCTCGGTGATTCGCGAGGCCATCGAATGCGGGCTGCCCACCACCGTGGTCTGCTCCATCGTGGAAATGTCCGACGAACTGCTGGTCAAGAGCCTCTGGGCCCGCATGAACCCGCCAGCGCGGGTCAAGCTGGACTTCGTGCGTATCCCTGGCACCGGCAAGCGCGACGGCCTGGCCTACGGTTTCCGCGCCATCTCCCGCCACTTGCCGGATGACCGCGCCGTCGTAGCGGTGATCGATGGCGACACCGTGCTCGCCGAAGGCGTCGTGCGCAAGACCGTGCCGTGGTTCCAGCTGTTCGGCAACGTCGGCGGCCTGACCACCAACGAGTTCTGCGAAGTGCGCGGCGGCTACATCATGAGCGAATGGCACAAGCTGCGTTTCGCCCAGCGGCACATCAACATGTGTTCCATGGCCTTGTCCAAGCGCGTGCTGACCATGACCGGCCGCATGTCGGTGTTCCGCGCCACCGTGGTCACCAACCCGGACTTCATCGCCGACGTGGAAAGCGACTCGCTGCAACACTGGCGCCTGGGTCGCTTCAAGTTCCTGACCGGCGATGACAAGTCGAGCTGGTTCAGCCTGATGCGCCTGGGCTACGACACGTTCTATGTGCCCGATGCGGCGATCAACACCGTTGAACACCCGCCGGAGAAGAGCTTCATCAAGGCCAGCCGCAAATTGATGTTCCGCTGGTACGGCAACAACCTGCGGCAGAACTCCCGGGCACTGGGCCTGGGTCTGCGCCGTCTGGGCCTGTTCACCTCGGTGGTGCTGCTCGACCAGCGTGTGTCGATGTGGACGTCGCTGCTGGGCCTGACCGTGGCACTGATCGCCAGCTTCAAGTACGGCACCGCGTTCATCCTGGTGTACCTGCTGTGGATCGGCATCACCCGGTTGCTGCTGACCCTGTTGCTGTCGTGCTCCGGACACAAGATCGGCCCTGCCTACCCGGCGATTCTCTATTACAACCAGATCGTCGGTGCCCTGGTGAAGATCTATGTGTTCTTCCGCCTCGACCAGCAGTCCTGGACCCGCCAGCCCACCTCACTGACCCGTGATCTCGCCAGCTTTCAACGTTGGTTCAACACTTGGTCGTCTCGGACCATGACCTTCTCCGCCGGCAGCATCTTTGTCGCCGTGCTGCTGACGATGGTCTGACCGGACTTGAATGAATTAACTAGGAAATCGCCCCTATGAACACCGCCGTGAATGTCAACGTAGTGCATGAATCCGAAGCCCAGCGCCAACACGCCCGGGTCAAAATCCCGGCCAAGCTGCGCTTCTTCGGCCCTGACCGTACGCCGATGGAAGTCAAGGTCCTGGACTTGTCCGCCGGCGGCCTGAGCTTCAACGCCGGCCAGATGCCCCTCAAGACCGGGGAGTCCTACAAAGGTCGCCTGCAGTTCGTCATCGACAACCTTGGCCTGGCCATGGACGTGGAGTTGCAGATCCGTTCCTACGACCGCCAGACCGGCCGCACCGGTTGCCAGTTCCAGAACCTGGAGCCGCGGGACATCTCGACACTGCGTCACATCATCACCTCGCACCTGGCCGGCGACATCGTCGGTGTCGGTGACGTGCTGGCGACCCTGCAGCGCGACAACTTCACCAAGGCCCGCAAGCAGAAAGACGAAAACGGCGGCATGAGTGCCATGGGGCGCCTACGCGCCGTGACCTTCAGCCTGGGGGTCTTCGCCGTTGGCCTGGCGGCGTTCGGTTTCATCTTCAAGTCGGTGTACGGCATGTACTTTGTCAGCCACGCCCAGGCCGGCCTGGTGAACGTGCCGGGCATGGCCATTACCATGCCGCGCGACGGCACCGTGCAGAGCCTGGTCAAGGCCGACGGCGTGGCTGCCAAAGGCGCCCCGCTGGCGACCTTCAGCACCAGCATGCTCGATGTGCTCAAAGGTCACCTGGACGACAACCAGTTGCAGCCGGCCAAGGTCGAGGAGCTGTTCGGCAAGCAAATGACTGGCACCCTGACGTCGCCGTGCGACTGCATCGTGTCCCAGCAACTGGTCGCCAACGGCCAGTACGCCAGCAAGGGTGACGTGATCTTCCAACTGGTCCCACGGGGCACCGAAGCCAACGTCGAAGCCCGTTTCTCCTATCGCCAGTTCGGCGACGTGCGCCCAGGTACGCCAGTCAACTTCCAGGTCGCCGGCGAAGACACCACCCGTACCGGCAAGATCGTCAGCAGCACCAGCCTGAAAAGTGCCGACCTGTCCTCCGATATCCGTGTGCTGATCCAACCTGACGAACCCCTGGACAGCTCGCTGGCCGGCCGGCCGGTAGAAGTCACCAGCGACCGTGGTCCGAACCTGAACTGGCTGATCGACAAAGCCATGGCCGTCGGTATTTAAGTCGAGGATATGCCCGTGACCATTATAAAAATCCTGAACACCCCACAGGCTCTGTGGGAGCGAGCTTGCTCGCGAAAGGATCAACGCGGTCAGGATGCTATGCCGCAAACTCGTTCCCACATGGGAACACTGTGTGCCCTGGCACTGGCCGTCAGCCTGGCCGGTTGTGCCGGCCTGCCCGACCAGCGCCTGGCCAACGAAGCCCTCAAGCGCGGCGACACGGCGCTGGCGCAGCAGAACTATCAGCAACTGGCAGACCTGGGCTACAGCGAAGCCCAG
The DNA here is from genome assembly GCF_900103575.1 of Pseudomonas sp. NFACC51. Classification (NCBI taxonomy): domain Bacteria; kingdom Pseudomonadati; phylum Pseudomonadota; class Gammaproteobacteria; order Pseudomonadales; family Pseudomonadaceae; genus Pseudomonas; species Pseudomonas sp. NFACC51. The sequence continues at coordinate 53,576 of NZ_FMXH01000004.1, read as the reverse complement.
GTCGGCCTGGCCGATATCCAGGTGGACAGCCGCGACCCCGAGCAGATGAGAAAAGCCGAGGCGACTTACCGCGCCGCCGCCGATATCTCGCCACGGGCCCAGGCTCGCCTGGGTCGCCTGCTGGTGGCCAAGCCCGGTTCCACTGAAGCGGAAAAACACGAAGCCGAAGGCCTGTTGAAGAAAGCCTTCGCCAACGGGGAAGGCAACACCCTGATCCCGCTGGCGATGCTGTACCTGCAATATCCCCACAGCTTCCCGAACGTCAACGCCCAGCAGCAGATCAGCCAATGGCGCAGCGCCGGCTACCCGGAAGCGGGCCTGGCGCAGATTCTGCTCTACCGCACCCAGGGCACCTACGACCAGCACCTGGATGAAGTCGAGAAGGTCTGCAAGGCCGCGCTGGCGACCACGGACATCTGCTACGTCGAACTCGCCACGGTCTATCAGAAACGCGGCCAGCCGGAACAGCAGGCCGCATTGCTCAAGCAGATGCAGGACGGTCACGCCCGTGGCGTCGTATCCGCCCAGCGCGTGGACAGCGTCGCCCGTGTCCTGGCCGACGCCAGCCTGGGCAAGACCGATGAAAAGACCGCCCAGTCGTTGCTCGAAGGCATCGCTCCTGGCTACCCCGCTGCCTGGGTCAGCCTGGCGCAACTGCTCTACGACTTCCCGGAACTGGGTGACGTCGACAAGATGATGCAATACCTGGAAAACGGCCGCGCCGCCGACCAGCCTCGTGCCGAGCTGTTGCTGGGCAAGCTGTACTACGAAGGCAAGTGGGTCCCGGCCGATGCCAAGGCCGCCGAGGCGCATTTCCAGAACGCCGTTGGCCGCGAAGTGGCTGCCGATTACTACCTCGGCCAGATCTATCGCCGCGGTTATCTGGGCCAGGTGTACTCGCAAAAAGCCCTGGACCACCTGCTCAAGGCCGCCCGCAACGGCCAGAACAGCGCCGACTTCGCCATTGCCCAGCTGTTCTCCCAGGGCAAGGGTACCAAGCCCAACCCGGTCAACGCGTATGTGTTCAGCCAGTTGGCCAAGGCGCAGAACACCCCGCAAGCCATCGAGCTTGCCCAAACCCTCGAAGCACAATTACCGCCGGAACAACTTGCACAAGCCCAACGCCTGCTACAACAAGAGCAGGCCATTCGCGGCGCAATGAGCCCCGATACGCTGGAACTGCAAGCCCTAAAAGAAGATGACGGCGAGGAACCTCTATGAAGCTTTTGAAGCTCAACCCTTTTGTGCAGGCTGGTATTGGCCTGTCGTTTGCCCTGCTGTGGTCCTGTCCGACCCTGGCGGCACTGACCGATAGCAAGAATTTCGGCCTGGAAGTGAAGATCACCGGGCAGTCCGAAGATGACCGTGATCTCGGCACCCAGAGCGGTGGCGACGTCAACGGTGTCGGCCTGGACCTGCGTCCATGGGTCTACGGTGAAAGTGAAAGCGGCGCCTGGAGCGCCTACGCCATGGCCCAGGCCGTGACGTCCAGCGACATCATCGAGACCGACACCCTGCAACAGTCCGATGGCAGCACCCAGCAAACCGACAGCGGTGACCGCGAAGCCAAGAAAAGCTACCTGGCCATGCGCGAGTTCTGGATTGGCTACCGTGGCCTGACCCCCTACCCGGGCGAGCAGTTGAAGTTCGGTCGCCAGCGCCTGCGCAACGACGACGGCCAATGGCGCGACACCAACATCGAAGCCCTGAACTGGACCTTCGACACCACCTTGCTGCGGGCCAACCTCGGCGTGGCCGAACGGTTCAGCGAATACCGCACCGACCTCAAGGAATTGTCCCCCAAGGACAAGGACCGCATGCACGTCTACGGCGACGTGGGTTACCAGTGGATGCCAGGCCAATGGGCCGGTATCCGTGCCCACCACTCCCATGACAACGGCAGCCTCGACTACCCGACCCCGGGCGAGCCCACCGATACCCTGGACAAGACCGAGAACGGTGACTTGACCTGGCTCGGCCTGGAAGCCAACAGCGACGCCTACAACTGGCGCAACACCAACACCGTCAACTACTGGGCGAGCCTCACGGGCATGACCGGTGACCGCGACACCGTCAACCCGCTCAATGCCGACGGCACCCGCCCGACAGAAGCCAAGCACAGCGATGATGTGGACGGCTGGGCCACTGACCTGGGTATCCGCCTGCGCCTTGACCCGCAATGGCAAGTCGGTGCGGCCTATGCTCGCGCCAGCGAGGACTACGAACAGAACGGCCTGCAAAGCAACCGTTCGAACTTCACCGGCACCCGTTCGCGCGTCCACCGTTTCGGCGAAGCATTCCGTGGCGAAATGGCCAACACCCAGAGCGCCAGCCTGTTCGGTTCCTGGCAACTGCGTGACGAATACGACGCCAGCCTTGTGTATCACAAGTTCTGGCGCGTGGACGGCAACAAGCCAGTGGGCAGCAACGGTATCAATGCCGTGGAAAACAACACCGACGACGTGACCGGCGCAATCCTGTCCACCTCGACCCTGCCGCTGCGTGATGGCGACAAGGACCTGGGCCAGGAAGTCGATCTGGTCGTCACCAAGTACTTCAAGCAAGGCCTGCTGCCGGCCGCGCTGAGTCAGTCAATTGATGAGCCGTCGGCGCTGGTGCGCTTTCGTGGCGGCGTGTTCAAGCCAGGCGACGCCTACGGCAAAGAGGTCGATTCGTACATGCATCGCGCCTTTGTCGACGTGATCTGGCGCTTCTGATGCGAATGGCCATGGGAGTGCCCGAAATGAACCGCTACCTCAGGAACAGCCAGGCGATGAAAGGTTCGATCAGCCTGTTGGTCGCAGCGATGCTGCTGGCCGGCTCGCCGGCGTTCGCCAACGTTGAACCGGTGGTCAAGCCGGGCAACGTGGCCAAGGAACTGCAACGAGCCAAGACCTATACCGTCAGCAGCGCGCCGACCGCACCGCTGGAACTGGCCAAGCCGACCTTGCCCGACCTCAAAGGCTATACCGCCGAAGCGGTCGCGGCCAAGATCGTGCGCACCAAGCCCGGCAAGGTCAGCGTGCGCCGGATGATGCAGGAAAACGCCTTGAAGGACTTCATCGGCGGCGACAACAAGATGGCCGAGTGGGTCGTGCGTCAGCACGGTATCCCACAGGCCATCTTCCTCGACGATGGCTACATGAACCTCAAGGACCTGGCCAAGAAACAGCCCAAGTACCTCATCGAAACTTCGCCAGGTGTCTACCTGGCGAAGATTCCGATCGTGGTTGGCCAGAAAGGCATCCTGGAAATCGACAAACAGACCCAGGAACTGCGCCTGTCCCAAGAGGGCGGCTCATTCCTGGTCAACGATGGCCAGATGTTCATCCGCGACACCAAGGTCACCGGCTGGCGCGAAAAGGACAATGGCCCCGCCACGTTTCGCTCGCCCAAGGAATTCCGTCCGTTCCTGCTGTCGTGGGGCGGTACCGAGACCTACATCGTCAACACCAAGATGGCCAGCTTCGGCTACGCCAACAGTAAGTCGTACGGGGTGAGTATTTCCCAGTACACGCCGAACATGGCCAAGGTCCTCAAGCGCCCGGAACCGACCGGCTGGATCATCGGTTCCGAGTTCTCGGACATGTGGTACGGCTTCTACTGCTACGAGACCCGCGACTTTGTCATCAAGGGCAATACCTACAAAGACAACATCGTCTACGGCATCGACCCCCACGACCGTTCCCATCGGCTGATCATCGCCGACAACACCGTCTACGGGACCAAGAAGAAGCACGGGATCATTATTTCCCGTGAGGTCAACGACAGCTTCATTTTCAACAATCGCAGCTACGACAACAAACTCTCGGGCCTGGTGATCGACCGTAACAGCGTCAACAACCTGATCGCCTACAACGAGATCTACAAGAACCACACAGACGGCATCACGCTTTACGAGAGTGGTGACAACCTGCTGTGGGGCAACAAAGTGATCAGCAACCGCCGCCACGGTATCCGGGTTCGTAACAGCGTGAACATTCGCCTCTACGAAAACGTATCCATGGCCAACGGCCTGACCGGTCTCTACGGTCACATCAAGGACCTGTCCGACACCGACCGGGACATCAAGCTCGACCCGTTCGACGCCGAGGTCTCGCTGATCGTGGTCGGCGGCGAACTGGCTGCCAACGGCAGCGGTCCGCTGTCCATCGACTCGCCGTTGAGCGTCGAGCTGTACCGCGTGTCCATGCTCGCGCCGACCAAATCCAGCGGCATCAGCTTCACGGGAATCCTTGGCGAGCGCCAGGATGAAATTCTCGACCTGCTGGTGCGCCAGCAGAAAGCCGTGCTGATCGACCCTGTCGAACGCCAGACCGAAATGCGGGACTGAGGATGACCTTTATGAACCCACAGATGATCAAACTCCTGGGCCTGTCTGCCCTGACTGCCGGCATTCTCGCCGCTGCAAGCGGCGCCCGCGCCGATGAAATCAAGGCCCCGAGCTTCACTGCCGAGCCCTGCTGCAACCTGTGCCCGGCGGCCCATGATGCGAAGAACTACACCACGCGCTACCAGCAGAACTTCACCACGCTGGTACAAGCCCAGGGTGACTGGCTGTTCCGGACCCAGGAAGACCTGCGTACCGAATTCAACACCACCCCGGCCGGCTACAAGCGCCTGCAGCAGTTGCACGATGCGTTCAAGGCAAAAGGCGTCGAGTTGGTGCTCGTCTACCAGCCGACCCGGGGCCTGGTGAACCGCAACAAGCTCAACCCACAGGAAAAGGCCGCTTTCGACTATGAGAAAGCCCTGACCAACTACAAATCCATGCTCGGGCGTTTCGCCCAGATGGGTTACGTGGTGCCGGACCTGTCGCCGCTGACCAACGAAAACCTGCCCGAAACCCTGCCGGCCCACGATTTCTATTTCCGTGGCGACCAACACTGGACACCTTACGGCGCCCAGCGCACCGCCAAGATCGTCGCCGAGAAGGTCAAGCAGCTCCCGGCCTTCGCCGACATCCCCAAGCGTGAGTTCGAGACCAAGAAGTCCGGCCGCATGGGCAAGACCGGCACCCTGCACAACATGGCCGGGCAGCTGTGCGGCACCAGCTATGCGATCCAGTACATGGACCAATTCACCACCGAGCCCAAGGGCGAGGCGGGTGACGGCGATCTGTTCGGCGATTCCGGGAACCCGCAGATCACCCTGGTGGGCACCAGTCACAGCGGCAAGAACTACAACTTCGCCGGCTTCCTTGAAGAAGCCATCGGCGCCGACATCCTCAACGTAGCCTTCCCCGGCGGCGGTTTCGAGGGCGCGATGATCCAGTACCTGGGCAGCGAAGAGTTCCAGAAGAACCCGCCGAAAATCCTCATCTGGGAATTCTCGCCGCTGTATCGCCTGGACCAGGAAACCATCTATCGCCAGATGATGGCGCTGCTGGACAACAACGGTTGCGAAGGCAAGCCGGCATTGATGAGCAGCAAGACCGCGCTCAAGCCGGGCAAGAACGAATTGATGGTCAATAGCAAGAACATGGATCTGCGTAACGGCAGCCACCAGGTCGACATCCGCTTCGCCGACACCTCGGTGAAAACCTTGCAAGCCACCCTCTGGTACATGAATGGGCGCCACGAGGATATCAAGATCGAAAAACCGGATACCTCCGAAACCGACGGACGTTTCGCCTTCCAGCTGCGCACCGACGAGGACTGGGCTTCGCAAAACCTTCTGGCTGTCGAAGTCCAGGGACCTGAAGCCGGTAAAGAGCCGCAGCAGATCGAAGCGAAAATCTGTAAACGCAACGCATCTCCGCAAGCCGAACAAACGGCTCAAATCGGACAATGAGGTCTCGTCTCATGACCAGTACCACGCGCACCCGAACGTTGAAAACGCTGCTGGCGCCCTCCCTGCTGACCCTGGCAATGTTCGCCGGGGCCACGCAGGCCGCGGCCCCGCTGCGCCCGCCACAGGGTTACTTCGCACCGATCGAAAAGGTCAAGGCCGGCGAAGCGGCCCAAGGCTGCGACGCCACGCCGACGCCCTACACTGGCTCCCTGCAATTTCGCAGCAAGTACGAGGGCTCGGACAAGGCCCGTGCGACCCTGAACGTGCAGTCGGAAAAAGCCTTCCGCGACAGCACCGCCGACATCACCAAGATCGAGCGTGGCGTCAGCAAACAAGTGATGCAATTCATGCGTGACGGCCGTCCCGAACAATTGGAATGCACCCTCAACTGGCTGACCGCGTGGGCCCAGGCCGATGCGCTGATGTCCAAGGACTTCAACCACACTGGCAAGTCCATGCGCAAATGGGCGCTGGGCAGCATGGCTTCGGCCTATGTGCGCCTGAAGTTCTCCGAGTCCCGCCCACTGGCCAATCACCAGGAGCAGGCGCAACTGATCGAAAGCTGGTTCAGCCGGATGGCCGACCAGGTCGTCAGCGACTGGGACAACCTGCCGCTGGACAAGACCAACAACCACTCCTACTGGGCCGCCTGGTCGGTGATGGCCACCTCCGTGGCAATCAACCGCCGCGACCTGTTCGATTGGGCCGTCAAGGAATACAAGGTCGGCGTCAACCAGATCGACGCCGACGGTTTCCTGCCCAACGAACTCAAGCGCAAGCAACGCGCCCTGTCCTACCACAACTATGCCCTGCCGCCGTTGGCGATGATCGCCAGTTTCGCCCAGGTCAACGGTGTGGACCTGCGCCAGGAAAACAACGGCGCCCTCAAGCGACTGGGTGACCGGGTGCTGGCCGGGGTGGAAGACCCGGACATCTTCGAAGAGAAGAACGGCGACAAACAGGACATGAAGGACCTGAAGGTCGATTCGAAATTCGCCTGGCTCGAACCGTTCTGCAGCCTCTACACCTGCAGCGAGGATGTGCTGGAACGCAAGCATGAGATGCAACCGTTCAAGACCTTCCGCCTCGGCGGTGACTTGACCCGGGTGTACGACCCTTCGCGGGAGAAAGGTGAAAAAGGAAGCTGATTCACAACACATTTCCTGTGGCGAGGGAGCTTGCTCCCGCTGGGGTGCGTAGCGCCCCCAAGCCTGACGATGCGACTGCTTCGCAGCCGAGCGGGAGCAAGCTCCCTCGCCACAGGTAAGTGTCGGAAATGTAATCAACCACCCGGTTTTCATGGGGGGGTTTGGGGGGGCTCTGGCCCTTGACTGTTGATTCAACATGGAGAGATCGGGATGGTATTTTCATCCAATGTGTTCCTGTTTCTGTTCTTGCCGATCTTTCTCGGCTTGTACTACTTGAGCGGGCAACGCTATCGCAACCTGCTGCTGCTGATCGCCAGCTACGTGTTCTATGCCTGGTGGCGGGTGGACTTCCTGGCGCTGTTCGCCGGCGTCACCTTGTGGAACTACTGGATCGGCCTGAAAGTCGGTGCCGCCGGTGTGCGGACCAAACCGGCCCAACGCTGGCTGTTGCTCGGCGTGGGCGTGGATTTGGCCATCCTGGGCTACTTCAAGTACGCCAACTTCGGCGTGGACAGCCTCAACGCAATCATCACCAGCTTTGGCCTCAACCCGTTCATCCTGACCCATGTGCTGTTGCCGATCGGGATCTCGTTCTACATCTTCGAGTCCATCAGCTACATCATCGACGTCTATCGCGGTGACACGCCGGCGACCCGCAACCTGATCGACTTCGCAGCGTTCGTGGCGATTTTCCCGCACCTGATCGCCGGCCCTGTGTTGCGTTTCCGCGACCTGGCCGACCAGTTCAACAACCGTACCCACACGCTGGACAAGTTCTCCGAAGGCTGCACCCGCTTCATGCAGGGCTTCATCAAGAAAGTGTTCATCGCCGACACCCTGGCGGTGGTGGCCGACCATTGCTTCGCCTTGCAGAACCCGACCACGGGCGATGCCTGGCTCGGCGCCCTGGCCTATACCGCGCAGCTGTACTTCGACTTCTCCGGCTACAGCGACATGGCCATCGGCCTGGGCCTGATGATGGGTTTCCGTTTCATGGAAAACTTCAAGCAGCCCTACATCAGCCAGTCGATCACCGAGTTCTGGCGCCGCTGGCACATCAGCCTGTCCACTTGGCTGCGCGACTACCTCTACATCACCCTGGGCGGTAACCGCAAAGGCACGCTGATGACCTATCGCAACCTGTTCCTGACCATGCTGCTCGGTGGTCTGTGGCACGGCGCGAACATCACCTACGTGATCTGGGGTGCCTGGCACGGCATGTGGCTGGCCATCGAAAAAGCGGTGGGCATCAACACCACGCCACGCAGCATCAACCCGATCCGCTGGGCGCTGACCTTCCTGCTGGTGGTGATGGGCTGGGTGATCTTCCGGGCCGAGAACCTGCACGTGGCCGGTCGCATGTACGCTGCCATGTTCAGCTTCGGCGACTGGTCGCTGTCGGAACTGACCCGCGCCAACCTCACCGGCCTGCAGATCGCCACGCTGGTGGTGGCCTACATCACCCTCGCCTTCTTCGGCCTGCGGGACTTCTACACCAACCGTCCACCGGTCAAGACCAAGCCTGAGGTCAATACCGAGGCCAACGGCCCGGCCACCGCACAACCGGGGATGATCAAGGCCGTACCGGGTGACAACCCATCGACGATCCATGAGCCGGGCTACACCGTGGGTGTCGAAGCCCAGGTGCAACCGGCCTACTGGACCGTGGACTGGTCGCGCTACGTGATGCGCGCCCTGGTGCTGCTGCTGTTCATCGCTTCGATTCTCAAACTCTCGGCGCAGAGCTTCTCGCCGTTCCTTTACTTCCAGTTCTGAGGGATCTGAACATGACCCGCTCATTACGCATCTTTTACATCGCACTGTTCATGCTGATCCTGACAGCGCTGGGCCTGTGGTCGATGCGCAGCTTCTTCGGCTTCAGCACCAACCCCGACGCCACCGTGCTCAACGGGCGCTGGGCCAAGGCCGTGGAAACGCACTACGACGACGAGTTCCCGATCAAGCGCCTGGGCACCAACATCTGGGCTGCGCTGGACTACAAGCTGTTCAACGAAGGCCGCAAGGGCGTGGTCCTGGGCCGTGACCAGTGGCTGTACAGCGACGAGGAGTTCAACCCGATCGTCAACGAAGAGCTGAACCTGCAAGGCAACTACGCGCTGGTCGAAGGCGTGCGCCAGAAGCTCAAGGAACAAGGCATCACCCTGGTCATGGCGATCCTGCCGGCCAAGGCGCGGCTGTACCCCGAGCACCTGGGTGACGTGAAGCCATCGAGCATTCACGCCAATCTCTACCAGGATTTCCATGCTCGCGTGGCGGCCGACAAGATCCTCGCGCCTGACCTGCTCGGCCCGCTGCAACAGGCCAAGCAAGGCGGCCAGCAAGTGTTCCTGCGCACCGACACCCACTGGACCCCGGAAGGTGCCCAGGTCGCTGCCGAGAACCTGGCCAAGGCCATCGCGGAAAAGGCGCCGCTCAATGGCGAACCACAGCGCTTCGTCACTGAGCCTGCGGAAAAAATCACCCACAAGGGTGACCTGCGCCAGTTCCTGCCCCTGGACCCGCTGTTCGAAAACCTGATGCCCGCCCAGGAGCCGCTGGTCAAGCGCAACACCCGCGAAGCCGACGACCAGCCAGCCAGCGACGACGCGCTGTTCGCCGACGCCCAGGTGCCCGTGGCCCTGATCGGCACGAGCTACAGCGCCAACCCCAACTGGAACTTCGTCGGTGCACTCAAGCAAGCCCTGCACAGCGACGTCATCAACTACGCCGAGGACGGCCATGGCCCGATCCTGCCGATGCTCAGCTACCTCAAGAGTGATGCCTTCAAGAACAGCCCGCCACAGGTGCTGATCTGGGAGTTCCCTGAACGTTATCTGCCCGTGAACAACGAAATCGGCGACGCCGACCCACAGTGGGTCGCAGAGCTCAAGCAAGCCGGCGCGCGCCAACAGAACGTAGCCGCCAACACCCCATCCGAGACGCCCGACCGGGCGCAAAACTGAAAGAGAGGTCCACCATGACTTTCAACACTACTCCTCGCCGTCTCGCTGCTCGCTCCTTCAAGGCTGTTGCCCTCGTCGCCAGCATGAGCGCCCTCTCATTGTCCGCCTTTGCCGGTGACTCGGCCCTGTACGGTCCGGTCGCGCCAAAAGGCTCGAGTTTCGTACGTATCTACAACGCCAGCAACGCCGAAGTCAGCGCCACCGTCGGCAGCACCAACCTCAACGAAGTGGCCCCACTGGCCAGCAGCGACTTCAGCTTCATGCCGGGCGGTGACTACAACGCCAAGGTCGGCAGCCAGACCGTCCCGGTCAAACTGGCCCCCGATCACTACTACACCCTGGTCAACAACGCCACCGGCCAGCCTCAGTTGATCGAAGAACCGCCGTTCAAGAACAAGCAGAAGTCCCTGGTCCGCGTGCAGAACCTCACCGACAAGGCCCTGACCCTCAAGACCGCCGATGGCAAGACCGAAGTGGTACCGAACGTCGCGGCCAAGGGCCGTGGCGAGCGTGAAATCAACCCGGTGAAAGTGACCCTGGCACTGTTCGAAGGCGACAAGAAAGTCGGCGACCTCAAGCCCGTGGCCCTGGAGCGCGGCGAAGCGGCCGTGCTGTACGTCACAGGCTCAGGCAGCAGCCTGTCGCCAGTGTGGGTGAAACGCCCGGTGTCGACACGATAAGAGCAGCGGCGAGCTTCTAGCTTCAAGCGGCAAGCTTTTACTTGCAGCTTGAAGCTTGAGGCTCGCCACTGCCGCAGGAACAACAACAAGAGAGTGAAACGACAGAACGCAGTAGCTCTAACAACCATTTCGCTTCAAGGAGTAACAAACATGATTCCGGTGATCTTGTCAGGTGGTAGTGGCTCACGTCTTTGGCCGCTTTCGCGCAAGCAATTCCCTAAACAGTTCCTGGCCCTGACCGGTGAACACACCCTGTTCCAGCAGACCCTCGAGCGCCTGGTGTTCGAAGGCATGGACACGCCGATCGTGGTCTGCAACAAAGACCACCGCTTCATCGTCAACGAACAGTTGAGCAACCGTAAGCTTGAAGCCCAGCGCATCCTGATGGAACCGTTCGGGCGTAACACCGCACCGGCCGTGGCGCTGACCGCGATGATGCTGGTCAACGAAGGTCGCGACGAGCTGATGCTGGTGCTGCCGGCCGACCACGTGATCGAAGACCAGAAGGCCCTGCAACGCGCCCTGGCCCTCGCTACCGTGGCTGCCGAGCGTGGCGAGATGGTGCTGTTCGGCGTTCCGCCAACCAAGCCGGAAACCGGCTATGGCTACATCAAGTCGACCAACGATGCGCTGCTGCCTGAAGGTGTGAGCCGGGTTTCGCACTTCGTCGAAAAACCCGACGCCAAGCGCGCCACCGAGTTCCTTGAGGCCGGCGGTTATTTCTGGAACAGCGGCATGTTCCTGTTCCGCGCCAGCCGCTTCCTCGAAGAGCTGAAAAAACACGATCCGGACATCTACGACACCTGCCTGCTGACCCTGGAGCGCAGTGAGCAGACGGCCGACACCATTACCTTCGACGAAGCCACCTTCGCCTGCTGCCCGGACAACTCCATCGACTACGCCGTGATGGAAAAAACCCAGCGCGCCTGCGTGGTTCCCCTGGCCGCCGGTTGGAGTGATGTCGGTTGCTGGGCGTCGCTGTGGGAAGTCAACGAAAAGGACACCAACGGCAACGTCACCAAGGGCGACGTGGTGATCCAGGACAGCCGCAACTGCATGATCCACGGCAACGGCAAGCTGGTGTCGGTGATCGGCCTGGAAAACATCGTGGTGGTCGAAACCAAGGACGCCATGATGATTGCCCACAAGGACAAGGTCCAAGGCGTCAAGCAGATGGTCAACACCCTCAACGCCCAGGGCCGCACCGAGACCCAGAACCACTGCGAGGTCTATCGTCCGTGGGGTTCCTATGACTCGGTGGACATGGGCGGTCGCTTCCAGGTCAAGCACATCTCGGTCAAGCCGGGCGCGTGCCTGTCCCTGCAGATGCACCACCACCGTGCCGAACACTGGATCGTGGTCAGCGGCACCGCCGAAGTGACCTGCGACGAGAACGTGTTCCTGCTCTGCGAAAACCAGTCGACCTACATCCCGATCGCGTCGGTCCACCGCCTGCGCAACCCGGGCAAGATCCCACTGGAAATCATCGAAGTGCAGTCCGGCAGCTACCTGGGCGAAGACGACATCGAGCGTTTCGAAGACATCTACGGTCGCTCCACCCCGATCGAACGTGGCGTCTCGGTGAAGACCATCGCACAGTAACCAGCTACAACGATCAACTGTACAAGAAGCCCCCATCCAGCCCACTGCGTCCCTATCCGCAGTGAGTTGGGTGGGGGCTTTTTTTGCAGTCGGTGATGGGCAGGCATCATTGCTTCAACATTGCCCGCCCCCTTCGGTAGGATGTGCCTACGGTAACGGAGGCTTCCACCATGCTTATCGGCGTCTTGCTGGTCATCACCTGGCTCATCCTGCTGTTGCGCTACCCGGCCAAGGCCTTGCCGGTCTCCCTGGCGGCGTTCATCGGTCTCGGGCTGGTCGCTGCGTGGGTGCTCTGGCAGGAAAACCGCGAGACCCGGCAATTGGAGCGCCTGGAAATGCGCATTACCTATACCCCCGGACAATGCCCCGCCGACCGTCCGCTGTCGCTGAACCTGAAAAACACCAATGACGTGCCGCTGATCGAACTGCGCTGGCAGGTCGCGGCCTATGCGCCTGGCGACACCATCAACCTGGCCGACACCCCCTACGACGCACCGCGCTACCGGGGCCCCGGCCAATTGCAGGCCGGCGCTGACTGGCAAGACTGCCTGCCCCTGCCACCCTTGCGTCCGGGTTATCGCCCGCAGACCCTGGAGTTTCGCGCCGAGCGATTGCACGGCAGCTTTTCCAACTGATTGCTCCCCCCACTTTTTGCACAAGGAATGCGCCATGCCTGTTGCGCTGATTACCGGATGTTCCAGCGGCATTGGCCGCGCCCTCGCCGACGCCTTCAAGACTGCGGGTTATCAAGTCTGGGCCACGGCGCGCAAGGTTGAAGACGTAGCGACGCTCAGCGCTGCCGGGTTCACCGCTGTGCAACTGGACGTCAACGACGGCCAGGCCCTGGAACAACTCAACGAACGGATCAACCAGCAGCATGGCGGCCTGGATGTGCTGGTCAACAATGCCGGCTACGGCGCCATGGGCCCTCTTCTGGACGGTGGCGTGCCGGCCATGCAGCGTCAGTTCGAAACCAACGTGTTCGCCATCGTCGGGGTCACCCGCGCGCTGTTCCCGGTGTTGCGTCGGGCCAAGGGGCTGGTGGTGAACATCGGCAGCGTTTCCGGGGTGCTGGTCACGCCGTTTGCCGGGGCCTACTGCGCCTCGAAGGCCGCGGTGCATGCCTTGAGCGATGCCTTGCGCATGGAACTGGCGCCGTTCGGCATCCGCGTGATGGAAGTCCAACCCGGCGCCATCGCCTCCAGCTTCGCCAAGAATGCCGGCCACGAAGCCGAACAGCTGATCAGCGAACAATCGCCCTGGTGGCCGCTGCGCGACAGCATCCGCGCCCGGGCCAAGGCGTCCCAGGACAAACCAACCCCGGCCAGCGAGTTCGCCGCCGGACTGCTCAAGGCCGTGCAACAACCCCGGCCGCCCCGCCTGCTGCGCCTGGGCAATGGCAGCCGGGCATTGCCGTTGATGGCGAGCTGGCTGCCCAAGGGGTTGCTGGAGAAGGGGTTGATGAAGCGGTTTGGGTTGGGTGGACTGCTGTAACCAAGGGCTGGCGAGCTTTGCTGTTGTGGCGAGGGAGCTTGCTCCCGCTGGGTGGCGAAGCCGCCCCCAACCAGGCATTGCGGTGCGACAGATCAAGGGTGGCGTCCAGGACACGACTGCTGCGCAGCCGAACGGGAGCAAGCTCCCTCGCCACAGGAATGGGGGTGACAAGCCTCTTTGTCACCCCGGCCACCGTCGCCTCAGCGCTCGGTTTGTGGCTCGACCACCACCGTGCAAGTCATCCCCGCCGCCAGCAACACCCCGTCGGGTACTTCATCGAGATGAATGCGCACCGGCACCCGCTGGGCCAGGCGAACCCAGTTGAAGGTCGGGTTCACGTCGGCGATCAGTTCGCGGCTTTCGGGGTTGTCCCGATCGTAGATGCCGCGGGAGATGCTTTCCACATGCCCCTTGAGCATCTCACCGCTCATCAACTGCAACTGCGCTGAATCGCCGACCCGCACCTTGGGCAACTTGGTCTCTTCGAAGAAGCCATAGACCCAGAACGAATTCATGTCCACCACGGCCATCTTCGCCTCGCCGATGCGGGCGTAGTCGCCACGGTGCACATTGAGGTTGGTGACGTAGCCGTCCACCGCCGCGCGGACTTCGGTGCGCGACAGGTTCAGCTCGGCGGCTTCCAATTGCGCCTGGGCCTGCTGGTAATCGGCCAGGGCCGAGTCGGCGATGTTGCTGGCGTCGTCGCGGTTTTCCCGGGAGATCACCAGGCTGTCCAGGTCGGCACGCCGATGGGCGTTGACCTTGCGCATCTCCCAAGTGGCCTTGCGCGACGCCACCAGGGAGCGAGCCTGCTTCACGGCGATGCGGTAATGCTCAGGATCGATGCGCATCAACAGGTCGCCCTTTTTCACCGATTGGTTGTCGCGCACCGGCACTTCGACCACCTCGCCACTGACATCGGCGGCCACATTGATGATGTCGGCCCGAATCCGCCCATCGCGGGTCCAGGGTTCGTTCATGTAATGGACCCATAACGTACGGCCGATCCACAGCGCCAGGGCCAGAACCAACAGCGTCGCCAGCAGGCTGAAAAACTTTCTCATCGCATCGATCTCAACGGTAGACCGTCAGCGCCAGCGCGCCGAACAGACAGGTAAACAGACTCAGGCGCAACAACGCCGGGTGCCAGAAGAAGCGGTACAGGTCCAGCCCCGACAGGAAGCGGTCCAAGGCCCAGGCCAGGCCGGCGGCGATGAAAAACATCAAGGTCATGGTGGGCATGTACACACCATGGAAGGCGATCTCACGGGGCATGTTCAGGTTCCTGGGGAAGCGGTGTGGCAGGCGGCATGGCATGCGGCATGGCATAGCCGGCCAATGGCGATTGCGGGTCGAGCAACGAGGTGCGGATGAAATGCAGGTAGCTTTTCACGCGGCGCAGGGCCGAGGTGTCGAAATGCGGGGCGAAGGGTTCGTCGGTGGCCTGCACGCGGCCGATGGCATGGTCCACCGCCACCAGGGCACGTTCCAGATTGCTCTGGCTCGGTTGGCGGAACAGCCGCACCAGCGCCCGCCCCATCACACGAATCGCCTGGCGCCACGGTTGGCTTTCGGCATACGCCGGATGCACCGGTAAAATCGCCTGTTCCTTGCGCAACTCGATAATCGCGTGGCCGACCTCCAGCACCACGAACATCCAGCGCAGCAAGTCCCGTTGCACTCGAGGTTGCCCCGCCGCCAGCCCGTAGGCCTGATGCAGCAAGTCGCGGGTACCACTTTCGAAGCTCGATGCCAGGCCCTTGAGCTTGCCACTGATGGCAAACACCACTTGCTCGCGCAAATCCTGCTCGAGCCGGCGCCACAACCAGCGACTGTTGGGCGGCAGGATGATTGCCCCGGCCGCGGCACACACCAGCATGCCGAGGATCATCGCGATGTAATCGTTGATGAAGGCGTAGGGGTTGTAGACCGTCAGGTTGTCCGGCACCGAACCGGTGCTGAAAAAGATCAGCAGCCCCAGCCCGACCCCGGCGTATTTCGGCCGCGAGCTGAGGAACGAACCAAGCATGATCACTGGCGCCAGCATCACGCAGAGCAAAGGGAAGCCGTCGATCAGCGGGAAGATGAAGAACATCTCGACAAAGCCGATCAACGCCCCGAACAACGTGCCGCAGGCCATCTGGAAAGCCATGCGCTTGGGGTTCGGCGTCGCGGCCGACAAGCCCACGGTGGCGGCGGCGATCATCGTCATGGTCGCGCCGCTCGGCCAGGCCGTGGCGACCCAGTAACTGCCCAGCACCAACAGGATGAAGGCGGCGCGAACACCCGATGCCGTGGCGGCCAGCCAGTTGGTCTGCGGCACGAACGGTTCGTCCCAGCGTTCACGTTCGTGGCGATGATCGGCCAGCGAGGCGTGGGTCAGGGCATAGCCGTGCAAGTCGTCGACGAAGCGATAAAGCAGCTCGTAGGCGGTATGGAAATCCAGTTGCTGCCCATCACTGGGCGCCGTTTCCTGGAACAGCGCCCGCAGCCTTCGCACCTGGGCCGGCAGCTCGGCCTTGTACTCGGCCAGCGCCGCGGCCAGACGGGCCGCATCGGCATCGGTCAGGGCGCGGCCACTGAAACCGTCGAGCAGTTCGGCCAACGTTTGCAAGCCCGGCTTGATGGCGTCTACCACATGATCCGCGGCGCTGCCGCGCAAGCGCTCCAGCAATTGGTGCAAGGCGTTGAAGCGGGTGGTGATGCCCATGAATTCGCTGTTCAAGCGACTGAGCCGGCCGTTGCGCCGACGCATGTGCGGGTCTTCGAACACGGTCACGCTGCGCAGGCTTTCCAGGCCCACCGCCTCGGCAATGAAGCCCACGTTGCGCGCTTCGAAGGTCTCGCGCTTGCTGCGCCCACGCAGGCCATCGGTGACAAACAGGGCAAATACCCCAAAGCGCTGGTACAAGGCATTGCGCATGGCGGCACTGGCGGTTTGCGGCAGGATCGCGGCGCTGACCAGGGTGGAGCAGAGAATGCCCAGGGAAATCTCCAGCACCCGCCAGACCGCCGCCATGAACGCGCCTTCCGGATGGGCCAGGGCCGGCAGGCCGATCATCGCCGCGGTGTAGCCGGCCAGCACAAAACCATAGGCCCGGAAATTGCGATATCGCGCCGCCCCTGCCGAACAGAGGCCAACCCAGGCCGCCAGGCAAGCGAGGAACGGCTCGGTGTTCTGGGCAAACAAGGCGATCAGCGCCACCATCACCGCCGAGCCGGCCAGGGTGCCAAGGAAGCGGTAGAAACTCTTGGCGAACACCTGCCCGCTCTGGGGCTGCATGACAATGAACACGGTGATCATGGCCGTGCGCGGTTGCGGCAACTCCAGGCGCATCGCCAACCACAAGGTCAGGAACGCGGCAAACAGGACCTTGAAGATATAGACCCAGGTCACCCCGTCGCTGCGGGCCCAGTCGAAGAAACCCCGGCGCCATTCAAGACGGTACAACCAGCGTGCGGGGGCAAGTAAAGACGTCACAGGAAAAGGACTCAGCATCGTGGCGAGGGAGCTTGCTCCCGCTTGGGCGCGCAGCACCCACTTGAGGGGACTGCCGCGCAGTCCAGCGGGAGCAAGCTCCCTTGCCACAGGGCATGGCTCAAGCCAGGGCTGTCGTTGCCGGCCTCAAGCCCGCCGCCCAGCGCCGTCACCAGGTCGGCATGGGCACTCAAGCGCGCCGCCTGCACTTGCTGTTGCACCTGTTGCTGCTTGAACAACAGGCTTTGGGCGTTGAGCACGTTGAGGTAGTCGGTGAGCCCGCGCTGGAACGCCACCATTGCGATGTCGTAGGTGCGCTGGGCTGCGGCCACCGATTCGGCAGCGAAAGCCTGCTGCTTGTCCATGGATTGGCGGCGGATCAGTTGGTCGGAAATGCCCTTGAGGGCGTTCACCAGTGTCTGGTTGTAGTGCGCTACGGCGATGTCATAACCGGCCGCCGCCTCGCCCAGCTGTGAACGCAAGCGTCCGCCGTCGAAGATCGGCAACGTGATCGCCGGCCCGACGTTGTAGGTGAGCTTCTTACCCGTCAAAAACTCCAGCGCCCCACCGCCAGTGGCCATGTAGCCGAGGCTACCCACCAGGTCGACATTGGGATAGAAGCCGGCCCGGGCCACATCGATACCCCGGGCCTGGGCCGCTACTTGCCAACGCCCGGCAACCACATCCGGACGCTGGCCGAGCAGTTCGGCGGGCAAGGCCGACGGCAGCTTCAAGGGCGCGCCGAGGGCCAGGGTCGGACGTTGCAATTGCGCGCCCTCTCCCGGCCCCTTGCCGGCCAGGGCCGCCAACTGATTACGGCTCAAGGCGATGGCTTCGTCCAGCGCGTCGAGTTGGCGATGGCTCTCGGGCACTGGTGCCTGGGCCTGGCTGACTTCGAAATGGGTGCCGATGCCGCCGTCCAGGCGTTTCTGCGCAAGGTCGAGAATCTGCTCTTGTTGGTGGAGAGTCGCGGCGACGATATCGCGCTGGGCGTAGTGCAGCGAAAACTGGATGTAGGCACGCACGATGTTGCTTTGCAGTTCCAGTTGCGCCTGGCGCGCCTCAGCGACACTGACATGGGCCAGGTCAACCGCCCGTTCGCTGGCATTGCGCTCGCGGCCCCACAGGTCCAGGGCGTAGCTCAAGCCCAGGGCGGCATTGTTGTCCCAGGTCGTGGTGTCGGCCAGCTCGCCCGGGCCATAGAACTGATCGGTGGGCCAGTTATGGCGCTTGAGGGTCACCTCGCCATTGATCTGCAGCGACTCGGCAGCCTCGGCAACCCCGGCCATGGCCTTCGCCTGGCGCACCCGCGCGGCGGCCATGGCCAGGCTCGGGCTGTCCTGCATGGCCAGGTCGACCCAGCGATCCAACTGCCGATCACCATAGGCTTGCCACCACTGACGGGTGGGCCAGCGGGCGTCGCGAGCCGCCTCGCGGATGGCGGCATCGGTGACCAGTTGATTGGCCGGCAGTACCTGGCTTTGCGGCCCAATCCCGCCTGTCCCGATGCACCCGCTGATGGTTAATGTCAGAACCCAAACACTGAGAGTCTTCAGCTCTCTGCTGATGCAACGCGGCACTTGCGCAAAATTCCTGAGATGGAGCATGACGACGAGGATGGCGGCCTGTTAACGCAAAACTTGTGGGAGCGAGCTTGCTCGCGATGGCGTCCGAACATTCACTTCAGGTGTTGAATGTGATGGTCTCATCGCGAGCAAGCTCGCTCCCACAGGAATCAGTGACCCAGGATTGGTGGCAATTCTAGGCATCGCCCTCCCCGCCGATAAGCCGACCTTTCTGTGAATCTTTGTTACCGTTAACGCGATAATCCATTAGTCGGGTCCCGCTGCTCTGTAACTTCGTGTCACAATTTGCCACCTCCCAAGAGAGCCCTCCATGGACACCTTGCAAAACATGCGCGCGTTCAGTTGTGTTGCCGAAGCTGGCAGTTTCACCGCTGCCGCCGCGCAACTGGACACCACGACGGCCAACATCTCGCGCGCGGTTTCCAACCTGGAAGCCCATCTGCAAACCCGCCTGCTCAACCGCACCACTCGCCGCATTGCCCTGACCGAGGCAGGTAAACGCTACTTGTTGCGTTGCGAGCAGATCCTGGCTTATGTCGAAGAAGCGGAAGCCGAGGCCAGCGACGCCCATGCCCGACCGGCCGGGCAGTTGAAGGTCCACACGATGACCGGCATCGGCCAGCATTTCGTGATCGACGCCATCGCCCGTTATCGCAAGACCCATCCGGATGTGACCTTCGACCTGACCCTGGCCAACCGCGTGCCGGACATCCTTGACGAGGGCTACGACGTCTCCATCGTGCTCGCCAGCGAGTTGCCGGATTCGGGCTTCGTCTCCCAGCGCCTGGGGATCACCTACAGCATCGTCTGCGCATCGCCCGCCTATGTGAAAGCCAGCGGCTGCCCGCAAAAACCCGGCGACCTGCTCAACCACGCCTGCCTGCGCCTGGTCAGCCCGGTCATTCCGCTGGAAAAATGGGTGTTCGACGGCCCGGAAGGCCAGGAGATGGTCACCATCAATAGCTCACCGTTCCTGGTGAATTCCGCCGATGCGATGAAAACCGCGATCACCAGCGGCATGGGCGTGGGGGTGTTGCCGGTGTACGCCGCCATCGAAGGCCTGCGCAACGGCACGCTAGTGCGGGTCATGCCCAACTACCGCTCCCAGGAACTGAACCTCTATGCCATCTACCCGTCGCGCCAATACCTGGATGCGAAGATCAAGACCTGGGTCGAGTACCTGCGAGGCTCGTTGCCTGAAATCCTCGCGGCGCACCAGTCTGAGCTGGCGGCTTACGAATTGAGTGGAAGCCTGGCAGGCGCACGGGTCGCGAACTGAAGTCGCCCCCGTGCGTGAAGGATGATGTCAGCGCTTGCCCATCGAACGACGCGTGCCGGGAGGCGCGGCGCCCGGGGTTTTGGTATGGCCATTCTTCGCGCCGTTCTTGTACCACGGCTGCTGGCCGGCGCCCTTGGCCGCAGCCAGTTCACCGGGTTTGAACGGGAATTTGAAGGCAGGGATCGCCGCTTTGGCGTCCTCGGCGCAGGAAACATCGCTGTCGGACAAATCGGCCTGTTCGCCGCCGGGGAGTTCATCCGCAGGCGAAGGTGTCGGGGAAGTCATGTGAGGCTCCGGGTCATGCATGCAAGTCGGGCCCGAAGGGCGAGCCGCGAAAGGCGGCAGTATACCTGCCCGATATCACCGCGCGCAGGGCAGTTTCATTGGCACGACATTCATCTGACGGCAAGCCAGGACAAAACTGACAAGCCTGTCAGTTAGCCGTCACCTTCCTGACCGGCTCGTAACGCTATATAAGAAAGCTCAAACTCCTGTGTCCCGAACCGGCCCTTCATATTCATGCACACCCAGAAGAAAACCGTCCTGCTCGTCGTGCTGTTGGTCGCCCTGGCGGCCCTTGTCCTCTGGTTTGTGCTCAGGCCCGTGACCGCCAAGCCCAGCGCTCCCGCCGCCGTTCCGGTGCGGGTCGTCAGCGTGGTGCAAAAGGATGTGCCGCGCTTTGCCAGCGGCATCGGTACGGTCCTGTCGCTGCACAGCGTGGTCATCCGGCCGCAGATCGACGGCATCCTCACCCGGCTGCTGGTCAAGGAAGGGCAACTGGTCAAGAAAGGTGACCTGCTGGCGACCATCGACGATCGTTCGATCCGCGCCAGCCTCGACCAGGCCCGGGCCCAGCTCGGCGAGAGCCAGGCGCAGTTGGCGGTGGCCCAGGTCAATCTCAAGCGCTACAAATTGCTGAGCGTCGATGACGGCGTCTCGAAGCAGACCTACGACCAGCAGCAGGCGCTGGTCAACCAGCTCAAGGCCACCGCCCAGGGTAACCAGGCGGCCATCGACTCGGCTCAGGTGCAACTGTCCTACACCCAGATCCGCTCCCCAGTGAGCGGTCGCGTCGGCATTCGCAATGTGGATGAAGGCAACTTCCTGCGCACCAGCGACGCCGATGGCCTGTTCACGGTGACCCAGATCGACCCGATCGCCGTGGAGTTCTCCCTGCCCCAGCAAATGCTGCCCACCTTGCAACGCTTGATCGCGGCGCCCGAGCAAGCCTTGGTCAAGGCCTATCTCGGTGCCGATGGCGCTAGCGGGGAACTGCTCGGCGAGGGGCGCCTGAGCCTCATCGACAACCAGATCAACGCCAACACCGGAACCCTGCGGGCCAAGGCTGAATTCGACAACGCCGCGCAACGGCTGTGGCCCGGGCAACTGGTGACGCTGAAGATCCAGACCGCCCTCGACAAGGACGCCCTGGTGGTGCCTCCCTCCGTGGTCCAGCGCGGGCTGGAGCAACACTTCGTGTACCGGATCAAGGGCGACAAGGTCGAGAGCGTGCCGGTGGTCATGGTTTACCAGGACAGCGACATACACATCATCAAAGGGGTGAACGCTGGCGATCAACTGGTGAGCGATGGTCAGTCACGGCTCAAGCCGGGCAGCCACATCCAGGTGCTCAGTGCCCCGCCCGCCCTGGCCAAGACCGCGGAGCCGCAACCGTGAAGGGCCGCGGCTCGGTTTCAGCGTGGTGCATCGACCACCCCATCGCCACGGTGCTGCTGACGTTCGCCCTGGTGCTGCTGGGGATGATCGCGTTTCCTCGCCTGCCCGTCGCGCCGTTGCCGGAAGCCGAATTCCCGACCATCCAGGTCAACGCCCAGTTGCCCGGGGCCAGCCCCGAAACCATGGCCTCGTCAGTGGCGACGCCGCTGGAAGTGCAATTCAGTGCCATCCCCGGCATCACCCAGATGACCTCCAGCAGCGCCCTGGGCTCGACCAACCTGATCCTGCAATTCAGCCTCGATAAAAGCATCGACACCGCCGCCCAGGAAGTGCAGGCGGCGATCAACACCGCCGCCGGCAAACTGCCCAACGACATGCCGAACCTGCCGACCTGGCGCAAGGTCAACCCCGCCGACAGCCCGGTGTTGATCCTCAGCATCAGCTCCTCCCTGATGCCCGGCACCGAGCTGAGCGACTACGTCGAAACCCTGCTCTCGCGCCAGATCAGCCAGATCGACGGCGTAGGACAAATCTACATCACCGGCCAGCAGCGTCCGGCGATCCGGGTCCAGGCCTCGGCTGATCGACTCGCCGCCATCGGCCTGACCCTGGCGGACATCCGCCTGGCGCTCCAGCAGGCCAGCCTCAACCTGGCCAAGGGCGCCCTGTACGGCGATTCGAGCATTTCCACCCTGTCCACCAACGACCAGCTGTTCCAGCCTGAGGAGTACGGTGAGCTGATCGTGTCCTACAAGGACGGCGCACCGGTTCACCTCAAGGACATCGCCAAGGTCGTCAACGGCTCGGAAAACGCCTACGTCCAGGCCTGGTCCGACAGCGAACCAGGGGTCAACCTGGTGATCTTCCGGCAACCAGGGGCGAACATCGTCGAGACCGTCGACCGCATCCAGGCGGCCCTGCCCACCCTGCAAGCCATGCTGCCCGCTGCCATACAGGTCAAGGTACTGATCGACCGCACCCAGACTATCCGCGCCTCGTTGCACGAAGTGGAGATCACCTTGCTGATCGCGGTGCTGCTGGTTGTCGCGGTGATGGCGCTGTTCCTGCGCCAGCTCTCGGCAACCCTGATTGTCTCGGCGGTGCTGGGGGTGTCGCTGATCGCCAGTTTCGCCCTGATGTACGTGATGGGCTTCAGCCTGAACAACCTGACCCTGGTGGCAATCGTCATCTCGGTCGGGTTCGTGGTGGACGACGCGATTGTGGTGGTGGAGAACATCCACCGGCATCTGGAAGCCGGCGACGGCATGCGCGAAGCGGCGATCAAGGGAGCGGGTGAGATCGGTTTCACCGTGGTCTCCATCAGCTTCTCGCTGGTAGCGGCATTCATTCCACTGCTGTTCATGGGCGGTGTGGTCGGGCGCCTGTTCAAGGAGTTTGCCCTGACCGCCACCTCGACCATTCTGATTTCGGTGGTGGTGTCGCTCACCCTGGCACCGACCCTGGCCGCGCTGTTCATGCGCGCCCCGGTACATCATGCCCACAGCAAGATGGGAT
Source organism: Pseudomonas sp. NFACC51 (assembly GCF_900103575.1). Lineage (NCBI taxonomy): Bacteria > Pseudomonadati > Pseudomonadota > Gammaproteobacteria > Pseudomonadales > Pseudomonadaceae > Pseudomonas > Pseudomonas sp. NFACC51. The sequence goes on along the minus strand of NZ_FMXH01000004.1, from coordinate 30,361 downwards.
TCGGCGAGCGTCTGCTGGGCTGGTACGAGCACGGCCTGCGTCGGGCCCTGGCCCATCAAAAACTGATGATAGGCGTGTTCGGCCTGACCCTGGCACTGGCGGTGGTGGGCTACGTGTTCATTCCCAAGGGGTTCTTTCCGGTACAGGACACCGGCCTGGTACTGGGCACCAGCGAAGCCGCCGCCGATGTGTCGTTCCCGGACATGGTCGCCAAACACAAGGCCCTGGCCGACATCGTCGCCGCCGACCCGGCGGTGCAGACCTTCTCCCATTCCGTCGGTGTTTCGGGCAATAACCAGACCATCGCCAACGGCCGTTTCTGGATCGCCCTCAAGCCCCGGAGCGAGCGTGACGTGTCGGCCAGCGGCTTCATCGACCGAATCCGCCCGCAATTGCTGAATATCCCCGGTGTAGTGCTGTACCTCAGGGCCGGTCAGGACATCAACCTCAGCTCCGGCCCCAGTCGCGCCCAATATCAATACGTGCTCAAGAGCAACGACGGGCCGAGCCTCAACGCCTGGACGCAAAAACTCACCGACAAGCTGCGCGGCAACCCGGCGTTCCGTGACATCTCCAACGACCTGCAACTGGGCGGCAGCATCACCCACATCAACATCGACCGCAGCGCGGCAGCGCGCTTCGGCCTCACCGCCACCGATGTCGACCAGGCCCTGTACGACGCCTTCGGCCAACGGCAGATCAATGAATTCCAGACCGAGACCAACCAGTACAACGTGATCCTGGAACTCGATACCGCGCAGCGGGGCAAGGCCGAAAGCCTGGCGTATTTCTACCTGCGTTCCCCCCTGAGTGGGGAAATGGTGCCGCTCTCGGCCCTGGCCCGCTTCGATGCGCCGAGCAACGGCCCGCTGTCGATTGCCCACGACGGCATGTTCCCCGCCGCCAACCTGTCGTTCAACCTGGCGCCCGGCGTCGCCCTGGGAGACGCGGTGCGCCTGCTCGACCAGGCGAAGAACGAAATCGGCATGCCCGCCGCCATCACCGGTAATTTCCAGGGCGCGGCCCAGGCCTTCCAGAGCTCGCTGGCGAGCCAGCCATGGCTGATCCTCGCCGCGCTGGTGGCCGTGTACATCATCCTCGGCGTGCTCTACGAGAGCTTCGTGCACCCGTTGACGATCATCTCCACCCTGCCCTCGGCCGGTCTCGGCGCGCTGATCATGCTCTGGCTGCTGGGCCAGGATTTTTCGATCATGGCGCTGATCGGGCTGGTGCTGCTGATCGGGATCGTCAAGAAGAACGGCATCCTGATGATCGACTTCGCCCTCGACGCCCAGCGCAACAAAGGGTTGGCGCCCCAGGAGGCGATTTTCCAGGCGTGCCTGACACGCTTCCGGCCGATCATGATGACCACCCTGGCCGCCCTGCTCGGCGCCTTGCCGCTGATGCTCGGCTATGGCCCCGGCGCGGAGCTGCGCCAGCCCCTGGGCATCGCGGTGGTGGGCGGCCTGCTGGTGAGCCAGGCGCTGACGCTGTTCACCACACCGGTCATATACTTGTGGCTGGAGCGACTGTTCCATCGGCCCGCCCATCAGCCAGGGTCGGCGCCGACGGCGGCGCTGGCGAGCACAGACCACTGAGGCAGGGGCCATGCGCGTTCTGATTATCGAAGACGAAGAAAAAACCGCGGACTACCTGCACCGCGGCCTGACCGAACAGGGCTATACCGTGGACGTGGCGCCGGACGGCATCGAGGGGCTGCACCTGGCCCTGGAAACCGACTATGCGGTGATCGTGCTCGACGTGATGCTGCCGGGCCTGGACGGCTTCGGCGTACTGCGGGCCCTACGCGCCCGCAAGCAGACACCGGTGATCATGCTCACCGCCCGGGAACGGGTCGAGGACCGCATCAAGGGCCTGCGCGACGGCGCCGATGACTACCTGGGCAAACCTTTCTCTTTCCTCGAACTGGTGGCCCGCCTGCAAGCCCTGACCCGCCGCAGCGGCGGCCATGAACCGGTGCAGGTGAGCATCGCCGACCTGTGGATCGACCTGATCAGCCGCAAGGCCACACGGGCCGGCCAGCGCCTGGACCTGACGGCCAAGGAGTTCTCCCTGCTCAGCGTCCTGGCCCGCCGCCAGGGTGAAATCCTCTCGAAAACCGCCATTGCCGAAATGGTCTGGGACATCAACTTCGACAGTGACGCCAACGTGGTGGAAGTGGCGATCAAACGCTTGCGGGCCAAACTCGACGGGCCATTCGAACAGAAGTTGCTGCACACCATTCGCGGCATGGGTTATGTGCTGGAGAGTCGCAGCGATGAGCGTCCCTGACAGCATCGCCCTGCGCCTGAGCGGCATGTTCACGCTGGTGGCGGCGCTGGTGTTCCTGTTGATCGGTGGCGCTTTATACCAGCAGGTCGGCAAGGGCCTGGGCCTGTTGCCCGAAGCCGAGCTCGATGCCCGCTACAGTGTCCTGGAGTCCACCGTTGGCCGCTACGGCACGCCTGAACACTGGGTGAAGATCAACAACAAGCTGCGACTGCTCGGTGAAGAAGACAAACGCATCCATTTCTGGATCGTCAGCGACGATCCGCGCTTTGAATACGGCGCTCCCGATGCACAGATCCGTGCCTTTGCCCAAGGCGCCCTGGGGAAGCGCGACCTGACCTTGTCCCATCGGGACTACCCGATGAAAGTATTGGTGAGCCAATTCCCGGCCAAGGACCAACGCCCGCCGCTGCGCTTCATGATCGGCATCGACACCCAGACCTTCTACCAGACCCAGCATCGCCTGCTGGTGGCGCTGGTGAGCCTGGCGATTGTCGGTGTGCTCCTCGCTTCGTTGCTGGGCTACTGGGTCGCGCGCATCGGCCTCAAACCTCTGATCAAGCTGTCCGATGAAGCCCGACGCCTGGCCCCGCCCCGCCTGTCCGGGCGCTTGCATCTGTCGCCCTTGCCGCCGGAGCTGAGCCAGTTCGTCAGTTCCTTCAACGCCACCCTCGACCGGGTCGAACAGGCTTACTCGCGGCTGGAATCGTTCAACGCCGACGTCGCCCATGAATTGCGCTCGCCCCTGACCAACCTGATCGGCCAGACCCAGGTTGCGTTGACCCGTGGACGCTCGGCCGAACACTACTTCGAAGTGCTGCAATCGAATCTCGAGGAGTTGGAGCGGCTGCGTTCGATCATCAACGACATGCTGTTCCTGGCCAGCGCCGACCAAGGCAGCAAGGCCACCAAGTTGACCAGCGCATCCCTGGCCGGCGAAGTGGCGACCACCCTCGATTACCTGGACTTCATACTGGAAGATGCCCAGGTCCAGGTCCGGGTCAGCGGCGATGCCCAGGCCAACATCGAGATCGCCCACTTGCGACGGGCGCTGATCAACCTGCTGAGCAACGCCGTACAACACACCGCGCCCGGGCAAGTGATCGACGTGCACATCGAAGCCCTTGGCGACCAGATCACCCTCGCGGTCACCAACCCCGGCGAACCGATCGCCGGCGAGCACTTGCCACGCCTGTTCGAACGTTTCTATCGCGTCGATGCCTCGCGCAGCAACAGTGGCGCCAACCATGGACTGGGGCTGGCCATCGTCAAGGCCATTGCACTGATGCACGGTGGCGATGTGTTCGTGCGCAGCGACCAGGGTGCCAACACGTTCGGGATCCGCTTGCCAGCCTGAGGCCTTCACAAGGTTCGATCTTTCCAGCATTGAATGCTGGGCGAAAGCCAACTCGATCAAAATCGACAGATCGCAGCCTTCGGCAGCTCCTACCCAGTTATTGCGCAAACACTGATTGCCCGCTCTCATTGATCCAAGCACAATCAGCAAAAGGCCAGCATCTGGTTCATTGCCGGTTTGCAACCCTTTGGGACGGACCCCAGCCACATGACAATGCAGACATCGGAACCATGAGCGCGCGCAGTGCGACACCCGGCAACACCCCGCTTTCGAGACGTTCGGAACGGGTATTCGTAGTGGCCAGCTCACTGGTTGTCATTGCCATCCTGAGCATCGTGACGTTTCTGTTGATCCGCGAACATGCCGCCGCACAAGAGGCGGCGACCCGTGCGGCGACCAATATCGTGCAATTGATTGACGCCGATGTGCTGCGTAACGTGGAGCTCTACGATCTGTCGCTGCAAGGTTTGGCCGCCGCCGCCAAACGCGACGACCTGAAAGACGTTTCGCCGGCGATTCGCCATCTGGCGCTGTTCGACCGCGCCACCGCCGCCCCCTACAAAGGCGACATCCTGCTGCTCGACAAGCGTGGCGATGTAATCGCCGACTCCGCCTCGCTCGAACCGCGCAAAGGCAATTACGCCGACCGGGAATATTTCCAGTCCCATGTCCAGGACCCGAGTCTGGGCATGATGATCAGTCGCCCGTTCCGCTCCAGGAGTGCCGCCCACGATTGGCGCATCAGTTTCAGCTATCGACTGAGCGACGAGCGGGGTGAGTTCATGGGCGTGGCCGAGGCCGCAATGCGCCTGAACTACTTCAGCCAGTTGTTCAAAAGCCTGAACATCGGCCACGGGACGGTCAACCTGATCAGCCGCGATGGGATTCTGTTGGCCCAGGAACCGCCCCTGGCCGACGACATGATCGGCAAGGACTTCAGCAACCGACCGAACTTCGTACGCATCCTGCGAGAAGGTAACGGCAGTTTTACCGGCATCTCCAGTGTTGATCAGACACAGCGGCTCTACACCTTTTCCCAGGTGGGCGACCTGCCATTGATTGTCGTGGTAGCGCTCTCCTACCAAGAGGTCTTCGCCTCATGGCAACGCACGGCGTTGTTGGTCAGCGGTGCCACCGGCGCGCTGTGCATCGGTTTGCTCTGGCTTACCTGGCTGCTACGCCGCGAATTGCGACGCCGCTACAGAGCTGAACGGGAATTGGCCCAACTGGCGTCCATCGACGCCCTCACAGGACTGGCCAATCGACGAACACTGGACGAGACGTTGCAACAGGAATGGCTGCGCGCCCAACGTTCGGGCCAACCGTTGTCTGTGCTGATGATCGATGCTGATCATTTCAAGGCGTTCAATGATCGCCATGGTCATCAAAAGGGTGACGAGGCCCTGCGCACCTTGGCGCAATTGATCGGCCAGCATGTCCGACGCCCCGCCGACCTGGCGGCGCGCTATGGCGGTGAGGAGTTCTCGGTGGTGCTGCCGGAGACCACCACCGCTGGCGCCTTCACCATGGCCCAGCATATTCGCAACGCGGTCGAACAACTGCCATCTGTGTCCGAGGGAGGAGCGCCCATGACGGTCAGTATCGGCATCGCCACTTGGACTCAGGGACCGTACAGCGAACTCAAACAACTCTTGTTCGCTGCGGACAAGGCGCTTTACCAGGCCAAGGCCAGTGGGCGTAATCGTGTGGTTTGCGCGATGTGACACCGGAGCACCCAAAGGCGATGGGCATGACGCCCTCTGTGCATGAACATGGTGCTCTCTGTGGCGAGGGAGCTTGCTCCCGCTGGGCTGCGCAGCAGCCCCCAAGGCAGTCAACTCAATTTACCTGACACACCGGGTTGTCAGGTTCTGGGGCCGCTGCGCGCCCTAGCGGGAGCAAGCTCCCTCGCCACAGGTTCCCGCATCGCTCCCGAAGAAACACCCGACCATAAAAAAAGGCCACCCAAAGGCAGCCTTCAAAAACTAGAGAGGTTTTTTTGCCTACACGGCCGCAACAGGGCGCATGTAGGAGATTGGTGCGGTGCTGGCGTCTTCGAACGTCACGACTTCCCAAGCATCTTTCTGCTCAATCAACTTGCGCAGCAGCTGGTTGTTCAGTGCATGGCCGGACTTGAAGCCCTTGAACTCACCAATCAGGCTATTGCCCAGCAGGTAGAGGTCGCCGATTGCATCGAGGATCTTGTGCTTGACGAATTCGTCTTCATAACGAAGGCCGTCTTCGTTCAATACACCATCGGAATCGACCACGATCGCGTTTTCAACACTGCCGCCGAGTGCGAGGTTGTGCTTGCGCAGGTACTCGATGTCACTCATGAAACCGAAGGTACGGGCGCGGCTGACTTCTTTTACGAACGAAGTGCTGGAAAAATCCACGCTTGCACTCTGGGTGCGGTCACGGAAAACCGGGTGATCGAAATCGATCTCGAAGCTCACCTTGAAACCTTCGAAAGGGACGAAAGTGGCGCGCTTGTCGCCGTCTTCCACGGTCACTTCCCGCAGGATGCGGATGAACTTCTTGGCTGCGTCCTGCTCTTCCAGGCCAGCCGATTGAATCAGGAATACGAAGGGTCCGGCACTGCCATCCATGATCGGGACTTCGGACGCGGAGAGCTCGACGTAGGCGTTATCGATGCCCAGGCCAGCCATGGCCGAGAGCAAATGCTCCACCGTATCCACTTTGGTGTCACCGTTGACCAGAGTGGTCGACATAGTGGTTTCACCAACGTTTTCCGCGCGAGCAGGAATCTGCACCACAGGGTCGAGGTCGGCACGACAAAACACAATGCCGGTATCGACAGGCGCGGGCTTGAGGGTCAGGTAGACCTTCTCGCCGGAGTGCAAGCCGACACCTGTGGCACGGATAATATTCTTCAGGGTGCGTTGTTTAATCATGGCATGGGCCGCTTCAGCGCAAATTGCGAACTGGTATCAACAAAGGCTGGCGATGATAGCAGACCAGACCTTTGCTGAACACCAATCACCCGTATCCCCCTGATACATTTCATCAATCGGCCTGACGACGCAGGAAAGCCGGGATGTCCAGGTAATCCAGATCGTCTTGCGGATTCATCTTCGCGGCAGTCGCAGTACCGGCCTGGGCCTGGTTGCGCATGACGGTCGGACGGTCCAGGTCACGGTAGTTCACCGCAGGCGCTTCCTGACGGGCAGACACTTGTTGTTGCGGTTGCGAAGCCATGGAAGTGTGAACGGTGTTGTCGATGACCTTCACAGGCTTCTCGATTTTGGCGCCCAGACCGGTGGCAACCACGGTGACGTGCAGCTCGTCGCGCATGTCCGGATCGATAACGGTACCGACCTTGACCATCGCGTGCTCGGAAGCGAAGGCTTCGATGATGCTACCCACGTCGGAGTACTCACCCAGGGACAGGTCAGGACCGGCGGTGATGTTCACCAGGATGCCACGCGCACCTTGCAGGTTCACGTCTTCGAGCAACGGGTTGCGAATGGCCGCTTCGGTGGCCTCGCGTGCACGGTTCGGACCGCTGGCGCAGCCAGTGCCCATCATCGCCATGCCCATTTCGCTCATGACCGTCCGTACGTCGGCAAAGTCGACGTTGATCATGCCCGGACGCTTGATGATGTCGGAGATACCGCGAACGGCACCGGCCAGTACATCGTCAGCCTTGGCGAAAGCCGACAGCAGGCTGGCGTCTTTACCGAGGATGGTCAGCAGCTTCTCGTTGGGGATGGTGATCAACGAGTCGACGCTTTCAGACAGCAGACGGATACCTTCGTCGGCGATCTGCATGCGCTTGCGGCCTTCGAACGGGAACGGACGAGTCACCACCGCAACGGTGAGGATCCCCATTTCCTTGGCCACTTCGGCAATGATTGGCGCCGCACCGGTACCGGTACCGCCACCCATGCCCGTGGTGATGAACACCATGTTGGTGCCTTGCAGGACTTCAGCGATACGCTCACGGTCTTCGAGAGCGGCCTGACGACCGACTTCAGGGTTGGCGCCGGCGCCCAGGCCTTTGGTCACGCCAGTGCCCAGTTGCAGGATGGTCCGCGCGCCGATGGATTTCAGCGCCTGGGCATCAGTGTTGGCGCAGATGAATTCAACGCCTTCAATGTTGCTCTTGACCATGTGGTTGACAGCGTTGCCGCCGCCACCGCCGACACCGATTACTTTGATAACCGGGCTAGCGGGGATGTTGTCTACGAGTTCGAACATTTTCCCTCTCCTTTCATTCTCTAGTTTTTTCGCCTACTGCGTTTGCTGCGTCTTCCAGCGCCAAGCCTGAAACCTGCCGCTTGAAGCTTTGAAACTGTTTAAAAGTTGCCTTTGACCCAAGCCTGGAGCCGCTCGAACAGGGGAGCCTTCGGCTCGTCGCTGCTATAGCTGTCGCGGCTGCCGATGCCTGAGAACGAAATCCCGTCGGACTGCTTCTGCAGGCCGTACATCAACAGGCCCACGCCAGTGGAATAGATCGGGTTGCGGACCACGTCATCCAGGCCCTTGACGCCATGGGGCACGCCCAGGCGCACCGGCATGTGGAAAATCTCTTCGGCCAGCTCGACCGCGCCTTCCATCTTCGACGTACCGCCGGTCAGCACGATGCCGGCCGGGATCAGGTCTTCGTAGCCACTGCGGCGCAGTTCGGCCTGGATCAGCGTGAACAGCTCGTCGTAGCGCGGCTCGACCACTTCGGCCAGGGCCTGGCGCGACAGTTCGCGCGGTGGACGGTCGCCGACACTCGGCACCTTGATGGTTTCACCGGCACCCGCCAGCTTCGCCAAGGCACAGGCGTAACGGATCTTGATTTCCTCGGCGTATTGGGTCGGGGTACGCAACGCCATGGCGATGTCGTTGGTCACCTGGTCACCGGCAATCGGGATCACCGCCGTGTGGCGAATGGCGCCTTCGGTGAAGATCGCGATGTCGGTGGTGCCGCCGCCGATGTCCACCAGGCATACGCCCAGTTCTTTCTCGTCGTCGGTCAGCACCGAGTAGGCCGAGGCCAGTTGCTCGAGGATGATGTCGTCGATTTCCAGGCCGCAGCGGCGCACGCATTTCTCGATGTTCTGCGCCGCGTTCACTGCACAGGTCACCACGTGGACCTTGGCTTCCAGGCGCACGCCGGACATGCCCAGGGGCTCACGCACGCCTTCCTGGTTATCGATCACGTAATCCTGCGGCAGGGTGTGCAACACACGCTGGTCCGCCGGGATCGCCACGGCCTGGGCCGCGTCGAGCACGCGCTCAAGGTCGGCGGAGCTGACTTCGCGATCACGAATCGCCACGATGCCGTGGGAGTTCAGGCTGCGGATGTGATTGCCCGCCACGCCGACGAACGCCGAGTGGATCCGGCAACCGGCCATCAACTGCGCCTCTTCGATGGCGCGCTGGATCGATTGCACGGTGGACTCGATGTTCACCACCACGCCTTTTTTCAAGCCACGGGACGGGTGTGTACCGATCCCGACGATGACCAGCGTGCCGTCGTCCGCGACTTCGCCTACCAGCGCCACCACCTTGGAAGTGCCGATATCAAGACCGACGATCATTTTCCCGCTTTGCACGTTTGCCATGGGTCCTGCCTCTTCTTAATTCTTCGCGACGGCGGGTTCGGCCGTCGTCGGCGCTACAGGTTCCCGCCAGCCAACGGCCAGGCCGTTGGCATAGCGCAGATCGATGCGCGCAATGTTCGTAATCTGTTCTTTGAGCGTCTTGTCATAGATGGCGATGAAGCGGCGCATCTTTTCCACCAGGTTGCCGCGCCCGAGCAACAGCTCGATGCCCGGTCCCGAGCTGCCCGCGCCAGTGGTCAGGAACCAACTGCCGCGCTCACGCAATTCCAGGCGCGCGATGGAGAAGCCCAATGGCCGCAACATCTGGCTCAACACCTGGTACTGCTGCATCACTTGCTGCTGGGCCCGCTGTGGACCGAACAGTTGTGGCAAATGTTCATAGTTGGCCAGTTCCCGCGGCGTAAACGCCTGGCCCTGGTTGTTCAACAACGACTCGTCGCCCCAACGGGCCACCGGCAATTGCTCTTCCAGGCGGATCGACACCTGGTCGGGCCACACCCGGCGGACTTCGGCGTGGGCGATCCAAGGCATCTGCTCCAGTTCTTTGCGCATGCCCGCCAGGTCGATGGTGAAGAAACTCGACGCGACGAACGGAGCGATCCGCTGCTGCACGGCCTGCTGGCTGATGTAGCTCAGGTCGCCCTGGACGTTGATCCGGGCGATCGGCCGGTCGGCATAAGGCAGCAACCGTTGCGCGCCTTCATACGTACCGAACCCCAACGCCACCAGCAGCACCGGCCAGAACAAGCTCTTGAGAAAACCAAAATTGGCTTTCGGCAAGCGCGCCGACATCGGCTCTTTGGCCACCATTCGGCTGGCACCCCGCGGCACCGGCTTGCGACCGGGTGCGGATGGCTGATGACGAAGCGATGCGCCTTGCATGGCTTAACCTCTTGGCTCTTGATGGCCGACACTGGCGGCCAGGATCGACACCACCAGTTGCTGGAAATCCAGACCGGCGGCGCGAGCCGCCATCGGCACCAGGCTGTGGTCGGTCATGCCAGGCGCGGTGTTGACTTCCAGGAACCAGAACTGCCCATCGGCGTCCTGCATCACGTCTGCCCTGCCCCAACCGGCGATACCCAGCGCCTCACAGGCCTTGGCCGTGAGGTCCATCAGTTCTTTTTCCTTGGCAGCGTCCAGCCCACAGGGAATGCGGTACTGGGTATCGTTGGCGATGTACTTGGCGTCGTAGTCGTAGAACGTGTGGGGCGTGCCCAGCGCAATCGGGGGCAACACCTGGTCACGCAGGGTGGCGATGGTGAACTCGGGACCGGAGATCCATTGTTCGACCAACACTTGCGAATCGTAGGAACTGGCGTCTTTCCATGCCGCGGTCAACTCAGGCAGCGAATTCACTTTCGCCATGCCGATACTTGAACCTTCATGGGCCGGTTTGACGATCAAAGGGAAGCCCAGTTCCGTGGCCGCCGAAATACAATCGGCCTCGGACGCCAGCACGGCGTGACGCGGTGTCGGGATGCCAAGGCTGTGCCAGACCTGCTTGGTGCGCAGTTTGTCCATCGCCAGGGCGGAAGCCAGGATGCCGCTGCCGGTGTAGGGAATACCCAGGCATTCAAGCAGGCCCTGCATGCTGCCGTCTTCACCGCCGCGGCCGTGGAGAATGATGAACGCGCGGTCGATTTTTTCGCTCAGCAGGCGCTGCAGGAAATCGTCGCCCACGTCGATGCCGAATGCGTCGACACCGGCGCTTTGCAGGGCTTGCAGCACGGCGTTACCGGACTTGAGGGATACCTCGCGCTCGGCGCTCTTGCCGCCGAACAGCACGGCAACGCGGCCGAAGGCTTTCGGGTCAAGGGTCGAGACCAGGTTGGCGTAGGCAGCAGTCATTTCAGTTTCCCCTCGCTGGAGGCCACGATTGCTCCGGCGAATAACGGACTTTTCAACAGTTTCGGGGCCAGGCCACCAATGTCACCGGCACCCTGGCACAGCAGGATGTCGCCGGCGCGCAGCAGCGGCTTGACCAGCGGTGCCAACTCCACGCCGCGCTCGATGTAGATCGGGTCCAACTGACCGCGCTGGCGGATGCTGTGGCACAGCTGACGGCTGTCGGCCCCCGGGATCGGTTCTTCACCGGCCGGATAGACCTCCATCAACAGCAACACGTTGGCGTCGGCCAGCACCTGGACGAAATCGTCATACAGGTCGCGAGTGCGGCTGTAGCGGTGCGGCTGGTAGACCATCACCAGGCGCCGATCCGGCCAACCACCGCGCACGGCCTTGATCACCGCCGCGACTTCGGTCGGATGGTGGCCGTAGTCGTCCACCAGCATCACGTTGCCGCCGTCCACCGGCAGTTCGCCGTAGACCTGGAAACGTCGGCCCACGCCCTGGAACCCGGACAGGCCCTGAACGATGGCTTCATCGCTGACGCCTTCGTCGGTGGCGATGCAGATGGTGGCCAAAGCATTGAGTACGTTGTGGTTGCCGGGCATGTTCACCGACACATCCAACGGCTCGCGATCGGGGCGCAGTACGGTGAAGAACGTCTGCATGCCCTGCTGGCGCACGTTGATGGCGCGCACGTCGACGTCTTCGCCGAAACCGTAGGTCACGGTCGGACGCTTGATCAGCGGCAGGATTTCACGCACCACCGGGTCGTCCAGGCACACCACCGCCAAACCGTAGAACGGCAGGTTGTGCAGGAATTCGACGAAGGTTTTCTTCAGCTTGTTGAAGTCGCCGTCGTAGGTCGCCATGTGGTCGGCGTCAATGTTGGTGACCACGGCCACCAGCGGTTGCAGGTGCAGGAAGCTCGCATCGCTCTCGTCGGCTTCGGCGATCAGGTAGCGGCTGGTGCCCAGCTGGGCATTGGTGCCCGCGGCGTTCAGGCGCCCACCGATCACGAAGGTCGGGTCCAGGCCACCGGCCGCGAACACCGAGGCGATCAGGCTGGTAGTGGTGGTCTTGCCGTGGGTACCGGCGACGGCGATGCCGTGGCGATAACGCATCAGCTCGGCCAGCATCTCGGCCCGTGGTACCACGGGGATACGGCGCTCCAGGGCGGTGGCGACTTCCGGGTTGGACGTGTTCACGGCACTGGAAACCACCAGCACGTCGGCATTGGCGGCGTTCTCGGCACGGTGGCCGATAAATATCTGGGCGCCGAAGGATTCCAGGCGCTCGGTGACCGGGGAGGCTTTCAGGTCGGAACCGGAAACCTGATAACCCAGGTTCAGCAGCACTTCGGCAATCCCGCACATGCCCACGCCGCCGATACCGACGAAGTGGATGCGACGGATACGGCGCATTTCCGGTTGCGGCATGGCTTTGCGATTCTCAACCATGGGCCACCTCCAGGCAGGTATCGACCACTTGGCTCGTGGCATCGGGTTTGGCCAGGCGGCGTGCGGCGCGGGCCATGTCTTCAAGTCGTTGCGGCTGCATCAAAACCTCTGTCAGGCGGGCGGCAAGATCCGCGGCGCCAGTCGTTCTTTGCGGCATCAGGAAGGCAGCGCCTTCACGGGCCAAATAATCGGCGTTACGGGTCTGGTGATCGTCGATGGCGTGGGGCAAAGGCACCAGCATCGAGGGCAGACCGGCGGCAGCCAGTTCACTGATGGTCAGCGCGCCTGCGCGGCAGACCACCAGGTCGGCCCAGCCATAGGCTTGGGCCATGTCGTTGATGAAAGGCTGTACTTGCGCCTCGACGCCGGCCGCGCGATAGCGCTCGGCGGTCACTTCATCGTGGTTTTTGCCAGCCTGGTGAAACACTTCCGGCCGCAGCTCGGGGGCAACCTGCGACAAGGCTTCGGGCAGCAATTTGTTCAACGGTTCGGCCCCCAGGCTTCCGCCCAGGACCAGTAGACGTGCCTTGCGTCCAGCCAGGGCCGGGCGCGGCGCATCAAAAAACAGCTCGGTACGCACCGGATTACCGGTGGTGCGGCGGCTGCCCGACAGGGTAAAGGTGTCGGGAAAGGCTTCACAGACCCGGGCGGCCAACGGCACCAGTAACCGATTGGCGGTACCGGCCACGGCGTTCTGTTCGTGAACGATCACCGGCACACCGGCCAATTTCGCCGCAACACCACCAGGACCGGTCACATAACCGCCAAACCCGACCACGCACACCGGGCGCAACCGACGGATGATCGCCCGCGCCTGCCTGATCGACTTGAGCAGCATCAGCGGCGCCTTGAGCAACGACAACTTGCCCTTGCCCCGCAGGCCGCTGGCGTCGATCCGGTGCAGCTCAAGGCCGGCAGCTGGCACCAGTTCGTTCTCGATGCCCCGTGGCGTGCCCAGCCAGTGCACGGTGTAGCCGCGCGCCTGGAACTCCCGGGCACAGGCCAGCGCCGGGAATACGTGCCCGCCGGTACCACCCGCCATGATCAGCACGTTAGCGCCCATGAATCGGCTCCTCGGCGAAGTCGCTCTCTTGAAACTCCATCTCTTCGCTGCCCAGGTGGGTTCGGCTCTCCCATTCGATACGCAGCAACAGGCCGAGACAGGCACAGCAGATCACCAGGGAACTGCCGCCATAACTGAGGAACGGCAGCGTCAGGCCCTTGGTCGGCAACAGGCCAACGTTCACGCCGATGTTGATCAGGAACTGGCCGATCCACAGGAACGACAAGCCATACGCCACGTAAGCGGCAAAAAACTGCTTGGCCTTTTCGGCCCACAAGCCGATGTACATGCCGCGTACGCAGACGAACACGAACAGGGCGACGGTGCACAGGGAGCCGACCACGCCCAGCTCTTCGGCCAGGACCGAGAACACGAAGTCGGTGTGGGCTTCCGGCAGGTAGAACTGCTTCTGCACACTGTTGCCCAGGCCCACGCCCAGCCATTCGCCGCGACCGAAGGCAATCAAGGCCTGGGTCAATTGATAGCCGGAGCCGAACTGGTCGGCCCACGGGTCGGTAAAGGTGATCAGGCGCGCCATCCGGTACGGTTGCGCCTGGACCAGCACGGTCACAGCCGCCACCGCCAACGCCACCATCAGGATGAAACGAAACAGCCCGACCCCACCGAGGAACAGCATCGCCGCCGCGGCGCCCATCATCACCACCGTGGCGCCGAAGTCCGGCTCCATCAGCAGCAGGCCCGCCATCGGCAGCAAGACGATAAACGGCTTGAAGAACCCCATCCAGCTCTCGCGCACTTCTTTCTGGCGACGCACCAGGTAACCGGCCAGGAAAATCACCACGAAGACCTTGGCGATCTCCGAAGGCTGCACGTTGAAGAAACTGAAGCCAATCCAGCGCATCGAGCCGTTGACCTCGCGGCCGATACCCGGCACCAGCACCATCACCAACAGGCCGAAGGCACCGAGCAGCATCATCCAGCCCAGGCGCTGCCAGGTAGCGATTGGCACCATCATGGTGACGATGCACGCGCCCAGGCCGATCACCAGGTAAATCAGGTGGCGGATCATGTGATAAAGCGTGTTGCCCGACTGCACGGCGGCCACTTCCGACGAGGCGGACGTGATCATCACCAGGCCCAGGCCCAGCAGTGCCAGGCAACCGGCAAGCATCGGGAAATCCAGGTCGATGCCGCGCCCGGTGATCAGCGGCGACGGGTACGGCTTGATGATGTTCATCAGGCTCATGCCAAGTCCTCCGCGGCCCGGGCGAACAGCTGCCCGCGCTCTTCATAGTTCTTGAACATGTCGAAACTGGCGCAGGCCGGCGACAACAGCACCGCATCGCCTGGTTGCGCAAGGGCGCGGCACTGTTGCACCGCCTCGTCCAGCGAACCGACCCGAACCAGCGGCACGGCATCGCCGAGCGCCTGGGCGATCAATTCACGGTCGCGGCCCATCAGCACCACGGCACGGCAGTTGGCCGCCACCGGGTCGCGCAGGTCCTTGAAGTCGGCGCCCTTGCCGTCGCCGCCGGCGATCAGCACGAGCTTGCCTGCGATGTCCGCCCCCAGCCCTTCGATGGCCGCCAGCGCGGCACCGACATTGGTGGCCTTGGAGTCGTTGTACCAGGCCACGCCATCGAGGTTGCGCACCCACTGGCAGCGGTGTTCGAGACCGGCAAAACTACGCAGGGCCGACAGCATGGCGTCGAACGGCAGGCCGACCGCATGCCCCAGGGCCAGGGCTGCCAGGGCGTTGGCCTGGTTGTGGGCGCCGCGAATCTTCAGTTCGCGCACCGGCATCAGGTTCTGGAATTCGAAGGCCAGGTATTTTTCGCCATTCTCCTCACGCAGCCCGAAGCCTTTGAAGTCCGGCACACCCAGGCCGAAGGACCAGCACGGCATGCCCTCGCCCAACAATGGACGAGTCAGGGCATCCTGGCGGTTGAACACCACTTGCCGGGCACCACGGAAGATCCGGTGCTTGGCCAGGTGATAAGCCGGCAGGCCGCTGTAGCGGTCCATGTGGTCTTCGCTGATGTTGAGCACGGTCGCCACTTCGGCGCCCAGGTGGTCGGTGGTTTCGAGCTGGAAGCTCGACAACTCCATCACGTACAGCTCGACGTCGTCACTGAGCAGGTCCAGCGCCGGGGTGCCCAGGTTGCCGCCCACGGCGACGCGCTTGCCGGCCGCCGCAGCCATCTCGCCCACCAGGGTAGTGACGGTGCTCTTGGCGTTGGAGCCGCTGATGGCAACGATCGGCGCCTTGGCGTTGCGCGCGAACAGCTCGATGTCGCCGGACAATCTCACGCCACGGGCAGCGGCCGCCTGCAGGGCCGGAGTCGCCAGGGCCAGGCCGGGGCTCACGTAGAGCTCATCGGCGCGGCACAGGAACTCGACGTCCAGCTCGCCACAACGCACGTCCACCTGGGGATAGTCACGGCGCAGCGTGGCCAGCTCAGGTGGATTTTCCCGCGTATCGGCGACGGCAAACGACACGCCCCGGCTCGCCAGGAAGCGAACCAGGGACATGCCGCTCTTGCCGAGGCCGACAACGATGCGGAAGTGGTCAGAAGCGATCAGGGACACTCGTTCTACCTCAGCTTCAGGGTGGCAAGGCCGACCAGTACCAGAATCACGGTGATGATCCAGAAACGGACGATCACACGCGGCTCGGGCCAGCCCTTGAGTTCAAAGTGGTGGTGGATCGGCGCCATGCGGAATACGCGGCGGCCGGTCAATTTAAAGGAAGCAACCTGAATGACGACTGACAGGGTCTCCATCACGAACACACCGCCCATGATGAACAGGACGATTTCCTGGCGAACGATGACCGCGATGGTGCCCAGGGCCGCGCCCAGCGCCAGCGCGCCGACGTCTCCCATAAAGACTTGTGCCGGGTAGGTGTTGAACCACAGGAAGCCCAGGCCGGCACCGATCAGCGCGCCGCAGAACACGATCAGTTCACCCGCCCCCGGTACATAAGGGATCAGCAGGTATTCAGCGAATTTCACGTTACCCGACAGGTAGCAGAAGATCCCCAGGGCGCCGCCGACCATGACCGTAGGCATGATCGCCAGGCCATCGAGGCCGTCGGTGAGGTTGACCGCGTTGCTCGAACCGACGATCACCAAGTAGGTCAGCACGATGAAACCTGCGCCCAGCGGAATGCTGTAGTCCTTGAGCATCGGCAGGATCAGGGTGGTCTCCACCGGCGAAGCAGCGGTCATATAAAGGAAGATCGCCGCGCCGAGGCCGAACACCGACTGCCAGAAATACTTCCAGCGGCTTGGCAGCCCACGGGAGTTCTTCTCGATGACCTTGCGGTAGTCGTCAACCCAGCCGATGGCCCCGAAGAACAAGGTCACCAACAGCACGACCCAGACATACCGGTTCGCCAGGTCGGCCCAGAGCAGGGTGCTGATGCCGATGGACGACAGGATCAGCGCGCCGCCCATGGTCGGGGTGCCGGATTTGGACAGGTGCGATTGCGGGCCATCGTTACGAACCGACTGGCCGATTTGCAGGTTCTGCAGAGTGCGGATCATCCACGGGCCCAGGAACAGCGACAACGACAGCGCGGTCAGCACACCCAGGATCCCGCGCAGGGTCAGGTACTGGAAGACCGCGAAGCCTTTGTGGAACTGTTGCAGGTACTCCGCTAGCAGCAGCAGCATTAATGTTTCTCCGTGGAGGCACCGCACAGCGCCGCGACGATGTTTTCCATCGCTGCGCTGCGTGAGCCCTTGATCAATAAGGTGGTGTTCGGATCCTGCTCGGCGCCCAGGGCCTGGATCAGCTCGGCCTGAGTGGTGAAATGCCGTGCGTGCTCGCCAAACGCGGCGACCGCATGGGCCATCATCGGACCGACCGCATACAGTGCGTCGACCTTGCCGCGCGCATAGGCACCGACATCGTGATGCCCCTGTTGCGCCCACTCGCCCAGCTCACCGATATCCCCCAGCACCAATACGGTACGGCCGGAGAAACCGGCGAGGATATCCACGGCTGCGCACATGGACGACGGGTTGGCGTTATAGGTGTCGTCGATCACGCGCATGCCATTACTGGCCAGTTGCGCAACAGAGCGCCCCTTGACCGGCTGCACGGCGTTCAGCCCGGCGACAATGCCCGGCAGCGACACGCCCAGCGCATGGGCGGCAGCCGCCGCGGCCAGGGCGTTGGCCACGTTATGCGTGCCGAGCAGGTTCAATTGCACCCGCTCGGCGCCATCCGGACTGTGCAGGTTGAAGGCCGGGCAACCGCGGGCATCGCGGTCCAGGTCGCTGGCGTAGAAATTCGCGGCGAGGTTGCTCAGGGCAAAAGTCAGCACCTTGCGCTCGCCCGCCCGGGTCTTCCAGATTTCGAAGGCCTTGTCGTCGAGATTCAGCACAGCGACGCCATCGGCATCCAGCCCTTCGATGATCTCGCCCTTGGCCTCGACGATTTTTTCCGGGCCGCCGAACTCGCCGACGTGAGCAGTCCCGGCGTTGTTGAGCACCGCCACATGAGGCTTGGTCATGGCCACGGTGTAGGCAATCTCGCCGAGCCGCGAAGCCCCCAGCTCGATGACAGCGGCGCTGTGTTCCGGCGCCAGTTCCAGCAAGGTCAGTGGCACGCCGAGGTCATTGTTCAGGTTGCCACGGGTCGCCAGCACCAGACCGCGCGTGCGCAGGATGCTGGCGAGCATTTCCTTGACGGTGGTCTTGCCGCTGGAGCCGGTGATGGCCGCCACCGGCTTGTCAAACCCGGCGCGGTTCAACGCGCCCAGTTGGCCCAGGGCCTGACGGGTGTCAGCGACCAGCAACTGCGGCAGCGTACTGTTGGTCACTTCCCGCTCGACCAGTGCCGCGACCGCGCCTTTGGCGGCGACTTCGTTCAAGTAATCGTGGCCGTCGAAACGCGGTCCGGCCAGGGCAACGAACAGTTGACCCGGGGCAATGGCCCGGCTGTCGATGCTGACGCCATCGAAGCTGGCATCCGCAGCAAGCAAGCGCGCATTCAGGGCATTGGTCAGTTCGCTGAGTTTCAGGGCCTTAAGCATGGGCCACCTCCCACGCGGTCAGGGCATGATCGGCTTCCACCAGGTCGGAGAACGCATGGCGTTCGCCGTTGATTTCCTGATAATCCTCATGGCCCTTGCCGGCCAGGACGATGACATCGTCCGCCGAGGCGCTGGCGATCAACTGGGCAATGGCCTGACCGCGGCCGGCGACGAAGGTGACGTTATCCACAGCCGTAAAACCGGCGCGGATGTCGTCGAAAATCCGCTGCGGATCTTCGGTACGAGGGTTGTCGTCGGTGACCAGCACGCCGTCTGCCAACCGCTCCACGACTTCAGCCATCAGTGGGCGTTTGCCGCGGTCACGATCGCCACCGCAGCCGAACAGGCACAGCAACCTGCCCTTGGCGTGAGGACGCAGGGCCGTGAGAACTTTTTCCAACGCGTCAGGGGTATGGGCGTAATCGACCACAACCAGAGGTTGAGTCCCACCGCCCAAACGCTGCATGCGACCGGCCGGGCCTTCGAGCTTCGGCAGGACCTTGAGAATTTCGTCCAGCGCGTAGTCCAGGCCGAGCAAGGCGCCGATGGCCGCCAATACGTTGCTCAGGTTGAAGCGGCCAAGCAAAGTGCTGCGCAAGTGGTGCTCGCCCTGGGGCGTGACCAGCGTGGCGCGCACGCCTTCGTCATTGAATTGCGCCTGGCGTACATAAAGGTAGGCGCTGGCATCTTCCAGGCTGTAGGTGATCAACCGCGACTCGCGCTTTTCGGCAGCCAGTTGCCGACCGAATTCGTCATCGAGGTTGATGACCCGGCACTTCAGGTCATTCCAGGCAAACAGCTTGGCCTTGGCCTCACCGTAGGCCTGCATGGTGCCGTGGTAATCCAGGTGATCCCGGGACAGGTTGGTCAACACCGCGACATCGAACGCCAGCGCGGTCACACGGCCCTGGTCCAAGCCATGGGAAGAGACTTCCATCGCAACGGCCTTGGCACCGGCCTTCTTCAGGTCCGCCAGGGTCGCCTGCACGGCAATCGGGTTCGGCGTGGTGTGCAGGCCACTTTCCAGCGCGCCATGGAAGCCGTTGCCCAGGGTCCCGACGATGCCGCAATGCTGGCCTAGCAGGTCCAGGGCCTGGGCCACCAGTTGGGTCACGCTGGTCTTGCCGTTGGTACCGGTCACGCCCACCAGGTTCAGGTGACGGCTCGGGTCGCCATAGAAACGCCCAGCGATGTCCGACAGCTGGGCCGCCAGGCCCTTGACCGGAATCAGCGGAACGTCGGTGATCGGCAGCACGGTCGCCCCGGCCACTTCATACGCCACGGCAGCCGCGCCACGCTTCAAGGCATCGGCGATGTGGGCACGGCCATCGAAACGGGCACCCGGCACCGCCAGGAACAAGTCCCCGGCGCGGACATTGCGGCTGTCCAGGGCCAGTTCGCGAATCAGCAGATCGTGACCGGCGTGGGCGAAAATCTTGTTCAGGCTCAGGGACATCAGCCACGCCCTCCTTCGGCTTTCAAGGGCACGACCGGTGCGGTATTCGCTTGCTGGGTCGGCGGCAGGTTATCCGGGGTAATGTTCATCAGGCGCAGGGTGCCGGACATCACTTTGCTGAACACCGGTGCCGAGACCAGGCCACCGAAGTAGCCCGCCTTGCTCGGCTCATCGATGACCACAACGATGGCGTAGCGCGGGTCGCTCATCGGGCCGAAGCCGGCAAACAGCGAACGGTAGGAATTCTCGGCGTAGCCTTTAGTGCCCACGGAGGTTTTACGGGCGGTACCCGACTTACCTGCCACGTGATAGGCCGGCACCTGGGCGCGATAGACACCGCGCGGGGCCTCGATCACCTGTTGCAGCATGCCCTGCATAGTCTTGGCGACGTTCTCCGGGATCACCTGGGTGGTCTGCGGCGCCTTGTCGGTCTTGATCAGGGTCAGCGGGGCGATACGCCCGTTGTTCGCCAACGCGGAGAACGCGTGGACCAGTTGGATCGCGGTCACGGAAACACCGTAGCCGTAGGACAACGTAGCGGTTTCAGCCTTGCGCCAGTCCCGGTAGTTCGGCAGGTTGCCGACACGCTCGCCCGGGAAGCCCAGGCCGGTGTCCTGGCCGAGGCCGATTTTCTGGGCCAGGCGATAAATCGTCTCGCCGCCGATATCGAAGGCGATCTTGCTCATGCCCACGTTACTGGAGTTGATCAGGATGCCGGTCAGGTCGAGCACCGGGCCTTCGGTCTTGGACACGTCACGAATGGTGTACTTGCCGATCTGCAGGGTGCCCGGGTACACCTCGACGGTGTCGCTTGGTTTCCAGCGCCCGGTTTCCAGGGCGGCGGCCATGGACACGGCTTTCATGGTCGAACCGGGCTCGAACACGTCGATCATCGCGCGGTTGCGCATCATCGCCGGTTGCAGGTTGCGACGGTTGTTCGGGTTGTAGGTCGGCTGGTTGACCATCGCCAGGATCTCGCCGGTCTTCACGTCCATGATCACCAGGCTGCCGGCCTTGGCACCGTTCTCGACGATGGCATTGCGCAGTTCACGGTTGGCCAGGTATTGCAGGCGCAGGTCAATGGACAACGCCAAGGGCTTGCCGGCCTTGGCGTTTTTGGTGACTTGGACATCCTTGATCAGCCTGCCGCGCCGATCCTTGATGACTTGGCGCTTGCCGGCGACCCCGGCGAGCCATTCGTCATAGGCCAGTTCGACACCTTCGCGCCCTCGGTCATCAATGTCGGTAAACCCGACCATATGGGCCGTGACTTCACCGGCCGGATAGAAACGCCGGAACTCTTCGATGCCGTAGACACCAGGTACTTTCAGATCGAGCACGCTCTGGCCCTGTTCGGGGGTCAAGCCGCGTACCAGATAAATGAATTCCTTGTTGGCCTGGGCTTCGAGGCGCTCGGCCAGGGCCTTGGGATCCTGCCCGAGGGCAGCGGCCAGTGCCGGCCATTTTTCCTTGGCCAACTGCATTTCCTTGGCGTTGGCCCACAAGGTGGTCACCGGGGTGCTCACGGCCAGGGGTTCGCCATTGCGGTCGGTGATCAAGCCACGGTGAGCCGGGATCGGAATATGCCGCACGCTGCGCGCATCGCCCTGCCCCTTGAGGAAATCACGGTCGACGACTTGCAGGTCGATGATGCGCCACGAAATCGCCGCCACCATGATCCCGAGCAAGCCCAGGACCAGACGAAACCGCCACGGGAACAGCGCCCCTTCGAGTTTCATCATGGCGCCACCATCTGCACTTCGGCAGCGCCGGGAATGCGCATTTTCAGCTGCTCGGTGGCCAACACTTCGATACGGCTATGGGCAGTCCAGGTGCTCTGCTCCAGGATCAACCGGCCCCACTCGGCCTGCGCCTTGTCACGCACGCTCAGCTCGTTGTAAAGGGAATTGAGAAGCTGCCGGTTCCAGTGCGCACTATAGGACACGGCGATGGCCGACACGAGCACGCCGATAAACAGCAGCAACATGAAAAAGCTGCCGCCGGGCAGGGGCTTGGCGAAGAGCTTGCTCACCGCAACTTCTCCGCGACGCGCATGACGGCGCTACGGGCACGTGGGTTGGCCTTGAGTTCAGCCTCGGAGGCGAACTGCGCTTTGCCATGGATCTTGATTTTTGGCACGAAGGCTTCGAAAC
Organism: Pseudomonas sp. NFACC51; assembly: GCF_900103575.1. Taxonomy (NCBI): domain Bacteria; kingdom Pseudomonadati; phylum Pseudomonadota; class Gammaproteobacteria; order Pseudomonadales; family Pseudomonadaceae; genus Pseudomonas; species Pseudomonas sp. NFACC51. The sequence continues at coordinate 8,151 of NZ_FMXH01000004.1, read as the reverse complement.
GCACAGGCAGGTTGCGCGGCAGGTTATCGGCTTCACCCTTGGTGAGTTTGCGCATGAACAGCTTGACGATACGGTCTTCCAGGGAATGGAAGCTGATCACCACCAGCCGACCGCCGATCTCCAGCGCTTCAAGCGCCGCTTCGAGACCGACTTCCAGATCGCCCAACTCGTTATTGACGTGGATGCGCAAGCCCTGGAACGCACGAGTCGCCGGGTTCTTGCCCTTCTCCCAGGCCGGATTGGCCACTTTCAGCACCTCGGCCAGGTCGCCGGTGCGCTCGAATGGCTTGATGTCGCGGCGTTCGACCACGGCGCGAGCCATGCGGCCGGAGAAACGCTCTTCGCCGTATTCCTTGAAGACCCGGGCGATTTCTTCCACCGGGGCGGTATTGACGAATTCGGCGGCACTGATGCCACGGGACGGATCCATGCGCATGTCCAGCGGGCCGTCATTGAGGAAACTGAAACCGCGCTCCGGGTCGTCCAGTTGGGGCGAAGACACGCCCAGGTCGAGCAGCACGCCACTGACCTTGCCGGCCAGGCCACGCTCGGCGACTTCCGAAGCCAGCTCGGCAAAACTGCGTTGCACAATGACAAAGCGGCCGTCTTCGGCCGCCAGCGCTTGCCCGGTGGCAATCGCTTGAGGATCCTTGTCGAACCCCAGCAACCGGCCACCCGGACCGAGCTTGCTGAGAATCAACCGGCTGTGTCCGCCACGCCCGAATGTGCCGTCCAGATAGCAGCCATCAGGACGTACGGCGAGAGCCTCGACGGCTTCGTCAAGCAGTACGGTGATGTGGTTAAAGCCGCTATCAATAGTCACAGGATCAAATCACGCAGTTCATCAGGCATGGCGCCCGGTTGTTGAATAGCAGCGAGGTCGGCGGCAGAAACCGCATTCCAGGCATCTTCGTCCCACAGCTGGAACTTGTTCAGTTGGCCTACCAGCATCGCGCGCTTGTCCAGCTTGGCGTATTCGCGCAGGCGCGGCGGAACCAGGAAACGACCGCTGCCATCGAGTTCGAGGTCGACGGCATTGCCGATCAGCAAACGTTGCAAACGGCGGTTTTCTTCACGCAACGAAGGCAGTGCGCGCAGTTTGGTTTCGATGATTTCCCACTCATCAAGAGGGTAAACACACAAACATGGATCAACGGCGTCGATCGTGACGATTAACTGCCCCGAACTTCGCGAAACGAGCTCGTCACGATACCGGCTCGGCATGGCGAGACGGCCTTTTGCATCGAGACTGATAGCGTTAGCTCCGCGAAACACGTCTGCGTTTCTCCACTTTTTGGCGTTTTACCTTCAAAAAAACCCACTTCATGCCACTTTCCGCCACTTGCGCACACTATAGGAATGCGCCCACCGCACCGTCAAGGCGCGGATTGAAGGAAAAGCCTTATAGATCGGAGATTTAGGAGCGTTTCAGGAGGGGTAACAAGAATCTGACGTAGGAAATTTCACCTCAACCCGAGGAAGCACAGGAGGCTGCGCGCACAAGTTAAAGTGATTTGTTAAGAGTAAGATTTTTTTGGTATTAGGAACTGCGTCTGCCAGTGATTCCAGCAGGAAGGGAAAAGGTGGAGAGTCGATCTGTAAGCCGGGTTCTGTCTTGAACAGTCATTCGTCTACGATGGCCATCACTGGACATCTTTAGCAACCTACCCGGTCCCAGCGCGGGCCACGCCTTGGGACCCTATTTGGTCTTGCTCCAAGTGGGGTTTACCTAGCCACGAACTGTTGCCAGCCGTGCGGTGCGCTCTTACCGCACCTTTTCACCCTTACCGGCGCCGAAGCGCTTAGGCGGTTATTTTCTGTGGCACTTTCCGTAGGCTCACGCCTCCCAGGCATTACCTGGCACTTCGCCCTATGGAGCCCGGACTTTCCTCCCCCCCCTAATTCTCATAGAGGGCAGCGACTGTCCGATCGACTCTCCGCCGCGAAGGTTAACGGTAGAGCGCTTGAAGAACAAGCGCTAAAAGCCTTGGGCCAGACCCACGCCTTGGTTTCACTGGCCTTTCTGTTTTTCCAGTGCGACCTGGTACAGCACATTCTTGCGCTCGCCAGTGATTTGCGCCGCAAGGGCCGCGGCACGCTTGAGCGGCATTTCCTCGAGTAGCAGGTTCAGGACGCGCATCGCTTCACTGCTGACAGCGTCTTCACTTTCCGGGGCTGTCCACCCGGCCACCAGCACGACACACTCGCCGCGCTGCTGGTTGCTGTCGCTTTCGACGAAGGCTCGCAGCTGCGCCAACGGCAACCCCTTGAGGGTTTCGAAGGTCTTGGTCAACTCGCGAGCCAGCAGTGCCGGGCGCTCGGCGCCGAACACCAGTTCCATGTCTTGCAGGCATTCCAGAATGCGGTGCGGCGCCTCATAAAAGATCAGCGTGCGTGGTTCTTCCTTTATAGCCTCCAGGCGCGCCCGACGCCCCACCGCCTTGGCCGGCAGGAAACCTTCGAAGATGAAACGGTCCGACGGCAGGCCCGCCGCCGACAGCGCCGCGATCAATGCACAAGCGCCCGGCACCGGCACCACGCTGATGCCCGCCGCCCGAGCCTGACGCACCAGATGATAGCCCGGGTCGGAAATCAGCGGCGTACCTGCATCGGAAATCAGCGCGACGTTATCGCCCGCCAGCAGCCGGGTAATGAAACGACTGCCCTCATCCCGCTCATTGTGTTCATGACAGGCCGCCAACGGCGTGGAAATGCCGAAATGCTGCAGCAGGCGCTGGGAATGACGGGTGTCTTCGGCTGCGATAAGGGCAACCTCTTGCAGGATTTTCAGCGCACGGGCACTGATATCGTCCAGGTTGCCGATGGGCGTCGCCACCACATAAAGCGCGCCGGCAGCGGAATTCAAAGCACCTGGAGCAGTCAAGACACATACCTCATGATCGGTAAAAACCGCCATTGTAGCGTGTGCAGGCCGTCTCGGCTGTTCACATCAGCCATTGTGGCGAGGGAGCTTGCTCCCGCTCGGCTGCGCAGCAGCCGTAAAATCTGCCAGCCGCCCCCCCCCCGGATATACCGTGTTGAATGGGTTTGGGGCTGCTGCGCAGCCCAGCGGGAGCAAGCTCCCTCGCCACGGAGGGCAGTGCCTTTGTGCTGTGCCGCACTCTTTGCAATACCTAAATTGATCGATTCACACCACTAACATCGCGCCCCGGCCAGCGCTTGGGTACAATTCGACGCTAATTTGATCTCGTATCAGGAACACTTACATGATCGCTTGCCTGCGGCTGCTCTCCGCCCTCTGCCTCGCTGCCCTCCTGGCGGCCTGCGCCAGCTCGCCCTCGTCCAGCCTTGGCGAACTTCCACGCACCCCGGATGCCAGTATCGAGCAGTTGCTCGAACAGGCCACCCAAAGCAAAAATCCGGAAAAAGCCGCCCTGCTGCGCCTGAGCGCTGCCGACCTGGCCTACCGCCAGGGCAATGCCGGCCAGTCCGCACAGATCCTGCAACAAGTGCCGATGGAACAACTCAAGCCCGGCCAGCAGATTTTCGCCAGCACGCTGTCGGCTGAACTGGCGATGACCCGCAACCAGCCCAAGGCGGCACTGACCGCCCTGGCCCACCCAAGCCTGCAACACCTGAGCGAAATGCCGGTGGAGCAGCAGGTCCGTACCGGTACCGTCCGCGCCCGCGCCCTGGAGGCCGATGGCCAGACCCTGGCCGCCGCCAAGGAGCGCATTTTCATCGCGCCCCTGCTGGAAAACGACGCTGCGGCAAAAAACCACGAATCCATCTGGTCGTTGATCGCCTCGCTGCCCACCGACCAGTTGCAGGCAAGCTCCAACGACGACCTTGGCGGCTGGCTGAGCCTGGCCCAGGCCGTCAAGACCGCCGGCACCCTGGAACAACAGCAGGCGGCGATCGACCACTGGCGCGAACAGAACCCGAAACACCCCGCCGCCCTGCAACTGCCGACACCACTGGTCAAGCTCAAGGAACTGGCGAGCCAGCCGTTGAGCAAGATTGCCCTGCTGCTGCCACAAAATGGCCCGCTGGCTGCGGTTGCCAAGGCCTTGCGTGAGGGCTTCATGGCCGCGCACTACCAGGCCCAACAGGCCGGCCAGAAGCCGCCAAGCATCCAGTTCTATGACAGTTCCAGCCTGACCTCCATGGACGAGTTCTATCGCAAGGCCCAGGCCGACGGCGTGCAACTGGTAGTCGGACCACTGGAAAAACCACTGGTCAAGCAGATCAGCACCCGCCCGCAACTGCCGATCACCACCCTGGCGCTGAACTACAGCGAAGGTGAACAAGGGCCCCCGCAACTGTTCCAGTTCGGCCTGGCACCCGAGGATGAAGCCCGCGAAGTTTCCCGTCGCGCCCGCGCCGACGGCCTGCATCGTGCCGCCGCCATGGTACCGAAGGGTGAATGGGGCGATCGCGTCCTGAAAGCCTTCAGCCAGGACTGGCAGGCCAATGGCGGCACCATCATCGCAATCGAACGAGTCGACCAGCCGGTCCAACTGGCCCAGCAGATCGCCGACATGTTCCAGCTGCGCCAGAGCGAAGGTCGCGCCAAGAGCCTGCAAAGCACCGTTGGCACCACGGTCGCAGCCCAGCCGTCCCGTCGCCAGGACATCGAGTTCATCTTCCTGGCCTCGACGCCGCAACAGGCCCAGCAGATCAAGCCCACCCTGAACTTCCAGTACGCAGGTGATGTGCCGGTCTACGCCACTTCTTCAGTGTTCAGCGCCAGCGGCGACCAGAACCAGTACAACGACATGAGCGGCATCCGCTTTTGCGAAACCCCGTGGCTGCTCGACGCCAATGACCCGCTGCGCAAGCAGGTCACCGCCCAGTGGCCCCAGGCAGGCGGCAGCCTGGGCCGGCTGTACGCGATGGGTGTAGACGCCTATCGCCTGGCACCGCGCCTAGGCCAGCTCAAGACGCTGCCGGACAGCCGCATCGAAGGCCTGTCGGGCAGCCTGGCAGTGTCTCCAACCCAGCGCGTACAGCGTCAACTGCCTTGGGCCGAGTTCCTCAACGGCCAGGTGCAGCGCCTGCCGGATACCCAGCGCTGATGCCCGACCGATCACGCCAGCAAAGCGGACGGGATGCCGAGGGCCAGGCCCTCGCGCATCTCCAGCAACACGGCCTGCGACTGGTGGCGCAGAACTGGTTGTGCAAACGCGGCGAGCTTGATCTGGTCATGCTTGACGGCGATACAGTAGTATTCGTCGAAGTCCGCTACAGAAAAAATACTCAATGGGGTGGCGCGCTCGACAGCATTGACGAGCGCAAGCGCCAGAAACTGGTTTTGGCCGCACAGTATTTTCTGCAAAGCGAGCCTCGCTGGGCCGATCATCCCTGCCGCTTCGACGTGGTTGCCATCGACAGCAACGCCGCCCAGTTGAACTGGCTGCAGAACGCCTTCGACAGTTGAGCGCCCATGCCGAGCCGGACACCTTCACCTAACTTTTTTGCTCTTTGCTTTGCGCGCCGCACATGTTTGTGCCGATAAGCCGCGCTACTTAAGGTCACACAGATGGACATGCAATCGCGAATTCGCCAGCTTTTTCAGGCCAGTATCGACACCAAGCAACAGGCGATGGACGTACTTGCACCGCACATCGAGCAAGCCAGCCAAGTGATGGTCAACGCCCTGCTCAACGAGGGCAAGATGCTTTCGTGCGGCAATGGCGGCTCGGCCGGCGACGCCCAGCACTTCTCTTCGGAACTGCTCAACCGCTTCGAACGCGAACGCCCGAGCCTGCCGGCGATCGCCCTGACCACCGACAGCTCGACGATCACCTCGATCGCCAACGACTACAGCTACAACGAGGTATTCTCCAAACAGATCCGCGCCCTGGGCCAACCCGGCGATGTATTGCTGGCGATTTCCACCAGCGGCAACTCGGCCAATATTATTCAAGCGATCCAGGCCGCACATGATCGCGAAATGATTGTCGTAGCATTGACCGGTCGTGACGGCGGCGGCATGGCGTCCCTGCTATTGCCAGAAGACGTCGAGATCCGCGTACCGGCCAATGTCACCGCACGTATCCAGGAAGTCCACCTGCTGGCGATCCACTGCCTTTGCGACTTGATCGACAGCCAACTGTTCGGGAGTGAAGAATGACCCCTAATCGCCTAGGCCTTCTGGCCCTGACCCTGTGCCTCGGCATCAGCGGCTGCACATCGGTGGTTAACGCCAGCCGGGAAAAGCCGATTGAAGATGACCGCGGCACCCGCACCTTCGGCAGCAAGATCGACGACTCCCTGATCGAAACCAAAGTGGGAGTGAACATCGCCAAGGCCGACCCGGACCTGGACAACAACTCGCACATCGTCGTCACCAGCTTCAATGGCGTCGTACTGCTGGCCGGCCAGACCCCGCGCGCCGACCTCAAGGCCAAGGCGGAACAGGAAGCCAGCGCTGTGCAACGGGTCAAGACGGTGCATAACGAGTTGCAAGTCCTGCAACCCTCCTCGCTGCTGGCGCGCCAGAACGATGCGTGGCTGACCACCAAGATCAAGACCCAGATGCTCACCGATGCCAGCATTCCTGGCTCGCGCATCAAGGTTGTGACCGAGAATGGCATCGTTTATCTGCTGGGCTTGCTGACCAAGAAAGAGGCCGCCCAGGCGACCAACCTGGTGCAGGGTGTTTCCGGGGTGCAGAAGATCGTCAAGTTGTTTGAATACATCGACTAAGGGGTGGTTCGGTTGCGGGCTTTGTGAGACGCAGCTTGTTGGTCATGTTGATCACTTAAAAAACGGCGCTTCTTCCAGGGTGGGAAGGCGCCGTTTTTTTATGGGCGGGATTTTCGGGTTTTGGGTGTATATCCGTTGCTGCGGTAACGGCCACTTAGGGTTCCGCCCTGACGGCGGGTCACTTTCGAAAAGCGTGTACGGACCGGACACATGGTTGACACCTGTGCGGAGACATAGTGGACACATTATGCGCCGTAGTCAGGGTTATTCACGTCGAAGGTCCGTAAGAAGTGATGGCAGAAATAGACGTCAAACAAGCCATCGCTTTCAGCGTTAGGGCGTATTGCGATGTGCTGTCCTACCAGTCCTTTGGCGATGCTGAAGTAGCGTTTCTGGAAGCGAAATCGACTGTGATACACCTTGGCCAACACATCATCCGGGCCATATTCAAACTCTGACAGTTGCTGCGGATACGCCCAGGGGCTGCTCCGATAGCGGTCCATAGGCACCTTGTAGCCCAGCGCCTGATGGGGGCGCTGCAGGTTATAAACCTCACGCCATCGATCAAAAGCCGATTGAGCGTCCATTAGCGTGGAAAAATGACGCCCATCCAGCACTTCTGCTTTGAGCGAGCGGTGGAAACGTTCGATCTTTCCATTGGTTTGAGGATGGCGAGGACGGCTGAAACTGATCCGGATCCCCAGGCGAATCAGCCAGATACTCAGCTCTGTCACTTCACCCGGATTGCGTGGCGAGCCCCAGGGTGGGCCGTTATCGACGTTGATACGCGCCGGCAAGCCATAGCGTTGGAAAACCTCGATCATCCTCTCCTTCACCGTGGCTCCCCGTTCGTTGTCACAAGCCTCAATGGCTAGGCTGAACCGAGAATGATCGTCCAGCAGGGTCAGGGGATGGCACCGACCTTGTTGCAGCGCAAAATGCCCTTTGAAATCCATCTGCCAAAGATCATTAGGCGCGTCGTGTTCAAATCTCAGCGTTGCCGATTGCTCTCTCTGAGAGGGCTGGATCAGGCCGTGCCGGTGCAAGACATTGGTGACGGTGCTGGGGGCGATACGTTTTTCCAACAGGCTGCTAATCGTGCGTCCGCCCCATGCCGGATGGGCCAGCCTAAGGGCCACGACTTGCGCCTCCATGGCGACCTGCGTCAGTTTGGGGCTGGTCGCGGGTCTGCGAGATTTCTCTTGCAGACCAGGCTGACCATGCGCCTTGTAGCGATCTAGCCACTTGTAGGCTGTTTGCGGGCTGATACCGAATCTTCGACACAGCTCACGTTTATTGCTGCCGGGTTGCCGTGCTAAGGCAACGAACTCTTCTTTCAGGCTCATGGCATCTCTCGTAGTCCAGGGCATGATGGCTTTCCGGCGAAATTGGCTCGCTGGAAAGTGTCAACCATGTCCCCGCACACCCGTCAACCATGTGTCCGGTCCGTACAAAAAGCGCGAAAGTAACCAAAGCGCT